>JBBQWM010000020.1:0-117323 GCA_038210655.1 Chloroflexia bacterium
TAGTACAGGCTCAAAACTAAATACCGTTGCATTGTTTCAGTCTCTTACCAGAACTTACTGATTTAAGCCTTTGAACTCAATTGCTTTACGCTCACAATTTGTTAATAGTATATTATTCTTATGTTGACGGCTATGGGGCGATCTTTATGGTCGCCCTCGTTGACCTGACATGGTGTTCACAGGCGACCACAAGGATCGCCCCCTACAAAGATTGGTTTTTAGCTAATAATCGACCGGGCGCAGATAGTAATCGTTGATGCTAGTATTACTGAGCATAGCGGTCGTTGGAAGGTGGCGTTTCCAGTGGGTCGCGTCCAGCTTACCTTTGACCAGATCAAGCTCGGCGGCAGGCAGACCCATTTCGATCAAGCGTTCCCGGTGATAGCCGCGTAGCAAGAGCGCCAGAATCAAATCGGCCCGCTTGTAGCTGATCCCAAAATCGCTCTCGTCGGTCTGGCCCTGGATCAAATCAGCCGAAGCCGGTTTGTGGACGATCACATCCGGCACGCCTACAAAATGGGCCAGTTCCCAGACCTGGCTTTTGTAAAGATCGCCAATTGGGTTGATCGGGGGCGAATCGTCGGCGTGCCAGGTAAAATAGCCAAAAAGCCGTTCGCTTTTGTTGCCCGTCCCGACCGGCAGTGCATTATGCTTGGCGGACTGATCGAACAACACGATCATACGCATGCGGGCCATCACGTTACCCCGACGACGACCGTCCGCGTCCGACTCAAACTCGGCTAGATAGCCCTCGACCGCCTTTGTAATCTCAATTGTGCGGTGCTGTACGCCCAGGTCATCGATCACCAGTTGGGCGTGATCGAGGCTTTCCTGGCTGCTGGTACGGTAGGGCATCCGCACTGCCAGCACGTTCTCGGCTCCCAGCGCCTCGGCGCATAAATACGTCACCAGAGCCGAGTCCACCCCGCCCGACAGCCCGACAATCGCCTTCGAGAAGCCCCGCCGCCGGGTAAGCTCGTCGCGTAAGAATTCGACCAGCCAGTCGCGCACCAGGGCTGGGTTCATTTTGAGCAACTCGCTACCGATTTCCTCGGCCCGTATACCGCTTTTGTCTAGCATTTCAAACTTTTTCGCTACGCTCAAGGCCATGTTACAACCTCTATCTTTCTAACCTTTAACCGTCTTTACCCCATCGCTCCCGGTTATTATACTACCAAACGGCAAAAAGGCTAAATAAAGAGGATTGGAAAAGATTATTTTCCAATCCTCTTTATTTAGCGTTATAATAGCCGACAGCCATTGACGGAGCAATATCTAACAGCTACATTGGAGAAAACCGCCCCAGGCGACGGCAGGCAATTTACCTGCCGCCCTGGAGCCAAAACCAACTTACCACCCCAACTATTGCTTACTTGCGACTACACACGGCCCTAGTAAATTAGCCGCGAGGTTGCCGGTCGTAAGGGCATTGATCTGTTTGCCACCAAACCCGGCTACCTTAATATTTTTCAGCTTTAACCCCTTGGACAGGGTTATACCATTTTTGGTCGGGTCGGTTGCGGCAAGTCCGGTAGCCTGGATCGTGATGCGCGGGCCAGCCGCACAACTCCCCCCGTCAATCACCAGACCGGTATTGACCGGAGCAGCATAAGACGAACTCATTAAGACGGTCGTCCCGCCCATGGCGTTAGCATCAAAGGTAATTACGGTGTTGTTGGCGGCGTTCGCCAGATGGAACGAAAGTGAATTGTTAGTTCCCCCTGTCCCATCATCGGTACCCTGGGTTACGGTTGCACTAGGAATGTTGGTAGGGGCAATCGTAACCGTAAAACCTTTCGCAGTTTGCGCGGTAACGTTAATCGTGATTTGGTTGGTCGGATCGGTCAGGGTAGTGCCAAGCGCCCATTTGCCTGCCGCGTCGCCGGTCTGATTAGGGCCACCTTGCGGTTGCCGCAAGGCATCCAGGGCCGCACCCGGTGGTGGGAATAGCCAGGCTACCGCGACATTCGCCCCCGTGCGCGTCGTATCGACATCCTCGATAATAATCGCATCGACAGTTGGCAATTTCACATCGTAACCCTGCTGTTTACGGGCTTCAACCGTATAAAATCGGGTTGCGGGAGTGGCTATCGAAGGCACTATAATCATATATTTGCTGTTAGCGTCAGTCGGGGTTTGCTCCGACAGACTATCGAGCGTAAACGTTTGCGACCCGCCGGTTCGGTCGTAAGTTAGCTTTCGAGCGGCTGGAATGAAGCCCATCGAATCCTTATTATAGGCTACACTGCCTTGTCCCAGGCAGCCATAGGTCGGGTCGGTCGCCAGGTTGCAATTGGCCTGCGGATTGCTGACGACATCCCACGAACTGCTATACTCGTAGCCGAGCGAACCGCCGGAGTGAGGCGACCCAAAAGCGTGTGAAATTTCGTGAGCCAAAATACCGTGTTCCGCCCAACCAAAAGTTGAATTGGCCCCGCTATAAGGCATCCAGGTCGCTCGCCAGTTTTTAGTCTTGCCACCGAGGGTAATCGTCCCGGTTGAGCCACCAAAAGCCGAACCGCCCAAATCGCCATTAAGCATGAAGTTGATCCCAAAATAGTTATCGAGATTGGTCAAGCCACTGGCATTTCCACAATCCAGCGCGATCTGATCGCTACCACTGCCACCAAATCCGCCCGGCAAAGCCCCATATTCAGCGTAGGTTTTGGGCAAAGTGTGCCAACCACTCGCTGTACTGTTATCCAGGTTAGCCGCGTCGTAGGACATTTCGCGGATGTAATGGTTAAAGCCGGGCTTGGTGTTGCTCAACTGCGTCGTGAAAAAGGCCAAAGGCTGCGGTTCGAGGGCCGGAACATCGGCGTATTTGCACATCAAGGAAATAAAAGGCTGGTTGCCGATTACATTCGGGCTGATCTTAGCCCCGGCACTGGTATCCAACTGCACGTTCTGGACTGAAACGGTGTTGATGTCGATACCGGCCACACGGGTAGTTGTCAGGGTTCCATCTAGCTTGATCGGCTTGTTGTCAATGCTCAGCACCCGCTCCCCCAGGCGCGGGTCTAAGGCCAGTTGGTAGCGTTTGCCACTGGCCTCGGTCAAGCTATAGCTAACCGACGACTTGAGGCCAGAACCGGGCTGCGGGTCGCCCCATTTGATCGAGAAAATCCCGGCAAGCGAAACCGGAGTGGGCTGGACTGGCCCGCCGGTCTGCCCAAAGGCTAACCCACCGTTTGCAAATAGCAATCCACTTATGATAATTACGAGGGAAATTTTGGCGCTGATACGCCGAAGGGGTGATAAAGCTGTCAACCTTAACAACCGTCGCAAGACAAAAAAAGGTCTCATTATAAGCTCCCAATTCTAGCTAGATGATTATAAATCGATGTAAAGTTGCGGTCAAAATCACAGACCAAACCGAGAATCAAACTTTGGCTTTTTGAACAAATGCACTAATCCTAATGCGTATACTAAGGATCAATTTTTTAAGGGATAGAGGGTAGTCTTACTTATAAACTGCTCTGGCAAGACTGTAGCTATCATAGCATATCTGGTCTTGCTCGTCTATGACTATGTTATTATTTTAATATTACATTTTTCTTTTTAATAGCCCTTCCATTCGGGTTTGCGCTTCTCGACAAAAGCGGTCAGCCCCTCTTTGGAGTCTTCGGTTAAAATGCTCATCGTTAGCATCGTGCTAAGATAGCGCAAGGCTTCCCCAAAAGGCATCTGGTCGGCATTGTAAAGAGCATCTTTACCCAGCTTCATAATCGAAGGACTTTTGCTTGCCAACTCTTCCGCCAGATTGTCCACTTCGGTGGTCAGTTCGTCGGCCTTGACTACCCGCGTTACAAGGCCGATGCGTTCGGCTTCGTGCGCGTCGATCTGCCGCCCGGTAAACATCAGATCGTAGGCTTTTTTGCGTCCGATGTTCTTAATCAAAATCGCCGAGATCATCATGGGAAAAAGCCCGACATTGATCTCCGGCGTACCAAAGCGGGCCGCTTCGCTGGCAATTACAAAATCGCACGAAGCCGCCAGCCCACACCCGCCTGCCAGAGCCACCCCTTGCACGGCGGCAATCACTGGCTTGCCCAGCCCCGGTATTAATTCCCACAGCCCCACAAAAGTCTCGCGCTGGACGTAACGTTGGTATTCGTTGACAGTCTGCTGGCTTTCGGCAAGGTCGGCTCCGGCGCAAAAGGCTTTATCACCCGCTCCGCTCAAGACCACCACCCGAATTGCCGGGTCGTCCTTACATTCCTCGAAAGCCCGCACCAATTCGGCAATCGTAGCCGCATTCAAAGCGTTGCGCTTAGCGGGCCGATTGATAGTGATATTCGCCCGCGCCTCGACCCGTTCCAGTCGCACGTTCTCGTAAGGTTCCATCTTTGGCTGCCTCTCTTATTATCTCAAGTGCTGCTTTCATTCTGGTTTGAGCGTACCATTCTGTTTCAAGAGCCAAAGCTTGCTGTAATGCATTAAAACCTTCAATTGCTTTAAGCTCACCCAATGACCAGGCCGCCATACCGCGCAAAGAAACATCAGGAGACTTTAAGGCCTGAACCAGTACCGGAATGGCAGGCTGATAACCGATGGCTCCCAATGTCATTGCCAACGTTCTACGTACTTCTATATCTTTTTCTAGCTCTATAAAGTGTTTTAACAAAACATCTCCACCTTCAGACTTGCGGACTTTTGCCAGTGCTTCAGCTGCCGAATTACGTACCTCCGCTGATGGATCGTTTAAACATTCAAGCAGGACAGGCACAGCAGTTTTAGCATGCCTCATACCCAGGATATAACATAAATATTGACGAGTGTTGTGGGATGTACTGGTTTGAAGAGCAACTATAAGCTCCTTAACCGAGCCTTCCCTGAGTAACTGGCGCTTAACAAGGTAATTTTCGGAGCCAGTATTGGTTGGGGTTTCTGCCAATCGGATTATTTCTCCGGCCCTTAAACTCTTCATACTTCACCATTCTTGCGACCTTAAAAATTATCGTAACCGTTCACGACCAGACGGCTAACCAAACTTAGATTCTTCGGCGGGGAGCTTACTTTAGTAAAAATCCAGCTGATGTCCCGCCTTACACCCCCGAAAAGGGGCGTGACATATCGTGAACAGTTAAAAATTATCTTTACCTTGATGTACCTCGCCATCAGGGTAAACATTGGTATGTTTTTGACCACCATGTTGAACATTCCAATGTTCCCCACCATGTTGGTCGTGCGCCCACTCCCAGACATTACCATCTTTATCCAAATAGCCTTTACCTTGTGGATTTTTAACAGCTTCAGGATTACCTTTACGAACAGGTGGTATGTAAGGATGTTTACCGCCAACTGGCAATTTATCCACCGGATGTTTGAGATGTGGCCTGGGGCTTCCACTTTTATCTTTTGGAACAGCGCTTTAGCCGCCTCTTCATCCATTTTACACCATCTTTGGGCCAAATAGCCTTGCTAAAATACACCGCGTCTAAAACTGCCAGCCCTTAATCTTTTCCAATAAAGTATAGCTGGTCAGATCGAGCTTGAGAGGTGTAATACTGATTTTATTGTCGGCGATAGCCGCCACGTCGGTACCTTCAATGATATGACCGCTAGGCCGTTCGCCACCGATCCAGTAATAATTTCGCCCACGCGGGTCTTGCCGCTTGTAAAGCTCGTCCCGGTAGATGCGTCGCCCCTGCCGGGTCACTTCGATCTCGCCGATTTCATCAAAATTCAGGTTCGGCACATTTATATTGAGCAGCAAATCAGAAGTGAGGGTCAAACCACCTTCTTCACCCTTCAAACCCTTCAAGAAAAGCGTTACCATGCGGTTGGCAAAGCGGGCCGCCCCATCGTAATTAAAAGTCACATATTCATTGACCGAGAAAGCCATGGCCGGAATACCTGTAATATGGGCCTCCATCGCGGCAGCAACCGTCCCACTATAGGTCACGTCGTCGCCCAGGTTTGGGCCGTTGTTGATGCCGCTTATTACCAGATCGGGCAACTCCGGCATCAGGCCCAACCCGGCCAGCGTTACACAGTCGGCGGGTGTGCCATCGGTCGTAAAAATCTCCAAACCGTTGAACCATTCGACTTGATTGACCCGTAAGGGGCGATCCATTGTCTTGTTGTGTCCGCTCGCGCTCCAATTGCGGTCGGGCGCGATCACCGTCACCTCTACTTCCGAGACTGCTGCGACTGCCTCGTAGAGCGCGTGCAGCCCTCGGCTGTCCGCCCCATCATCATTGGTCAAAAGTACGCGCAAAACTGTTCTCCTCGTTTTGAGTTCATCTAAGGTCAGCAGTAAAGGATATATCGGCAAGGCGTATGATGCTACGCCCTGCCGAAGGATTGTATACGGGTTTAGGGGATTTATTTGTCGTTGAGCGCCGCGACCCCCGGTAGGGTCTTGCCTTCCAGAAATTCGAGGCTGGCCCCACCGCCGGTGCTGATGTGGGTCATCTTGTCGGCTAGACCGGCCTGTTCGACCGCCGCCACGCTGTCACCACCACCGATGATAGTCGTACCCTGGACGTGAGCCATCGCCTGAGCTACCGCCAAGGTACCTTTGGCAAAGGGCGGCATCTCAAACACGCCCATCGGCCCGTTCCAGACAACTGTTTTAGCCGAAGCCAGATAGCCCTTGAACTGCTCGGCGGTCTGGGGGCCAATATCGAGGATACGCCAGCCCGTACCAACCTTGTCGGGAGTCGTCACCTGAGTAGCGGCCTCAACCGAAAAAGCATTGGCAATCACGACATCGACCGGCAGCACTAGCTTTCCGGCCCCGGCTTCTTCGATCAACTTACGGGCTACGTCTAGCTTATCATCCTCCACTAGCGAGTCGCCCACTTCCAAACCCTGGGCCTTAAAGAAAGTGTTTGCCATCCCGCCCCCGATCAGCAATTGGTCGGTCTTGCTCAACAAATTCTCGATCACCCCGATTTTGTCCGAGACTTTAGCGCCGCCCAGCACTGCCACAAAAGGTCGTTCCGGGTCGCTCAGAGCCTTGCCCATGTAGTCCAGTTCTTTTTGCATCAGATAGCCCGCCACTGCCGGTTGCAAATAGTGGGTTACACCTTCGGTCGAACTGTGGGCGCGGTGGGCCGTCCCAAAGGCATCGTTGACAAAGATGTCGCCTAGCTTTGCCAGGTTTTGGGCCAGGGTCGGGTCGTTCTTTTCATCGTCCGACTTGAACTTCTCGCTCGAAGGGTCCATCTTGGCCGGGAAGCGCACGTTTTCCAGCAGCACGATTTCGCCCGGTTGGAGCGCATTTACGGCTGCTTCGACCGCTGGCCCCTGACAATCGTCCAGCTTTTTGACCGGTTGACCCAGCAGTTCGGATAGACGCGCCGCGACCGGGTCAAGCCGCAACTTGGGGTCTGGCCCTTTGGGACGACCCAAATGGCTCATCAGCACCACCTTCGCGCCGTGTTTCACCAGATATTGAATAGTTGGCAAGGCCGCCCTTATCCTGGTATCGTCGGTGACGGCCCCGGTTTGCTTGTCCAACGGCACGTTAAAGTCCACCCGTGCCAGCACTCGTTTGCCCTGTACATCCACATCCTCGATAGTTTTCTTGTTCATTTCATTCTCCTTGTTCACACCGTTTTGCACCTTTTGCGTCATTGTGAGACGCAGCAAAGCCCCAGCAGGTTTTGCCATACATTAAAATGACCGGTAAACAATTACAAAGTTTCTATTGATTTTAAACGTTTTATTTGTTACAATTAACACAACCGACGAGTCAGTCGGTTTGTAGTGAAACAGAGGGATGGCGCAAGCTTGGACAGACAAACTAAAAGTCAACTACGTCTTAGCCGAATATTGGATGCCGCTGTGGATGTCTTTTCCCAGAAAGGCTACAAAGACTCGGCCGTAGACGACATTGCCAGCGAGTCGCAGACCTCTAAAGGCGGCATTTATTTTTATTTTCCCAACAAGCAGGCTATTTTTCTGGCCTTGCTCGACCGGATGGCGGGTCTACTGCAGTCGCGGGCCGAGAGCGCGATGGCGGCAGAGCCGGATTTGAGCAAAAAAGGCGATGTGGCCCTGGCGACTATTCTACAGACTTTTGCCGGACACCGCACCCTGACCCATTTGTTTCTGGTCGAGGCGCTGGGGGCCGGGCGCGAGTTTAACGCCAAGATAATGCAAATCCACGCATCCTTTACCGAGCTTATCAAAGCCTACCTGGACGAGGCCGTCGCCAACGCTATTATAGCACCTTTGGAGACCGATGTGGCAAGCGTAGCCTGGTTCGGGGCGGTCAACGAGGTGGTCACGCGCTGGGTGCTAACCGGGCAACCCGCTCAATTGCAAGAGGCATATCCGGCCTTGCGCGATCTGTTGCGACGCGGTATAGGATTGGCGGTCGTTTAGGACAAATCTACCGCAACAGGATAGGGAATTATTTTGTAGGGGCGACCCTTGTGATCGCCCGTGAACACCGGGCCGGGTCTAAGAGGGCGACCACATGGGTCGCCCCTACAAAAATTATCTTTAGAAGGCAGGCAAAGTAATGGCAATTGCCACTAAATATTTTACAGACTTTATCAAGTTGCGAAACTGGTTGGCCTGGGGTGTACACGAAGCGACCCGCCAGAACCAGACCGTATTGGTCAGTTATACCCAGCCGATCTCGCAGCTTGACCCACTAGATTTATTCGCCCGCGCTCACTCGCTAAAGCTGGCTGCTTTCTTCTGGGAACGGGCCGAGGACAAATTCAGTCTGGCCGGGGCCGGAACTGCTTACCGCCTGGAAGGTCAGGGCCAGACCCGCTTCGAGCAAGCCGGACAACAATGGCAGACCTTGCTGGAAAAAGCGCTGGTCTACCGCGAGGGTATCGAAGGCGATTTGTGGGGAATTGGCCCGGCCCTGGTCGGCGGCTTTTCCTTTGATACGGCTAAAACGCCAAGCGGACGCTGGCAGGGCTACCCGGACGGCCTGTTGCAACTACCCGAAATCCAGCTTGCCGTCCGCCCCGACGGTCATTACCTGAGCCTGAATGTCTTGGTCGCCGCTACGACCGATGCGGCTGCCGAAGCCGACCGGCTCAATCATCTTTGCGCCCAGGTTTGTATGCCGGATAATAGAGATCAGGATTTAGAAATTAGAAACCAGCCAGCTTTGGAGGATGTTCTACCGGCGCACACCTGGAAAGGGCTGGTGGGGGAGGCTGTAAATCGAATTAAGGCAGGAGCCTTTCAAAAAGTGGTATTGGCTCGTGAGGTGCGCGTTCAGGCCGAGCAACCGCTTGATGTGTCGGAGGCCTTACGACGTATGCGGGTTAATTATCCGAGTGCGACCTTATTTGCAGTCGGCGAGGCGGGTCGTTGCTTCGTGGCGGCGACCCCCGAACGGCTGGTTCGGCTGTGCGAGGGTGAAGTCCGCACGATTGGGTTGGCAGGGTCGGCTCCGCGTGGCAAGACCGAGGAAGAAGACCGGGAGCTTGGTCTGGAACTGCTAAACAGTACCAAAAACCAGGAGGAACACGCTATCGTGGTGCGGATGTTGCGGACTGCCCTGGACAAGGTTTGTAGCCACGTTTGGTCGGAGGAAACCCCGCACCTGTTAAAGCTCTCGAACGTGCAGCACCTTTATACCCCGGTATTGGGGCGGCTGTCGGCTGGCACACAGACCAGCGTTTTGAAGTTGGTCGAGCAATTGCACCCGACTCCGGCCCTGGGTGGCTTCCCACGAGTAGAAGCCCTGGCCTGGCTACGCGAAAACGAACAGCTTGACCGAGGTTGGTATGCTGCTCCGGTTGGCTGGGTCGATAGCCGGGGCGAAGGCGAATTTGTGGTCGCGATCCGCTCGGCTCTGGTGGACGGCGCGGAAGCTTATCTGTATGCCGGATGCGGCATTGTAGCCGACTCCGACCCGGACAGCGAATATGCCGAGTCCTGCCTGAAGCTCAAGCCGATGCTGACGGCCCTCGGTTTTTAGAAAAGGTTTAACCGCATTTGTTGGCGGTGAATATGAAACTGGACTTAAGCAAATGAGTGGAATTAAAATCGAAAATCCGACTTTCGCCTATGTGACAGCCTTTGTAGACGAGTTGGCGCGGTCGGGAGTACAGAATGTGGTGGTTTGTCCGGGGTCGCGCTCGACCCCCCTGGCCTATGGCTTTGCCGCAAACCCGGCCCTCAAAATCTGGATGGAATACGATGAGCGGTCGGCGGGCTTTTTCGCGTTAGGAATGGCAAAGGCCAGCCGCAAGCCGGTCGCGTTGGTTTGCACTTCGGGAACGGCTGCCGCCAATTTTATGCCCGCCGTAGTCGAGGCCCATTATGCCCGTGTGCCGCTGCTGGTGCTGACGGCAGATCGTCCAGCCGAATTGCGCGACAACGGCGCTCCCCAGGCCATCGATCAGTTGCGAATGTTCGGGACTTATGCCAAGTGGTTTGTCGAAATGGCCTTACCGGAAGCTACCAACGAAGTATTACGCTATGCCCGAACGATAGCCTGCCGCGCCTTTGGGACGGCTGCCGCCAGTCCTGCCGGGCCGGTCCATCTTAACATGCCTTTCAGGGAGCCACTGACCCCCGCCCCTATCGTCGGACAGCCTTTGCCGCCCGAAGCCGAACGCGAGCCAGTCGCCTGGTACGGGCGGCCCAACGGCCAGCCGTATGTAATTTTGCAGCAAGCCCCGCGCCGACTGGGTGTTAGGGAGATTGAAAGTCTGGCGCACGAATTAGATGGTGTTGTAAAAGGTATAATTATTGCCGGGCCGCAGGAGCAGCCTGAATTACCAGAAGCTTTGCAAAAATTAGCCGCCGCTACCGGGTTCCCAATTCTAGCCGACCCGCTCTCACAATTACGGACCGGCCCCCATTATGCGGCCCAGGTTATTTCTAACTATGATGCTTTCTTGCGCGACAAACGTTTTACTGAAACTGACGAATTTAGACCTGAAATTATTTTGCGCTTTGGGGCAATGCCAACCGCCAAGCCGCTTTTGCTATTTTTGAAACGCTACCCGAATTGTCCTCAAATCGTGATCGATGGCGGCGACGGCTGGCAGGAGCCGGCGCTGCTGGCGGAACGGGTCATTCACGCCGACCCGGTGAACTTTTGCCAGGATTTGTCCAGGGCGAAATTCACTTCTAAATTAAATAGCGATTGGTTGGATAGCTGGCAAGAAATCGCACAACGCACGGCCCAGGCCCTGACCAGCCGAATGAATGGCCTGGATGAATTGTTCGAGGGGCGCGTGCTGGCGGATATGAACAACTTACCAGGTGGAGCAACCCTCTTTGTCGGCAATAGTATGCCGGTGCGCGACCTGGATAGCTTCTTCGCCGGAAGCACCCGCTCGATCCGGGTGATGTGCAACCGGGGTGCGAACGGGATCGATGGCGTAGTATCGAGCGCATTGGGAGCGGCGGCAGTCAGCGACGGGCCGTTGGTGCTGGTGCTGGGCGATATTTCGGCCTATCATGATCTTAACGGCCTGCTGGCGGCAAAACTCCACCAGATCAACGCGACTATTATCCTGCTCAACAACGATGGTGGCGGTATCTTCTCTTTCCTGCCCCAGGCGGGCTACCCCGACAATTTTGAGCAGTTGTTCGGAACACCGCATGGTCTCGATTTCGAGCCAGTCATGAAGATGTATGGGGCGGACTTTCGGCGGGTGCAAAGCTGGCCTGAATTTGATACGGCCCTGGATCGCGCCCTGCACACCGACGGCCTCAAGGTGATCGAGGTGCCGACCAGTCGCGACCGCAACGTTATCCTGCACCGCCAAATGTGGGCCGCTGTCTACGAGGCTTTGTCGTTGGTGGAGGTGGGTTAAGTAATGCGGAAGAATACAGTAACACAGATTAACACAGATGTATTGGATGAACACGGATAAGAATGAATATAATATTTTGTAACTGTTCAGCCAGTCTCGAAGTTGTCATTGTGAACCGCAGCGAAGAATCCCAGCCCGTTGGGTTAAAAGAATGCTCTTGGCAGAAGATGCTTCGCTTAAATCTGCTAAACATTCAAACCAGATAACCGTCGCTCACAATGACAAGGGCATAATTACATTCTTATTAAATTCTATCTGTGTTCATCCGTCCTATCTGTGTTCATCTGTGTTATAAATTCTTTATTCTTGAGGGAAATGAATGAGGCTGGCGGTTAACGGTGTACATTTGAATGTAGAGGTGAGCGGGGAGGGGCAGCCGCTGGTGTTGCTACACGGCTTTACGGGCAGCAATGCTACCTGGGCAAAGCACCGGATAGCGCTCGAACCGCAATGCCGGGTGATCGCTATCGAGATGCTCGGTCACGGCTTATCGGACGCGCCGCCCGACGCGGCTCGCTACGATATGGCCCACTCTGCGGTGGATATTGCGGCAGTTCTGAACGAGTTGGGCCTCGAAAAGGTCGCACTGCTGGGCTATTCGATGGGCGGGCGGATTGCTTTATATTTCGCGGCGACCTATCCTGAAAAAGTTAGCCGGTTGATTTTGGAAAGCGCGTCGCCCGGTCTGGACAGCCCTATCGAAGGCGCCACCCGTACCGAGGCCGACAACGTCCTGGCTGATATGATCGAGCGGGAAGGGATTACAGCCTTTGTAGACCGTTGGGAAGCTGCCCCGCTCTTTGCCAGCCAGAGCAATTTACCCCCCGAAGTGCGGGCTAGGCTTCACCGCCAACGGCTGACCAACCGCTCTAGCGGTCTCGCTAATAGCTTACGCGGACTTGGAACGGGGGTACAGCCTTCGCTCTGGTCACGGCTCGACAGCCTGATGGTAGCGACGCTCTTAATCGCGGGCGAACTAGATACCAAGTTTTGCGACATCGCCCGCCATATGCACACCCGCCTCCCTAACTGCCATCTGGAAATCGTCGCTCAGGCTGGTCATGCCGTCCACCTCGAGCAACCCAACGTGTTCGAGCGATTAGTAGTGGAGTTTTTATCTAACGGGGATGGATAGAGATTTACGATTTACGATTTACGATTTACGATTTACGATTGAAGGTTGCAAAAGTAGACTTCATATTCTGCATTCTGCATTCTGACTTCTGCATTTTTCGTCTCTGCGGTGAAAATAAAACTTTTATGACAAAGCCTTTACTGATTATTATAGCCGGGCCACCGGCGACGGGCAAGACGACATTGGGCAAGCGGGTTGCGACCGAATTGGGGCTACCTTTTGTCAATAAAGATGGGATCAAGGAAATCCTGTTTGATCGGTTGGGCTGGGGAGACCGGGAACGTTCGCGGGAATTGAGCCTAGCCAGCTACGCTATTCTGGATTATTTTATCGGGGCCGAACTACGGGCCGGACGCTCTTTAGTGGTGGAAAGCACTTTTCAGCCGGAGCGCGACAACCTTCGCTTCGTGGAACTGGGTCGCAAATACGATTTTGAGCCGTTTCAAATCCAGTGTGTCGCCGATGGCGAAACGCTCTACCGCCGCTTTATAGAGCGCCACGCGGCAGGTCAGCGCCATCCCGGTCACGTCGATGATCTTACTAAAGAAGAGTTCAAGCCGATCCTGCTCAAAGGCCGCTACGAACCGCTCGACATCGGCGGGAAGCTTTACGAACTGGACACGACCGATCTTGATAAAATTGACTATACGAGCTTAATTGAAGCGATCAGAGCAACCTGGGGATTAAGGACTTGAGATATTTTTTGATAAAACGCAGCTTAACTATTCTGCATTCTGAATTCTGCATTCTGCATTAGCAAGAGAGGAGCAAACCTAAATGGCATCAGTCGATTGGCAAAAAGCCAAAGAGTACGAGGATATAATTTACGAAAAGGCCGAGGGCATCGCCCGGATCACGATCAACCGACCCGAAGTACGGAACGCCTTCCGGCCTAAGACCGTTTCGGAATTGCAAGAAGCTTTTGATGACGCACACGACGACCCCGAAATAGGGGTGGTATTGCTGACCGGGGCGGGCGACAAAGCGTTCTGCTCTGGCGGCGACCAGCGAGTGCGCGGACACGGGGGATATGTCGGCGACGATAAAATACCGCGTCTGAATATTTTGGAAGTCCAAAAGCAGATCAAGTATATGCCCAAGCCGGTCATTGCGGTGGTGGCAGGCTATGCTATCGGTGGCGGGCATGTGCTGCACCTGGTTTGCGATTTGACGATTGCCGCCGATAACGCACGGTTCGGGCAGACCGGGCCAATGGTCGGTAGCTTTGATGCGGGCTACGGCGCGGCTTATATGGCGCGGGTAGTCGGACAGAAAAAAGCCCGCGAAATCTGGTATCTATGCCGCCAGTACGATGCTCAGGAAGCCCTTGATATGGGGTTGGTCAACACGGTTGTACCGTTGGAACAACTGGAAGAAGAGTCGATCAAGTGGGCCAAAGAGATTTTGGAGAAAAGCCCCCTGGCCCTACGCTTCCTCAAAGCGGCCTTTAACGTCGATACCGATGGACAGGCCGGGCTTCAGCAGATGGCAGGCGACGCGACCATGCTCTATTACATGAGCGACGAAGGCAAAGAAGGTCACCGGGCCTATCTCGAAAAGCGCAAGCCGGACTTCTCGAAGTTCCCGCGTTTGCCGTAGGAGGATATTAGATATTAGAGATCAGATATTAGAAATTAGCCATCGCCAAAAATCTGGCTTCTAATGTCTGATTTCTAATATCTGATTTCTAATATCTCATGAAAATCAAAAACATTAGCTGGACAACCTATCGGATACCGTTTGCAGGCCAGTTCAGTACGGCGCAAGGCGAGCTTGGGGTGCGAGAGGGCGCAATCATTCGGATCGAAGCCGATAACGGGCTGGTCGGGCTGGGTGAGGCCGCGCCGTTGCCGGAGTTTGGCGGCGGCACATTGCCCGACGTACTGGACTGGCTCACCAAGTTGGCTCCTATCTTACAAGGCGACGAGCTTGACGCGCTGGATAACCGACTGCCTCCGATCCTTGAACAGGGAGCGTTGGGGGTGGCGGCGGTTTGGTGCGGCCTCGACACGGCGGCTTGCGATCTACTCGCTCAGGCTGCCGGACAACCCATCACCGATTTCTTACTTCGCAATCCAAAGTCAGTTCTAGCCGAAGGGGGAAACTCCCAAAGTCGAAGTGTTGCGGTCAACGCGACAATCGGCCTGCCAGATACAGAGGCGGCGGCGCAAGCAGCTAAAAAGGCGGTCGAGCAGGGTTTTGATTGTATCAAGCTCAAGGTCGGAATGGGGGCAACGGTCGGGCAGGAGGTGGAGCGCGTCGGAGCGGTACGGGCCGCGATTGGCCCCGGCCTAAAGCTACGGCTGGACGCTAACGGAGCCTGGACCGCAGCGCGGGCCATCGATATATTGCGGGCGGTCGAAGAATTCGAGATCGAACTGATCGAGCAGCCAACCGTCCCCTTCGACCTAGAACGGTTGGCTTCCGTCCGGCGAACCGTCAATATCCCTATCGCCGCCGACGAACCGGTCACAAGTCTTGCTGCCGCCCGCCAAATTATAAAGCTCGGAGCCGCCGATATTCTGGTTATCAAACCGATGGTAGTGGGCGGGCTACGAACCGGACGGCAAATTATCGAAATGGCCGCGTCCGCCGGGCTACGCTCCTTCGTCACGACTACTATCGACTCCGGGGTCGGGATCGCAGCAGCCTTGCATCTGGCCGCGACCCTACCCGAACCACGCCTTCATTGCGGCCTAGCGACCGCCACCCTCCTGACCGCTACCCTGGTTAAAAACCTCCCGCCAGTCGAAAACGGGAAAATGACCGTCCCAAATAGCCCTGGCCTGGGTATCGTTTTTGAGGGATAGGTAATAGGTGTCAGGTGTCAGGTGTTGGGTATGCGGCGCATTAGGCGGGTGCAAGTTCTACCAATGTTGCGGATATATCAGGTGCCAGCAAGTCGTTTCCAACCTGATACCTGTTACCTGATACCTGTTACCTACCACCTGACACCTCCTCCCCTACCTCGATAGCCCGACGGCTGACGGTAGATCGCTGGTAGTTTGCTGACGTAATTCGGGCTGCATCATGATTTGGGCGGCGGGCCGGAGAGTTATCAAGGGCTTGATAGGAATTGGCGGCTTCGACAGTAACCGCAAGCGCCATTTCTGACCGAGCGTCGCGAGTAGCAAGACCCCCTCCATCCAGGCAAACGGCTCCCCGATGCACAGACGCGGCCCACCCCCAAACGGAAAATAGGCATACTTGGGCAATTTTGCCTTAAATTCGGGTGTCCAGCGATCCGGGTTGAACTGCTCCGGGTTATCAAAATAGGCCGGATTGCGATGGGTAACATAAGGGCTAACCAAAATCGACGACCCGGCAGGCAGGGGATAATTACCAATCTTTTGGCTGTTTACCGCCATCCGTAGCACAACATAGGCGGGCGGATAGAGCCGCAACACTTCCGAAAAGACCATCTCGGTATAGGCCAGGCGCGGCAAATCCTCAAAAGTCGGCAACCTACCACCTTCCAAAACCTTATCCAGTTCGGCGTGCAGTTTGGCTTCCACTGCCGGGTGCTGGGCCAGCAAATACCAGGCCCACGAAAGCGTCAGCGAAGTTGTGTCGTGTCCCGCCAGGAAAAAGGTAATGATTTCGTCGCGGAGTTGCTCGTTGCTCATGCGACTACCATCATCGTCGGTAGCCTCGATCAACATCGAAAGCAAATCGCCCCGATCTACGCCACTGGCCCGCCGCTCGTTTATAATGCGGTACATCGTTGTATCCAAAAACTTCAAAGCCTTGCGAAAACGCTGTGTGCTGGAAATCGGCAATTTATCCAATGTTTCAGCCAAAGGTAGCGGATAAACCGCCCGCACCGACCATCGGATCAAGTCGGCAATCGCCTTTTCCAAATCCTGATTATCCGGCTGAGTATCGTAATCGAGCAAGGTCTTGGCAACTACCGCCAGGGTCAATTCGGTCATTTCCTGGACAATATCGACCGGGCGACCTTCCGACCAGCTTTCGCGGGTCTTGGTGGCATAATCGGTCATAATCTCGGCATAAGCGGCGATCCGCTTTTTGTGAAAAGCCGGTTGGGATAACCTTCGCTGGCGCAACCAAAAATCGCCCTCGCTGGTTAAAAGGCCGTTACCCACCAGGTGTTTGAGCCAACTGACTTTCTCACCTTTGACAAAATTACGCTGGCCCGTTACCAATACATCCCGAATATAGTCGGGGTGATTGAGTAAATAGTTATGGTTGGGGCCGACCTTGTAATAGGCAATCTCGCCATACTCAGCCAATTTCATCAAAAAGTCGGCAGGTTGGCGGGCCAGTCCAAGAATGTGGCTATAACCACGTGGCAGACGGCTGTGGGGGCCAGGCGGGAAATCTACTAAATTAACGGGCATACACTAAACTCCTAAGACAGGTTAGACTATCCAATAAAATTAGCACGATGAGACCGAGTTGATTGTAGCTTATTTGATTGTAGCTTATTTTAACCCAAAACTCTAACTCTAAAAAGGCGGCATCCGTTTGGCTTGCTCGTAGCGGGCGACCTCTTCACAGGTATAAAAGGCCGCTGCGGGATGCTGCTGAATAAAGTCGATCAACCGCTCTAACAGGCGTACTCGCCCCGGTCTGCCACTGATAAAAGGGTGCATGGTCAGGACGTAGCATTTACCGCGCTCTCGTTCGGCGTAAAGCCCCTCAAATTCTTCGCTCCAGGCTTCGTAGGCGGTGCTAAGAGCGCTGATAGGCCGGGTGTAGGGCGGACGAAACAAAAAGAAAGGCGCGTCGTCCAAAATCCACTGGACTGGCAATTCGACAATCAGCCCGGCAGTACTGGCAATCGGATGCAAATAAGGCGCGTCGTCGTCCATCATATTGGAGGAATAGAGAAAACCGTTATCCGCCAGGAGAGCCAGCGTATTGCTGCTAAAATCCCAGGACGGCGAACGATACCCGACCGGGGCGCGGCCCGTCACCTGCTCAATCGCCGCTATCCCACGCACAACTGACTCGGCTTCTTCCTCGCGGGTCTGGCTGGCGGGCGGGATATGATGATAGCCATGATGGGCGATTTCCCATCCGGCAGTCACGGCAGCCTGGACTGCGGTCGGGTATTTTTCGGCTACCCAACCCGGCACAAACAGGGTAGCCGGAACCCCCTTTTTCTGCAAAAGTTCGATCAGCCGGTACAGCCCAACCTTTGGGCCGTACTGTCCAGCAGATAGCACCCCCGGTCGGGTAGCATTTTGGGGATCGCTGGCAAGAAAGGCCGACTCTGCGTCCAGGTCGAAAGTTAGCATTACCGGGAACTTATCTTTTTCCACTGTTCGAGCCATCTTATTCTCCTCTTCTTTTAACAGGGATAGACAGACCCTTGCGGGCCTAAAATTGCCTGTGCTTATCTCTGCTGACTGGTTAATTTCGTTGACCCTGCTGCGCCCCACTTACAGTATATCTCGCTATCATCTAAATTGAGGGTGCGCCTCAATTTTTGCAGGGGGTCAAACAATACAAACGAGCTACCGTGAAAACCTCGATCTAAACCACTTAAAAATATATATTAGAAAATTTGTAACTGTTCACAGCATGTCATTCTGAGGCGGGGCATTACCTGGGTTTTTGCCAAAGTAAGTTTCCCGCCGAAGAATCTCAGTTCAAACCACTAGATTTCTGTGAACGGTTACGAAAATTTTCTAATATATGCTCAATTCCGGTTTAGGATGTAGCACAACCTCATTAGTTTGCAAAAACCTGACACTCACCCCTAAATTGAGTGGTGCAAGCGGCAAAGCCTGGTTTATGGTATGCTATATAGTAGCAGGGCTTTGGCAGTTTGCAAGATCGGAAACAATTTAGCTTTTAGAATTTAGCTTTTTATTTTTAAAAGTAGGAGGAAACGAGCAAGATGGGCGCGATAGTAGGATTGTTCAAGTTCTTGATCGGGGTAGTACTGGGAGCCGCGACCGGGGCAACCGTCGCTACGTTAATAGTAACCCGCGATGGTCAGGCGACGGTCGAAAAACTACGCGGCGTGGTGAGCGAGATGGTCGATAGCGGCAAAACTGCCGCCGCCGAGGAAGAAACCCGGATGCAGCAGCGCCGCCAGGAGTTGATCGGGGAGGCCGCCGCCCAGCGTCATGTCAAGACCGAAGAAGAAAAAGCGGTTGAAAAAGCCAAAAAAGACCTGAAAAAAGAGATGGAAAAGAAGAACAAAAAGTAAGCTTTGCCGATCTCTTCTAAAGGGCGATGCTTGAAATCAGCCTGAACTACCGAGCAATAAAACTATGGATGTAAAGAATATTTCCGAGGCGCGTCGCTGGAGCAACGAGAAGATGCAAAAGGTCGGCCTTTTCGCCAGCGACCGCATGTTTTGCGATGTCTATTGCCTGGAACCGGGCCAATCCCAAAAGGTTCACAGCCACGACAACGCCGATAAAATTTATGTCGTACTGGAAGGCCAGGGCCGGTTTGTGGTCGGCGAGGAGGAGCAGGTATTGACCGTTAACCAGACCGTCGTGGTGCCGCCGCCGCTTGTTCACGGGGTCTTTAACGATAGCGACACCCGACTGGTTGTGCTGGTCTTTCTGGCCGGGGAGTACCCGCACTAATCGTTACAAAACAGGCTCGATCCGGCTGATCTTGACCGGTGGTTTCAAACTCTGGGCCTCGGCGGGCAAGGCTTGAAGCTGCCTGACTACTTCCTGACCAGCGACCACCCTGCCGAAAGCCGCAAAACCCTGTCCATCCGGGTAGCGTCGCCCACCGTAATCGAGTTCGGATTGATCGCCCACGCAAATAAAAAACTCCGAAGTCGCGCTATCTACTCCCAACCGGGCCATTGAAATAGTACCATCCCGATGGCTCAACCCAGTCAGGTTGGTGCGCTCCAACTCTATCGCCGGGAATTTGGCTTTGCTGGTCAGATTCTCCATCCCTAACCCGCCCTGGATTACCTCGATCTTGACCGCATTATCAGGCTGGTTCGACATTGTGACTGTCCGATAAAAATGGCTGTCGGTATAAAAGCCTGCTTCGATATAGCGTAAAAAATTAGCCGTTGTAATAGGCGCTTTCTCTACTTCCAGTTCGATCTCAATTGCTCCCAGTTCGGTGGTGATACGGAACCGGGGAAGTTGGCTAGTCATGATTATTTTTCCTCCATTAAAATTAACAGGGATAAACAGGATTGACAGGATAAGTAGGGAAATCTATGGGCGGAGCCATATCCTACAAAATTCTCGGTTCCCTGTGTGACATTGCTCTGCCAATGGATGTCTTGATTTGGTACTTTCTCTTTCCTATTCGAGAATTTTCGCACTGTTGCCGAATTTTTTCAAATTAGATCACCTGGAATCTGGTAGCTAATAAACTTCTAATCTTTGATCTGTATCACATTTATTAAATTAGAGGCGTGTTAAAATAGGACTGTGTACCTTCCCAATTATAGGCATCTTCTAATACGCAATTTGTACCTGGCAACTGGTTAAATATCTCTAGGGTCGTTAGCAGTAAGGAACAACCAAAATGAACAACCTCCTAAAACTCATCCGGGGGCGGGATATTCAAATCCGAGCGGTGGTTATTACCGCTATCGCCTCCTACCTCATGCAACTTAGTGGCATTCTTTTGCACTGGCACCTCTGGGCCATTGCCTTAGTGACGTTGCTCCCCTGGATTCCACTATTCACCATGAAAGTGTTATGGAACAGCCGTCATTATGGTTTTATGGCTTTTTACGCTGTCCTGATGTTGGTTCAGGCCGGGCATGTTGGCGAGCATCTTTTCCAGATGGGCGAGTATATTGCCTATAAAGAACACACCTACGAGGGCCGCATACTGGCAATTGACCCAACTACGGCCGATAAGCCAAAGGTAAAAGTTCTCGAAGCCGACCTCCCACAGGCCGATTTGGTTATCAACAAAACTTCCAAAGAAGATAGCCGCTCTATCACGGTCGTCAATGGCGGTCAGACCTTTACCGGTCGTCCGGTCGTATTTGAGGGTTGCAAAGGCTGGAGTTGGAACGGGCCGGGCTGTGCAGCGGCGCACGGAGTCTTTGGCGAACTCGACCGGGAGCTAATTCACTTTTTGTGGGATGGCGCGATTTTGATCGCTTGCACGATTTTGCTATTCAAGTTCCCCAAAAACCCCTGGACAAAGTGGGCCTTTATCGCCGCGCTGGTGCATCAGGTTGAGCATATCTTTTTGTTTGGCACCAACATCATCGACTTTACCAGCTATTCCTTTACTCCGGCAGATGCGCTGGCCGGAAAGACGATCCCAACCTATTTTGGCGTAGCCACCCTGCATCCTGACCAGGGCCTGCTGGGTCACGATGGGGTCATCGGTTGCGCGATTGGGTGCAGCACCGACCCAGCCCGACAAAGCAGCATCAACGCGGTTTTGCCCAACCGGATCAATATCCACTTTATCTATAATTCGCTGGTCTTTACACCAATGGTTGGAGCTTTCGTCTATCAGTTGAAGCAGATTTACGACGAATGGCTGGCAAAAGCCCTGCCAAGTTTGAGCCGCCAGCAGTTGATCGCTTTTAGTGCCTCGGCCACTACCCTTAGATTCAGGGCCGGACAGACCATCTTTGCCCAGGGCGATGCCGCCGACCGCTTCTATATCATCACCAAAGGTCAGGTCGAAATCTTGCGGGGCGACAAGCGCGGTGTTCAAAAGCCAGTTGCAACGTTGGACGAAGGAGCCTACTTTGGCGAGATCGGTATTTTGGGACGCACCCGGCGTACCGCGACGGTCAGAGCGCTAACCGACATCGAGGTTTTAAGCCTGGATGAGCCAACCTTCCGGGCGATGGTGGCGGCTTCCGCTGAAAGCTACAAAGACCTCGACTTTGTGGTCAAGCGCCGGATCAAGCAGCTTGGGGCAGTTTCGGGCAAGTACATCGATCAGAAGATCGACGCTAACCCTGATCTGCTGGTCAAAAGCCAGATTATTCAGAACTGGCTAGACGATATGGAATACAAAAGCCAGTTGCTCAACTGGAACGGCCTGTCCGAACCGGTCGATGGCAGAGCGCCAACTACGCCGTTGGGTCAAGCGCAAGCTCAACCCCAACCGGGCTTCCAACCGCCTCCGGCGGCAGTACAGGTTCCGCCTGCCCAGCGTGGGCCGCAGCCTTTCTACCCGGCGACCACCCCCCATCACGCGATCCAAAGCGGGAATGGCGCAATCGCCGCCCCACCTAGACTGATCGGCAGCCTCAAGGTACGCAGTGGGCCGTCCACCGGGCAGCGGTTCGAGATTACCACGCCCCGCACCCTGGTTGGTCGGCGCAGCAACAAAATCGCCGATGTACCGCTCTATATGGTGGACGACCCACGGGTCAGCCGAGAGCATATCGAGATCGTAACCCAGCCCGATGGGGTCTACTTGCGCGACCTGGGTAGCTCGAATGGAACCTGGTATAACGGAACACAACTGGAAGCTACCCCCATCCTCCTCTCGGATGGGGCCGAAATCCGTCTCGGCACCGATACGGTCTTGACCTTCCGTTACGGGCAATAAAGGTATCAGGTAAGAGGTATTAGGTGTCAGGTGTCAGACCAGAGTATTTTCTCAAAATCTGGGGTAAATCTTATCTCTTTGAACTCAACAAGGTTGATTTTCGCTAGGTTATCCCGAAAAATTGAAAGGATACCAGTGTTGAAAATTCGGACAAAAGTGAGCGTGAAGAGCCTGTTACCCCTCGCCCGGAACAAGCCCACGAAGAACTGCCTGGACAAAGGGCAGAAAGCCTTCTGGACCCAATCGATCCTGCACATGCACGGTCGTCGCGTCGTTTGCCTGAAGGACTTCCCACGCGATCTCCAGATGGGTTTCTACAGCGAGCTTTCCCCCTATGAAGACGTGATCGATGGTGGTCTGCGAAAGTCGGGACCGCACATCTTTCACGCTCTTCCCGAGAAACACCTCCAGACCGGGTCGCGTGAACTGTTGCTGTGCGTTGGTGAGAACGCTGTCCGAGAATCCCAGTAGTAGAATCTTTTTGCTCATATTTCTCCTCCTGTTCGTCTCATAGTGTGTTGTGTCAGTCTCTCGCTCCTCCCACTACATCCCTGTTCAAAGCCATCCTGACCCATTGTGATTCGGTATTGGGAGTGTCAGAAGCAGTATACCAGAGCTAGAATAGTTTTCCTGAACATATATCCTCGTGCTCACGTTTCGCGGCTCACGTGCTTAGGTTTCCCTCGAATTGGCTCAGCTTTCAGCCAATTTACCATCTCTTTCTCAAACCTGGCACAAACTTTTGCATGAGACACAGCTTTTAGCCTTCAGTAGCATTTGTGGTCAGCCTTTTGGTAGGAAACGGACAACCTTTCGGGTAAGCTCTATTTTGCGCTTGTTTACCCCGAAATTTTGATACGATACAGACCAGATCGGTTTTAACCTGACACCTCTTACCTAATACCTCTTCCATTCAGTCGGCTTCGGTGGACTGAAAAGCGGCTTTACCCCATTTTGCCAGCCGTTCGCTAATCTCGTTCAGATCGGCTTGAAGCTGGCGGGCGATAGCCGGGTCGGGTGGGTTTTGCTGTAAGTGTTCGGCGAGTTGAGCCGCCTGTCGAGCGAGGTCAGTGGCTTGCTCGGCGATAGGCAGTGGCGAAAAGGGGGGCGGTTGGTCGGAAGTAGCGTCATCCCAGACTTCAAAATCGTCCAGGCTGCGCCGTCGCAAAAGACCGGGGCCGGGAACCGCCGGACGGGACACTTCGGGCAGATTTGCGGCAGGGCGGGCCTTGCGACGATTTTCGATTAGCCTTTCGACCATCCGCAAAATTTCTTCCTCGCTACCCTGACCCATTTCCAGCCAGAATTTTAGGCTGCGCTCGACTTCATGCTCCAACATCCCCACCAAACCGCTGGAACTAAGCGGCAACGGCCGGGCCAGACTGGACAAACCACGCCCTAATGTCTCGCCGCTCCGCAACAAACCCGACAACAGCCCGGACGACAACGACCGCCGCGACCGCTCCCGTTCCAGCAAAAGCTGGCTCAGAATAACGGTCGTCAAATCCTCGTCGGTCTCGTTATCGACCACCTTGATTTCGGCTCCTTCCTGCACCAGCCCAGCCACGCCTTCCAGCGTGATATAGGTGCGGGTCGCCGTATCATAAAGTTTGCGGTTGGAGTAGCGTTTAATCAGGCGCATGGCTTTTACTCAAACAAAGTTCTTAATGTTCGCGGCGCTCGATCAGGTTTTCATTCTCGTCGTAGCGTTCTTCGACCACGATGCCGCCCGGTTCATTGTCGCGCATATAAATACGGAAAATATCACTTAGCTCGGCGTAATCCATATTATCACGGATAACCTGCAAAATCAGCTTCAAATCATCTTTACTGGCTTCGATATTAGCAATAAATTTCATTTCACAAACCTCTCTAAAATTTTATTAACAGGGATGGACAGGATAAACAGGATTTAATATTTAATATTTTAACTACTCAGCCCGGTTCAGTATAGCAAACTGAGATTCTTCGGCGGGGGCTATTTTTAGCAAAACTGAGGTAAACGCCCCCTCACCCCCGTCTGAAGCGTGACATGGACTGACCGCTTCAAATCGTAAATCGTAAATCCTGTCTATCTTGTTTATCCCTGTTAATTCTGTTCTTAATTCTCATTTACTGAAAAAGACCTGGTAAACATTTTCCTTGATCGCCTGCAAACATTCTTCGAGATGTCCGGCTACTTCCAAATCTTGCCACTTTTTGTTATCCCGGTAGTAAGAAAGCACAAACAGGCTACTGGCGCTATCGACCGGGCTAACCCGCGCCCAGGGTGCATAATAGCCTTGCCAGCGCTCCGAGCCGTCCGGCACGACATATTCGTAGAGGGTTAGCGTACCGCGCCGCTCCTCGCCCAGCACTTCGGCCCAGGCTGCGTCCGGCCCGATAAACTCTTGCGCCCGTTTTAATAATTCGCTAATGCCTACAATTCTCATGATAAAAGTGTAGCACGAACGAGGCGGCTCTACAAGTCGAATTGCCCTTGCGAATAATTATAAAATACAAAATTGATTGACAAACTTCGATATGTATATTATGATGAGATTATGATAAAAGAACTAAAAGTAATTCAAGAGGAGTGTTGCACTCCTTCTTCAAAACCGACTATCGACAAAGCCCAGGCCGACAAAGCCCAGGAGCTTTTTGCGGCCCTGGCGGATGCCACCCGCCTGTCGATCCTGAGTTTGCTGGCTAACAGCCTCGAACACGAGGTCTGTGTGTGCGATATTACCAGCAGTTTTAGCCTGGCCCAACCGACCATCTCGCACCACTTGCGTATCTTGCGGGATGCCGGGCTAATCAAGGGCGACAAGCGCGGCAAGTGGGTTTATTATTCGCTGATTAAAGGTCGGGCCGAGGAAATCAAGATTATGGTAGACCAACTGCTCGGTAGCCCTGAATTTGCTCTGCTTTGATTTTTTTGGCGAATTAGATTGATGATTGTGCAAGCATCAATCTAAAGTAGAAGTTGCTTTAGCAACAGGAGGTTGAGATGACCGGTAACAAGGTCAAAAAATTATCTTTCCTAGACCGGTTTCTAACTCTCTGGATTTTCCTGGCAATGGCCGTGGGAGTGGGTACGGGGTTTTTTTTTCCGGAGTAGAAGGCTTTATTAATCAGTTTCAAGCCGGTACGACCAACATCCCGATTGCGATTGGCTTAATCCTGATGATGTACCCGCCCCTGGCTAAGGTCAAATACGAGGAACTGGGCGATGTCTTCCGTAACTGGCGGATTTTGCTAGTTTCTTTGGTTCAAAACTGGTTGATCGGCCCGGTTTTGATGTTCTTGCTGGCAATCCTCTTTCTGGGGGATAAACCGGAATATATGGTTGGCCTGATTATGATCGGTTTGGCCCGCTGTATTGCCATGGTCATCGTCTGGAACGAGTTGGCGCGGGGCGACAGTGAGTATGCCGCCGGACTGGTGGCTTTTAATAGCATTTTCCAGGTGCTTTTCTATAGTGTTTATGCCTGGTTCTTTATTACGGTTTTACCGCCATTATTCGGGCTCAAAGGGAGCATCGTCAATATTAGCATCGGTGAGATTGCCCAGAGCGTCTTCATTTACCTCGGTATACCCTTCCTGGCCGGTATGCTCACCCGTTTTGTATTGCTGAAGACCAAAGGCCGTCAATGGTACGAAAAGCAATTTATTCCTAGAATTAGCCCCATTACTCTGGTAGCACTGCTCTTCACTATCTTAGTAATGTTCAGCCTTAAAGGGAGTCTAATAGTTCAGATACCTTTTGATGTGATACGTATTGCCATCCCCCTTTGCATCTATTTTGCAGTTATGTTCCTGGTCAGCTTCTGGATAGGCCACCGGATTGGAGCAGATTATTCCAAGACCGCGACGATTGCCTTCACCGCCTCTGGCAACAATTTTGAACTGGCGATAGCAGTTGCGGTCGCGGTCTTTGGCCTCAATTCAGGCCAGGCTTTTACAGCCGTGATCGGGCCACTGGTAGAAGTACCCGCCTTGATTGGGTTGGTAAGGGTGGCTTTTTATTTCCAGCGCCGTTATTTTGGCAACGAAATCAAAGTGGCCCCTGCTAATTTGGTCGCCGCTGCCGCCGAAGTGGATTGCCCGACCACTATCGGCCCCGACCTGAGTAAGAAGTACCCTCAAACTGACCAGATCGAACGCTCCTAGGTACGACCGAAAATTTAAGTTGCAAGCCAGCATACGTTATAAAGGTTAGCTTTAGTCAAGTATAGGAGATTTGTCATGAGCACTACAAATAAAATACGAGTACTGTTCTTGTGTACCCACAATCAGGCTCGTTCTCAGATGGCGGAAGGGTTGTTGCGACAAGCCGGAGGCGACCGTTATGAGGTCTATAGTGCCGGTTCCATCCCGGCACTGGCGATCCATCCTATGGCTATCGAGGCCATGAGTAATATGGGCATCGACATCAGCCAGCAAAAGCCCAAACACCTCAACGAGTTTTTAGACCAATCTTTTGATTACATTATTACCGTCTGCGATCGGATAAAGGATACCTGCCCGGATTTTCCAGGCGACCCGGAGCGTATTCACTGGAGCTTTCCCGACCCGGTAGAGTTTGACGGACCAATTGAGGAGTGGGAAGACCGATTTAGCCAGATCGCTATTGGGCTGATGGGTCGCATCCGGCTTTTGATGCAACTCCCCAGGCCGAACCGCTTGGTCAAGAGTTAGAAGTAGGTGAAAGGAACCCTATTTATGACGCGAGTTTTGTTTTTGTGTACCCACAATTCGGCCCGCTCCCAAATGGCCGAGGGGTTATTACGGGCGTTGGGCGCGGACGAGTTTGAAAGCTTTAGCGCCGGAACCGAGGCTACCCACGTTCGACCTCTGGCAATCAAAGCGATGGCCGAACTCGGCATCGACATTAGCGGGCAACGCTCGAAAGTATTGACCGAGTATCTTTCGCAACCCTTCGATTACGTCATTACCGTCTGCGATCAGGCTAACGAGAGTTGCCCGATCTTTCCAGGCGCGACCTACCGACTACATTGGAGCTTTCCCGACCCTTCCAAAGCAACCGGCAGCGAAGAACAGCAACTAGCGGTCTATCGAGAGGTACGCGACAGCATTGCGGCCCGTATCAAGGAGCAATTCGCGCTGGCTCAAGCGGCTCCAGTGGCTTCTTGACCAAAAATTTAGCAGATCAGGAATAAGCCAATTTACCTATCAATAACATATTGACAAATCGAAATATATCTATATAATGCTAGGTGTAAGGTCTCAAAGAGTTTTAAGGGTTTGAAAACTAGCCAACCCTTTCTCAGGGGTAAACATATTGATTTTCTTCGATTTAGAAAACAAGGAGCAAAGAAGATGACCACCGAAGTACAGGAGCGCACCAGCGCAGTCGAGTTCGCCACTACTACCAGAGTACATGTCTCGATCAACGCCAGCAACGTAGAGCGGTCGTTACCGTTCTATCAGGTTTTATTTGCACAGGAGCCGAGCAAAATCCGGCCCGGTTATGCCAAATTCGAGGTAGTCGAACCGCCGGTTAATTTTACCCTCAACGAAAATTCCAGCTTTACCCCCGGTGGTACTATTTCCCACTTTGGCATCCAGGTCAAAAGTACGGCGGAAGTGCTGGCGGCTAAAGACCGCTTTATCCAATCCGGTCTGGCGACCTTTGACGAAGAAAACGTGACTTGTTGCTACGCGGTGCAGGATAAAGTATGGGTGACTGACCCGGACGGTAATAGCTGGGAGGTTTTCGTGGTGCTGGAAGCGGATGCCCCGGTACATTCCGCCAACCGACCGGGCCTAGAAGCAGAGCCGATTGCCTGTTGCACTCCGGCCACTTCGTCCGCCCTGAATCGACAACCGCTCGAACTGGTTGGCAAGGCTGCCAATAGCTGCTGTTAAGAACTTATTCAGGGACTCAAAAATAATAAAATATCCCGGTAGGGGCAACCCTGGGTGGTTGCCCGTGAACACCCGACACGGCCTCCGAGGGCGACCACCCAGGGTCGCCCCTACTCAATAATTCTGCAATTTGCTATAAAACTTAGCGGTTCTGGCAAATCTCGGTAATCAGGAGGTCGAGTTGGGCGGCAAGGTCGGCCCGACCGGTTTTGTCGGCGTAGTCCAGTTCGGTTAGGCGAGAGTAAAGGCGGTCGAGACGCTCGGCCTGGAAATTGCGGGTAAGCGGCAAAGTCTTTTCGATCCGAAAGGGATGCATGCCGGTCGCCTGAGCGATCTCGTTGACGCTCTTGCGGGCGGCGTACATTTCGCGGATACGGATCAGGTCATAAACTTGCTTGCAGATGAGGTTAAAGACCTGCCGGGTGAACCCGGCCCGGTTGAGGGTTGTTTCGTTTCGCAAACGGTTAAGCTGGCCCAGACTACCTTTCAGGTCGCAACGGGCCAGCGCGTCGGTCAAGTCCCAGACTTTGGTCTCCTGTACATCGGCGGTCATATTCTCGACCATCGCGGCAGTTACAGGCTGACCTTCCCCGGCATAAGCGGCCAGCTTTTGCAGTTCGTTATGAATACGGTACAAGTCGCTACCGAGGTACTGACGCAAGAGACCCGGCACGGTCCGGTCGAGCTTGATTTTTTCATGGGCAGCGTGCTGGCTGATCCAATGTTCGAGGGCCAGGTCTTTGGGCGGCGCAAACTCGCGCAAGGCCCCGTGTTTATCGACCGCCTTGTAAACCAGGTCGCTTTTGGCCGCCTTTTCTTCTACCAGCACCAGAATAGTCGTCGAAGGGATGCGCGGTATAAATTCCAAAAAGCGTTCGCGAGGCGAAGTTGGAGCCGAGGTCGCTGTACCACGTGATTTGACCGAAGCCCGCGCCGCGGCCTTTTCCTCAGATGCCGCGCTCTTGCCTAGCTTTGCCAGCAACCCGCTAACTACGACCACCCGCTTCTCACTCAAAAAAGGATAAGCGTCAGCATTATTAAAAACTTCGTCAATAACAAAGCCGCTTTTAAGCGCATCTAGCTTACAAAAATTAAAATCCTCTGCATCGGTCGGGACGTTCTCAGTTTTGAGCCGATTGACTTCTTCCAGGAGGGAAAAGCGGTCTTCACCGTAAAATAGATAGATCATCTTTTGCTTTTTGGAAACTAAAAAGGGGTGTAAAAACACCCCGCCGGGCCGTGTGTACTAGGTTCTGAACCTGTATATACAGGTGGGTATCTATCCCCAGACATCAGCATCAAGCCAAACGGCTTATCCAGCCGGACTCTGCCTACCTTCCGCGAAAATCGACTCCCTAGTAGAAGCTGTTGGAACAAAACTTCGTTAACATCACCAACTCGGCAGGGCGATTATGGAGATATGATAGCACAACAAAAGGGCTTTGACAAGTAATTTTGCACTAAGATTCGGCGCTGGCATGATCGATTTTTCTATCAAAATGCCACTTTCCATTAGGTCTTTTTACCCTTTGACATGGGCCAGATTGCTTTTAATTGTTTACGGCTGTTTAAGCCCAAAAAGCAATAAGCTCCACAGATCATCAAACTCCTGGGCATAGGTAGAGCGCGACCACTCGTGAGCATGAACAGGGTGATGGAAACGCGCGGTTGCCGTTAGAAGCGCCCTGGCTATGACAGCGCTATCCCCCGGCTTAAATTCGCTTGAGGTCATCCCATCCTGGATAATCCGGGCTAGTTGGCGGGTTAATTCAGCCAGATGATCCTTAACCACCCAGTCGGATTCTTCGGCTAGTTGGTGGTACATTGTGAATAATTCCGGGTCTTCCAGCACTTTTACCCGCTTGATTTGCATAAGGGTATCGAACCAGCGCCGTAGTCGCACTATAGCGCTGCCCGGTTCGTCACAAATCGTCGCCAAAGGAGCCGCGACCCGGTGTAACCAACGCTCGGCGACCGCTTCCCGAAGAGCGGCTTTGCTGGAAAAATGGCGGTAAAGAGTGCCGTGGCTGACGTTAAGCGCCCGCGCTACGTCAACCACAGTGGCCTTGCCCGGCCCAAAGCGGCGGAGTACCTGCTCGGCAGTATCGAGAATAGTTTGGGGGGATAGTGGAGCGTCTTCCAAGTTATAAACCTCATTTTATATGGCTTTAATATCGGCTCTCTTAAAGGTGGGCTTTTGACATTGTACCATGCTATGAGCGAGGTTGGTTGATTTGATTAAAGGTGGCATCTAGTTCTTCGCGGGAGGCTCGGCTGGTTTTTTTGGAAGAGCCGTAAGGAATTTCTGAATTTCCCTTGTCGATGACTTTGAAAACTGCATCGGCAAATTCATCCAAAGGCACATCCAGTGTATGAAGCCCGACACCGCCAAGATTGGTATTAACCGCCGGGGGTATAACCTCGATTACTTCAACCGGTGTTTTAGAGAGTTGACTCCTTAGCGATAGGGTCAGCGAATGCATAGCCGCTTTGGTAGCACTGTAAACCGGGGCCATCGCAAGGGGGGCAAAAGCCAGCCCCGAACTGACATTGATAAGGGTGGGACGGGTCTGCTTTAGCAGATGGGGTAGAAAAAGCATAGTAAGATGTACCGGGGCTTCCAGGTTGATCTCAATTTCCTGCCGGACTTGCGCCCATTCCTGGGCCTCGGTGAACTGAAAACGACGTTGAATACCGGCGTTATTGACCAGCACGTTTAGGTTGGGGAATTCGCTCGTAACCGAATGGAATAACGCAATCCGGTCGGCTTCAATTGCCACATCGCAGACCCGGATGTGTAGTTCGGGATACTTCGCTTGCGCCTCGCGTAATTTATCCTCCCGACGACCACAAATAATGACCCGATTACCGGCGGCTAAAAACCGTTCCGCCAGGGCAAGTCCGATGCCTTCCGAGCCACCGGTAACAAGAATGGTATTTGAAGTTAAATTCATCTTAAAATCCTCCAAGCTCAGCTTATAATCAATTTGGGCCGACTAGGTGTAGGCTCAAATTGATTATAACATATCAAATGACAAAAGTCAATATCTGTCATTTGATTGTTGTCTGTGAGATTTAGTAATAAGTATAATGGGAAGGTCTTAATACGTTATTCCAAAGTGGCTCTTAGACGGGTGAGGCACTTCAAAATTTCGGGCCGGTTTTTGGCGCTTATCAACCAGGCCGGTAGCTTCTCGGATAGCGGTGTGACCCTTGAGGTAGTCTCTCTTAATTCGGCTTCAACATAGCGTTCCAGAAAATCAAGGTGCGCTTCGTTAAAGGCCCACAACGTTTCGCCACAGCAAGGTGTTTGCAACCAGAGCGGCAACTCAAAATACCAATCGCACAGTGTGCGCCGGGATATAACTTTCTTTTGCCAATCTTTGGTATAGCCGCATTGGAGACATAACAACCGACGTGGGGCGAAAAGAAGCGCTGTAAATTTAACTGGTTCTTCGCCGGGGGGTTCAAGGACGACTACCTGGGCGCATTTTTCGCAACGTGGACAACGCACCAGGAATTTGCGGCTAAACTCTTCCAGGCTTTCCCCAGCCTGCCTAAATCTTTTCTGCATAGCTTTACTTACCGTTCAAGATACTAACAAATTTAGATTGCCCTATTCTACCAAAAAAGACCCCGTATATAGCTAATCCGAGATCAACTGCCAATGCTAATTGACCTTTTGGGTTGGATTTGGCACAATGCTAGTGTTCAGGTCAATAGTATGGGCTGATGCGAAGCGGTGGCAAGAGACAGACCCTAGAACGAGGACAACATGCAAGTAGAAGAACTGTTGAAGTTGCGGGTGGCGGAAGCGACCCCGCGTGATGTAGGCCGGACGGTTATCCGTCTTGACCCTTCCGATATGCGGGCGCTAGGCGCGAACGTCGGCGACGTAGTGGAAATCCGAGGCGGGGGCGGGTTGACTGCCGCTAAAGTGCTGCCGGCCTTTGTGGAAGATCGCGGCAAACAGCAGGTGCAGATGGACGGCATCTTGCGGGCCAATTGCGGCGCACCCCTCGAAACCGAAGTCAATTTGCGGTTGGTTCCGACCGTCGCGGCCCGTAGTCTGGTGATTGCGCCGCTTGGCAACAACGCCAACTGGGAGCCACTCAACTCCAACCGCCACGCGCTCTACTTCAAGCGCTTGTTCGAGGGACTGGTAGTGCAGGTCGGTAATGTCGTGCGGGTCAATTTGTTTGGAACCAGTTTTCAAGAGTTTTTGATCGAAGAAGTGATCCCCGCCGGGCAACCGTTGGTGGTCGGGCCGGGAACCGCCGTCCGTCTACACAGCAATCAGGCTGAGGCTAGTCGGGTGCGACCCCGTCGCCCCGGCGGCTACGGCGTAACTTATGAGGATGTAGGCGGACTTTCCCGCGAAATGAGTCGTATTCGCGAAATGATCGAGCTACCACTCAAGCATCCCGAAGTTTTCGAGCGGTTGGGGATCGAAGCGCCCAAAGGGGTGCTGCTCTATGGCCCGCCCGGAACCGGCAAGACTATGATCGCACGGGCCGTCGCTACCGAGGCCAACGCCTACTTTATCAGCGTCAACGGCCCTGAAATCGCCCACAGCCTTTACGGGCAAAGCGAAGCCCATTTGCGTAAGATTTTTCAGGATGCCCAGCAACGCGCTCCCAGCATCATCTTTTTGGATGAAATCGACGCGATTGCTTCCAAACGTTCGGAAGCCTTTCACGAAATCGACCGGCGGATCGTAGCTCAACTGCTGGCTCTGATGGACGGTTTACAGGCGCGGGGCCGGGTAGTGGTGATTGGCGCGACCAACCTGCCCGGCAATCTGGACCCGGCCTTGCGTCGTCCTGGTCGCTTCGACCGCGAACTGGCTATCAAAGTACCGGATCGCCGAGGTCGCCACGAAATCCTGGGTATCTATACGCGCGGCATGCCTGTAGCGGACGACTTTGACCTTGATCTCCTGGCGGACATTACGCACGGCTTTGTCGGGGCTGACCTGGCGGCTCTCTGCCGGGAAGCGGCTTTGGCAGCCCTTCGACGGCTCTTTCCCGATTTCGAGTTTGTCCAGGGAGCCTTCTCCTTCGACCAGTTGCTTAGTTTGCGAGTAGAAATGGTCGATTTTCGGACGGCTCTGACCGAGGTCGAACCAAGCGCTTTGCGCGAAGTCTATACCGAAGTTCCCAATGTTACCTGGGAGCAAATCGGCGGACTGGACGACGTAAAACAGGCCCTGCACGAAGCGGTCGATTGGCCCTTGCGCTACGGAGATTTGCTCAAGCAGGCCGGAGCGCGTGCGCCCAAAGGGGTGCTGCTTTATGGCCCACCCGGAACTGGCAAAACGCTGGTGGCCCAGGCTATCGCCAGTCAGAGCGGGATCAACTTTATTTCGGTGCGCGGGCCGGAACTACTTTCCAAGTGGGTTGGAGAGTCGGAGAAAGCCGTCCGGGAGATTTTTAAGAAGGCCCGCGCCGCCGCGCCCTGTATTATCTTTCTGGACGAACTGGACTCGCTGGCTCCTTTGCGCGGCCTACACAGCAACGACCCGGTAGGCGAACGGGTGGTGGCCCAATTGCTGACCGAAATGGACGGCGCGGCGGCTTCGAGCGGGATCATTGTGCTGGGCGCGACTAATCGGCCCGACATGCTCGACCCGGCCTTGCTGCGCCCCGGTCGCTTTGATACCAAAATCGAACTGCCCTTGCCCGATAAAGCCACCCGCTTACGTATCTTGCAAGTACACATGACCGGCAAGCCCCTGGCTGATATGGAGCTTTTGCCGCGTCTGGCGGATGAAACCGGCGGATGGTCGGGGGCCGATATTGAGGTCTTTTGCAACCGGGCAGCCCTCAATGCGCTTGGTCGGGTCATCAATGCCGCCCAGGATGATGTCGAACCGGCCCTTAGCATCACAGCCCAGGACCTCGATGATGCCCTGGATTTTGTAGAAGGCCAACGGTTTATTCAACCGAATTTGGCCCCTAACGAAGAAGAAGGCGCTTAGTTACGGTTTAAAACTATAATCAGGACATATTTCCCATTTAGCTAGGGCCTAATAGTTAAAGTACTCCTGAGTTGCGTTTAGGGTAGTAAGGCTTAAACAAAGCCGATGGGATCCCTTACACAACGAAAAGGAGTACTTCAGATGAGCGACCTAACTTCGCCTAGCGCAGCAGCTATGGAGCAGACGGCCTCTTCCTGCTGTCCACCGACCGAACCTGAGCAGGTTTGTGACATTCTTGATTTTCATTACCGCCTGACCCATAACCCAACTGTAGTTATCAACGACCGCCGCCAGGTCGTGCCGGTTGAGGTTAAATTACACGTCCGAATAGAGCGTTGCGCCGGGCCATTGGCGCTGGGCAACTTGCTCTACAGCACCACCCTTTTACCGGGCGAGAAGGTAAAACTCTTTACGAGCGACCGCCGGAGCCGTTTCAGTTTTGATACCGCCAGCAAACTCAGCTATCGGAGTGAGCAGACCTCCGAAGAAGCTTTTTTCATGTCGGCTATGAGCGACTCGATGTCCGATGTGCGAGTACGTGACTCGGCTAATTCCAGCAACACTTCCAACGGTTCGGCAGAAGGTCATGGCGAGACCAGTGGCGCGATCCAGTCCTTTTTTGGCGGGGCCTCGCTCGACGTGAGCGGTTCCTACAATTCCTCCTCGACCAGCACCTTCTTGCGTGAATTAAGCCAGCACAGCCAATCTTCCAGTCACTCGGCTACCCAGGGGGTCCGAGCCGCCAGCAGCGTTTCGGTAGGCGAAGTAGCCACCCGTACCCATACCGAAAGCGAGTCGCAAGACCACTTCGAGTCGGCTTCCCGCGAGTTCAGCAACCCTAACCGATGTCGGGCCGTCACCTTTTTGTTCTACCAGATCAACAAGACCCAGACGGTCAAATTTACTATCGAGTCGATTGAGCGTCGGGTACTACTGGATAACACCAAAGTAGACCGCAATCCGGGCGTTTTACGCGGTGGGGTGACGGCGGCCCCTAGCAAGGTACTGGCGACCGATAGCAAGCGGCTTGAGATCGAGAAGATCGGGCGGGATAGCGCCGCGATCTATCAAAGCCGGGGAGCCAATGCGCCGGGGCTAAGATTGACATCGGCGACTCTTCAAGGGGCCACGATAGCGGCCCCTGCCGACCCGCTTACCGACCAGTTCCACGAACAGGCCCTCCGACAGGTCGAGGAAGAACTGGTCAAACAGGGTTTGCTCGATCAGGTAGGCCGTGAGGGTAAAATTTCGGAAGAGACCAAGAGCCTGTTCTCCTACGAGATCAAGTCTTCGCTACCAACACCGGGAGTACTGGTCAAGGGTTGCCTGGACGACTGCCAGATTTGCGAACCGACCCTGGAGCAGGATATTCAACTCGATCTGGAGCGCAAACAACTCGAAAACGATTTGCTACGCCGCCAAATCGAACTTCTCGAACGCTCCAAAGACTATCGCCCTGCCGAGGACGATAACGACGCTGACGATAACTAGACCGGGTATATAAAAAGGTGTCAGGTAGAAACCTACCTGACACCTGACACCTGATACCTGATACCTGATACCTAATACCTAGCGACCTTGCACTGCGTTAGCCCGACGTAACAGCGCATCGGCTGTGACTGCCAATAGCAATACACCACCTTCGACGATGTACTTAACATCCTGGCCTGCGCTCAACAGGTTCAAGCCGTTCTCGATGCTACCGATGACCAGCGCACCCAGCACCACCGCCCAGACCGAGCCACGTCCACCGAACAGGCTTACCCCGCCGATAACCGCCGCCGCGATAGAGTTGAGCAGCAAAGTCGGGTTGACTGCTGCATCGGCAGCCCCGGCCCGCGACACCTGCAAGATACCACCGATAGCTGCCAGGGTCGAAGCCAGCGCGAAGATTGCTACCCGCAACCCGATCACATTGATACCGGCCCGACGGGCTGCTTCGGCGTTACCGCCGACAGCGTAGACGTGCCGTCCGAATGAGGTGTACTTCAAGATCAGCCAGAAAATGACCACTAAGCCGATCCAGATAGCGGTCGATTGAGGTACCCCCTGAGCCTGAGAACGCGGACGCTTGTCCGATTGGAACATAAACAACACTAGCGCGAGTATTACTACGATCACGCCAAGTTTGAGTACCAGAACCTGAAGCGAAGGTACTTTGAGGCCAGATTGCAACCGTTGACGACGGGTGTAAAGCTGGGCCGCGATATAGAGACCTACGCCGACAACCGGTATACCGATACCCCAAATCGCATCAAGATAACTGGTCGAGAGCGAACTGATAAAAGGGTCGTTGCGGATCTGGAGGGTCGTCTGTGGCAACAAAACGGTTAGCAACAACCCGGCGTAACCCAGCGATCCGGCCAGCGTCACAATAAAGGAAGGGATACGCAAGACGGCAATGAAAAAGCCGTTACCCAGCCCGATTAGCGTTCCTACCAGGATCGCGAAGATAATCGCTACCGGGGAAGGCCAACCCTGCCGGATCAACAATACACCCATGATCGCCGCGCAACACTGCGATACTGCCGCCAGCGACAGGTCGATTTCGCCCAAAAGCAAGACCAGGACTGCCGCGATACCGAGGGTACCAATCGCTACAATCTGCAAGCCCAGGTTGGACAGGTTAGCCGGTTCCAGGAAGTCACCGTTGGTCGCAAACTCAAAGTAAATGCCCACGATAATTAGGGTAATCAGCACTGGCAAGAAACCCAGGTCGATCCGTAAATAGTCGCGGAGAGTGCGGCGGGTTACTACGGCTCCACCCGGCCCGCCAGCAGCGGCAGGCTGAGTAGGATTGACGGTAGGAGGTTTAGCCGCGCCTTTCGGCCCTTCGTTCGTTAGGTTGCTCATCTCCGCTATACCTCCTGTGCCGCGCTGTTAGCCGACACGTCCGCATATTCCGCTCCCGTAATCGCTGAAATAATTTTCTCAGGAGTAGTAGACTTGATGTTAAAGGTTCCGGCCCGTCGCCCCAACCGCATCACCGTCACCCGGTCAACTACCTCAAACACATCGTGCAAGTTGTGGGATATGACCACTACAGCCAGCCCTTGTTCCCGCAACCGTTTAATCAGGTTCAAGACCTGCCGAGTCTGGGCCACGCCGAGTGCCGCCGTCGGTTCGTCCAACAGCACCACTTTTGGGTTACGCAAAATCGTGCGGGCGACCGCGATACACTGGCGCTGCCCGCCCGATAGGGCCGCGACCGGCACGCGCACCGAGGGGATTTTTACATCCAGTATTTTTAAGACTTCCAGCGTCCGGCGCTCCATTTCGGTCTCTCTTAATGGTCGCAGGATACCCGGAATAATTTCCTGACGATCCTCCCGTCCCAGGTACATATTTGCGACAACATCCAGGTTATCGCACAGGGCCAAATCTTGATAAACCGTTTCCACTCCCAGACGGGTAGCGTCCTGTGGTCCGGCAACATGAACTTTTTGGCCGCTAAGAAAATAATCGCCGGTATCAGGCTGATAAGCCCCCGACATTACCTTAATCAGGGTCGATTTACCGGCCCCGTTATCCCCTACCAGACCGACTACCTCTCCATCATAAACTGTAAAATCAACTTCACTCAGCGCTCGTACCGCGCCGAAAGTCTTGCTGACACCTCTAAGTTCCAGGCGAGGTTGTTGACCGGGCGACTCTTGCGTCGCGGCCCATGCGCTGTCTGTCATCGACTCACTCCTCCTTGAGCAGATCACTGAGTACAATTTATTCAACAAAACACGGAATTTTGTAGAGACGATTACCCAACCAATTGCCGGGTTGCCCCTACAAATTAGTTTAGTACCAAGGACTGAGTTGAATAAGGACTGAGAGATGCAAGCTAAATTGTAGAAGCAGGTTTATCCTGCGATAAATATGCCTCTACAATTCATCCTTCATCCCTCAGCCCTCAGCCTTCATCCCTGACTACTAGCAGATGCCCTTGCCCGCCTCGGCAGGCAGACCTTTGCAGACATCTTCTTTTACCACAAACTTGTCGGCGATAACCGTCTCAGCTACGTTTTTCTTCGTGACTGCGATAGGAATTGCCAGGGCCGACAAAATGTCAACCTTGTCTTTGGTGGCGGTTTTGCCGTTAATCAAACCGTCCGGCAACTTGCCATCGACCAAAGCGGCTACCAGGGCGGCGGTCGCTTCGGCTTCTTTTGGAATAGCCTTGTAAACGGTCATGGCCTGATCGCCAGTCAGAATGTTCTGGATACCGGCAACCGTCGCATCCTGTCCAGTTACCAGCACTTTGCCGTTCAGCTTCTGAGCTTTCAAAGCCGAGATAACTGTGTTCGCCATCCCATCGTTCGCCACATACGCGATCTGGATGTCGTTCTTGTTCTGGGTCAAGGCCGCTTCCATCTCGGTCTGGGCCGTCGCATTGTTCCAGTCTGGCGTAAAGGTGTCAAACACCTTCACCAACTCGCCTTTGTCGAACAATGGTTGCAGCTTGCTCAATGCGCCCTGCTTGAACAACAAGGCGTTGTTGTCGGTCTGCGAACCATTTATCATCGAGACTTTGTCGCCCTTCTTGTAGTTATCGACGATGTACTGACCCTGCAACTCGCCGACCTTCACGTTGTCGAACGACACGTAGAAGGCCAGGTCTTTGTCCTGGATCAAGCGGTCGTAAGCGATGACCGGTACTTTGTTAGCTTTGGCTTTCTGCACGATGGTCGAAGCCTTGTCGCTATCCTTTGCACCCACTACCAAAATACAAGCGCCTTTGGTCAGGGCGGCTTCGGCCTGGTTCTGCTGAGTATCGGCGTTGTTGTTGGCGTTAGAATACTGGACGGTTACGCCCGGAATAGCCTTCTTAATTGCCGCGTCCAGGAGTGGGCGGTCTTGCGACTCCCACCGGGCCGACGAGTCGGTCTCAGGCAACAACACGGCTACGTTCTTGCAGCCTTTTGCCGCATCGAACCCGGCCGGGATTGCACCGCCAGCCGCAGCCGCAGTAGTGGCAGCCGCAGCCGTGGTCGCGGCAGCCGCAGTGGTAGCCGCAGTAGTCGCGGCAGCCGCAGTAGTCGCGGCGGAGGCCGCCGTGGTCGCGGCAGCCGCGGTAGTCGCGGCAGCGGTTGTAGCCGCCGGGGCTGTCGTAGCAGTACTATCACCGCAGGCAGCCAGCAGACTTAGCATTAGCAACATTGCTACTAATACGCCAAGCTTTTTATAATGCTTGAACATCGTTACCTCCTCCTTGAAGGTCTTTTAAAGGGTTCAAAACATGAGGCTCTGGTTCGCAGATGAACGAGCCAGTCCTTCCTCACCTCCGTTGAGCAACTAAGAACCGATCCCGACAGGGTTGCTGTAAGCAGTTAGCCTATTGGAATAAGCTCTAAGGTCTATCGAGCGGGTAAAGCTTAGGATAGACCTCAAGGGTTGCTCATTAAACGCTTTCCAAAATGCTGATCGATTACTATAATGTCCCCGCTCTCGGACGAAGAGTAAAACTCAAAACGCGCCAGGCTAACTAAAAAACGCAACGGGATACTTATTTTGTATTCCGGCTGCCGCTCGAAGTGGTCACGAATAGCCGACTCCAAAACAAGCCAGCAAATCGGGCCTGGCATACTTAGTTGTACAGTGAAAGCGAGAAGAAAAGCTTTAGCTTTTACAGTTATATCACAAACTGGCCCGAATGGGAAGTTGTTATCGAATTATAAGAAGAGTTTCTTCTCATATCGCTGCAAATCAGCGTTTATCCTAATATACTGGGTAGCTAAACTGGCGTGTTGGACTAGCCATTGGAGCCAGAAAACCACCTTGTTCTGTATGGCTAATTTGATGAGGTTATTATAAATCATTTTGATTTATTCTGTCAAGAGGGCTTTTGAGAATAAATCAAAATGATTTATAAATACCCCTTGCAAAATGATCTACCTTCTATTATCCTTAGAATATACTTAGAGGCAAGGTTAGGAGCAGGCAGAAATTTGGGTACTCTCGAAAATTCCAGGTACACTTGAGAATAAAGAGCTTCTCCAGAAAGGAATTTTGGCTATGCAAAGCGGTACAAACCTGCCACGAGTGCGTGATTACAACCAGGGGGTAGTTCTGGAGGCTATTCGCATTTGTGATGGAGTAAGCCGGGTTGAAATCGCCGAGCAGACCGGCTTAACGGCTCAAACGGTTTCTAATATCGTGCGGCGACTGCTGGACGAAGGGTTGGTAATTGAAGATGGGCTAGACCCTTCCGGGCGCAAGCCCCGCGTAAGGCTACGAATTAACCCGACCGGCCCCTACGCCATCGGGGTATTATTAGACCGGGACGAAACCTCGTTGGTTATGATGGGCTTAGACGGGCAAATCGTAGCTTGCACCCGCTACTCGGTAGACCAACAACAGGGGGCCTCTACTATAATCGATCAAATAAGCAGTGCCATAGAGCAGTTAATCCAAAAAGCCGCCATCCCCCGCGAAAAAATCCTGGGGATCGGCCTGGGTTGTCCCGGCGCGATGAACCACACGCTGGGGATCGTTTATGAACCGCTCGATCTGTTCGGGTGGAATTGGCACGAGGTCGCCTTACGAGATGCACTCAAGGATAAAACCGGCTACCCGGTAGTAGTTGATAACGACGCGACCGCCTCGGCGATTGGGGAACGCTGGGTCGGTGGAGCGCAACGGGCGGGCAATTTTGCTTTTATCTTTATGGGCATGGGGATAGGGGCCGGGTTTTTTATCGGGAACCAGCTTTATCGGGGCGATACAACTAATGCCGGTGAGTTCGGTCATATGACCTTGAATATTGATGGCCCCCTCTGTTTTTGTGGCAACCGGGGTTGTCTGGAACTTTACTGTGCGCCCGCCCACATCGTAACTGCCGTCAAAGAACAACTGAAGCAGGGCAAAGCCAGCCTGCTCCAATCTAGCCATCTGGCAGAATTGGGTATCGAAGCGATCTATCAGGCCGCCCTGGCCGGCGATGAGATAGCCCTTTCGGAAATTCAACGTTCGGCGACTTATCTGGCGGCAGGAGTCGTCAGTCTGGTCAATCTGCTCGACCTACCTACGATCATCTTAGGCGGTCAAAAATTGTATCAGGTTGGTGCCATTTATAAGGCTTCGGTAGAACGCGCCCTGCGAGAAAGACTTATCACCCGCAATGTCCGCCACGTCGGAGTCGAGCTTTCGATAGCGGGCGAAAATGCCGGGGCAGTCGGGGCCGCTGCTTTGGTTCTGCACGAACTCTATTCACCTCGCCTGACCGAATTGCGCCTGACCGCACCACTAATCTAAAACCTGCTAAGGGAAGCAAATAAAAATAATTGTCCCAATGTAGGGGCAACCCTGTGTGGTTGCCCTTGAACATTCGGCACGGTCTCCGAGGGCAACCACACAGGGTTGCCCCTACCCAAAATCCGTCGTAGGGTGCGACCCTATGTGGTCGCCCAACTGTTAGGCTGTGTAGTTACCTTTATTTTTCTCTGCGTCCTCTGGGGTGAATAGTTCATAAGAAATAATATAAAAGGGATACAGGGCGGATGACCGCCCTGTATCGCATGCGTGACAAAAGCTTTGCCTAGTGAAAAAGTTGTGTTCTAACCTCTACTAACCCAAGTAAAGTTCTACTGCGTTCCAGTAGTTACCATCCGTAGTCGGGTTGGCCTTGAAATTCTTGATCTTGTTGGTTATAACAAAGTTATTAACCCGACTGTAGAGCGGAATCTCAAGCTTCTGATCGTAGAGAACCTTCTGGAAAGCCACCCAGGATTCCCTACGCTTGGCCTGGTCTACCGTCAAACGCTGATCGTCCAACGCTTTGTCGATGGTCTTATCGTTGATCCGACCGTAGTTACCACCGTTGCCTTTGTTGGCATCGCTTGGTATCTGGCTCGAATGATAAGTGACATAACCACCATCCGGGTCAACCCCACCGACCTGGGCGAACATACCGACATCAAAGCGACCCCGCGCCAAAATGCCATCGTTGTTGTACGAACCAAAGAACTCGGTACTCTTGTAAGGCTGGAACTTCGCGTCGATACCAACTGCCTTCCAGTAGGTCAGCATTACTTCGGCAGTCGATTTGCGAACCGGGGCAGTCGTGCTGCTCAAGGTAAAGGACAGTTTCTTGCCGTCTTTCACCCGAATACCATCTGCGCCCGCTTTCCAACCGGCATCGTCCAGCAACTTCTTAGCGCCTTCCACATCGTACTTGCTGGCCTGGAGCGATTTGTCAGCAAAAGCACTCAGAGGCGAAACGTTGACTGGCAATACAACCGTTTTAGGAGTACGGAATTGTTTGACCAGGGCCTGCTTGTCAATCGCCATTTCCAGCGCCTTACGGATGTTAACGTCCTGGAAGAGCGGATTGCTCAAGTTGACTTGCAAATACTCCCACGAGAATTGCTGGGCAATGTCAAATTTGGCATTGGGAACCTTCGAGGCTGCATCGCCCTGGTTGTCGTCCAGGTTCTCAGCCTCATCCAGATCGCCCTTGCTAACTGCACCCATTGCGGTATTAGCGTCTGCCGTGTTACGGAAAATTATCTTGTCCAGGTAAGCGTTGAAGCCCCACATCGGACTGAAGTTGTCATTGCGCGACATCACAATCCGGTCGTCCGCCGCAAACTCATCGACCTTGAACGGGCCACTGGTTACAGTCGGTAAACTCGCTTCGGGCGATTTTTCGGCTCCGCCGTCCTTCAACGGAATTTTGCCCCAAACTTTCTCCGGCAACGGCCAGAAACTGTTAAGGAAGTTCAGGTAAGGGCCAAAGACCTGCTTGAACTTCATCACTGCCGTTGTGTCGTCCGGCGTTTCAACTGCGGTAATCAAAGCCCATACGCTAGTATCAATATAGATGCCGGAGTTTTCGGGGTCAGTTACCCACTTCCAGGTAAAAGCCAAATCCTTGCTGGTCAGAGGCGAACCGTCGCTCCACTTCAGGCCCGGCTTTAACTTGACAATCAGGTCCATCGACTTACCATCGGCGCTAAGTTTAATACCACCGTTTTCAAGGGTCGGAACCTGAGTAATCATTTGGGCATAAAACTTCGAGTTGGCACTCTGCCCAACCAGGAAGCCGTAAACCATGTTGATATTGGTCAGAGCGACGTTATCCGTAGTATAGTAAGGCTGCATGGTGGTCGGGAACTGCCCGGAAAAGGCAAAGACCATCTGTCCACCCTTCTTGCCACTTGTCCCGTCAAATTTCACGCTCTCGATCAGATCAACACCACCGGCAGCCGCAGCCGCCGTAGTTGCAGCCGCCGCACTCGTCGTCGCGACAGCCGCAGTAGTCGCGGCAGCCGTGGTAGTCGTGGCAGCCGTGGTAGTCGTGGCAGCCGTCGTCGCGGCAGCCGCACTGGTGGTTGCGACAGCAGTGGTAGCCGCCGAGGCCGCCGTTGTGGTTGTCGCAGCGGTTGTAGCACGGGCAGTGGTGGCAGCAGCGGTAGTGGCGGCTGGGGCGGTCGTGGTGGTGCTATCGCCGCAAGCCGCCACCAGGGTCGCTAACATCAAGCCTACTACCAGTAAATAAAAAGCTCGTTTCAAAGACATAAACACTCCTCCTGAAAGTCAGGTATTTACCGTTAAGTTAACTTGTCTTACAAACAACTATTAATTGGGTGAGGTTATTACCAGGCAATTAAGCAAAGCCTCATCAGATCGACTTTACTTTGAACAGTGAACCGTAATAAAACCCTAAAAATGAGATAATGACAATTTTTTGTTAATATTTCCCCTATCGATTAGGCTTCTCGCTTGAGAACACCGTCAACCTCAACTTTGGACTAGCCGGGTTCGACTTTCAGTTCGGAAGTGAAAGTCCGATCAATGTAATCGGTTAGAGGGCCGGAACTGGTTCTTGTTATCTTCCGTTCGTTTATCGTTGTTCGACGTGCGACCTGAGCCAGTGTAAGATTTTTCAAGCTGAGCTAGTTGCTCCAAATTGGATAACCGGCGGGCATTGTCGCTTTCAATAAATTGATTGACCTGCCGGGCCGCTTTGGTCGGAGTTGCCAACAGGGTGGCTCGCGGGATAGCCAGATTATCAGCCTCTGGCAAGGCGACCGACGGCTTGAGCGGCTCAACCACAAAAGCGGATTGATCGTCTTGAGTCACAGTTGTCAGCACTTTCGATTGTTCTTCCTGAAATACCGGGCCGTTAGCTGGGTTCGCCGAAATCACCAACGCAAACACGGTTATTACCACCACTAACCCGCCGACAGTCACCAACGCCGCAAACTTGATACTACTCCAGACCTGGGCCAAAGTACCGGCTTTAACAGGCTGTACCGCCCCTATCTCCCAATTACGGAGGCTATCCAGGGTCTCCTGGAAGGCCGGGCCGGGGGGAGGGGTCGCTTGCCCGCTTAGCTCGAATAAGCGGTCAATGTCGTCATACCATTCTGATTCGTGATGCCTGTCAGGTCTGTAACTCATAATGCCTCCAAAACACGCTACCCGTTCTACCTTTATTATCTTAGTTATTTTCTAAGATAACCCCAATTAAGATAGATTCTAAAGTCGTTGACGTAAATAAAAACGTAATTGGTTCTTAGCTCGTTGAAATAAGGTCTTGGCAGTATTCTCGTTTATCCCTAGCGTCTCGCCAATCTCCGAAAAACTCAAGTCGGTCGTATAGCGCAAAGCCACTACCTGGCGGGGTCTTTCAGGTAGGGCCGCTATCGCATCTCGCAAAATTTGTTGGGTTTCGTAACGCTCGACTATTTCATCGGGCAAGGGAGCAGGATCGGGGAAACACTGCAAAGGCGAAAAATCCTCGCCCTCATCTTCGTCGCCACCATCTGATTTTGCGCTATCCCTAAAATCGGAAAACAAAACATTTGATTTGCGTCGCAATTGGTCGATACATTTATTGCGTGCGATCATAAAAAGCCAGGAGCGAAACCGCTCCCTATTTTCAAGGGTTGGCAAGGAACGATAGACCTGAATTAGAGTTTGCTGAACCGCATCGTTGGCATCCTCAGAATTATTCAACAGTCGATAGACAAACTTCCACAAAGACTGTTTATAGAGGTTAATCAGCTCCTCAAAGGCCGTAAACTCTCCTTCTGCCGCCCGCGCAACCAGGCTTTCCTCCGCCGAGGTTATCAAAAATAGCTCGTCCGGAATCCTTGTCACAAGTTTGTCCATCTACACTAATTGGTAAGCATCTTGGTATCGTAAAGTATAGTCGTAAGCAATTTTTGCCATAGCTTTTTACAGTGCGTTTTGCACATCTACTTACTAAGACGATCCTATCTTAAAAATGGGTGCAAATTCATGCCACCAATTTTAAAATTTGTAACTACTCGTCCAAAGTAACATATCAGACCCAAAAATGCTATAAAAGGGGTACAGGGCGGATGACCGCCCTGTACCACATGTGTGACAAAAGCTTTGCTTTGTGGACAAACGTGCTTTGATTTGTTCTAAAGACCCTCCTTCGAAAAGTAATCGGAAATTAACAGGAATAGACAGGATAAATCGATATTTCTGATTTTTCTAGTTTTGCGCCCTACCTATCCCTTCCTCTATTGTTACTTCGCGTTACCCTTATTGAATATAAACCTCGACGGTGTTCCAGAAGCTGGTGTCAGTGGTCGGGTTTGGCTTCAAATTCTTAACTCGGTTGCTGGCAACAAAGTTGGTAACACGGGTGTAAAGGGTCGCTTCATAAGTCTCATCGGCGAAAAGCTTCTGAACCTGGAGCCAGATTTCCTTGCGCTTGGCCTGATCTGCCGTCGCCCGTTGCGCGTCCAGCAATTTATCCAGGGTTTTGTCGTTGATCCGAGCATAGTTATTGCCGTTGCCATTATTGGCATCGCTCGGTATCTGGCTGGAGTGCCAGTTCGCGTAACCTCCATCCGGGTCAAGCGCAGTGGTCTGCCCGAACATTGCTACGTCAAACTTGCCACGCGCCAGCAAACCATCCGCCGCCCAGGTCGAAAAGATCGTCTTATCGGCCTGATACTTGGGGTCGGCTCCAATCTGCTTCCACCAGGTGAACATAACTTCCCCGGTAGATTTACGGATGGCGTTGGTCGAACTTAGCAGAGTAAAACTCAACTTCTTACCGTCTTTGACCCGAATACCGTCTGCACCCGCTTTCCAACCGGCCTCATCCAAGAGCTTCTTGGCTCCCTCAATGTCGAACTTGGGCGCTTGGAGCGACTTATCGGCAAAGGGGCTGACCCCCGGCACATTGACCGCCAGTTTCTCGGTCTTGGGGGTCCGGAATTGCTTGATAAGCGCATCACGGTCAATCGCCATACTCAAAGCCTTGCGAACGGCCTTATCCTGGAAAATTGGGTTGGTCAAGTTGTACTCCAAGAACTCGTAGGTAAAGGCCGGTACAATCCAGGCGGTCGTGTTCGGGACTTTTGAAGCGGCTTCCCACAAATTATCGTCCAGATAATCGATGGCATCCAGATCACCTTTGCTCACCGCTGCTATCGACGAATTACCATCACCCGAATTGCGGAAGATTACCTTATCCAGGTAGGCATTAAAGCCCCAAACCGGGCTAAAATTGTCGTTGCGCGACAGCACGATCCGGTCGTCTGCTGCAAAATCATCGACCTTAAAGGGGCCACTGGTTACGGTCGGTTTGGTCGATTCGGGGTTCTTATCGGCATCCTTAAACGAAACCTTGCTCCAGATTTTCTCCGGGAGAGGATAGAAACCGTTTAGGAAGTTCAGGTAAGGGCCAAAAATCGCACTAAATTTCAGCACTGCGGTCGAGTCGTCGGGAGTTTCCACCGCTGTAATCAGCTTCCACGACTCTACTTCGCCCACCAGACTATTATTGTCCGGGTTGATGTTCCATTTCCAGGTAAAAGCCAGGTCTTTGCTGGTTAGCGGCGACCCGTCGCTCCACTTTAGGCCCGGTTTCAACTTGAGCGTAATATCCATCGTCTTGCCGTCGGCATTAAGCTTGACCATGCCGTTTTCGACTGTCGGTGTCTGGGACAACAGGTAAGCGTAATACTTGGAGTTATTGCTCTGCCCGACTAGCGTGGCGTAGACTTGCTTCCAGACAGTGCTGGCAACGCTCTCACTAACGTAATAGGGTTGGAGCAGCGAAGGGAATTGGCTGGTAAAGCCGTAGACAAATTGTCCACCCTTTTTGCCGCTCGTCCCGTCCATCTTAATATCTTCGATCAACGCGGAAGCACCGGCGACCCCTGCCGTAGCGTTTGCCGTCGTCGCAGTCGCGGCGTTAGTTGTAGCGGCAGCGTTAGTTGTAGCGGCAGCGTTAGTTGTAGCAGCGGCGTTAGTTGTGGCAGCGGCGTTAGTTGTAGCGCTAGTAGTTGCGGCATTGGTTGTCGCAGCGGCGGTTGTAGCTTTGGCGGTCGGGGCGGCGGCGGTCGTAACGGCGGGGGCGGTCGTAGTAGTGTTATCGCCACAAGCGGCTACCAGCGTGGCTAACATCAAACCTACTACCAGTAAATAAAAAGCTCTTTTCAAGGACATAGTAACTCCTCCTGAAATCAGGTTCTTTTCTAAAAAGCTAAATTCTCTGTAACGACGTAAAAGTGAGCGCGGGGTATAAAGTCAGGCTTTCTATATCTAAAGCTTATAGAAATCTGACCGGCTTTTTACTGGTTTGTCCAACTGGTAGCCTTACCTGGATCAAGCGATTGATTTAACAGAGTAAGATAAGCAATTTTGTCAGGATTATCGTCTATTCTAAATGTCCGTCTAAAAAGTAAGACGGGCTAGATTTCAAAACGGGTGCAAATTTGTCCGACCCAGTTTCCCAGGGGTGCGCGTCAATTTTTTGGACGGGTTCAAATAGTGGTAACAGGAGATTGTGAAAATCTAGCTCCAAATTACTCAGGAAAATATATTAGAAAAATTTTCGCAGGGGATTTTTCTAATCTATACTCACCTCTCCGACTTCGGATGTGGCCCAGCCTGGCTAGTTTGCAGGTTGCAAAAATTTGACACGCACCCAGTTTTCCAAAAAGGTTGGCGCAGCCATAATTATTATGGTATTATTGTTGTTGATAGATCAGGCTTTTAATATTGCCTAAATCTATAATACAGGCACAAGCGACCGGGATCAGCGTTGACCCGGTGGGCTTTCTTAAAGAAGAGAGGCGAGAATTATGGAAATCGGACAGTTAAGGGCTTTTGTAGTAGCCGCCCGCGAGAAAAGTTTTACCAGGGCTGCCGAGGCGCTTTATGTTACTCAGCCTTCTGTAACGGCGCGGATACAGACCCTCGAACTTGAAATGAAAGTACCCCTCTTTTTACGCAAAGGGCGCACTATCGAATTAACCGAAAGCGGCAAAGTCTTTTTACCCTATGCCGAGCGAGCGCTCTCGGTGCTAGACGAGGGCGAACAGGCGGTACGCAATGTCCGGGAGGGAACGGCAGGACGGGTCTCGCTGGGAGCGATCCAAACCATCTGCCTCTTTTTGATCGCCCCCCTGCTTGACCAGTTTCACCGGGCTAACCCGAACGTCGAGATTTTGTTGCGACAGGGGCTTTCGACCGAAATTATCGAAATGCTGCTGGACGATGTGGTACAGCTTGGCGTAGTGATCGGCCCGGTGATCCATCCCCAGATCAAGACAATTGCCAACTTCCAGGATGAAATTATTGTGGTAGCCGGGCCGCAACATTCTCTGGCCCATCAGCTTGGCCCCGATGGAGTTTTACCCGTGACCGCCGACGAACTGGCCGCCGAAGAATTTATTATGTCGCGCTGGGGTAATTCTTTTGATACCTTTATGAGCCGGGTCAGCGATGTAGCCCGCAAGCCACGCATCTCGATGGAGATCGAAGTAACCGAAACGACCAAAGCGATGGTCAAGATGAATGCAGGTCTGGCGGCGTTACCGCGCTTTGCCGTCCGCAACGAGTTACATAGTGGAGCGCTGGTCGAAATTCCAATTCACGATTGGGAGCCAGTCTTGATCCAGATCGGGATGATCCACCGCCGCGACCGTGATATGGGCCTGGCGGCGACCAAATTCGCCGAACTCTGGCGCACTTCCAATATTCTACCCCCTAGCGTTGAGTTGCATCCGGTCGGCGCTCACGCTTGAGCGATAGATTGAAATAAAGCAACGATTCTATGGCTAACAAAGGTAATGTTTGGTAGGGGCGACCCTGGTGGTCGCCCGTGAACACGATGTCAGGTCTCCGAGGGCGACCACCAGGGTCGCCCTACCAAAGACGAGGTAGGTAAAGTATAACTATAAAGAGCGCCGGTTTAAGGTGGCATCCTGATGATGGGCGGTGGTATCGTGATGGGTTATCTCACCATTGGTAGCCTCGCCCGCATCGAGTGGGTCAACGTGGACGCTTACGTCTGCCAGACGCGGGACTTTATGCCACAACCGATGGCGAACTTCTTCCCCAATCTTGTGGCTGTCCGAGGTACTAAGATTACCGTCTACCTCGATAGAAAGCTCGGCTAATAGTTTGTGACCAACCCAACGGCCTCGCACACTGTGGACTTTCAAGACTCCGTCCGTGCCGGTAGCAACCTTCTCCAATTTCTCGATCAATTCTGGTTCGACTGCGTCCATCATCCGGCGATACATTACAACTACCGTATCCTTGAGGATAAACAAAATGGCGACCCCGATCAAGATACCAACAATCGGATCGGCTTGCGGAAAGCCCAACATCACCCCGAAAGCCCCAAACAGAACCGCTAGACTGGTCAGACCGTCGATCCGGGCGTGCTGCCCATCGGCAACCAGCGCGGCGCTACCAATATCCTGACCAACTTTGATCCGGAACCAGGCGACCGCCTCGTTGCCGATAAACCCGACAATCGCCGCCGCGATCACCCAGCCGATATTTTGGACTGGTTCCGGCGCGATTAGCTTTCGGAGCGACTCGTAGAAAGCAATTCCGGCACTCAAAGCGACCATCAAAATTACGAACAGCCCGGCTAAATCTTCGGCCCGCCCGTAGCCATAGGTGTAACGCTGATTAGCGGCCCGCCGCCCTACTACAAAAGCGACCCAGAGCGGAATGGCGGTCAAAGCATCCGAAAAGTTATGGACAGTATCCGCCAGCAACCCGGCGCTACTGCTGATGATGGCAATCACGACCTGGAAACCGGCTGTGAATGCCAGCCCTAAGAGCGAAATCTTGAGCGCCCAAATACCGCGTTCGCTCTCTTCCAGATAACGCCCGATGCCGCCTTCTTCGTTGTGGGTGTGGCTATGCACGACGCTGCCCAGCAAACGACTAATAATATTCTGGCTTTCGTGGTCATGATCGTGGTCGTCGTGATCGTGGTCATCATCATCGTGATCGTGGTCGTCATCACCATGTTTGTGATCGTAATCGTCGTGGTCATCATGATCGTGGTCAGCGTCATCGTGATCGTCGTGGTCGGTTTTGGCATTCTCAGGGTGTACATGAGTTGCGCCCGGTGCATGATCGTGATCGTCGTGATCGTGATCGTGATCGTGATCGTGATCGTCATGATCGGTGTGCTGACCTGCCACTGATGCCTGATCGGTAGCCTTTAACGCTTGTTTGGGGTCGTAGTTATTACTCATAACAGCCCTGCTCTCTCTAAATCTATTTCAATGTTTGTTCAAGTAGTTGAATTCTAGCAAAGAAACAAGGCCCTGTCAATAGCACGGTGTGGCATACTTTGTACTATTATTAGGAAATTTAGGTTAAGAAACTAACCGAGATCAAAGGCCGTCGGCCAAATAACCCGGCCCGGCCAACGTTGACCCGCTTGCACCTGAGTATAGTATTCATCGAAAGGGCCAGGGAAAAGCGGGCAGACCATCGCAGCCTTCCACGCTTTGCATTCAGCCTCACCTAATGCCTGGGCTAAATCCGAGTTCGGATGCAAAGGTAAATCGACTTCGGTCGCCTCAATCTTTGTGGCAAGTTGATGGGCCATTTGCTGGGCTACCGCGCTATCTCGTGCCAGAAAAACCCTCGGTTTAGCCGGTTCCGATTTAGCATAGCGGGCATAGCCGACCGGCTCACCATTTTTGATTGTAAAGACAACGCTTTCAATCGCGGGATCGGGGCTAATCCAATCCAGCAAAATTTGGCCGGGGTCAAGCGCGAAATCTACCGCCTTCTCGTTCGTTTGCCACAGGGCGTACAAAGCTGCCACATCACTTCCACTGACCTGTCGGACAAACAATTCCGGCCCGGACAAAGCAAGGTCGGCGACGGATAATTTCAGGCTGGCGGCTCCATAAGCGTCTTGTAAATAGCCAAAGCGGGGGTAATAGCTGGGATGACCCAGCAAAAAACTAAAAGCATAACCTTTGCGACGGGCTAGGTCGTGACCGGCCTCGATCAAGCGACCCCCTATACCCTGCTTTTGATAGGCCGGATAAATTCCAAGCGGGGCAAGATTCACCACTTGAACGGTCTGCCCCAACACCTGCACCCGGTGGGGCGAAAACAACACATGTCCAACCACCTGCCCTTTAAGTTCGGCAACCAGCGATAATTCCGGGTCAAATTCTTTACGCTGGCGAAGGAGAGCTACAATCGAAGCTACCCCGGCCTGTTCGGTAAAAGCCGCCCGGTGGACTGCTGCGATTGCAAAATAATCCTCGACAATTTCGGCCCGAATTTCCATAGCTCTTTCACTAACTGCCTAAATAAATCTGGCGATTATCCGTCGGCGGTGATCTTGGCCCATTCTAGCACTTCGCGCCAGCTTTGGCGCTGGCTAGGTGAGAGGCTGGCAACCAGCGTTTCGACCAGCAAAGGATAAGCAAACCGATAATTCGTACCTTCTTCCGCCAGCAAACCACCCTCAACCGCTTCGGTCAAAGCAGCACCCAGACGGGTTTTATCCAGCCCAATCCACCAACCTGCCCCGTCGCTGCGATGCAATACGACCCGACGCAACAATTCAAAACTAAAGGTTGGGCCAGCCAGTGCCGCCAACGAAAGCAAAACCTGGGCTTCCTGACTCAAACTGCCGACCATCCGTTTAATATAGGCCCTGAGTGAGACCGAAGGTAGCCCATTCCAGGTCGGGTCGATTTCCCAAAACCCCTCAACCGAGCGTAATTCGCCTTCGTTGAGCCAGCTTCGCACCATTTCGAGTGCCAGACGCGGGTTGCCCTGCGTAAGACGAAAGACTGTTTCAATAACGCTTTGCCCATAAAATTGACCGAGTTGCGCGGTTAGTAATTGAGCTAGTTCGCCATGATCCAGACGGGGCAGGCGCTGGACACTCAGGCTAATTGTAGCGGTCAGATCGAGTAGATGATTTAATTCGAGTTGGGTTAATTCACCCTGATTGGGCCGTAGGGTTCCCAGGATCGGCAACGCCCGCAACCCTGGATGGGTCAGCAAATAACGAGCCAGTCGCACCGAAGCGCCCGACAAATAGTGCAGATCATCCAAAACCAACGCTATCGATTGTTTCCGATCCAGCCAGACCAAAACCTGGGCTACCAGAGCAAACAGATTTTGTGGACTGAGAGCAGCGACCAGCGCGGCGCTATCCGAAAAAAAGTAGGTCGTCAAATCCGGCAAAAGACCGTAAAGCTGCGAGTTGCAATAATGGGCGCATTCCTCGCGCTCAGCCTGGGTCAACCTTAACAGGGCCTGTTCGAGTAGCCTTTGGATATTGTTGGAAGGTCGCTCGGCCTGTTCCGGGTAGCAGGCTATGTAGATTACTTCAAGCCCGTCTGCCGCCGCTTGCCGGGCCAAAGCCTGCACCAGATGGGTCTTGCCGACTCCGGCCTCGCCGATTAAGAGGGTCAGGCTGCCTTTGCCCAACCGGGCCTTTTGCAAAGCTTGTTGCCAGCCCTGTTGTTCCAGGTTGCGCCCTAGCGTAAGGCCGGGGTCGGGCAGTTCGGGGCGGGTAGGCCAATCAACCACAACCGCTTTAGTTTCGACCGAATTGACCGCACCGCTCCAGAACATACTACGGTCGGCGGAAATGGTCGGCTCCTGTTTGAGGCCCGTCGCGATGTCATGATAAATCTTTTGGGTTTCTTTGAGGGGCGTTATATCGAGCCGATGTTGAAGTTTGGCGGCAAAACTATGGTAAAAAGCCAGCGCTTCGTCTCGCCGCCCGCCTTCCGCCAGGGCCAGCATTAACTTCTGGGCCGATTCTTCGTGGGCGAAATTGGTTTCCAGCACTCGGCGAAGGCATTGCTGGTATTTTTCGGACTGGCCTTGCCCCTGATAAAACTCGGCCAGCCGGAGCAAAAGCTCAACCCATTCCTGACGTAGCGCCTCGCGCCGGAAAATTGACCAATCCTCATAAGAGTCTTCTGGCAGATATTCGCCGCCATATAAGGCTGCGGCCTGTTCGTAGAGGCTTATCTCATCGGTGGTACGGGCTTGCTGGTAGACCCGCCTGAATTCTTCCAGGTCTACCCAACCGATTAATAGCGGGTTAAGCTGAAGCATGGCACCTTCAGATTTGAGATAGACCGACAGATTAGCGCGTTGCAAAACCGGTTCTAAGGTACGCCGCAAACTATAAACCGCCTGATGCAGGTTGTTAAAAGCCCGTTCCTGGTCGAGTTCAGGCCAGAGCAATTCCGCCGCTTCTTGACGGCTGATCTGATAGCCGCGCCGGGCCAGCAGTATCTTGAACAGGCTACGGGCCTTGCCGCTCCGCCATTCTTCGACCCCAATCAACCGGTCGCCCTGGCGCACTTCAAATTGGCCCAGCACCCAGATACGCAAAACTTTTTCGCTATCAAGACCCTTATCTATCGGAACTAGCTCTTTTGCTATTATCATTTGCCTGATCCTGCCGGGAAAACTATCCTTAGATTAAGGCCACCTCTTCACAATAAGCATTATACCCTACCGGTCGGAGGTGGTAAATAGTTTTGGAGTCTAATGGTGAGCGTCAGGGTTTGGCAAACTAATCAGGCTGTACCACCCTAAGCCGGAGTTGAGCATATAGTAGAAAAATTTCCTGCGGGAATTTTTCTACTATAGTTTTGAGTGGTTTGGAGCGAGGTTTTCACGGTAGCCCGTTTGTATTGTTTGAACCCCTGCAAAAATCTGACGCTCAGCCGGAGTTTAACGTCAGTTTGCGCGGAGGGGGCTTTTGGGTTAAAATAAGCTGCCTGAATTGGAATTTTCCTGAACATTTTAATGATTTATTTCGTTATGCTTTGGTCACAGGTGTGTACCTGTAAGCGCTACTATGGGTTAAGCTAGAACCGGGGTTAGTAGTTAGCGCTAAATTTTGATAAGCCAGTGGAGGAGCCTTTAACTAATGATCGATAGTATGCTATCGTTGATCTTGCCTGCCTATAATGAAGAAGCCAACATTGAAATCGTGGTCAACGAAGCGCTGGAGGAGTTGCCCAAAAATTTCGCACGGTACGAGGTCATTGTGGTGGATGATGGCAGCAAAGATCAGACCCCCCAAATGGCCGACCGTCTCGCCGCCGCCCACCCGGATAAAGTGCGGGTAATCCACCACAATCCGAATAAAGGTTATGGTGCGGCCCTTACGACCGGCTTTCGGGCCGCCAAAGGCGATTACATGATGTTTATGGACAGCGACCGCCAATTCAAGCCGGAAGATTTGCAATTGCTGGCTCCCTACGTCGGCAAGGCCGACATTATCGCTGGCTATCGCAAGAAGCGCAACGACCCGTTTTATCGCTTCTGGATCGGTTATACCTTTAATACTATCGTGACCATCCTGTTCGGGATTCATCTGCGCGACATCGATTGCGGCTTTAAGATTTTCAAGGCGGATGTCCTCAGAAATATGAAGCTGACTTCGCCCGGCGCACTTATTAATACCGAAATCCACGCCAAAGCGCAACGCCAGGGCCGTAGCATTATCGAGGTAGGGGTGAATCATTACGCCCGTTTGGTCGGCGAGCAGTCCGGGGCCAGTGTGCGCGTCATAGCGCGGGCTATGCGCGAGACGATTGCCCTATGGTGGCGGATGCGTTCTTATTCGCCTGCCAGCGAAATGGGCCTAGCTCGTAACGGCAATTCCGAAACAACTCAGGCCATCACCGATCAATCAAAACCCTTTCCATCGGTTAGCATGATTGGGGCGCTCGGTTTTGGTAGCGCATTTCTGGCATGGTGGGCTTTGCGGCGCGGCAAGAGCAAAAAAGATAGTTAAATTCAAGCTATCAGGTTTAATCGCCTGTTACCTGACACCGAATACCTATTTACAAAGATCGGACATAACATCTATGATGAACTGGAAAAGCGTACTGGTTGAAATAGTGATCCCAGTCTACAACGAAGAAGCCGCCCTCGAAAAAAGCGTCAACAACTTGCGGGCTTATCTGCTCGAATATTTCCCCTATCGCTGGCGGATTACGATTGCCGATAACGCCAGCAAGGATAAAACCTGGGAGATCGCTCAGAGGTTGCAAGCCACTTACCCGGACGTAAAGGCGCTCCACCTTGACCAAAAAGGGCGCGGACGGGCCTTGCGCTATGCCTGGTCGCAGAGCGATGCTGAGGTGGTTAGCTACATGGATGTCGATCTTTCAACCAACCTGAAAAGCTTTTTGCCGCTGGTTGCACCGATCATCACCGGGCATAGCGACCTGGCGATTGGTTCGCGGTTGGCCCGTGGTGCGGTCGTTACCCGTCAGTGGAAGCGCGAGATTATCTCACGCTGCTACAACTTTATGATAAAGTTTAGCTTCTTTAACGCTTTTAGCGACGCGCAATGCGGCTTCAAAGCCTGCCGCACCGACGTAGTCCGCCGCCTCTTGCCGATGATCGAGAATAACGAGTGGTTCTTCGACACCGAAATGCTGCTGCTGGCTGAGCATAATAAGCTGCGAATTTACGAAGTGCCGGTCGAGTGGATCGAAGACCTTGATACACGGGTCAAAATCGTCAAGACGGCAGCCGAGGACATCCGGGGATTGTGGCGAATACGCAAGCTATTTTTGAGAGGGGGAGGCTTACTTCCGGCCCAGACCGAACCGGCGATTACCTCCCAGCCCAAAGAATCAGACCCAGTTCTGAAATAAGCTTCTGGTTCGACTTCGTGCATTTTCTAAGTCCCGATCTCAAACTCAAAATTTACTTAAAAGCTACTTAGGTGTAGGAACAAACTTTTAGAAATATGTAGAAAACCGGGCTGGTTTTCTACATATAACTATTCCTGGTCATAGAAAACTGGCAAACCCATGATTAAAGATGATATTAGCAGCCTGATAACTCAGGCGATCCAGGCCGCTATCGCGGCGGGCGAACTGCCCGAACTGGCGATCCCCGAAATTGTGGTGGAACACCCCGCCAAACCCGAACATGGCGACTATGCTGTCAGCGTTGCCATGAAGATGGCGCGGGCCGCTCGGCTGTCTCCGCTGCGGATTGCCGAGATTATCAAAGGGCAATTAGCCCCGGTCAGCTATGTGGCGGCAGTCGAGATTGCGCCGCCCGGCTTTGTCAATTTCCGATTGGGCGAAGAGTGGCTCAAGGCTCAGGTCGGGCAGATCGTTGAGCAAGGCGAAAACTTTGGCAAGGTTGATTTGGGCAAAGGGCTACGCATGCAGGTCGAATTTGTCAGTGCCAACCCAACCGGGCCGATTACCATCGCTGGAGCGCGGGGAGCCTGCCTGGGCGATACGCTTGCCAGCGTGCTTCAGGCGGCTGGATATTATGTCGAGCGCGAATATTATGTCAACGATGCAGGCAACCAGATTCTAGCCTGGAACGACAGTATGTGGGCCTACTACCGCGACGAACTGGGCCTGCCTGTAACTGGGCCGAACGGTGAGCCACCCGCCTTACGAATGGACGAAGAAAGCGGCCTGCCGGTCGAGCCAAAAGAATTTAAGGACCTCAAGTACAATGCTCGCTCCTATGCCCGGCAGTTGGTAGCCCACGATGGCGACCGCTTTTTGCAACTGCCCGAAGAGGCGGCCCGCAAGTTAGTCGGCAAAGAAGGGGTCAAAATCGTCCTGGAACATAACGAGGAAGACCTGGCCCAACTTGGCGTGCTGTTCGATGTCTGGTTCCACGAGCAAGGGCTGTTCGATATGGGCGAGGTCGATAAGACCCTGGCCGCATTGCGCGAGTCGGGTCACGTTACCGAACGTGAGGGGGCAGTCTGGTTTGTATCGAGTGCTTTGGGACAAGACCGTGATAACGTATTGATCCGCTCGAACGGCCTACCGACCTATTTTATCTCGGATATTACCTATCACAACAACAAGTTTCGGACCCGTGAGTTCCAGAAGGTTATCAACATCTGGGGAGCCGACCATCAGGGCCACATCCCACGCATGAAGGCCGTTATGCAGGCAATTGGCCTCGACCCGGATGATCTTACGATTCTGGTTGTCCAGATGGTCAGCGTCAACGGGTTGCGGATGAGCAAGCGCAACAAGAATTTTATCCCGTTGCGCGAGGTGATGGACCTGACTGGCCCCGACCCGATCCGCTTCAACATGATCTCGCGCACGCCGGAAGCCAGCCTCGATTTCGACGTAAGCAAAGCGGTCGCCCAAAACGACGAAAACCCGGTTTTTTACGTCCAGTATTCGCACGCCCGTACCGCCAGCATCTTCCGCAAGGCTGCCGAAGCCGGATTGGATGTCGAAAACGCCGCGCCCGACCTGTCGCTGCTGGGGCATCCTTCCGAATTGAGCCTGATCCGCCAGCTTTTGCTGCTGCCGGAAATCGTGCTGGAAGCGGCCCTGACCTACGAAGTGCAACGGTTGCCCTATTATACGCTCGAACTGGCCCGTGCTTTTAACGCTTTCTACCGCGACTGTCTGGTGATCGACCCGACCAATTTGCCGCTCTCGCTGGCCCGCCTCAAGCTGACCGAGGCCACTAGGATCGTGCTGGCCCGCTCGCTGACCCTGATGGGGATGAACGCTCCCGACCGCATGGAACGGGCTGAACAGCCAGAGTCGAACTAAATCGCTGATTTTAGTGGCAATTCGCCCAGAATGTGGTAAACTTGAAGTGAGTTATGTTAATTTCCTCATTTCTGGTAGAGAGGCGCGACCGGGATGCAGACAAAGGCAACACCGTTTTTGAAATGGGCCGGGGGTAAGACCCAGTTGCTCCCCAATTTGCTCGAACACGCTCCGACCAACTATGGCAAGTATATCGAGCCGTTTGTTGGCGGGGGCGCTCTTTTCTTTCGGCTGCAACCGGCGCGGGCGGTCTTGGCTGATTCTAACCCGGATTTGATAAATTGCTATGTCGTAGTCCGCGATAGACTCGAAGAACTTCTGAGCCGGTTAAAGGGCTACGAACGCTGGCATTCTAGCGAGTTTTATTACCGGGTACGGGCGCAAACGCCTTCCGAGCCAGTCGAACGCGCCGCCCGCTTTATCTATCTCAACAAGACCTGTTATAACGGCCTATACCGGGTCAACAAGCAAGGCCAATTTAATGTCCCGTTTGGCAAATATCACAACCCTTTTAGCTGCGATGTCGCCACATTGCGGGCCGCCAGCCACGCCTTACGCAACGCCGAGCTAGTTTGTGGGGATTATAAAGAAACCCTGGAACGGCACTCCCAACCGGGCGATTTTGTCTACCTCGACCCGCCCTACATGCCGATCTCGAAATATTCCGACTTCAAGCGCTACACGGCGGATTATTTTTATTCCAGCGATCACCAGAATTTGGCCGAAACCGTCCGCCAGCTTCAGCAGATGGGCTGCTACGTGCTGGTTAGCAACTCCTTTTCCGAATTCGTGCTGGATTTGTACGAAGGGCTTAACATTGTACAAGCTCTCGCCCGCCGCAATATCAACAAAGACCCTGCCAAAAGAACCGGCGTGAAAGAGGTGATTGTAGTTTGCAACTGATCTTACCCGAGTTCACCAACTACCCACCCACTCGTTACATGGGTAGCAAACAAAGTATACTACCTGCCATCTGGGATACCGTCAAAGACTTGCCCTGCCAGACTGTTTTGGATGCCTTTAGCGGCAGCAGTTGCGTCAGCTATCTCTTTAAGACCCAGGGCAAGACCGTTATCTCGAACGATTTTCTCAAATACTCCTATAATCTGGCAAACGCCCTGATCGCCAACAACGGCGATACTTTGTCCAAAGACGACCTGTCGCTGCTGCTCGAAGATAATCCCGACCGGCGCGATTTTATCCAGACCACCTTCAAAGACCTCTATTTCTCGGACGAAGATAATCTGTTTCTGGATAACACGATGGCGAACGTGCCGCGTCTGTCGTCGGCCTACAGGCGGTCGTTGGCGCTTTCGGCCCTTAGCCGGGCCTGTATCAAGCGGCGACCACGCGGGGTCTTTACTTACGTTGGCGACCGCTATGACGACGGCAGACGCGACCTAAAACTTTCGCTAAGGGAACAGTTTATCGAGGCCAGCACCCTGCTCAATGCGACCGTCTTTGATAACGGGCAGCCCAATTTGGCCCTCAATCAGGATGTCTTTAAGCTGGAAGTCGAACCCGACCTAGCCTATTTCGACCCGCCCTACTACACCCAACGCTCCGACAACGACTATTTGCGCCGTTATCATTTTGTCGAGGGCCTATGCTGTTACTGGGATGGGGTCGAGATTTTGCAGCATACCAAGACCAAAAAGCTCCGCAAATACCCGACCCCCTTCGACTCGCGCACCGAAGTAAGAGGGGCTTTCAAGCGGCTGTTTGAGAAATTCGCCAAAAGCACCCTGGTCGTCTCCTATTCTTCCAATGGCTTGCCCGACCGGGAAGATTTGCTTTCGATGCTGCGCGAAGTAAAAGGGACGGTCGAAGTACGCGACATTGCCCATCGTTACTCTTTTGGTACGCACGCCCACAAGATCGCCAACCAAAATAATGTCGTGCAAGAATATCTGTTTATAGCTTACTAGAAAAAAGCGATGCCCGCACAAAAAGCCTGGTATTTGGGCAATACGACCGTCCGCAACCCGAAACGGCTCAAGGATGGCCTGATCGCCCTTTATAAATCGCCCCTACACGGCAACCTGGACGGGCGCGACAACGAGCAGGAATTTGCCCGGCTTTTGAATGGGCAGGACATCGTCTTTCTCAAGCGGCTACACGATACGCCTGAGATTACTACCAGCGACGACACCAGCGAGAGTGATTTTAGCGACCTGGGCCGTAAATGGCGGGCCGCTATGATGCAACTGGGGTTTTTGACCCCTGGTACTAAAGTCCTCGAAAGCCTCGGTTTGACTGACCGGCCCTTTACGATCACCCCAAACGGTTCTCGACTGGCCCATTCTCAAACGCTGCCGGGCGAGCAGGAATGTTTTTTACGGGCTTTGCTGGCCTATCAAATCCCGTCGCCTATCGAAAAATTCCCGGCCCCGACCTTTAGCCCGTTACGGATCGTGCTTGAGATCATCGACCGACTGGGCCAAAAAGGGCTGGACGCTTCGATTAACCAAAACGAGATGGCTTCGATAATCCAACTGGTTACAAGCAGCCAAGAAATAGAGCAGGCGGTCGCCCGGATCGCGCTCTACCGGGACGAAAAAAGCCAGGCCGCCAATGCCAAGCGATTTGGCGAGGAATATCGCAAGCGGGTCGCCGCCAGCCTTAACACCCAGAACGCCGAAACCCTCAAGGATTACGCCGACTCGAATTTTCGTTACCTAAAGCTGACCGGCCTGTTTGTCGAAAGCGGTCATCAACTCCGCTTCGCGCCTTATAAGCAAACCCTTATCAAGCAGATTCTAGCCCAGCCTTATGCGCCGGTTGCACCGGAGGACTACCCGGCGGTATTATGGAACGGCGCGGCCCTCCCGACCGATAACATTGCCAAAGCGATTGCTACGATTGAAGCGACCTCGGAGCTTTTGGAACAGAACGGCGAACGGGTGAGCCTCCCCGATTTGAACGAACTGGAAATTCCGGCCCTGACTCAGCTGCGGCTCGAACTGGAAGATCGTTGGCTAAAAGTGCTTGAGCAACGTTATGCCGAGCAACAGGCCGCACAATGGGAGGATATAGCCCAGTATCTTGAAGCGCTCTCGCAAGGGCGTAAAAACCGGGGACTGATACCAGCAGGGGAAGCGCCGGCCTATTTCGAGTGGGCCGCCTGGCGAGCTTTTCTGGCGATCAATTCGCTCTCGAACAAGCCCTGGGAAGCCCGCCGGTTTAAGATCGACCAGGAATTCTTGCCGGTCAGCCCGGCCCCCAGCAATGGGCCGGACATGCTGTTCGAGTTTGAAGATTTCGCGCTGGTGGTCGAGGTGACGCTCACGACTTCCTCGCGTCAGGAGGCGGCGGAAGGTGAGCCAGTTCGTCGGCATGTGGCGGCCCTGGTAGATCGCTACCAGCAGCAGGGCAAGCGGGTTTACGGGCTGTTTATCGCCAACAAGATCGATACCAACACGGCGGAAACCTTTCGGATCGGGGTCTGGTATCGCCCCGACGACTCGCGCATGGCCTTGCGGATCGTGCCGCTGTCCATCGAACAGTTTACCCGCCTTTTCAAAACCGGGTTCGCAGGCCATCGGTTACTCGATCACAAAACCCTGGAAGATTTGTTGATCCGTTGTCTGGCCGATAGCAACGCCGACGCGCCCGAATGGAAACGCCGGATCGATCAAGAAGTTTCCCGCTTTGTTTCCCGGCTAAAAGTCAGCCCGGTTTAAGCCTTAGCTTTGTGTTTTGGAACTATTCACCGCAGAGACACAGAGAACGCAGAGAAAAATAAAAATTTAGTAACACAATAGCTTGCAAAAGACTTGAGCGATCCAATCTTGTGTAGGAGCGAGCTTCTGCTCGCGATTGAAGCGGTGGCTAGGTGTTTAATCGCGAGCAGAAGCTCGCTCCTACAGGGACCAATATCTTTGCAACTTGCTGTAGGGCGAATAGCTATAATGGGAGAAAAATATGCTCGATACAGTCAACCTCAATTTTAGAAAAGTACAACAGGCCGATTTCCCTTTGATCCACCAGTGGCTTAATACCAGCTATGTCGCGCAATGGTGGGGCCAAGCTGCGATCAGTCTGGAAAAAGTTAACGAGGAGTACAGCGCTTATCTGGACGGGAGCGACCCTATCCAACCTTTTTTGATCGTCTATGACACGCTGCCGATAGGTGAGATTCAGACCTATAGGCTAAGTGATTATCCCGAATGGCATCAAATAATCGAACCGACCGAGGAGTCGGCGGGCGTAGATATATTTATCGGCCACCCGGATTATATCCATCGGGGTTTGGGAAGTTCTATTTTAAAGAAGTTTATCGCGGAAATTGTTTTTGCCCAGGAAGGCATCGAAGGTTGTATTATTGACCCCGACCCAGCCAATAAAAACGCAATTCGGGCCTACGAGAAGGCTGGCTTCAAGTATTGGAAAACGACCGTTGGTGGAGAAACCCCTGACACGGTAAGCTATATTATGCGATTGAGTAAACCCGAATTTTTGGCAAATCTAACAATCTAGCAAATCCGGGCTTTCGGTCAAATGTATAGGAAACCTGCCTGAAGTTACCTCCTTAAGAATAGAAGGGCCATCGGGTCAGAGAGGTTCAATTTGGCAGTCCAAAAGCCTTAATTCTAGGCCAGTTGCAAATTGAATACTTCGTGTAATTCGGCAGACAGGCACGGCCCGATCACACTAAAAACCTCGATAGGGATCGCGCGGCGGCGAACGGTAAACGGGCCTAACGGTTTGAACTCGAATTCCGGTGCAGCCTCCCGTGTCGCTAGATCGGTCAAAATATGACCGGGTCGCGCTTCATATTCCAGTTGTACGGCCAGGTTCATTACATCGCCGATTACTACCCGACGGTAACGTGGCTGGCTTCTTTCGAGCGAGGAAGTGCTATTACCTCGGCGCGACCAGGCCGGGCGTTCTATAGCGGCATCTCCCAGCGTACCGCGCAACAATTCACCCGAAGCTACTCCCACCCGCAGTTCTAATTCCAGGTCACGGGCATAGCTGTGGAGCAGTTCTTCGTTGAATTGGGCAAAAGTTTCGTGCAAGCGGAGAGCGGCCTGGACTGCGCGGGCCGGAGCCTCGGCAGACGAAACCTCGTCCGACAAGCCGAAATAAGCCACAATTTTCTCGCCGTTGTACCAATTGATCTGACCACCATCGGCCTGGATTTGGGGTAGCAGCCGTTCCAGATATTCGTTGACGATAGCGCCTACTTCTTGCAAAGGCAACACTTCACACAACCTAATATAACCTTCGACCCCGGCGCATAGGGCCGCCCCCGCACGAATTTCAGTGACCCGCTCGGTGGCCTTCACCTGACGTTCCACCCGATCAATCGTCGCTCCACACTCGCTACAAAGCTGGTTGCCAACCGGCAAGACACTAAAGCAAATCGAGCAAAGCATAAGTTAACCCTCTTATAACTAATTCAGATTGTTAGACGACCTTGTAAAGAAAATTTAATGAGTAGTGGTTTCATTATGCCAGAAAATTTGTCAATTTGCAAAATCTAATTCCGAAATTGCTTTTGGCTATTTAAAAGCCTAACTGAAAATCTATTGACGGAACAATGTCCCACAAAAAGCCTATAATTGGGGGATATTAGTCTGCCAATTGCTAAGCTACTTTGTTATAATCTGGCTGGGAGTTTTGGAAGAAATCTAATGGAGAGATTATTAGCCGAATGACACAAGAGACAATTCAGATCGAACTTGAAAATATCGTGGTCGTCCTCTACCAGCCCCAGGATGTAGTAAACGTAGGCGGGGTGGTGCGGGTGATGAGCAACTTTGGGCTTGGTCGGCTTCGACTGGTCGAGCCTGCCGCTTTTGATGCCTATCGGGTCGAGGGCATCGCCCATCACACCCGCCCGATCATTGACGCGATAGAACATTACCCGACCCTGGAAGCCGCCCTGGGCGATTGCGGCTTTGTATTGGGGACGACTGCCCGCAAACGCGGAACCCGCCGGGATCGCTTAACCCCCAGCGCGGCAGCACCCCTGGCCCTCGCAGCGGCCCGCAAAAGCCCGACCACCCCGACCGCTTTGCTTTTCGGGCGCGAGGACAACGGCCTACCCAACGAAGCCCTGGATGCTTGCCACGCCTTGCTGACTATCCCAACCAATCCGGCTAACCCTTCGCTCAATCTGGCTCAGGCTGCCCTGATAGTCGCCTACGAATTATGGCTGGCGGCCCAACCCGCCGAAGCTGAAAGCCAGCCAGCACCCGTTCTACACGCCGCCCCGCCCGGTCAACCGCCCCGCACCGGGGAAACGCCCAGTGTGGCGCAGGCGGTTCAACTACTCGAACAGGATGCTCAATTTGCGACCGGCACCGAACGTGAGCAGATGTTCAAGGCGTTGACCGATCTCTTGTGGGCGCTTTATCCGTCCAGCAACGAAACGCGGGTAGCTTATTCAATAACGCGGCTACGGGCGATTTTGCTACGCTCGGCCCCCCGCAACGACGAAAGCAAAGTACTGACCCACCTTTTCCAGCATATTGCCCAGGCCGTGCGTCGTCCGCCTTTGTAAATACAGAGCGATGGCCAATTGCTAGAAACAACAGTAGAAGAAAAATAGGCTGTCACGGGGTATTTGTTATTGCTGATCTTACTAAAGGAGCGGGTTCCACAGCCACGAAAGGAGCGCTGGAAAAGTTTTTTGAAGTCGTACAGACAGGCAAGGATCCTTCGCATCATCCTGTGATATTACCAAAGCCTGTTACTCCAGAAATAGCAGATACATTTAACTCGATCTTTGGACGTTTCAGAAGATAAAGAGGTACACTGATTTGATTAAACCTATTTGCTGTCAAAATTTGCCAATAATGCAAAAAAAGATGCTATCGCCTTTTTCAAAAATTATTGTTTTTGGCTATTATGATGGACCTACATCTGGTATAGTCCAGTGTAGACTATGTACAACTGTATACAAAATTGAGACGTTAGATTGGGATAATATGCAAGATATGCGTATATGTAGTCTTGCATTATTACAAACACCTTATTTTAATCAGCTTGTTAATTTATTAACACCATTAGGAACACCCACATGGCCTGTATGGGTTCCAATTTGGAAGTTTGAGTCACAAGAAAAAGAAGAGATTCTTAATCGTCAAGTTCAAGAGATTGTGGAAAAAGCCGGAAAAGTAAGTCTAGTTATTGCTACAGAAAATATAGCTACGGAAGTTTTGACAGCTAAAAAAATAACTCCAGAGGAATTTGGTAGTGTGAAAAACTGGTTCTCATTTTTAGATATAGAATATATGAAAGAGAAGCAAATTGATTACTAGGGTAAGACCTCTATCTCGATGTTGCCAAACCACCAAAACCACCAAAGAAAGATAAGCTTCTAAAATTTGTTTCTGGGCTTCCCCATTACTGACGCTAATCTCACCAAACAATTTTAGCTCTTCTTATCGTGTGACTGATTTAGTTCTTTTTAATTCTTTGAGATAGTAAAATATTGGCTCATTAGCAACATTGTCCTTGTTAGGCTCAGAAATAAGTTCATCAAAATTTATCTTTAGCAAGTCCAATGCCAGTTGTTCAGCCTCTTTGATTTCTTGATCGGTTATGATTAAGTCTGTTTGTTTTTCCATTGGAAAAAGTCACCTGCATTAAAATTTATAAGATTAGCATACAAATTATGCCATAGATTTAAGCGGTTGTCAGAGGCAAAACAAACCATTTTCTGATTAATTTTACCAAAATAATAATAGCAGGTCTACAAGGGCGATGTCCAAGCACTTCACGCGCCCCTACCAGTCCAATCTCTTCGCAATTTGCTTTAAGTTCGGCGCTTGTGCATGAGGATTGAATCTCTAATAATAAAGATGTAATTGCAAGATGGGCTGACCCGGTCTTATAATAAGGCCGGTTTGTCGCAGGCTGCTCATATTTATAGATCAGTGCAGAAGCAATGAAAGGTTGAACGCTTTAACATGAACAAGCATTATTTCGAGGATTTTCAGGTAGGCGATGTAGTCGAACTGGGTAATCGGACGGTCAGCGAGGCAGAAATTATCGACTTTGCCACCCAATTTGACCCTCAGCCGTTCCATATTGACAGGGAAAAGGCCAAAGATTCGTTCTTTGGAGGAATAATTGCCAGTGGCTGGCACACCGCCAGTCTGTTGATGCGGATGTTGGTGGACGAGGTTCTAAACGGGACAATCAGCCTGGGGTCGCCGGGGCTAGAAGAGTTGCGCTGGATCCAACCGGTACGACCGGGGGATACCCTGCACGGGCGTTTTACCATCCTCGAAGCCAGTACCTCGAAAAGTCGGCCTAATCTGGGCATCTTGCGCTGCAAAAACGAAATGCTCAATCAAAACGGAGAGGTCGTGATGAGTTTCACCAGCACCGGGTTCTTCGGGCGCAAACCTCAGAGCGGCTCCGAAGCCTAAGCCTAGTGGCCCTTATACCCTGCACAGTGATTGACCTCTGTAGGAGCGAGCTTCCGCTCGCGATTGAACACCCAGCTTTTGTTCCAATCGCGAGCAGAAGCTCGCTCCTACAGATAATCGGCTGGCTCAATATTTTTGCAATTTACTGTAAAAAGGGCGATCAGCGAGGTACATCCTAAGGGTGCGGGCAGAAATTTACTTTTTAAGAAGATTTCTGGCGCTTGAAAAAGCGGCTGAGGTTATCAAAAAAGGTATCGGTACTGCCTTTGCCCTTTATGACCGTCACAAAATCAGCCAGTTGGAGAGCGTTAGCGCTATCCCGGAGGCGGTCAAGTTGGATGGTTAGGGTCGTTTCCAGTTCGATAGTGAGTGTTTTGGGGTCGAGCGTAGCCCCGGCAGGGAAAAACTGGGCCGGGCCAACCTCGATTAAAATGTCAGGATATTGTTCGCGGAAGAACTCGAAACGGACCGCAACCGGATAGACGTAACACTCCCCGACCCGCCGGATCGTGCGGGCAAGGCCAGAATGAAAACCAAGCGGACGGCGCTCCTGGGGTTGAATCTGGCCCTGGGGGAAAATCCAGAGAGCGCGGCCCGGCCCTTTGCGTAATTCGTCCGCGACGTATTCTATCGAACGCATAGCAGAACGCCCATTGCGTTGATCGACCGAGAATACCCCGGCCCAGCTAAAAAAACGATAGCGCCGCATCTGCTCGATGTCCATCATCAGATAAGGGTTCAGGCCGTAAAGCTGGCGCGTTACAATGTGGGCCAGATAGCCATCCCACCAGGTATTATGATTAGCATAAAAAATCACAGGAGTAGTTAGCTGGCTAGGCGGTTGGGGAAGCGGTTCGGTAGCCCGAAACCGCACCGCGTGAAAAGCTTTCCAGAGTGAGCGTCGTGCGATCCAGAAAACCAGCAATTCACCCAAAAAATTCTTGTGAGCTGGAATAAAAGCAACTTGAGCGCGGTTGGTGATTGGTTTAGGCAGATGATTAGCTCCTTGAAATCTGAGTTAGAGATATTATTTACACCCGGCTAAATTATACACCTCGGCTGACCCCTACAGCAATTATTGCTGGAAAATCGGAGGTGCGTCAGATTTTTGCAACCTAGCCAGGCTGCACCACACCCTAAACCGGGGTTGAGTATAGCTTAAAAAATTTTCGCCGGAAATTTTTTAAGCTATACTTTTGAGTGCTTTGAGCCGGGATTTTCACGGTCGCCTGTTCTTACTATTTGAACCTATACAAAAAGCTGACTCTGATCCTAAAAATCTGGTCGCTCTTGAGAGGTGGGAGGGATTTCCAATCCCGATACAACCAGTTCGGAATTGGAAATTCCCCTCATTAAACTTAGCTAAATACTTAGAAAATCTGATCCATGAAGGGATTAGTGTGATATACTAAAAATGAACTATCAAAAACTGCGGTCTACTATGGTTCTTACCAAACAATTCTTCACGCATTTAATGCGGTTTTACACCCCTGTTTCCCCCTGCGGTCTCCTATTGTAATTATAACAACTGGCTAATAGTAAGGCCAGATCAAATGGCGAAGGGAGGATGTGACGATGATTGGTCATATTTTAGTTCCCCTGGATGGCACGTCTCTAGCTGAAACGATTTTACCCCTGGCCCTGCGGATCGCCCGGAAGACTCAAGCGACCCTGGAACTGATTACTATTGTACATCGCACCAATTTATTGGGGCCTCTGGCAAGTGAGGTAGCGGCTTACGATTACCTCGACCGGGTACGCGAAACCCTGACCGACCCCGACCTGGAGGAGCGGTTGCCCCCGGAATATGTAAAAATCAAAGTGGCTTATGGTTTGCCCGGAGAGGAAACTGGCGAACACAGCGAGTTCGAGCAAGCTAACCTGATTTTGATGACGACCCACGGACGTACCCCTGGCAGCCGATTGGTACTGGGCAACCTGGCCTCCAAGTTGTTGCAACGCAATTGTGGGCCGTTGATTTTGTTCAAAGCCGGGCCAGACCTGGACGATCAAACTTTAGCTCAAAGTTTGCATCAGCCTGGCCCCTGGCTGAAAACCCGCTTGGCAAACCGAGTGATCTTGCCTTTGGACGGCAGCGAAGCCGCCGAAAGTGCGATGCCACAGGCAATCGAGTTGACCCGTGAACTGGGCGCTGAATTGCACCTTCTAGCCGTAATCGAACCTTCAATCCTGATCCCACCGCTCAGCGAAGGTTCCGACACCCTCATGGCGGCCTCCAACCCGGAGCATGAGCAAATGCACCGTCTGGCGGAAGCGCGGCTTTATTTGGAAAACATCGCTCGTAAACTATACTCGACCGGGCTGCCGATTCGGGTAGCAGTTGAGCAGGGCTATGCGGCGGAAGCGATCCATAGTTTTGCCCAACGTCGCAACGCTACGGTGGTAGTGATGGCAACCCGGTCGGTTGGCCCGCATCATCGTTTCAGGTTGGGCAGTATCGCCGATCAGGTCTTACTTCAAGGGGGTATTCCGGTCTTGATCGTACCAAACGTCCAGGTACAGCCTTACGTAAATCTCAGTGATAGTATCTACCAGCAGCGAGTGCTTTAAAAGCTGAGAGGGGAAAACCGAGAAAGCCAAACACTAGCCTCAACCGACCAATTCAATCAAGTGGTCGGTTGAGGCTTTGCTACGCGCCTCGCGCTCTGAACTAGCATAGCAAGAGCCAATATATTCTTTACCCTTATACACCTCAAAAAGCTCGTTGCCTTCTTCGTCCGTCAAGCCGGTCGGAACCACCTCAACAGTAGTCAAAGGAAGGGGGTCGTACTGAGAACCGGAGCATATTTTGCGTTGTCCTTTGAGCCGCTCGGCTTTGCACTGGGTAAAACATGTTACGCTCTGGGTGTTTTCTACAAAAGGGCATCCTGACATAGGTAATACTCGACTTTCTTTGTGCGCTAGGCCCAGTAGCGCTTATTTCAAAGAGATTGGTACTAGGCCACCAGGTCTTGTAGCACTTGCTTATTCGTAATTGAAATTAGGCCGCGTTCCACACTAATCAGCTTTTGCTGCTGAAGTTGGGCCAGTTTGCGAGTAACTGTGACGCGGTTGCTGCCAATCATATCGGCCAGTTCTTGATGGGTCAGGCTCATATCAATATGAATAGCGCCATTCGATTGGGGGCTTCCAAATTCGTTAGCCAGTTTTAATAAAATTACGGCTAACCTGGCCCCAACATCTCGCCCAAGCAACCCTTCGATCAAAGTCTGGGAATGCGAAAGTTGTTGAGAGAAACTGTCGATGATACGGGCTGCCAATACGGGCGAATCTTCCATCAAACTTGTAAGGGCGCGTTCCTGAATACAGGCCACCAGCGAAGGCTGCATCGCCTCAGCATATACATCGTGAAAATAGCTGTTGCTGGTAGAGCTTTGGGCAAATACATCGTTCTTGCCCAGGATCGACAGGGTGATCGCCCTGGCATCCGGCAAGATTTCGTAAATCCGCACCCGGCCCATCATAATAAAATAAAGCACCGACCGATTATCGCCGGGCTGGAAAACATGCTGGCCTGCCTCATAGCGTACCAGACGGAAATCTCGGATGTTCTTAATCAAATCTTGCAGGTTAGTCCGTTCCAACCGCAAGCGACGCTGAATGGCGCTCTCCGCCGACAGTTCCTGCTCGATCAAGCGGGCCTCTTCCGTATAACCCGCTAATAAAGCGCTTTCGGCCTCGTGCCGCACCTGATTGATAGTGCGCGTCAATGGGAGCAGGAGGGCCGGGTTAGAGGCAAAGGACGGGACGGAACTAAGAACATCCCACATCAAATTCATAATCATGGTAAGTTGAGTGAGCAGGGCATCGATCCGGCTGCAAGCGCGAGCCTGAATCCGGCCCTCTTTTTCCAACAAAACCAAATAAGACTCAAAATGATTGGTCTCCAGACCTTGCAGAAATTGCACCCATAAAGCAGTATGGCGATTACGGGCCTGGGGGTCGAACTGAGCGACTTCGATGCCATAACCGCGTTCTTCAATCATTCCGGCCCATTTACGGCGGAAAACCGCTTTAGATTCGGTTATAGCCTGGCTCAGTTCCGCCGCCAGTCTGACAGTCTCTTTGCCATTATTGTCTGATTGTAGCGGCTCTTTCCGCGCACTAGAGCCTCCCTGCGAATTACTTGCTGCCATTGTAAATCACCTTCTAATCAACCTTGAATGGATCATCGTCATAATTGGAAGCGGCAGTGCTAAGCACGGTTGCGCCGACTTTTACCGGCAGTACCGGGCCAAAACTTAATTTCAAAATGCCAGCCTGATAGCTACTACCGATATATTCGGCCTGGTTCAAGATACGTGGCAAATTGATCTTACGCTGAACCCGCCCAAAATTTACGACCACTTCCTCCCCGACCCGCTCCAACTGTACCGGTTGGTCGCTCTCCTCTACAAAAGGCAACCGTAAACACAGATTGCGGCGCACCGGGCCGTTAGTCTTGACATCTTCGACCCACACGGTTCGCTGATAGTTGAGACGCGCTGCCGGGTCAACCAGACCATAAACCAGAGCGCCCAACTGGGCCAGTTGCTCTACTCCTAGCGGCTCATTTCGCTGCAAGTAGCTCTTAAAGAGCGGTAAAGGCGCAAAACTATTTTCGATATCATGGAAATGGTGGTTTTGCAAAGAAACCCATTTATCGAAATAAGGTCCCGGCGCGGTCGCCTGCTGGTTCTGGCTCTGACCGGGCAAGCCAAGCAAGGCCGCTGCATCTTCGGCTCCGTGTGGATAGAGTTTGTTGACGATCACACCATCCAGGTTGATACCGTATAAGCTCAGGAAGGTGTAAGCTCGCTTGGTTTCCTCGACCGAAAGCTTCTCGGCATTCAGAACCAGCCTGATCGTTACGGCATTTGAGAGCAGAAAATGATTTAGCTGGCGCATAATCTCGATCAGGCGATTAACCTGGTTAAAATAACGCTCATTGGCGCTTTCCTCTTTGCTGATCGATTTTACGACTTTGAAAATACCCTTGTAAGCCTTGACCATCGTAGCGCCGGTCGTGCCGCCCACGATCAATTCCGGGTAGGCCAGCAAACGCAGAGTGTTGCCGGTCGGGGCGGTATCGACGATTACGACATCCCAACGCCGCGACTGAGCTTCTTCCATCAGGCGGTTCATCGAAACTATTTCATCCAGACCGGGTTGGTCGGCTAGTTCGGCAGCAGCGGGGCCAGAAACGCCTTGCTTGCGATAGGAGTTTTCCATATAGTCTTGTAGCCCGCTCAGGCTCTGGCGGGCTTCGTAAAGCGTATCGATCTCAAGCGCATACAGATTAGGGGCCAGTTCGGTAGGCCGGGTGCGGTCGATCCGGCGGCAAACCACGTCGCCCAACGAGTGGGCCGGGTCGGTCGAGATAATCAGGACTTTCTTGCCCTGCTCGGCTAACTGGGCAGCCGTCGCCGCCGAAATGGTGGTCTTGCCTGTGCCACCTTTGCCAGAAAAGATTATCACCCTGCTATACATTTTTTGCCACCTGATACTCCTTCGTTCGCTGAGATTTCAATCCCATCAAACTACCCCAATCGCTTTTACCTATTGACCAGCCTGCCTAACGCCAAACAGTCAAACTATATTTGGATTAAATCCGTTATAGCCACAATACTGTCTGTAAAACCGCCGGGTATTTATGGGTGGAAATCAAGCAACCCCATTTCTCTGAACTCGAAATAGGAGGTTGCCAGTGAGTCAGCCTTGTATAAGTAATGTTTATGTATGGTCAAAGTATAATTAAGAGAATGTTGAGAGTCTGTAACTTAGGCTACAGCAGATTGAACAGCGCTCCTACTGGAGTCGGTATTTCGGCAGGTGTAACGGTTTTTATTCCCGAAGCGGCGTACATCACACATAAGATTACAATCAGGATAAATAAAAGCGCTATCAGCAACCCAAAAGTTGTAAAGCCAAAGACCGGACGAGGCGACATACCGAGGGTAGGCCGGGGGCCATTGTATAACCGGGGCATATCAACCTGATTGGGGCGAGGTTGCTGGTTAGGCTTAAAGGTTGAACCACCACTATCGGCTGCTCCGGCTGATCTCAAGATCAAATCCGACCTTTCGTCGGAGGACAACAGCCCTTCGCTGCTGATTAAAGGAGCCAACGGGCGGGCAGGCTTTGCACCATTGCGTCTGGAAGAAGGGGTACGGGAGCCTGGCTCGATTAATGGGATGGGCGCGGCAAAGGCCATCTCAGCGACCGGGGCTATTTTCGAGCGGGCGGTCTTTGGCGGCGATTGCACCGAGGGGGTGTTGAGGTAGTCTCTACCTTGAGCCTGATCTTCCAATTCAGCTACTTGTATCATTGGCTGAAACGGCCACTTATTAAAAGAGCGCTTGACTGGCTCTTTTAAGGCTGGTTCGGTAAGCTTGAGGGTCGGGGTAATCGGTGTGGCTACGGCAGTAGACCGAGGCGCAACAAAGGCCGATAGTGGTGGAAAAGGATCGGGCGCTTTTAGGGCTTCGATAGGTTCAGGCGACCGACTGGGAGCTTTGCTAGAAGAGTCGGCTGGCAACGGTGGAAGCTGATTAACCGCCTTGAGAATGGTAGAAAAATTTGAGAGGGGATGCGAGACATCACAAATAGTGGGAGTTTCATCGCCAAAAGCCGCCTCACGCTCTGGCGCGTGCAAATTCAAGGTCGGTTCTTCGTTCCCGAATAAGGCCGGGACATCTTCCTCGACCTGCTCCAACTGCCAGATGTCGCTCAGTTCGAGCGAGAAAGCTGGATCGGAATTATGGCGCAACCGGAGCAAATTGCGTAGGGCGGCTTCGTTATCCGGCTCCAACACCAATGCTCGTTGCAAAGCCTGGATCGCCTGTTCTCGTGGCAAAGTTACCGCCAAACACAGCCAGCTAAACGTATTGGCTGGTTCCGATTTAACTGCTCTTATTAAGGAATTGCGAGCAATATCTTTGCGCCCGGTTGCCAGTGCCAGCATTACACCGGGTGGTAAATCAGTTTTGATACTCACGTGCAACCTATTATTTTACTTGTCTGTTACGATTTATAAAACGGTTTATTGAGTATTGTGTATATTGACTTAGAGCTTTGATGTATACTTTGTGAGTAGAACTAAGCAGATAAATGGTATACATTACCTACCGATAATCATACATAGTTTTATACAAAAATGCAACTTTTTGACCTGACTATTGTGTGAGAAGAAAGTACTATGTTTAGCTATAAGCGAAACAGGGCTTGAAATAAATTACTTACACCCCTGTCATTCTTCGCTACGCTCAAAATGACAGGATTGAAGTTGACCGAATAGTTCCGAAATAAAAGGAGTCCCACCAAACGGCAGGACTCCCCTAGAAGCGAGCTAGAAGAGAAGGCTGGAAATTTATCCGAGGAACCAGTAAAGGCTAAACAACACCGCTATTACCAGCATAGCAGCGAAAATACCAGAAGCCGCAAAGCCTAGCCAGGGACTGTTGGTCGTCTGAAAATTGGGGCGAGGCGGACGCAAGGCCAGGATCGGGTCAAGCATTGAGCCACTATCGGCAGCCCCGGCAGTGGAATGGCGACGGCGGGCGGCTATCTTGGCGCTCAACGCACCGGCAGGTAGCTTGGCTTTGGTAGGCGGAGCCTTCGATGGCCCAACCCACTGCAAAGGAGGCGGCTCGACTGTAACCCGCCTCAGAGTGGGTGGGGGAGGTGGTAAAATCGGCGCAGGCCGAGGCGCAACGAGAGGTGCTTGCGCGATCCTGACAGGCGCTACTTGAGGCTGGACAGGCGGCACTACCGCTTTGAGTGGTGCAGGCGCAGGCTCCAAAGGGGGCAACTGGCTGACCGTTTGGACTATCCCCGACATCTGGAACAGGCTCCGAAACGCTTCCGGCATGGTAGGCATTTCTTCGCCAAACTGGGCTAAATCGGCTAACATATTGCCGTTCATGGTCGGTTGCTCTTGCCCAAAAACGGCCACATTTTCGGCTTCGCTTTCCACCTCTGGCAAAACATCTTGCAAGTCAAGCGAAAAACCAGGGCGGCAATTCTCGCTCAACCGCTTCAGGCTTCGCAAGGCTATCTCGTTATCCGGCTCCAACATCAGCAGCCGTCGGACGGTCAAAATAGCCTGCTCACGCGGCTGAGAAACGGCCAGGCACAACCAGGCCAGGGTATTGGAAGGTTCTTCCTTGAGTAAATTTTGGAGCGATTGCCGGGCGCTTTCTTTACGGCCCTCGGCCAGAGCAGTCAGTACATTACTGGGTACATTGATAATAGCTGTCATAACTTCCTACCTGTTTGCTTATAAGATAAATGTCTTAAAATATAACAATGTTCTTAATCATTATGGTACAAAACAATTGTCACTAAAACAATCGCTATTCAGTACTATTTTTGGCTGCGACCATAGTACTACTAATGGGCTAGGAGTATTAAAAGGGGTGTAACCATTCAGCCTTGTCATCCTGAGCCGAAGCTAGACCCTTCGCGACGGCTCAGGGTGACAAATTCGAGTTTGGCTCAATAGTTACAAAGGGGTTTTATAATTTGTACAGGCTAATCCGAAGACGCGAACCGTCCGGTTCCATTTCCTGATCGTCCGGCGGGCGGTTAAAGACCTGCTGAAGGGCCAGTCGCATTTTGGTCTGCTGGTCAGCATCTAACATCCACCAGTTGACTACTACATAGCGAATACTGGCCTCGCGCAACTGGCTCGCGCTACCATCGGGGGTTGTATTACGCAGAGCCAGCGTTTTGAGGGCCGGGACTTGCTCAACCAGCGGATTATCAATTTGACGCGCCAGATAGCCGCCGATGAGGGGCTTTTGGTGGGCGACCTGGGCAATATAAAAGTGGGCCGCCGGGCGGAGCGGCAATTCCAACACGGCGTGACGAGCATCGTTATCGCGCCGGAGCGGGTCGTAGATCGCCGGTACATTCGGATAGGCGGTCGTGATATAGGGCGCAAACTCGAAAACCAGCAGCAAAGCCGCCAGACCGGACAACCCAAACAAGGCTACCTTTTGAAAGTTTGGCTCCTTGAGGCGAGGGGCCAGCTTTTCGTTCAAGGCTTTTAAGCCAAAAGCCGCCAGCACCGCCAGGGCCAACATCGCCAGCAACACAAAGCGGCCTGGGGTACGCATGATCGAAAAGAAGGGTAGATAGTAGAGCGCAGCATACGGTAAGGGTATACTCAGCTTGAAGACGGTAAACACTGCCCGACCGCCGATAGATAGTTGTGGCCCTAGCGCCAGTATTATAAAAGAGAGCGCCGACAACAACCACAAACCCGCCCCGCGCCGTCGATAAAACCACGCCCCCAACAAGGCCAACAGCAAAACCGTTAGGCCCAGATAGGAAGTGCGTTCCGCCGAATTGCTAAGGGGCCGGTATTTCAAGGCGTGCGGATAAGCCCATTCGCCCAGGATCGGGTGCAATTCGTAGGGCATTACAAAGCTCAACAAGTCGGCGGAGTAGAGAACACTCTCATCCGGGTCGTACTTGATATTCTTGTTGGTGCGGATTTCGTTTATCATCGGCAGCAGCACCGGCAAAGTCAACACTCCAAACAAAAAGAGGATCAGACCCAACCGCAGCACCGGGCCACGCAAAACCGTCCGCCACTCCCGCCGCCCCTGCCAGACCCGGTACAACCCATACAGCAACGTAAATAAAACCAGGAAGGCCGCCAGCGTCCATTCGGTCAGCGCGTTCAGGGCTAGAAAAAGGGCCGCCAGACCGAGATTGACCCGCCCGCGCTTATCCAAATTGGATACGTCTATCGTCTTGAGCATAAACAGAATATAAAAAGGCATCCACTGGATCGAGACAAAATTTAGCTGCCCGTTGAGGTGGGCCGAATGAAAGGGGCTAAAACCAAATATCAGACCGGCTACAAATGCGCCGGGCCGATAACCTACCACATAATCCGCCAGCAAATACATCCCATAGGCGCTGAAAATATAGCCAAACAACACCAGGCTATTATAGGCTCCCGGCAGGCTCATCCCCAAAAGTTGAAGCGGGAGCGCCAGCAGCCCGTCCATAAAGGCCAGCGTATGAAAATTCAGACTGGCTCCTTGCGGAAAATTAACGTAAGTGGTATAAAAAGGGCTGGTCTGCAACTCGACTAGCGCCTTCTTGACCCACCATAAATCCCAATAGAAAATCCAGCTATCCCCCCCAAACGGCACATTATCGAAGAAATGCTCGATCAGAGGCCCCAAATAAAAGACGGTTAGCAGAGTGTAAAGGGTTAGAACCAAAACATGATGATTTAGGATTTTAGATTTTAGATTTTGGATTTTAGATTTTTCCCCATTGGGGAACTGGCTATTTACGATTGTTTCGTTAGCAGGCTTGACTGAATCTATAGACTCCAGACCAGTGTTTACCTCCGATTTTGATAACCAATAAGTAATATCTGTTAGACGCTTGCGTATTAAATCGTAAATCGCGACCTCGCCCCCTCTGGGGGTAAATCGTAAATCGTAAATCATTTGATTCTTTCGTACATTTCGGTCGTCCAGGTTTCCAGGGTGAAAGTATCTCCAAAGCGGCTTACCAGTTGGCCCAGAATTTCTTTAACCTTGGGCTGATACTCCGGCTGACCGGTCTTGAGGTCTTGCAAAGTGCCTACCAGCAAGATCAAAACTTGTACGAACAATAACCAGCGACCCTGTTGCTCTGGCTTAGTGCGTTTAGCTTTAGCCCGCGCCCTGAGTTCGGCATTGGCCTGTTCCAGACAGCGCCCGGCTACTCGCAACCCCTCTTCGTAGTAGCGATGCACCGCCAACAATTGCACCAAACGCATCATCGAAGTAAAGGCGAACATAGCCGCCTCACCATCCTGCCCACGTGCCAACTCAAAGGCCATTGTTGCCATCCGCGCGGCCCCTACCGGGTCTTTCAAAGCTTCCAGGTAAGTATCGCCCATCCGCACATAAAGGGTTGCCAGCATCGCCCGGTCTTCCATCTCCTTAAAGAGGGTCCCCAACCGTTCAAATTCCGCCAGCCCGCCGACTATATCACCCTGCGCCAGCTTGATTTCGGCAAAATCGTTTAGAAAGACCGCCATTTCGCGCTGGTTCCCAGCCTTTTTAGCCTGCTCATAGCCCTTTTCGGCACAACTTTGGGCGGCAGCGTAATCTTTTTGCTGCAAAGAGATTTGAGCCAACAGCCCATAAGCACGCATCTGGTTTTCGCTGTCGTTCAACTGCAAAGCCAGTTTTAAGCTCTGCCAGGCCAGTCGTTCGGCCTGAACATAATCATCCTGAGCATAATAGATCATTGCCAGGTCTTGCAAAAAGACATTTTCCTCACGGTGGTTGGACTGTTCGCGGGCCAATTCCAGCCCCTTATAGCCATACTCCAACGCTTTGATTTTATCGCCGCGCCGCCGATAAAGCTGGTCTAGCTGTCCATAGCTCACTAACAAATTGTCGAGGTCGTTTAGTTGCTCGAAAATAGCCCGGCTACGGTCGTAATAATCTTCGGCTTTATCAAGGTCTCCTTTTTGTAAATTGAGTTGCCCAAACTGGCTCAAAAAAGTGGCAGTAGCGTTCTGATTGCCGGTTTGCTGGGTCAAGAGCAATCCGCGCCCGAAAATCTCCTGGGCCTTATCATTCCGACCGGTCAGGGTATACAACACCCCTAGTTTGTACAACACATCCGCCTCAAGCTGCGACAGCCGACCTTCTTTGGTAATAGCCAGACCCCGCTCCAAACAGGCCAGCGCCTTAGTCAAATCATTACGCATCAACCAACCCCGCGACTGGTTCAACAGATTATTGACTAGCAGGGTCTTATCCGGCAAGCTTTCGTAGGTTTGGCTGGCTTTCTTCATAACCGCCAACCCTTCGTTTATCCGGCCCACCTCTAAATTAGCGTAACCGGCAGCATCGTTGATATAGGCAATCAAAATTTCACGCTGACGTTTGTCGAGCGTTCGGGTTGCCTTCAACTTTCCAAACAAGTCCTGGATCGCCGCCAAAGTAGCTTTCGGCTGATCCTGAGCCTGGCTGTAGGCCGTCCGGATCGCATCCGCCATTCCATCGAATTCGCGCCGGTTAGCGGTCTCGCGTTCACGTTCGTTCTCACCGGTGGTCGAACGTTTAGGAAAAAGAAAACTCACCCAATCTCCTCTAAATTAACAGGGATAGACAGGATTAAGAACCGCTTCGGGTAGGAACAGGCTCTAAATCGAAGGGCCTAATCCTGCTGAATTAGTTAATTTGATTAGCCCACCTGCGCCCCGTACCCACGATCTTCTCGCTAAATAATTGCCTGAGACGCAGTAATGGTCGGGCTAGATTGTGACTTAAATCGGTCGGCCTGTCAAGCCAGTCAGAGTAGAATTGTGGGCGTAGGCGAAAAATCAAGCGGCGGAGCAGGGCTATCTTTGGGGAGACTACCGTAAGTTTAGCCCTTTGCGCCAGCTTGTAACCGACCAAAAACGTTATCAGGGGGATGACTGAAGTAGAGAAGTACGATAAAACAAGTAGGGACAATTATTTTTATTAGCTTCAACTAGAAGCCTGCCGCGACTCCAGCCGTAAACAGGTCTACTCCGCCCAACAATAGCCCGTCCTGCTGTTTGATTGCGCCGGGGTTAGCCGAGAGGCGCGGCCAAACTGTGGCTGGCTGAGCCGAAATCTGGTGGCCCAATAATTCTAAATGGCGCAAAGCCGCTTCACCTACGGCCTGATCCACCAACGTCGTGTCGCCTGCTGGGTCGATAAAGGGGCTACCACAGGCGGCCTGCGCTCCCATTCCGAAATCAAGCAGGTTTAGTAGCACCTGGGCGACCGTATCGATTATCTTGCGACCGCCCGGCGCACCGGCCAGACAATAATTAGCACCACCCGGTTTGCGGGCGATAAAGTGAGCCATACTGGATAGCGGACGTTTGCTGGGTGCAATCGAATTGGGCTGACCGGGGCGCGGGTCAAACAGCACCATTGCGTTATTAAGAATAACGCCTGTCCCCGGCACAGCTATCCCGGAGCCGTAATAGCCGTTGAGGGTTTGGGTAAGCGCGACCGAATTGCCCTGAGCATCCCAGGCCGACAAAAAGGTCGTACAGCTTTCGCTGCTGCTTTGATACCCGGCACTATGGGCGACAGACCCGGCTTGCAAAGGCTCACCGGGGTGATAGGCGCGGGCGGCATTGGCTCCAATCGCTTTACGGCGCGTCTCGGCATACTCTTTGGAGGCCAGTTCGCGCCAGGGAATATAGGGGCCGTCCGGCGACTCTTCAGCCAAATAGGTTAGGCGGTCGGCCAGGGCCAGTTTGCAAGCTTCGATCAAGAGGTGCAAATAGCTGCCGCTGTTGTGACCCAAACCTGCCAGAGACCAGCCTTCCAGCAAATTAACGATTTCAGCCAGGGTCGGGCCACCAGTCGCGCCCGGCAAAAGCAGCAATTCCAGTCCCCGATAGTCCAGCTTGAGCGGCTCTTTTACTAAGGGCTGGTAGTTCGCCAGGTCTTCGAGCGAGATAGGGCAACCGCCATTTTGCATCTCCTCGACGATTTTGGCCGCAATTTCGCCCCGATAGAAACCGTCTGCCCCTTCCGCGCTAATTTTTTCAAGGGTAGCAGCCAATTCGGGCAACTTCAAATAGTTGGGTTGTTCAAGCCCGACCAGTAACGGCTTACCGTCCTTGAGATAAAGCCGGGCCGCTTCCGGGTTGCGTAACAACATTGCCATCTGGTTAGCCGAAGCCAGGGTTTCAAACCAGGTGATTTCCAGCCCTTCCCGCGCCAGCTTGATAGCCGGGGCCAATACTTGCTCCCGACCTAGCGTTCCCCAGCGTTCGAGGGCCAATAACGGCCCTGCGACGGAACCCGGTACACCCGCCGACCGATAGCCGACCGCATTGGCGTTGTCCTTTACGCCGCTAAAACCAAGCTTGTCCGGCTTGAAAGCGGAGGTCAGTTCGTACATATCGGGGGTTGCACCACCCGGCGCACAGGGGAAGAAATCCACGACATAGCTTTCACCATTCGCCAGCGAGACGGTCATAAAACCGCCCCCGCCCAACCCGGTCATCGGTGGTTCGGCGACATCGATAGCAAAAGCCATCGCCACGGCGGCATCGATAGCGTTGCCACCCGCCTGCAAAATTTCGACCCCGATCCGGGCGACGGCGGGACGTTTGGCCGTTACCATTCCTCGGCTTGCCACTACTTCGGAGCGCCGGATTTCCCAGCCACTCATTTTTATGTCGCTCATTGTTAGACTAACCTCTCTTTTTGAGCCGAGGGTCAAGGACATCCCGCAACCCGTCCACCGTCAGATTAAAACCGATTACCAGCATCGCCAGCACCAGGGCCGGCCAGACCAATAGCCAGGCGGCATTGTACATATAGCCACGCGCCGAGGAAACCATATTGCCCAAAGTCGGTTGGGGGGCCGGTGCGCCCAGACCCAAAAAGCTCAGGCTGGCCTCAACCAGCACCACCTGACCCAGCATTATCGCCAGTTCGATAAAGAGGGGGGTCGAAACATTTGGCAACAAGTGGCGCAGGATGATACCCCGGTCGCGGTTGCCGATGGCGCGGGCCGCATCGATAAAGTCTTTTTGGGCTTCGGCGAGGCTCCCGGCATGAATTACACGAGCAAAGACCGGCGTTATAAGAATTGAAATAACTACAATCAGGTTGAACAGACTGCCCCCGATAAAACTGATAACCGCGATTGCGACCAGGATCGTCGGAAAAACCAGCACCAGATCGGCCAAGCGCATGATAAGTTGTTCGAGCCAGCCTCGGTAATACCCCGCCAGCAAACCCGCCAGCGTCCCAAGCGTCCCACCGATTGCCACACTACTGAGGCTGATAATCAGCGAAGTACGCAAGCCATAGATAATCCGCACCAAAACGTCGCGCCCGTTCTGGTCGGTTCCCAAGAGATGCCCGCCCTGCCCCGGCCCTAAGAGCGAATTGAGCGGGTCGGTCTTGATTGGGTCGCCCAGGCTGACCATCGGCCCGATAAACCCTACCCCAAATAGTGGGATCAGCAAGAGTAGCCCCAGGACTAGCCGAATGTTCAGGGTGCGTCGCAAAAAGCCACGCCGCCGGACGGTCAGGTCGGGCGGACGAGGGCTAGGTGTATCTAATTCGAGGGTTGAGGTAGGCATAAAGCAATTCGGTCATAAAATTTATTAAGAGTACAATCAGGGCGATCACCAAAATCACGGCTTGAATAGTGGTGTAGTCGCGCCGATTAATCGCCGTTACCAGCATCGAACTGATGCCGGGCCAGTTAAAAATCGCTTCGGTCACGACTGTACCGCCCAACAGTCCGGCCAGTTGCAATCCAAAAGAGGCCGCCACCGGGATAAAGCCGTTCTTGATTACATGCCGCCGCAAAATCGTCGGCCCAGCCAGACCTTTGGAACGGGCCGTCCGAACGTAATCTTGTCCCAGCACATCGAGCATATTGGCCCTGGTCTGGCGGATCAGGCTGGACGAAAGCAGCAACGCCAATATCCCGGCCGGCATTATCAGGCTTTGCAAATGTTTGCCAAAGTCCTCGGCCGGGTCGGCATAGCCGGTCGGCAAGACCTTCCAGGTTACGCCAAACAGCAGCACCGCCAGGCTACCCGTCACAAAGACCGGCAACGATAGCCCCACCAGCGCAAAGCCGGTCACGAAGCCGTCACCCAGCTTGTCGCGACGGGTGGCAGCAAACACCCCTGCCGGAACCCCGATCAGTAAGGCCAGGATTGCCGCCGAAAAAACCAATTCAAAGGTGCGCGGCAACCGTTTGCCCAGTTCCTCGCCAATCGACCGACCATCGATCAGCGATTGCCCGAAATCGAACCGGGCTAACTTTCCCAGCCAGCCCGAATATTGCTGGAGCGGATTGTCTTCCAGCCCCATCCTCTGCCGAGCGATTTGCAATTGTTCAGTGGTGGCGTTCTCCCCCAATGCAGTCTGGGCCGGGTCGCCCGGTATCAACCGCAAAAGCAGAAAAACCAGCGACACGACCACAAAAGCCAGCAGCAGGGTTATTAGAAACCGCCGGATAATATATCTGAGCATAGATGTTAGATGTTAGATATTAGATGTTAGACATCAGGTATTAGGTATCAGGTGTCAGGCTTGATTAGCCCTGATACCTGATAACCAGATTTGAATCAACCACTGGTTGACTACTTATCGAGCCAAGTGGTGAGCAGGCTGCGGTTGGTTTCGCCACTGGTTCCGGCCCCGTAGCGCACGTAACCTTTGACAAATTTAGCGCCCGCCTCGCCCTCTTCGCGCAACACAATCGGCACAATTGGCAACTGGGTTAAGGCCAACTGGTTCAATTCCTGGTAGACGGGGATGCGCTCGGTATCGGTCGAGAGTGAGCGACCCTTTGCCAGCAAATCGTCCAGTTTGGGGTCTAGGTAGCCAGTACGATTGCCATAGAGCGAACCTTTGGCAAAGAGCGAGGTCATATAGTTCGGGTCGGGGATCGCGATCCCAAACGAGGAGGTCAGCAAATTGAACTCCTGTTTGTTGAACTTCTGACCAAAAATGGTGAAATCGACCGAGTCGATCTTGACCTTCATGCCGATAGCAGTCAGTTGGCCCTGGATGATTTCGGCAGTCTGCTGCAAGAAATCGTAAGTCGAAGTCGTAACCAGCGTAATCTCTTCACCTTTGTAACCGGCTTCCGCCAGCATGTTCTTGGCCTTCGTTGCATCGAACTTGTAGGGCATGGTCTGGCCCTCGGCAAAAGAGGTGCCGGGAACCAAAAAGCCTTGCGTCACGGGAACGGCCTTGCCAAAAAAGACCGCCTTTGCAATCGCGGCAGGGTCAATCGCCATCGCGACCGCTTGCCGGACTTTGACATTATCAAAAGGCGGCTTGGTGGTATTAAAGTAGAGGGCCGAGGTGGTAGCCGGTTTGGAATAGACCGCCAGGTTGCCGTTGTTCAACTCGTCGTAGCTGCGCCAGGGAACGTAATCAATAAAATCGACGGCCGAGGACTGAAGAGCCGACAGGCGGGCGCGGTCGTCCGGGTACATAATAAAATTGACCCCATCCAGGTAGGGCTGGCCCGGTAGCCAGAAGTCGGCGTTCTTTTTGACTTCGATTTTGACCCCGGTCTCGCGGCTGGCAAAGCTAAAGGCCCCGGTTCCCATCATCTTGGTTTTCAGATCGTTGCCAGCTTCGACGTACTTCTTGCTAACAATCGAACTGGTTACGTCCGCCAGCACGGTCAAGAAAGATGCGTCCGGCTGTTTGAGGCTGATTTTTACCGTTAGCGGGTCAACCACCTCAATCGCGCTGACATTGGCGAAATCCGGGAAACGGGTCGCGCCGGTCTCTTTCTTACCAATCCGCTCGAACGAGAATTTCACGTCGTCGGCAGTGAAAGGCGACCCGTCGTGCCATTTTACGTTGCTGCGTAGCTTGAAAGTAAAGGTCTTGGGGTCGGTGGTTTCCCAGGAAGTTGCCAGCCAGGGTTGCGGCTTGCCATCCGCCGCCAAACGGGTCAGCGTATCGTAGACCAGCGTCTTGATGATCGCCGGGGCCGCCCCGGTGTGGATATGGGGGTCAAGGCCGGACGGATCGGACGAAAGGCCGTACTTCAGTATTCCGCCCTTTTTGGCTTGAGCGGCAGCAGCCGTCGTTGCGGCAGCAGTGGTCGCCGCAGAAGCGGTCGTTCCGGCAGCAGCCGTTGTCGAAGCGGCAGTGGTCGCCGAACTGGTGCTGGAGGTCGCCGTCGAATCGCCACAGGCAACCAATACCAAAGCCAGCGCCATTAACAGGGTCGCAATCGCAGCCAGCTTCCGGCTGCTAAAAATATAGCTGAACAAAGCAATCCCTCCTCTCGCGTGCAAAATTTGCCGATAATCCAAATTTATCGAATAAGCCAAACGCCCCGGTAGCGTGCGGGCAAAAGGGGGCTGGCAAAGATTGAGGTTTTAAGTATTGAGACAGCAAGGCGATCAACATAGTCAATATATGTAACCGCTTACACATTCGATTATTCCATAGTCCCGCCTGACTGTCAAGCCTTGTGCCGACTTCAAAACGGGGCAATCGGCAAGGGGGGCGCATCAGATTTTTACATATCAACGAGGCTGTACCAGACTCTAAACTGGGTTTGGATATATGTTAGAAAATTTTCTGCCAAAATTTTCTAACATATATTTTTAGTGATTTGGGCCAAGATTTTCACGGTCGCCCGTTCTTACTGTTTGAGTCCGTGCAGAAATCTGACGCTCACCTATCACCGATATGATGATTGACATTAGGATTATGAGTGTGTAAACTGTCTGCAACAATCATTCATCGCAAATCAATTTAACAAAAATCATGGCTATGTGTGGAGGCTGTTGCAAAGTCGCGGTGGCCCATTACTGATAGTTACAGAACTGTGCTAACTGCTCAAAGCTTTTGAATTTATAAGCTGTCATAGCGGTAGCTTCTTTAGTATCTGACTTCGCAATAACCTTTACTCTGACCCGATTTTATAAATTTAGAGCCTAAACGAAAAATCAACTGGTGTGGCAGTTTTCCACAAAAACCGATTTTGGTGGGACATTGCTTTGCTAAAAGGTAATTAATCCACTTTTCGCATAGGCTCTTAATAATAAACTGAACCTGAACCGCTCTTTCTTCTTAATATAGAAGAGTGCAATTACTGTTGGCAGTTCTTATTTAGCTTTGACCAAATTTAATGGTTAGATTAGAAGAGGGGGAAACAAACTCAAACAAAACTATATCGGCCTTTTGTCATCCTAACTAACGGCGAACCGCCGCCCACATGGTCGTGGACGGCTTACTCACGGCACTTTATTGGTTAGCAGGAGAGATAATATATGAATACACTGTCCAGACGAAGCTTTCTCAAAGTAGGAGCGGCGGCGGGGGCCGGGGCAGCCAGCGTGACGGCGCTCGGCTTCGATACGGCTCAGGCCAAAAGCATCAAGCAAAATTTCAAGATTTCGGATACCAAAGAAGTCTTTTCGATTTGCCCCTATTGCGCGGTCGGCTGCGCCACGATTGCCTACGTCAAAAATAACGAAATCGTCCAGATCGAAGGTAATCCGAAAAGCCCGATCAATCAGGGAACACTTTGCCCGAAGGGAGCCAGCAACCACCAACTGGCGATCAGCAATCGGCGCATGCTCAAGCCGCTGTACCGGGCCGCTAACGCCACCGAATGGAAAGAAGTTAGCTGGGATTTTATGATGGAGAAGCTGGCGCGCAACGTCAAAGATGCCCGCGACTCCAGCTTTGTGACCAACGATAGCGCTGGCAACCCGGTCAACCGAACCGAGGGGATCGGCTTTGCGGGTGGCGCGACCATTAGCAACGAAGAAGGCTACCTGACCGCCAAGGTTATGCGCTCGCTTGGGGCGGTCTACGTCGAGCAACAGGCCCGTACCTGACACGGCCCAACCGTGGTCAGTTTGGCCGCAGCTTTCGGACGTGGAGCAATGACGAACCACTGGCGGGACATTCAAAACGCCGACTTGATCTTGATTGCCGGAGCGAACCCGGCAGAGTGCCATCCGGTTGGGTTCCGCTGGTTTATGGAAGCCAAAAAACGGGGGGCCAAAATGATCCATATAGACCCCCGCTTTACCCGCACCTCCGCCGTTTCGGACGTGTACGCCCGGATACGCACCGGGACAGATGCCGCTTTCTTTGGAGCCTTGATTAATTACGTCCTCCAAAACGACCTGCACCAGAAGGATTATGTCGCCCGCTATACCAACGCCGCCCTGATCGTAAAAGAAGGGTTCGGCTTTAAGGACGGCCTTTTCACCGGCTTCGACGGTTCTGATCCCAAGAACCCCAAATATGATACTTCGACCTGGAATTACGAACTGGACGATCAAAGTTTTGCCAAGACCGACCCGACTTTGCAAAATCCTCGCTCGGTCTTTCAATTGCTCAAGACCCATTATTCGCGTTATACCCCGGAGATGCAGGCCAGCATTACCGGCATCCCGGTTGACCAGTTCATGCAAATCGCCAAACTGGTCGGCGAGATGGGCAGGCCAGACAAGGTTATGACGCTGGTCTATGCGGTCGGCTTGACCCACCATACGACCGGGGCGCAGATGATCCGGTCGGCCGCCTTGCTTCAACTGATTTTGGGTAATATGGGCTTGCCTGGCGGTGGCATGAACGCCGAACGCGGTCACGCCAATATCCAGGGCAACACCGACAACGCTATCTCGTGGGAAAACTTGCCCGGCTATCTGGGTATCCCGCGACCCGGTCAAAAGACCATCGACGATTATATTAAGGCGACCGCGCCCAAGAAGCTACGACCCGACTCGTGGAACTACCTGGGGACAAACTACCGCAACTTCCTGGTCAGCTTGCTCAAAGCCTGGTACGGCGATGCCGCCACCAAAGACAACGATTTCGCCTTTAACTACATTCCCAAACCGGCCGGCAATTCTTCCTGGCTGACGATCTTCAACCAGGCTTATACCGGCAAAATGCAGGGCTATTTTGCGCTCGGTATGTCCCCGGTCAGCATCGGGCCGGATGTCAACCGCATTATCGAGTCACTCAAAAAGCTCAAGTGGCTGGTTATTATGGACCCCTTCCCGAACACGACTTCGGAGTTCTGGCACGCTCCCGGCGTAGACCCTAAGACGGTCGGTACGGAGGTCTTTATGCTCCCGGCGACCCACTGGATCGAAAAAGATGGCTCGTTTACCAATAGCGGGCGCTGGGCGCAGTGGAAAGAAGCGGCGGTCGGGCCAAGCGGTGAAGCCCGCCACGATCATTGGATTCTAGCCGAGCTATTTCTGAAGGTGCGCGAACTATACCAAAAAGAAGGCGGCAAGTTCCCCGACCCGATCTTGAATATGACCATGAACTACAAGAACCCGTTGCGGCCCGAAATGGACGAGATTGCCCAGGAGATCAACGGCTTCGATTTGACCAAAAAGGAGCGCGTTGCCGGGTTCGCCGTTCTCAAGGACGACGGTACGACCGCCTCCGGCAACTGGATTTACGCCGGTAGCTATCCCCAAACCCTGAACGGTCAGCCAGTCGGCAAGGGGGGGTTGATGGCTCGACAAGGTACGGAAGACCCGACCGGGATGGGCTATTTCCACAACTGGGCCTGGTCGTGGCCGGCCAACCGGCGGGTGCTATACAACCGAGCCTCGGCGGACGGCGACGGCAACCCCTGGAACCCCAAAAAACCCGGCATCAAGTGGGATGCCGATAAGAAAAGTTGGGTCGGTGACGTGCCGGACTACCCGGCGACGATGGACCCGAAAGACCCCAAAGCCTGGCTACCCTTTATTATGACCGGGGAAGGAACCGCCCGCCTTTTCTCGACAACGCTGATGGCAGACGGGCCGTTCCCCGAACATTACGAACCGATGGAGTCGCCGATTGCCAACCCGCTCCATCCCCAGGTTCAAAACTCGCCAATGGTCATGCTTTATGACGGCGTAAAAGATACTTTTGGGACTGCCAAAGAGTTCCCCTTTGTCGCCACGACCTACCGTCTGACCGAACACGAACACTATTTGACCCAATGGGTCGAGCATTTGGTCAAGCTTCAGCCGGAGCCGTTCGTCGAGATTCCACTGGATGTCGCCAAAGACAAGGGTATTCAAAGCGGTGATATGGTACGGGTCTGGAACAAGCGCGGCAAAATCGAGGTGCGGGCGCTCGTGACTGGTCGGCTGGGGGCGCTCGATTTGGAAGGCCGCAAGGTTTACCAGATCGGTATCCCGATCCACTGGGGCTTTGTCGGACTGGCTGCCGAGCAGAACAAAGACAAAGCTAAATACTGGCTGGTTAACGCCCTTTCGCCCTATGTCGGCGATGTGGGCGCACGTACGCCGGAGTTCAAGAGCTATCAGGTCAACCTCGAAAAAATCAGTAGCGGAAAGCCGGTGTAAACATGATGGCAGTCGAGAAACCGATTTTAGAGCCAGCTGCCATCGGCAAGACGGCGACCGATCTTTGGCAGGGCCGCCGCGACCGAGCCGAAACCCTAATCGGGCGGTACGATTTTGCCGCCCAGCTATTGGGTTTTTACAGCAAGCTGACGCTGGCCCAGGAGCAAATCTGGCAGCGCAGCCACGCCGAACAGCCCGACCCGCTGGCTCTGGCACAATGGGTCACTACTAACGAAGGGCTGGCTTTGGTGAGCAATGTCGCCCGCAACAATGGCCCGGCCCTCTTAGCCGAGTCGGTCGCGGCTTTCGAGCAAGCATCGTCCACCATTCAGCAAGAAGCTTTGCACGCCTATCTGGTCGATATTCCGATGCCAGAGGTTGAGGGGTGCAGCAGGGCGGCGGCTTTGTTTGTGGCGCGGGCCACGCTTGGCCCGGCCCTGGAAGCGCTCGATTTGGAAGCGAAGGTGACGACAGCCTTGACTGGCGAGGAACGGCGCTGCCCCTGGTGCTGGGCTTTGCCACAATGCAAAACGCTGGCAGAAAGTGGACAGTACACCAGTTCGTGCCAGCTAGTTTGTTCGCGTTGTGCGCGGTCGTGGGAGTTCGCCCGCCGCAAGTGCGCCAGTTGTGGCGAGGAGCGGTTGAACCAGTTGGCGATCTTCGAGGCCAGCGAGGTGCTACCGCATCTGCGGGTGGATGGCTGCCGCACCTGTAATACCTATCTGGTAACGGTAGACCAACGCAAAGATGGGAAAGCACTCCCGCTAGTAGACGAGTTGTGTGCCTTGCCGCTCGATTTGTGGGCTGCGGAACAAGGATTTAGCAAAGCCCACCCCAATTTGTTAGGAGTATGAGCTTATGGCAACCCCGAATCAAGTTGGCTTCCTCACCGATACTACCGTCTGCATCGGTTGCAAAGCCTGTGAGGTAGCCTGTAAAGAATGGAACGGTATCAAGAGCGAGCCGATCCAGTTTACCGGCAACAGTTACGACAATACCGGCAAACTGAGCGCCCAAAACTGGCGGCACGTTTCTTTTATCGAGCAGCCCGGCGCAAATACCAATACCCCCGGCAAATGGCTAATGATGAGCGACGTGTGCAAGCACTGTACCAATGCGCCCTGTTTGGAGGTCTGTCCAACCGGGGCCATCGTCCGTACCGAGTACGATACGGTTTATATTCAGCAAGATGTTTGCAACGGCTGTCAGGATTGTATTTCGGCCTGTCCGTTTGGGGTCATTGGGGCAAACGAAACGACCGGGCGGGTCAACAAGTGTACTTTCTGCTACGACCGGCTTCAAAACAACCTGACCCCCGCCTGCGCCAAATCCTGCCCGACCGAAAGCATCAAGTTTGGCTCCTATCCCGAACTGCTGGCGGAAGGCAAACAGCGTGTCCAGACTTTGCAGGCGCAGGGGGTAGGCGGAGCGCGGCTTTATGGCGAAAACGAGTTGGGCGGCTTGCGTTCGCTGTTCATCCTGACCGACAAGCCTCAGGTTTACAACCTGCCGCCCGATCCACAACCGGCCACTCGCAACGTCTTTCCCGGTTCGTTGGCAAGTATCTTTACTGCCGGGGTTGGTCTGTTCGCGGCGGTGGTAGCCTTGCGACGGCGTGGTGCTGGCGGCGGAAGTGGCAGCGATCTCGACCGGAAACCCCAACCCCCGCTAAAGATCACCGATGTGCGAGAAGCCGAGGAAGTCAAGAAGCTTCAGAATTTGCCGGAGGTGCCGAATGGTTAATTTTAGTGCTGCACCGGATTGGGAATGGCTGGTTATCGCCTATCTGTTTACGGGTGGAATGGCGGGTGGAATGTTCGTGATGGGGACGGTCTTGCGCGTCTTGGGACCACCAGAGGATCGCCCGGCAGCGCGGGTGGCTTTCTGGGCCGCCTTGCCTCTGATCGCCATCTGTCCGATCTTTCTAATCGCGCACATTGGCGAACCGACCCGCTTCTGGCATATGCTCATCAACACTTCGGACGGTTCGCCAACTTTCCTCAAGTTTTGGTCGCCGATGCCGGTCGGAGCCTGGGCGCTTTTGCTCTTTGGCGGCTGTGCCTTCTTGATCTTTGTCAATCAAATCGGGCTGGTTCCGCGCTCACGACTGGCGACTGCTACCCTCGAAGCGGGGGCAGGAGCAGGCGGCGGTCCCGGCTTCGGCTCACCTCGGCGGGCTATTTTACCGCAATGGCTGGAATACACCGTCCTGGCGCTTGGCTTTGCGACCGGTGTATTTTTGATGGGCTATACCGGCGTATTGTTGAGTGCCAGCAATCAGCCGGTCTGGAGCGATACCTGGGCGTTGGGAGGGCTATTCGTAGCCTCGTCCCTGGCGACCGCGACCGCGGTACTGTCGGTGATCCTCTGGTTATCACGGCAAAATAGCATTTTGGAGCGGCTGGGCGAAGCGATTTTTTACTTCGTGATTTTGGAGCTAATCCTATTTGCCATCACCAGCCTGACGTTAGGCGATGCTGGGTCGCACTTCAAAGGCGGGGCCGGGGTCGCTCACGATGTCTCGCTAGGGCTGGAAATTCTGGCGGCCCTGCTGCTCGTACCGATCACGTTTCGCACCTTCATACGGTCGATCAGCCCGACCCTCCGGGTGCAACTAATGATGCTGGCGGCAGTTCTAATTGTGGTAGCAGGCTTTTTGCTCCGCACCGCGATAGTCTTTGCCCCCACAACTTAGGCTTGCAGTTTTATAAGAGCAGAGCTTTATTCAGATTGGATAAAGCTCTGCTTTTGTATTAACAATTTTTATAGCTATTATCCAGGTAACTTGACCCCTACCAAACTTTCGATTATCCTGACAAACAGGGTAATAAATATTAAGCAAGGCAAACCAGCATCTCTAAAATTTAGTATAGGTTTAGAAGGACTACAGTGTGGCAGAGCAGTCTAAGTTAGCAACACTTGAGTTAAAGACCACTTCATCCGACGTGTGTACCGAAGCTCGTGATTTGCTGTATGCAAAATATGCTTCCAGAATTACAATAAACCCTCAGCTTGACCGTAGTGTAGTTAGTTATCAGGCCAGCAAAGGGTTGGCTTTCTATAGTTGGCTCAAATATAAGGAAGGTTTTTCTCCCTCTCTGGTCGAATATCTTATCAAAAGGTTGTATGCCAATACATCACCGGGTGTTTTGCTTGACCCTTTTGCCGGGGCTGGTTCGGCCCTGTTTGCGGCGCGGGCGCTAGGCTGGGAAACGCGGGGCATTGAGGTGCTGCCGGTTGGTATTCAGGCGGTAAAAGCGCGTATAATAGCGGAAACTGTGTCAGGCGTAGAATTTCGCTCTGCGGTGAAACAGGTGTTGGCTGTATCATTTGCCAGCTATGCCGAACCTGTTTGTGTTTTCAAGCATATTCCTATAACAAAAGGAGCCTTCCCTGACTATGAGGAACAGGAATTAACAGGTTATATTGCCTACTGCCAACAATACATTGCTACCCCAGCCATACAGGATTTACTGCTTTACGCCGCCTTTTGTATACTCGAAGTCATAAGCTATACCCGAAAAGACGGGCAGTATTTGCGTTGGGACTATCGTTCAGGTCGGTCACAGGGTAAAAAGTCTTTTGATAAAGGCTCCATTTTGACTTTTCGGCAGGCTATCACCGAAAAATTGAACCAAATTGCGGACGACCTGGAAGGCATAGGTAGTCAAACTCAATTTGCGTTTGATTTGAGTGGGGATGTAGTAACGGCTTCCACAAAAAAAGGCGGGCCTGAACCTGTTCTTTACGAAAGCTCTTGTCTGGATACCTTGCCAACTTTGTCAGCCGAAAGTATTGATTTAATTGTTACTTCACCGCCTTACTGCAACCGTTACGATTACACTCGAACTTATGCCCTGGAACTGGTGTACCTGGGCTGCTCCGATGAACAGGTTAAAAATTTGCGCCAGGCAATGCTTTCTTGTACGGTTGAAAACCGTGCCAAAACCGCTGAATTACAAAGAGCTTATGCTAACCGAGGTCAACTTGCCGCTTTTAATCAGATTGAAATTGTCTTTCAAAATAATGCGGCCTTACAAGAAGTTCTGGATATATTGGAACGCTACAAAGATGAAGACAAACTAAATAACGCGCAAGTTGCTAAAATGGTACGCAACTATTTTTATGAAATGTGTTTTGTCATTTACGAACTGGCGAGGGTTCTAAAACCCGGCGGCAAAATAGCGCTTGTCAACGACAATGTACGCTATGCCGGAGAAGAAGTGCCGGTTGATCTTATTCTTTCTGAGATGGCGGAAGCTTTCGGATTACATACTAAGGTTATCTGGACTTTAGAAAGGGGAAAAGGTAATAGCAGTCAGCAGATGGGTAATCACGGGCGGTCAGAGCTTCGTAAATGTGTTTATATCTGGGAAAAGCAGTAAAATATGGCTAAGTCTTCCGACGATGCGCTTTTAGCAGAAGCAAACAGGGTTAGTTACCGTCTTCGCTCAACCTTTTTCTATCGTAAGCTCAAAGAGTATAATACCCTGTCTTTACTGGCGCAGGTTGCAGCCCTTTTTACAGTCGAGCATCTGTACAATTGGGATGATAAAGCCGATTGGGGAATTGGTGAAGATGCTTTTACCTATATCTCAAACTCGGACATTAGATTACTTCAGGTTTTCTGTCATCCCAAAGCTTTGAGGGAACATAAAGCTTTGCTGGCCTACTACCGCAATATAGCGGCCCTTTCCCAAAAAGCGGTGAATTATTTAGTTGGCAAAAATCTGAGTAAGTATGAAGCTGACCAAACTGACAAATATGCTCTCAGTGCCGAAACCGCTTTGCTTTTTGCCCAGCTTTTCAACCAGCATATTTCACTGATTGTCGATAGCTCGGCCCAGAGTTTTAAGCTGGCGGAATTACAGGTTTTGTTACTTGCCTCTACTGGCGCTCAAATTGATGGTTCCTGGCGCAACGCAATAGGAGAAGAAGCCGAAAAGGTAGTACAACGCTTGCTGATTAAAGAGGCTGTGGAGCGCAATTTGCTGGAAGCTTTCATTCATACAAGCTCGGTCAAAAGAAGCGCGGTTAAAGTTGAGGCATTCGATAAAACACACGCCGAAGAACAACTTGGCTCAATCGAACGTTACCGGGGTATAATGCTCACCAATCAAACTTCGATCCTTTTTTCCAGTGAGCCGGATATTACGGTAATTGGGAAGAATGGAGCCACGGTAGCCGTAATCGAAATCAAAGGTGGTCTTGACCCGGCAGGCGCTTTGGAGCGTTATGGGGCTGCTAAAAAGTCATTCGCGCAGGCGCTAAGAGAAACAAGCCAGATACAAACTATCTTTATAGCCAGTTGTATTACACCCGAAGTTCATAGCCGTATAAGCGAAGATCAAACCATCAGCTATTATTTTAATTTAAGCGAAATACTTGGTGAAACCGCCAAATATTATGAACTTGTTCAACTCATCTTTGGTTAGAAAGGTTTGCGATGCTGCAAGTTAAAAAACCCTCGTTTGTGACCGTTGGTGGGCGAAGGATAGCTTACGATGAGATTAGCCCAGCCCACCCCAAAGGCACGATTTTGCTTTTGACCGGACTAGGCTCAACTCGGCTGGCCTGGTACAAACAACTGGAAGTCTTTGGTCGCGAGTACCGGACTCTGGCCCTCGACCATCGTGATGCCGGGGAGAGCTTTCAGGCAACCGGCAATTACACGACGGTCGATCAAGCCAAAGATGTTGCCGCTTTCTTAAAGGCACTCGGTATTAGCCGCACCCATCTGGTCGGGATTTCGATGGGTGGGATGATCTCACTCGAACTGGTTTTGCGCCATCCTGATCTGATAGATAAACTGGTACTGGTCTCGACCACTGCCGGAGGGAGAAGCCGGGTTAACCCCGATTTGAGGTTGGTAGCAACCTTGATGACCCCACCCTGGATGCGAGGTATCCGGCTTGAACGGGGAGAGCGGGCGCTCCGCACCTATTCCAAACTGACCGCACCCGGTTATTTTATGCGCCACCCGGAAGATGGTCAAAAGGTCGCCGACAATACCCGGCAGCTACCGACCAGCAGCGCGGCCTACTACCGCCAGTTGCTCAGTACCAGAAAGCACGATGTAGTGGCTCGCCTGAGCCGGATCACCGCACCAACGTTAGTTATTCACGGTGAGTCGGATCGGCTAATACCGCCCGCCAATGGGCGTTTCCTGGCCCAAAATATACCCGGCGCAAAACTTATCACATACCCAGATACCGGCCATCTGCCAATCGTCGAACAGGGCGAAGATTTCAACCGCGACGTACTGGCTTTTTTAGGCTAATCTCAAATCAGGAATTTTTACAAAGCGAAGTAAAGTAGAAAGGATTGCAATGCTGCAAGTTAAAGAACCGTTGTTTGTAACGATTGACGACGGACGCAAGATGGCCTACGACGAAGTTAGCCCGCCTAATCCGAAAGGCACGATTTTACTTTTGACCGGGCTGGGTTCCAAGCGCCTGGGCTGGTACAAGCAATTGGAGGCTCTTGGTCAGGAGTACCGCACGATTGCGATTGACCACCGCGATACGGGCGATAGCGACCCGGTGGCAGAGCCGTATGTTACCGACGATCAGGCCGAAGATGCTGCCTCCATTTTGAAAGCTCTTGGTATCGAAAAGGCCCACGTAATAGGGATTTCGATGGGTGGTTTTATTGCCCTCCACCTGATTTTGCTTCATCCTGAATTGGTCGATAAACTGGTGCTGGTAGCGACATCTGCCGGAGGCGCGACCCATGTTCCGCCTAGCCAGGAAATGATGGCGATGTTGGGGGACCGCAGCGGCGAGATTGGGGAAATGGCCCAGCGAAATTATACCAAAATTATGGCTCCGGGCTATCTCGAAAGTCAGCCAGAAGTGCAGGAAAGAATTGCCTTCAACGCCCGCTACCGCCCGATGAGCGGCCCGGCTTATTTCCGCCAATTGCAGGCCGGGCTTACCCACGATGTTACCGCCCGACTAAACGAAATCAAAGTTCCAACCCTGGTCGTTCACGGCGACGTAGACCCGCTTATACCGCCCGCTAATGGCCGCTACCTGGGCGAACATATACCGGGCGCGAAGCTCAGTCTGTATCCCAACACCGGGCATATCCTGATTATCGAGCGGGCCGCCGATTTCAACCGCGAGGTGCTGGAATTTTTGGACAGCTAATACTGTAAACAGTATGAGGTGTCAGATACGTAATTCAGACCTGATAGCTGAATTAGTAGCGAGGGAGACAAGCATGCCACAAAGCATTTTCCGTAGCGATCTTTTTGAGGGGCAGGTGATCCTGGTCAGTGGGGGCGGAACCGGGATTGGGCGGGCGATTGCGCTCGAACTGGCCGGGTTGGGGGCAACGGTCGTGATTTGCTCCCGCTCGATGGAGCATCTCGAACCGACCAGGGCCGAGATCGAAGCAGCAGGCGGACAAACCCTGGCTCTGACCTGTAACATCCGGGACGAAGAACAGGTCAAGGCGACTATTGCGGCGACCCTCGAACGCTACGGACGGCTGGACGGATTGGTCAATAATGGTGGTGGACAGTTTATGTCCCCCGCCGAAGGGATCAACGCCAAAGGCTGGCACGCCGTCATCGAAACCAACCTGACCGGCACCTTTTATATGGCACGGGCCGCAATGCAGCAGTGGATGAAAGATCACGGCGGCGCGATAGTCAATATCGTAGCCGAAATGTGGCGCGGTTTCCCTAATATGTCGCACACCGGGGCGGCACGGGCTGGGGTGGTCAACCTGACCCAAACTCTGGCCCTCGAATGGGCGCAACACGGCATCCGGATCAACTCGATTGCGCCCGGCCTGATTAATTCGAGTGGCCTCAAAACTTATCCGCCCCCGGTTCAGGTCATGCTTGCCTCGGTTGCCAGGGACATCCCGGCCCAACGCATGGGAACCGAAAGCGAAGTCTCGGCAGCCACCGTCTTTATGCTCTCTCCGGCAGCCGCCTTTATCTCCGGCGCGACTTTGCGGGTAGATGGGGCCGGTTCGCTCTACCGTTTGCAGGGATATGTCATCCCCGACCACGAACCCTGGGCCGAATATGAGCGAGATGAATAAGAAGTTTAGCCCTATGCATCCATTGGCGGAGCAATGTCACACCGAAACCCGGTTATTTTATTGGATATGGCTCCGCCCATAGATTTCCCGATAGCCTTTATCAGAGAGGTAATATACAAACAAATTGGATCACAAAGCAGTATAATAGGTCCACCTAACGGGGTGCATTTTACCCTGAGCGAGTGTAGATGTTATAAACTGGAAACCTTTATAAGGAGAATACAATGGCCCATAAGTTCTTGGTGCATGAGCCGGGCGACATGGTTGGCGTTGCCATCGTCGATATTCCCGCCGGGGAAAAAGCCGAGGGGCTGGTGATGAGTGACAAATCGCGGCTGGTCGTCACGACCCTGAGCTTGATCCCGCTCGGTCATAAGATCGCTCTGCACGACATTCCTAACGGAACCCAGGTCATCAAATATGGCGTACCAATTGGTGAAGCTTTTGCCAACATCAAGGCCGGTGAGCATGTCCACGTCCAAAATCTGCGCTCTATTCGCTGGCGGGCCTCTGTGCTGGAAGAAACCCCTCAAGTAGCCAACACCAAGTAAGGGAATAAAGGATAAAAAGATGGAAACTCCTATGATTTACGCTTACCGCCGTTCCAATGGACAGGTCGGGGTACGCAACCACGTCATTATTTTGCCGGTGGACGATTTGTCGAATGCAGCCTGCGAACATGTCGCGGCTAATATTCCCGGCACAATGGCCCTGCCACACCCCTATGGTCGCTTGCAGTTTGGAGAAGACCTCGATTTGCATTTCCGTACCCTGATCGGAACTGGCTGCAACCCAAACGTGGCAGCGGTCGTTGTGATCGGGATCGAGCCAGTCTGGACTAAACGGATCGTGGACGGTATCGCCAAGACCGGCAAGCCAGTCGCCGGGTTCTCTATCGAAGAAAATGGCGACCTCAAGACGACGGCTGCTGCCGCCCGCACTGCCGCCGAATTTTTACAGCTCGTTTCGGAATACCAGCGCGAACCGATCAGCCTGGCGGAACTAACCGTGAGCGTCAAGTGCGGCGAGTCAGATACGACCTCCGGCCTCGCCTCTAATCCGGCGGTCGGCAATGCGGTTGATTTGCTTACCAAAATGAAAAACAACGTCTATTTTGGCGAGACTTCGGAAGTGACCGGGGCCGAAAACCTGATCGCCGACCGTTGCCTTAATGAGCAAGTACGCCAGAAGTTCCTCAAAACGCATAGCAGTTATGTCAAGTTTATCGAAGATCAAGGCGTGAGTTTGCTCGGTTCGCAGCCGACCGAAGGCAATATCAAAGGCGGTCTGACCACTATCGAGGAAAAAGCCTTGGGCAACGTCCAGAAGATGGGCCGCGACTCGACTGTCATAGGAGTACTGGAACCGGCAGAAACGCCTTCCAATGGCGACCGGGGCCTTTACTTTATGGATACTTCGTCCGCCGCCGCCGAGTGCGTCACACTAATGGCGGCTGCCGGGGCGCAGGTGCATCTCTTTACGACCGGGCAAGGCAATATCATCGGCAACCCAATTGAGCCGGTTATCAAGCTGACCGCCAACCCGAAAACCGTCCGCACTATGAGTGAACATATCGATGTTGACCTGAGCGGCATCCTGACCGGCGAAATGACCCTCGATCAGGCCGGGGAAAAGATCGTTGAGATGATCGCCCGGACTGCGTCGGGTCGTCTGACCTGCGCCGAAGTCCTGGGCCACCGCGAGTTCGTCTTGACCAAGCTCTACCGGAGCGCGTAGGGATTTACGATTTACCCCAGTGGGGGCGAGGCCGCGATTTACGATTTACGATTTACGATTGTAGTTACTTGGTACTCTAGCAAAACACAGATTAATTAAACCTTTGTAGGAGCGGGCTTCTGCCCGCGATTGAACACTTATCCACCCTTTCAATCGCGAGCAGAAGCTCGCTCCTACAAAATATTATGTTCTGTGCCAAAGCTAATAGCGAACGCCCTAAACTTACAGGAGCTTCTAAATCATGGAGGAAGAAAAACTGACCCCTGAAGAAGTTGAGCGCCGTCTGACGCTCATGATGAACCAATTCAGGTTGGTCATACTGGAACAAGTGATGAAGGCAACTGAAAAGGGTGATTTCGAAGATGCCTCACGTTGGGCTTATCTTCTAAATACAGTCTGCGATATCATGATTAAAGTGCAAGATAGATATCCTGAGTCAGAAACTTGATTTTTTGGCCTGTTTAACGCTCTTAGGGATTTACGATTTACTATTGATGAAGTACAGAATACAGAAAAAATCTTTGCTCAAGCAGATAATCGTAAATCGCAAATCGCGGCCTCGCCCCCACTGGGGGTAAATCGTAAATGGAGTTGTTTATGACCATTCGTATAGCGGCCTCGACTTTAGAAACTTTTTCGAGTGAATTACTGGTTAAGATCGGTGTGCCACGCGATGGGGCCGAGCAATGCGCCAGGGTGTTGGTGGAGGCCGATTTGGAGGGAACCGGTACGCACGGGGTCAGTCGCTTGCCGATCTATCTGGCGGCGATCCAGCGCGGACAGATAGATCCGGCGGGTCTCGTAACGGTCGAGCAGACCGGCCCGGCAACGGCGACGGTAGACGGGTCTAATACACTGGGGCCGGTCGTGAGCATCGCGGCTATGCAGGAAGCGATAAGGCTGGCGCAGCAGGCGGGGGTCGGAATGGTGACGGCCCGGCGCAGCAATCATTATGGCGCAGCAGCTTACTACGTCGAGATGGCCGCTAAAGAGGGCTTGATCGGTATTTCAACCACCAACAGCCACCCGGCGATCCCGCCCTGGGGAGGCCGCGAAGCTTATCTCGGCACAAACCCCCTGGCCTTCGCCTTCCCAACTTCGGGCGACCCGGTCATAATTGATTTGTCGATGAGCGTGGTAGCACGGGGTAAGGTGATCCAGGCGGCCCGTCAGAACCAGCCAATCCCCCTCGGTTGGGCCATCGACCGCGACGGCAACGACACGACCGACCCCAAAGCGGCCTTGACCGGGTCTATGCTACCGCTCGGTGGAGCCAAAGGCGCGGCGTTGGCCCTCGCTATCGAAGTCCTGTCGGGGATATTGAGCGGAGCCGCCAGTGGCCCGCACGTCACCTCGATCCTCGAAGAGGCGACCACCCCCGCCAATATCGGGCATTGGTTCGTGGCTATTGATGTAACCCGTTTCCTGGCAAGAGATTTTTACCTGTCCCAGATCGACCAGCTTTTGCAGGAGCTAAAGGCTAACCCTCTGGCGCAGGGGGTCGCCCAAATTCGCATGCCGGGCGAACGCCGCGCCCAACTCCGCCGCGATCAACTGGCTAATGGTATAGCTCTAGCCGAAGACACCATTAAGGCTCTCAACGAGTGGGCCGAACGGGTCGGGATGGTCGATGTTAGACTTGCTTGGGTAAAAAATAGTAACTAATCAGCCTGGCAAAAAAAGCACCACCAAAAGACAGGGTTTCATGCCATCGCCCACCCAAGTCTAAAAATAAGGCTTTTTCGATGCTTTCAGTGTCTCGGTGGTATTTGATACTAAATTTTAGTTTTCTCTGCGTTCTCTGCGTCTCTGCGGTGAGTAGTTCCAAAAGTGTTAAACCCAACCGAGCGGTCGGAAGATCAGGAGAAGTTGGGCAGCCGTAAAGCAAAGCCCAAATAACGAGCCGACCACAACCTGCCCCAGGGTGTGCGCCTTTAAATAGACCCGCGCCCAATCCACCAACGGGATCAGCAAGTAGAAGGGGACAATCGTCCAGCCAAATAGCAAGGTCAGGATCGCCAGTGGCCCGCCTACCCCGATAGCGTGGGCGCTAATCTTCCAGTAAAAATTTATAAAGAGGGTTATCAAAGCGTTAGTGGCATAACAAAACATGAGGGCGCACATCACTCCACCGCCGACCAGCCAATAATCCAGGCCAAACCCGATCAGGTAAAGCAAGATAGTCACGATATAAGGGACGGTACGTTGCTGCCGAACGGAGATATGTATGTCGGTGATGGTATTGCGCGACCTGAGGAACAAGACAAACCCGGTTGGCAAACTCACCCCAAAAGTCACGGATATGACAATCAACCAGAGCAGGTCAAGTGAGGAAAACCCACGCTGACCCTGGTCGTATAAAGCCAGGATAACATAAACCGGCACCGCCAAAAGCGGCGGCGCGGTCAGATTTGAGATAAGTTGAGCAGTCCGCGCCCGCCGCAAGATCGGGGCCGTCCCGCTCGTTTCAGAGCGCATTATTCCTTACCTAATAATCGCGTTCAACCAAAAAGGTACACAAATCACGCAACTGTACCAGCGGCGGGTTCCGATCCAGCGCCGCCGAGCCACCCGCCGCCTCGACCAGCGCGTGTAGCGCCGTCTGCTTGTAACGGTTGGCCTGCTCCTGAGCAAATTCACGAGCGCCACATTCTGCCAGGGCCGACATCACAAATTGCTCTTGCTCCGGCGTAATCGGCTGACTGCTCCGATAAAGTTCCAACAGTCGTTCACGTTCTGAGGTTGGCGCATTGGTCAGGGCGAATAATACCGGCAAACTCTTTTTGCGGCGGCGAATATCGCTCCCGCTCGGCTTGCCCGTATCGGCAGCCAATCCCCAGATACCCAGTATATCATCTCGAATCTGAAAACCCAAACCGATTTGCTGTCCAAACAAAGCATAATTGACCAACCGGGCGGCCTGTTGCGGTTGGGCCGGGTCGAGTGCCGCCAGCGCCCCGCAATAGGTCGAACAGCTTATCAACGCGCCGGTCTTTCCGGCAATCATCCTCAAATACATCTCCGGGGTAACATTCAGGTCTTCCTCAAAACTGAGGTCGGCGTGTTGACCAAGCGTCAGCTTAACCGAAGTCTCGGTAATCGTCCGCACAATTTTAAGAGTACGGGCCGCATCCAACCCACGTTCGGCACTTCGCAAAGCACACCGAAAGGCCAGCATATCCAAACAATCGCCCGCATTGATCGCCTTTGGCTTGCCCCACAAAGCCCACAAAGTCGGGCGACCACGCCGGGCGCGGTCGTCATCCTCAATATCGTCGTGGATCAAGCTGTAATTGTGAACCATCTCGATAGCTGCCGCCAACGGCAAAGCCGGGCCAAGATCGGCCTTGACTCCGGCCCCGGCCTGCTGGCTTTCGAGCGCCCCCTGATAGGCCAAAAGCGCCATCACTGGGCGTAACTTCTTACCGCTATTGCCATCTTTTACCGGCTGGAATTGCTCGTCCAGCCAGCCGAAATGATAGCTCAGAGCCTGCTGCATCCATTCGTCTAATTCGGTTTCGAGTTCTGCCGCAATTTCCCGGTCAATTGCCGTCGCATACCGGCCTAGTGTCGCTGCAATTTGTTCAGCTTGTGTCATTATTTTCCTAAACTTTATGCTTTTTCCTGCTCAAGCTCTTGCTTGATTTGATCGAACCTTGCTAGTGCTTAAAGTGCCGTCGGCCCGTAAAGACCATCGAGAGATTGTAACGGGTCGCTACTTCGATCACGTCTGTATCGGAGATCGAACCGCCGGGCTGGATGATCGCCGTCACGCCGCCCATAGCGGCAGTTTCCACGCCATCGACCTTTGGAAAGTAGGCATCCGAAGCTAGTACCGAACCTTTGGCCCGTAAGCCAGCCTTGTTCAAAGCGATTTTTACCGCGTCCACCCGGCTTGGCTGACCCGAACCCATCCCGACAATCGCGTGGTTCTTGACCAGCACAATCGCGTTTGATTTGATATGTTTAATCGCACGCCAGGCGAATTGCAAATTGGTCACTTCTTCAAGATGTGGTTCGCGGCCTGTCATGACCTGCATTCGCAAATCACGCTCCGGCAGCGCGTCGCGGGTCTGCACCAAAAAACCGCCCGTCACTGGCCTGTATTCGAGGGCCATCGCAATTTGATCGGCTCCCAAGTTCATGTCGCCAGTCGCCAGTAGCCGCAACGATTTCTTTTTCTTAAACAATTCCAGGGCGGCAGGGGTAAATTCCGGCGCAATCACTACCTCATAAAAAGAGCCAGTAATCTTCTGGGCCAGCAAATCGTCAATCGGGCGGTTGACCGCCACAATCCCGCCATAAGCCGAAAGCGCATCACCCGCCAACGCCCGCTCGAAAGCAATCGTTATATCCGAATGGGAAGCCAGCCCACACGGGTTGGTATGCTTGATAATCGCGACGGTCGGGGACGAGAAATCGCGCACCACCGCCAACGCAGCATCGGCATCCAGAATATTATTGTAAGAAAGCTCCTTGCCTTGCAACTGCCGAGCGGTCGCTATGCTGCTAAAATGCTGATCGGGCATCGCCTTCCAACTATAGAAAGCCGCGATCTGGTGCGGGTTTTCGCCATAACGCAAATCCTGGATTTTGTTCAAGCTAATCGTCATCTCGGCGGGGAAGTGTTCCGCCGGGCCGCGCAAATATTCGGCAATCACCGTATCGTAAGAGGCGGTATGCTGGAAAGCCTTTGTCGCCAACTTGTGCCGTACTTCGGCGGATACGCCTGCCTCAGCGCTCAACAGCTTCAAAATTTCCGGGTAGTCAAGCGGGTCTACCACTACCAACACATCCTTATAATTCTTGGCTGCCGCCCGGATCAGGGTCGGGCCGCCGATGTCGATATTCTCAAGAGCGGTTTCCAGCGTCGTGCCGGGCTGCGAAACGGTCTCGGCGAAGGGATACAAATTAACCGCTACCAGATCGATCAAACCGAGATTTTGCTCCGAAAGCTCTCCCAGGTGGCCGGGCTGGTCGCGTCGGGCCAAAATACCGGCGTGAACTGCCGGATGCAAAGTCTTGACCCGGCCCTCCAAGATTTCGGGAAAGCCGGTTAGATCGGAGACCGAGTTAACCGCCAACCCACTATCGGTCAGGGCGGTCTGGGTTCTGCCGGTCGCATAAATCTCAAAACCCTGTTCGATCAGCCCTCGCGCAAAATCGACTACGCCCGCTTTGTCCGAAACGCTAATAATGGCGCGTTTTTTAGCTGGCCCGGTTCCGCTCTCAGTCGTCATGTGCTGCTATCCCCCTCATATTATCTCGCGGCCTCTAAATTTCACTCTGTAATTAATTTTGACCTGAGCTTGTGCTAAAAGCACTTTAGCATCTTGACCATCTTTTCGCAAGTTCGATTTTCGGGTTAAGATTGGTGCGTGTCAATTTTTGCAAACTACAAACTAGCCAGGCTGTGCCACAACCGAAACCGGGGAGTGGGTATATATTAGAAAAATTTCTGAGAAATTTTTCCTAATATATAGTTGAGTGGTTTGAAGTGAGGTTTTCACGGTTTCCGTTCTTATTGGTTGAATCCATGCAAAAATTGCCGCGCACCGGGTTAAAATCACTACCTTGCCCCAGGCCCAGCTTTAGGTTATAATCGGCCCAGTCAAACCAATATTTTTAAACGCACCTCAAATTAGAAACCTATGAATAATAATCAGACTATTCAGAAAATAAAACCAATCGTGTGCGGCCATCGTGGGGCTTGCGGGCATGCTCCCGAAAATACCAGGGCCGCTTTTCGACGCGCCCACGAATTAGGGGCCACCTGGATCGAGTTCGATGTCCAATTGAGCGCCGATGGGGTGCCGATCATCCTGCACGATGATACCCTCCAACGCACGACTAGCCTGCACCAACCTCTCCGCCCGACCGAACTGACCCTGGCGGAACTAAAAAAATTGGATACCGGAAGTTGGTTCGGCCCGGAATTCGCCGGAGAACAAATTCTGACCCTGGATGAAGTGCTGGCAGAGTTTGGCCCAATCCTCGGTCTCAACATCGAGATCAAAAGCAAACCGGGCTTCGAGGCCGACAACGGTCTAGAGCGCAAAATCGCCCAGGCTGTCCGGCACTACAACTTGCCAGATAGTGTCCTGATTAGCAGTTTCGACCTCTTTCGGCTGATCGCTTTGCACCAGTACGACCCGAACCTCCGCCTGGGTGCGCTCTATACCGGACGGTCTGAAGATTATCCGCCCGGTTTTGACCCCATCAAGCTGGCCCAAAGTTTCGAGGCCGTCGCCATCCATCCGCCCCACTCAGTGGTCAATACCGAACTGGTCGCCCGCGCTCAGGCCAATGGCATGGTAATCAATACTTGGACCGTCAACGAAATCGCTGATATGGAGAGGTTAATTAAGCTGGGTATCAATATGATTATCAGCAATTATCCCGACCGACTGGTCGCCTTGTTAAATAGTTGAAACCGCCGATCTATTTTATTAACTTATTGTAACTACACAGACCGGGCGACCACAAGGGTCGCCCCTACCCAAAATTCGTTGTAGGGGCGACCCTTGTGGTCGCCCAAAGTAGATAAGCTGAGTAGTTACAACTTATTAAAATAAAAGTTGTATCGATATGATAAGATCATAGACCAAGCAAAGAAGGGAGTCTGGCAGAGATGGGGGAAGATAACGGGCCACCAATTCGGATTGCAGTCGCCGGAAGTGGTTTTGGCGGGCGGGTACAAATACCCGGCTTTTTGAAGCTGCCGGGGGTCGAGATCGCCGGAGTAATGAGTAGCGGGCGGCGCGAGAACGCCGAAAAAGTTGCGGCGACCTTCAAAATCGAACGGGTCTGCGACAGCTACCAAGAACTTTTGCAAATCCCCAATCTGGACGCAGTCAGCATCGTAACCCCGCCTTACCAACATTGCGAAATGACCCTTAAAGCGTTCGAGGCGGGACTGCACGTGTTGTGCGAAAAGCCAATGGCTTTTAACCTGGACGAAGCCCGCCGCATGCTGGAAGCCAGCCGCAAATCGGGGCTAATCGGAATGATCGACCACGAATTTCGCCATGTTCCGGCCCGTGCCTACGTCAAAGACCTGATCGGGCAGGGCTGGCTGGGCAATTTGTTTACCGCCAATATCAGCATGCTAACCGGTTCGTCGGCAGACTCCAGGGGACGCGCCTGGGGCTGGCTATTTGACCGCGAGGCGGGCGGCGGCTTTCTGGGAGCGCTCGGTTCGCACTACATCGACGCGCTCCGGCAGTGGTGTGGTGAAATCTCGGTTGTTACGGCGGAAATCGAGACGAATGTCAAAAGCCGCTATCTAGCCAACTCTAATGAAATGCGACCGGTTACTGCCGACGATAGCTTTACGCTGCTATGCCGTTTTGCAAAGGGTGGGCAGGGGCTTATCAATGTCTCGGCAGTAAACCGCTTTGGTAGCGGTGAGCGGGTCGAATTGTATGGCAGTCAGGGGAGTTTGCTAATCGACAACGAGGGCCGGGTCTATGGCGGCAAAAGTGGCGACGATAAGCTGCAACAACTACCGATCCCGACCCGCTATACCGATGGCCCTTCCTCCGATAACCCGCGCTTGCGTCCTTTTGTAATATTGGCAACCGATTTTGTAAATGCGGTCAGACGCGCAAAACAGGCGGGCAAACCGCTCGGCGAGGAAATCTCACCTAGCTTTGTCGATGGCTTCAAGGTGCAGCAAGTCATTGATGCCGCACGTCAGGCCGCCGAAACTAAGTGCTGGATTTCTTTGCCACCACCGAAGTAGGATTTACGATTTTAGATTTACCCCAGAGGGGGCGAGGCCGCGATTTACGATGGTAGGTACTGATTTGTGAGAGGGATTTTTAATCACGATAGAGCCAAATCGGGATTAGAAATCCCTCCCACACCTAAATAATTACTTACGATTTACGATAGTAAAAGCCTACTTCCTGGTATTATTTTTGCTGATACCTGTAGCTAATCTCTAATAGCTAATTTCTGATTTCTGACACCTAATAGCTAGACTAGAACGAGGTAGAATTATGTCCGATCATGAGAATGGGAACGGGAACGGGTTCAGTTTTAACGGTAAGCGAAACGGACATAATGGGGAACCACCTGGCCCCGGTGAGGGGTTTCTCCAGGAGGATGACGACCACGAACATACCTATATTAATATAGCGCAGACAGCTAATCTGTCCGCCTACGAAGAATTGATCCACCAGGTTGTAACACTCGAATTTCACGACCGAGGTCTCACACTGGATTTAAGCCAGGAAGAAGCCGAAGAATTGGGGCAAGTCCTGGTCGAAGTTATGGCCTACCTGGGTCGGAAAAGGACTTTTGGGTCATAAGGAAAGGAGTAGTAGAGTTATGAATCTTGAGCATACTTACAAACTGGCTCCCAATGTCCGGGTTGAGCCGGAGCAGTTTGGGGCCTTGCTGTACGCCCCGCAACAACGGCGACCTTTTTTTCTATTTAACCAGTCGTTAGCCGAATTTGTGCAAAGCCTGGATGGGCAACAACCGCTTGGCCCGGCCCTCGATCAATATCTGGTCGAACACCAGATTTCTAGGCGCGACCGCCCTGATTTCGTCAAAGCTCTCAACAAATTGGAAAAGCTGGAACTGTTGCGCGAAGCATAAAAGCTTCGGCTTAATATTTTTAGCCTAACATTCTTAACTAAAAGCACACGGTTTGTGTGCTTTTTTTGTACGATCTACTAGGATATGATAAGTGAAAGCTTTTTGGCTCATTGTAAGGTTGTAAGGTTGTAAAAAGTCAAGTCTAGTCGCCCGAAATTCAAGATTATAATGAAATCTTAACGCAAGACGGGGCCGAGTCATGATACAATTAGCATGAGCAACTATTTCGCATCCGAACTTATCTCGGAGGTGAAATTATTAAACTGCTTTACGCACCACAGTGTCGGTAGAACTGGTTTATTGGCCTTAACCAGCATCACAGATTACAAAACGGAACATATACCAACAACACCGGACAATTCATAACAAAAGTTAATAGATTTATCCTCGACCTGGATTATTAAAAGAGGATGTTAATCGGTTTTATTCAGATTTAATAGTACGTTCTGCATTACCTAAATTTAAGAACCACAGACGGAGCGGTTAAAAGCAAGTCGGTTTTTTCGACGTTGAGGAAATCGGCATAGTAATGAGGCACAGCCGTCGAAAGGAGAATTATGTCACATTCACCATATAAATTAGCTCCCGGTGAGCGGGTTTGCCCCATCTGTAACATTTTGATGGGGCCAAAACGACTGGCGAAAGCCACTGACAAAGGTTATTGCACTTTTTGTGAAGCTGATATAAGAAAACGACAACATCGACTTTTCCGTGACGGACGACAGAGTTTGTTGTTTTCGACTCAGGAAGTTTTATTGCAACCGAGCGTCCCCCAAAGCGGTACGTGTGGGCGGGGCGAATGTGGGCAAGTTCTCAGCCATGCTCAAATTGTCAAAGGGAACAAGTTCTGTTCGCGGCGTTGCGCGGCCCTGGCCCGTAACAACCAACCCAACACCAAAGCGGTTTGGACTGATAAAAAAGCCAGCTAACTTTTAGCTTTATATAGATTTATTTGGGTCGCCCTTCTTCCGAAGGGCGATTTTTTATTGCCCTGCTTCTAAGATATTGTGGATGAGGGTCAGACTTTTGCAAACTAGCCAGGCTATGCCACACCGAAACCGGGGGGTTGAATATATGTTAGAAAGTTTTTCTAAGATAGATTTTTAATTGGCTTGGGCCGGGATTTTCACGGTCGCTCGTGCTTACTGTCTGAACCCATGCAAAAACTGACGCTCATCCGATATTGTAAGGCTGTTGCAATCTGCTAACTTTCTGCTATACTGAGCGCAGAGGGTTTGTTCGCATTATGTAAATCTGTGCGAGACAACCGGGTGTCCCTGCAAGCTAAGTAAGTAAAAGGTCTGATGTTAAAATTTTCTTTTTGGCGCAATTTTGAGATTCCTCTGTTTATCGCTGTAATCGTTACCGCTCTGTTTGGGGTAGCGATGATCCACAGCGCCACCCTTAATTACACCGAATTTAAAGACGCAAACCTGGCTTTCAAACAGTTGACCCAGGGTCTTGGGGTTGGACTGATCTTATTCTTTGTCCTGGCTCGGCTCGATTATCACTTTTTTGAAAGCTGGCAATTGCCGATCTACCTGGTTACAGTTGGATTGCTCTTGACGGTTGAGGTAGTTGGTATCACCACTTCTGGCTCGACCCGCTGGATCACCCTACCAGGCGAGATTCAGGTACAACCGTCGGAACCGGCTAAACTGCTAATTATCTTGCTGCTGGCCCGTTTTTATGTCACCAACGAACACCGAGTGCGGCGAGTACCGGTCTTTATCTTCTCGATGCTCCAAATTGCGCCGGTCGCCGCTCTGATTTTTATCGAGCCAGACCTGGGGACGACCCTTGTAATACTGGCAATCTGGCTCGGCCTGACCTTTGCCGCCGGAGCCGATTGGCTGCACATCATGACCCTTTTCTTTATCGCGATCCCGCTAATTATTCTACTCTGGAATTTGGGTGATGTTACGGGTGGTAAGATGAAGGTCTTTCAGGATTACCAGCGCACCCGTCTGGCCCTCTTTCTCGACCCTGAGAAAGACCCTAGCGGTGAAGGTTATAACTTGATCCAGTCGCGCAAATCGGTCGAAGGTGGTGGATTGCTGGGCCAGGGCTATACCCAGGGTTATCATAACAAAGGCGACTACCTCAAGATTCGGCACGCCGACTTTATCTTCTCGGTCGTCGCCGAGGAATTTGGATTTGTAGGTTCGGTGGCAGTGCTGGCGTTGCTGGCGCTAATTTTGTTGCGAATAATTGCGGTAGCAAGGATCGCCTCGGATGCCTACGGACGCTATATTTGTATTGGCGTGGCAACCATGATTTTCTTTCAGACTTTTGTAAATGTAGGCATGAATCTAGGATTGATGCCAGTAACAGGTATTCCACTACCGCTAATCAGTCACGGCAGTAGTGCGCTTTGGACTACTTTTATGGGGCTGGGTCTGGTCGAGAGTGTGGCTTTACGGCATCAGCGCGACCTGATGTGGTACTACCGCACCGGCCCAACCAAAGAGTAAGACGATTTACGATTTACGATTAGGTCTTAATCGTGTTTAGAAGTTTTTGTGAGAAATCGTAATTACCCAGGCCGGGCGACCCTATCTGGTCGCCCCCTACAACGGATTTTAGGTAGGGCGCGATCCTATCTGGTCGCCCAAAGAGGGTCGGCTAAATAATTACGAGAAATCACTGATCGAAAGCCAGGAAACAGGCTCCCAAGTCTCAATCGTAAATCTCAAATCGTAAATCTCAAATCGTTTTGGGGGTTAATATGGTCAAGCACTGGCTGGGTCGGCTACGAGGGCCGTTTATCTATTTAGTATTGATCGGGGCATTGGCGACGGGAGCTTATTTTGCGCCATTGGCTTTTCGCAACTCGCTGGAAAGTTATCAGCCATTGCAAATGGAAGTCGCCCCGGCCCAATCTCTAACCCGCTTTGATGGAACCGAAGGCGATGCTACATCCACTTCGGGTGAACCGACTCGCCCTGGAGCGACCGCCCCCCTGACCAACCGGGTTGTGTTGGTAGTGGTGAACGGCCTGGGGCTAGACGATGTAGAGATGCTGCCCGCTTTGCAAAACGAGCGGTTCAAAAACATCAGCACCGGGGCTTACCTGTTTACCGGCCCGGTTCAGCCTACCTCGCCCGCCCTCATCACCCTTTTGACCGGCGCTACTACCGATCTGACCGGCGGTTTTACGCTCGATCCCTCCCAGCCTTCCGAAACAGCCCCAACCCCTGCCACCCAGTTAAGCCAGTTCGATAACCTTTTTAGCTCGGTTAAGCGTAGTAAGTTTACGACTGCTCTGTTTGGTACGCCGGAATGGTACGCCGCAGTTCCGCCCGACAAACTTGATTTTTACGCTACTTTCGACCCGCGTCAGCCTTCCAACGATGTGGTTAATAACGCGCTGGATTTTCTCAAAAAGAAATCGGCTAACTTTACCCTGATCCAGCTTAATGAAATGGGCCGGGCGCAGCAGGATTTTGGCCTGAATGCTCCCCAAACCGTTCAGACCCGCCAGAACCTTAATGCCGCCCTCGAACGGCTTATTGGCGATGAGATCGACCTTAAACGCACTACCCTTCTTATTACCGGCGACCTGGATAGTAGCATCAAAGCGGGCGACCGTTGGACGGTTCCGCTCGTAATGGTCGGGCAGGCCGTACAACCGGGCGACAAGACCTGGGGCCGTCAGGAAGATATTGCCAGCACGGTGGCGGCTTTGCTAGGGGTCGAAATTCCGCGTCACAATCAGGGACGGACGCTTAGCAGTCTGCTATCAATGCCGGCTATCGACCGGGGCGAGAAATCTTTGGCACTGGTCGAACAACGGTTGGCCCTTGATACAGCCTACCGCCAGCAACTCAATCTGACCTTACCCCTGGCCCTCAATGACCCGTTGGCAGTCGAAGCCGAAAAGAACGTAAAAGTGGCCCGCCAAAACTTCCGGCTTGGTTCGTATGACGGGATCGAGCAGGTAGTGGATGCCGTCTTGCGCTATACCCGCTCCGACGTGGAAGATGCCCGACAAGAATGGTTTGCCCAGGCTCGCTGGCAACGGGCAATCCTGGCGGTCGTCTTACTGGCCTTACCCCTCTTGCTGATGCTGATCTGGCGGTCGGCTTTGTCGCTGCTGGCAGCAGGTGGAGCTTTGATAACGACTGCGCTGCCTTTTGGCCTTTACTGGCTTCAGGGCAAAACCTTTGCTTTTAACTCGACCAGCCTACCTGCCTTGCAGGAAACCAGTCTATGGCGGGCCAGTCTTGCGCTGCTGATCGGCCTTTTACTCCCGACCTTCTTCTTCGATTGGGCCGAAAAACGGCGGATGCGACGGCACGGGCGGGTCGATCTGGGGTTCCAGCAAATTGCCGACTTACGCCGTCCACCCTTTCCGCTGGCCCGCCTGTTCCACTATTGCTTCCTTTTGCTGGCCTGGGTAACTTATTTTAGTGGCTTTGTCTGGCTGGCCTGGTATTATTGGCGTTTTGGCTACTTCTTGCCCCTGGCCGATAAACCGCCGCTTCTGCCTGACCACAACGCCAGCTTTTTACAATTCTTTGCGGCAGACCATCTGCTTGGCTTTGCCCTGGCGATGATCCCGGCCCCCCTAATCTTGATCGGCCTCTATTGGCTCAAACGGCGGGTGCGGGGCGATCACCCGGAGGAGGAAGAGGAACAGTTGGATATTCTTAAAAAGCCTCGTCCCAATCCCAAAACCAGTATTATCAAGGCTTAAAGCCCATCCAGATCTAACTATTCAGCCAGCCTCGAGTTTGTCATTCTGAGCGAAGCGAAGAATCTAGATTCTTCGCTTCGCTCAGAATGACAGACCTGAATAGTTACATCCAGATCAAATAAAAATCGAACCGAGTTTGGATTTATCTGAGCAAAGCTTTCTACGGGAAATTTGCTCAGATATTTTTTTGGTGGTTTGGTAAAAGTTTTGTAACTACCCAGCGATGTTTGTGATTTATTTGAGATAGAAATAGCTCGTTAGTATATCCCTGAATACAAGATAGTAAGCCTTATTATAGTCTATTCGATCTGTTTTGCAGTGGTTAATCGACAACTCCTCGGCAGAGAGCAAAAAAGTAAATCAGAAAAGGTGTAACCTGGACTGGCTTGCAAAACTGACGCTCAGACCTGAAGCAATCGACTAATGCGTTGGGTCGGGCTTTTTGTTATAATAGGAGAGTTAAATTTTATTGAAAATGGATGAAGGAGAGGTTTCAAGTGGCTAAAGTCTATCCCTGCGGTGAATTGCGGGGCGAGCAAATCGGCGAAGAAGTGACCGTGCGAGGTTGGGTCAACAATCGGCGTGACCTGGGCGGTTTGATTTTTATAATGTTGCGCGACCGCAGTGGGTTGGCTCAGGTGGTAATCGACCCGCGTGACAACGAAGCCGCCCACACTGCCGCCAGCGAAGTACGCAACGAATATGTTTTGCGCGTCACCGGACGAGTCCGGCAACGCCCGGAAGGTAGTACCAACGATAAATTACCGACCGGCCAAGTCGAGATCGTACCGACCAGCTTTGAAATTCTTAATCCTTCCAAAGCGTTACCCTTCCAAATCAACGATCAGGGCGAAGTGGACGAAATGCAACGGCTGCATTATCGTTATCTTGATTTGCGGCGGCCTTATATGCAGCAAATTATTATGCTGCGCCACCGAATTGTAAAATATATTCGTGATTATCTGGATGCCGAGGGCTTTTTGGAAATCGAAACCCCCATTTTGATGAAAAGCACCCCGGAAGGCGCACGCGATTATTTGGTGCCAAGCCGGGTCCATCCGGGCGAGTTTTATGCTTTGCCGCAATCGCCCCAGCAACTCAAACAATTGTTGATGGTCAGTGGCTTTGAGAAGTACTTCCAGATTGCCCGTTGCTTTCGGGATGAGGATTTGCGGGCCGACCGTCAGCCCGAATTTACCCAGCTTGACCTGGAAATGAGCTTTGTCAAACAGGAAGATATTTTGCAATTGATCGAAGGGCTGTACATCGGCCTGGTCGATAATATCGCGACCGACAAAAAGCTATGGGCCAGACCTTTCCCGCGCTTTACCTACGACGAGAGTATGGAGCGTTTTGGCAACGACAAGCCCGACATCCGCTTTGGTATGGAACTGACCAACCTGAGCGACCTGGTTCAAGATAGTGAGTTTAAGGTCTTTAGCGGTGCGATTGCGGCAGGTGGACAGGTCAAGGGCTTGCGGCTACCGGGTTGTGCCGGTTATACCCGCCGCGAGTTGGACGGTCTAGTCGATTTCGTCAAGCAGTTTGGGGCAAAAGGATTGGCCTGGTTAGCCCTCGATAGCGAGAACGGACAGTTAACCAGCAAATCCCCTGCCGCCAAGTTCTTTACACCCGAACAGTTGACCGCGCTTGCCAAACGGTTTGGCGACGATACCGGCGCGGGCGATTTGCTGGTCTTTGTAGCCGACCAAAAGCCGGTGGTAGCGAACAGCCTGGGCCGCTTGCGGAACGAAATGGGCAAAAGGCTCAATTTGATCGACAAGAGCTATTTGGCCTTTTGCTGGATTATCGATTTCCCGCTCTTGGAGTGGAACGCCGATGATAACCGCTGGGATGCCGTGCATCATCCTTTTACTGCGCCCAAGCCGGAGCATATCCCGTTGCTCGATACCGACCCGGCGGCAGTCCGGGCCGATTGCTACGACATCGTCTGCAACGGTTACGAAATCGCCAGTGGCTCGATCAGAATCCACCAGCGCGACGTACAGGCCAAGATGTTCGAGCTATTGGCCTACAGCCCGGAGGATGCTCAGGCCCGTTTTGGTCATATGTTGACGGCCTTCGAGTATGGCGCACCCCCTCACGGTGGGATCGCCCCCGGCATCGACCGGACTGTGATGCTCTTTACGGGTGAGGAAAACATTCGCAATGTGATCGCCTTCCCCAAGACCCAGAGCGCCACCGACGAAATGACCCAGGCTCCCTCGCCCGTCGATGCCCGCCAACTGGCTGATTTGCATATCGCGGTCGTAGCGCCGATTGAGAAGGACAAAGATAAAAAGACAACTTGATAATGAAAACTTTAAGACTAATATTACTCCGACACGGCCAGACTGACCACAATACCGGGCTACGGCTGACCGGTTGGGGCGACCCTGGCCTCGATACTACCGGGATGGCCCAGGCCGCCGAGGTCGCTACCCAACTGACCCAGGCTTACCAGATCGACGCGATTTACACTAGCCCACTCAAACGAGCCGTCCAGACCGCTCAGCCGTTGGTAGCTATAACCGGACTGGTTCCCAGCGTTAACGAAGGTCTCAAGGAATTGAATTTTGGCGAGGTTGAGGGTATGACGATCCCGGAAGCAAAGGAACGCTTTCCGCACCTCTTTGCGACCTGGCGGAGTCTGGACGAGCCAGAATTTAGCTGGCCCGGTGGCGAGACCCGCATGGTCTTTCACACCAGGGTTGACCGGGCGATGTGGGATATTATCCTGGCGGAGGCGGGGCAACACGAGACGGTTGTGATTGTGGCGCATGGCGGGTCGTTGGCGGGCTTCTTTTCGGAATTGCAAACCGGGCAACCTTACGCCTGGCGACAATTCTTGCTCGAAAACTGCCAATATTACGTCATTGAGGTCGATTACGAGCAGACCCCGGTCACTCGCCAAAATTGCACGCTCAAGGTAGTGTACACTGGTAAAATGATGCCCTTGCCAAAAGACGGTTGATTGGTTGTGGTAGGCTTTCATGCCTTCAAGAAAAGGTAATATTCGATGAAGTCTGCTACCAAAAAACCTTTTAACCGAGGCAGGTTTTATCGGCTGGTCGCCGTTTCGCTTATCTTTACGCTGTTGATTGCTTATATCGCTATCTCGATTTACGCCGGGTTCACCTTCACGACGGCCTCTTATCGAAGCCTGGACACCACTCCTGCCGCTTACGGACTGCCTTACGAAGAGGTGAGTTTTTCGTCGGCTGCCAGCGACAAACTGACTTTGCGCGGTTGGTGGATACCCAACCCCAAATCGAGCCGGACCTTGATTATGGTACACGGACAAGGAGCGACCCGCCAACACCTGCTGGGCCTTAGCAAGCCTTTGTGGGAACGCGGCTATAATTTGCTATTCTTCGATTTGCGCGGACACGGGCTATCCGACGGGGATCATCATACGCTGGGCTTACAAGAACAGTGGGATGTCGTCGGCGCAGCCAGCTTTATCAAAAGCCGGGGCTTCAAACCAGCCTCGATTGGGGCTATCGGCTGGAGTATGGGCGCAGCCAGCGTCATTATGGCCCTGAGCGATACGAGCGACATTCAGGCAGGCATAAGCGATTCGGGCTATGCCGATTTATCTGCCCTTCATGGCATTTTTTATCCCGGCATGAGCGTGGTCATGCGGTTGATGAGGGGGTTTGACCCAGACGAAGTAAACCCGGAGAACTCGATAAAAAAGCTGGGCAATCACCATCTTTTCCTGATCCAGGGCGAGCAAGACCGCAACGTGCCGATCAGCAATTTCTACAAGCTCAAAGCGGCGGGTGACCCGAATGTCACCGAAGTCTGGGTATTACCCGGTCTTGGTCACGTCGCAGGCTTCGATGCGCTTCCCGACGAATATTTACGGCGGGTCACAGCCTTTTTCGATAAAGAACTAATCTAAGAGGGATAAGTATAGGTAACATTAGGTCCGCAAGTGTGTTTACCCTGGGCATCCCTGTTAATAAAAAGAGAGGAAAACAAATGGCATTGACGTTGGAAGGGCAGGTAGCGATAGTTACAGGCGGCGGGAGCGGTATCGGGCGGGCTATTAGCCTCTTGTTCGCGCAGGAAGGTGCGAAGGTGGTAGCAGGTGATTACAACCTGGAAGCGGCCCAGGAAACGGCAGCTTTGGCGCAAGAGGCCGGAACTGCCGGACAGGTCAGGCCATTTAAGGTCAACGTTGCCGTCCTGAAAGATGCGCAAGCGCTGGTAGAGTTTGCGGTAGCCGAGTTTGGTGAATTGCATATCCTGATCAATAATGCCGGGGTTGGGGTCGCCGGAACGGTCTTAACCACCAGCGAAGAAGACTATGACCGTATTATGGACGTAAATGTAAAAGGAACTTTTTATTGCTCGCGCTATGCCATCGAGCAAATGCTGCGGCAACCCGAAGATCGACGCGGCAACATTGTCAGCCTATCCAGTTGTGCGGCGCTGGTAGCAGTAGTAGATCGGGCCGCTTACGGGGCCTCAAAAGGCGCGATCCTATCCCTTACAAAGGCCATGGCCGCCGACCACGTTAAAGATGGTATTCGGGTCAACTGTATCTGTCCTGGCACAATAGATACGCCCTGGGTCAATCGTATCGTAGCCGGTTATGACGATCCGGCAGCCGCCAAAAGTAAAATGGTCGCCCGTCAACCGGTCGGTAGGCTCGGCACAGCCGAAGAAATCGCGCACGCAGCCCTTTACCTGGCCTCGCCAAACGCCGCTTTTGTGACCGGCAGCGCCCTGGTGATCGACGGTGGCTTTACTGGCTTCAAGCTGCCGACCTAAGCTGCCAACCTTATTATAAAAAATTCGATTGGTGAGCCGGTTGCCCTTTACCGCTGAAACGCTGGCAACCCAGCTTGAAAAGGACTTTTTTCAGGTCAAGCAGTTAGGGCCGATTATAGATCAGGCGATTGAGGATGCTTTGAAAAGAGCCTAAGACAAAGGTATACACCCTTACAGACTCTTCGGCTGAAATTTTGACCGAGAATAGGATATTCCAATCTCCAGATAATAACGGTTAGCTATTTTCCCGCTCAAGGGTATAAGTCCCCTGCTTTTTCCTTGTTTATCTTTTGCATCAAAGGTATAAAGATATTCACAATTCTTTTCAATTGCAGTGGCAAGATGAATAGCATTTGGGGTTAGGATAACGGTATCGTCACTGGGACGGTTTTTTAAGTAATAATCCCGAATTTCCCGTGCGGTTGTTGCGACTTCCCGTGTCATATCTTGAAAGAGAAAATTATGACGACCGGCGAGATCTTCAAATTTTTTTAGCTGGTCGGGACGAATTTTAATTCGGGATACTTCAATAATAGAAAGGGTTGAGGTCACTATCTCAAGCGACTGGTTATCAAAATCAGTCGCAAGCTCTAAAATACCGGCTGTTTCATCTGGATCAGAGCGTTGCTCATTTGATAACCAACTAATAAAAATCCCAGCATCCCAATATACTCGTCTAATCCCACTCATTCCTTATATCCCATAAGAACTCTTCTGTAGTTTGCCCTTCAAGGGCATCTGGGGCAACACCGCGAAGTTCGCTCATTGTTGGTAGGTTTTGTTCCGAAGGGTGTATCTCAATCTCTTCTACATCCATCTCATAGGGTTTTGCACTCCTGCTTTTATGTTTCATCCGACCAGATACAGTGACATATTGTCCAACTGCTCGTAAAACAAGTGATCTTTGATTTCTTCGGAAGTTACAGTGTAATTTACTCTCGCCAATCGTTGGGTAGACACTAAAGACAGGCGGGATTATATGGAGGTTTACACACAGTCACCTAAGTTTGTGTAAACATTAGCGACAACGGTTTTAACCATTGCACCTTTGACAATTTAATCATCACGAATTGTAACCAGGGCCGCCCGTCCAGTTCAGCGCCAGCTAATTCTGCTGGACTTAACCCTT
>JBBQWM010000021.1:0-111411 GCA_038210655.1 Chloroflexia bacterium
ATAGATAGCTCCCCGCCGAAGAATCTAGACCCTTCGCTGTGGCTCAGGGTGACAAGACTGGGTAGTTACAAATTTTCTAATATATACTTTTGAGTGGTTTGGAGCTAGGTTTTCACAATCTCCTGCTAGTACTGTTTGAACCCCTGCAAAAATCTGACGCGCACCCTATAGAAAGAACATTTTAAACCGCTTGACAGGGCCGCGTTCCGCGCTTAAAATTAGCACAAATATTCCAGGAGATAACTATATGACCGAAGAAAAAACTTATACGCTGGGCGAGGCCCAACGCTATTTTGCAGTTGAGACCAATAAATTGACCTGGGGGCTATTGGGCAAAGCCGACCGCACTGAGGCGGAGAATGACAGGCTGATCCAATTGGCCCACGCTTCGGCCTTTCACTGGAGCGAGATCGGAACGGCGGTCAATTATACCAGAGGCGAGTGGCTAATTTCGCATGTGTACGCCGTTTTGAACCGACCCGAAGCGGCTCTTTTTCACGCCCAGCGTTGTTTGCAAATCTGTCTCGATAACGCCTTTGACGACTTTGATCTAGCCTATGCTTACGAGGCGGTGGCGCGGGCGGCAGCAGCTAATAGCAAGCAGGCCGACTATGAGAAATATGTGGCCCTGGCCCAAACTGCCGGAGAGCAAATCAAAGATGCAGAGGATAAGTCGATCTTTGTGGGCGATTTCGAGGCTGGCCCCTGGTACGACCTGAAATAAGATTTTTCCCGGCTAATTTGACAAACAGCAGTAAAACTCTTTACAGTAAGAGCGTGACATGCTGAATTGTTGTAATTACTCAGCTTCGCCTTTGGGCGACCACATAGGGTCGCACCCTACAACAATTTTTGGGTAGGGGCGACCCTATATGGTCGCCCGACCTGAGTAGTTGCGAATTGTTTAGAATAGACCGGGGAAAAACTTTGAACCCAGAAGAAACTCTCTTTATATTAGTACACGATGCCTGGCAGGGCGCGTGGGCCTGGGAAGCTGTAACCGAGTGGCTGGCGGAGCGTGGTTGGAATTCCGCCCCCCTTGACTTGCCCGGTCACGGCGCAAACCCGGTCGCCGCCGAGGTCTATCCCAAACTGACCCTCAAGCAATATGCTGATGTGTTGGTCGGGTTTGCTGCCTCGGTGCCTTTTACCCGCTTAGTGCTGGTCGGACACGGTACGGCTGGGCCGGTGATCCAGCTTGCCAGCGAACGGTTGGGAGCGCGTGTGGCGGGGCTGGTTTTCGTAGGGGCCTATATCTTGCGGGATGGCGAAAGTATCGCCAGTCAGATGCCGCCCGAACTGGCCGAAGTATTTCAGAGTCTGGCTTCTAGCCGCCCCGATGGAAGGATCGACCTCGCGCTGATCCCCGATTTCTGGCGCTACAATCTTATTAACGACGACCCGCTGCACGCCGAGAGCTTGTTGGCCCGTCTGGTTCCCGAACCGTCCGGGCCGTTGTTCGAGCCTGTCGCCTTCAAAACTTTCTTTGTGCAACACCCGCCCTGCGCTTACATCAGTTTTAACGAAGATATGAGTTTGCCTTCCGGCGATTTCCATCCTCGTATGCCCAACAAGCTTGGCAAATATCAGCATCTTAACGTCAATGCCGGTCACGAGGGCATCTTGACCAAGCCGCGTGAAGTGGCTGAAGGGTTGCTTTTGCTGGCAACCCAAATTTTTACCGGGAAATAATTCGTTCTTGCAAAAGTTTTATCCCGACTCTAAACTTTTCTTAAAGCTTCCGGGCATGCTATAAACGGTTACTAATGGTATAATACCCCAAATAAAAGAGCGTCGGCGGCTCCTCGGAGATAGCCTGACGCTCATTTCAGAATAAAATAATTCAATTACTCGCTATAAAAGTGGGTATAGGCTAAATAGTTATCTAATGTCTAATCTCTATTAACTATCGAGTAACCGTTCACGGTCTGTCATTCTGAGGCGGGAGATTACCTCGGTTTTTGCCGAAGTTGGCTCCCCGCCGAAGAATCTCGGTTGGACAGTGGCTCACTCGTGAACAGTTACACTATCGAAGCCGCTTTTAAAATAAGTGCGTAACAAGGAGTTTTTGTTGTGGCAAAGCTAAGCGTGCCGACCCAACCGCCCCCAGAGGTAGTCAAACACCTCAATGGGGCGTTGCGCGGCAACCGCCCGGTGATTATCGGGCCAGCCTCCCAAGCTAAATTTGAAGTGTTCGCCATTCAGAACCAGCCGCAAGCAATTGCGGCTGCTCTTGTATTTAAGGTCGGTTGTGAGGTTGCAAGCCTCTATCCGACCGTTGCGGTCAAACTGGCTATTGGCATCAAATTATTTTGATCAGTGGGATAGGAGGGCTTATATTTTATGGCTATTAAAGATCGTTTTGTCGAGCAAGGCTTGACCTTTGATGATGTATTGCTGCTTCCCGCCGAGTCGGAGGTGATGCCAGCCGAAGTTGATCTGACCACCGATTTTACCCGCACAATCCGGCTCAATATCCCTTTGGTCTCATCCCCGATGGATACTGTAACCGAGGCGCGGTTGGCTATCGCCCTCGCTCAGGAAGGCGGTCTTGGCATTATTCACCGTAATCTCTCGATTGCTCAACAGGTCGAGGAGGTGGATAAGGTTAAACGCTCGGAGTCGGGCATGATTCTCGACCCGATTACACTTACGCCGGATAGCGTTCTAAGTTTGGCTTTGCGGCTGATGGAAAAATACCATATTAGCGGCATCCCGATTACCGCCGACGGACAACCAGGCGGCAAACTGGTCGGTATCCTGACCAACCGGGACATCCGCTTTGAGAGCGATGAGACCCGTAAGATTTCGGAACTGATGACTGGCAAAAACCTTGTGACCGTGCCGATTGGTACGACTCTGGATGAGGCCAAAAAGATTTTGCATCAACATCGGATCGAGAAATTGCCCATCGTAGACGAGGACGGCAACCTGAAGGGGCTTATCACGGTCAAGGACATCCAGAAGCGGATTAAATATCCCAACGCTGCTAAAGACCAGTTGGGCCGCTTGCTGGTCGGGGCGGCTATCGGGGTATCCCGCGACTTGATGGATCGGGTCGCCGAACTCATGCGCCACAACGTCGATGTGCTGGTGATGGACAGTTCGCACGGGCATGCCAAAGCGGTGCAACGGGCCGTCTCGCAACTCAAGGAGAAATATCCGCAGGTCGCGCTGGTAGCGGGTAATGTGGCGACCGGGTCTGGAGCCGCCGCTCTTATCAAGGCCGGGGCGGATGCCGTGCGGATCGGGGTTGGGCCGGGTTCGATTTGTACTACGCGGGTCGTGACCGGGATCGGCGTGCCGCAACTGACCGCTATAATGGAAGCCGCCGAGGTCGCCGCCAAATACGGTATACCGATTATCGCCGATGGTGGCATCAAGTACAGCGGTGATATTACAAAAGCGCTGGCAGCGGGGGCCAATACGGTCATGATCGGATCGCTCTTTGCCGGGGTAGAGGAAAGTCCGGGCGAAGTGGTGCTGTTCAAGGGCGAGAATTTCAAGGAGTATCGTGGCATGGGGTCGATTGGCGCGATGAAAGCCGGAGAAGGCGCACGCGAACGCTATCATCAGGACGAGGTAAAAGATAGTGTTAAGCTCGTGCCGGAAGGTATCGAGGGGCGCGTGCCTTATAAGGGAACGCTTCGCAACCTGGTCTTCCAGTTGTGCGGTGGTCTGCGTAGTGGCATGGGCTATGTCGGGGCGGCTAATATAACCCAACTCCAAAAGGCCCAATTCATGCGAATCACCGGGGCCAGCCTCCGCGAGAGCCATCCTCACGATGTGGTTATCACAAAGGAAGCGCCTAACTACGAAATCCGTCACCGCGATTAGGCTGCGATTTCAGGCGAGGTGTACGTTAATTCTTGGCAATCGAGGCCGGGGACTAAAATCCCCGGCTGAAACGCTAAACTCGGCTAAAGCCGACTGCAAAGCCTTAAACTCAATTTAGTCGGCTTTAGCCGAGTTTAGCCACTTAGCCCGGAATTTTATTTCCGGGCGAACTAGCCTTATGCAAAAATCTAATTTTTACCTACCAACCGATAAGGCTTTGACATTCGGGCCGAAAAGCGTAAAATTAGGAATGGTCGAATCTAAACCAGATTGGGCTGGCATGACTTAGAAAGGCGACTAATAGCCTTCAAGACGGAGTTTTAAATCATGACGCAAGTGCTGATCGACTTTAACCGAAAATATTCTAGTGCCGAATTTGAAAGGCTGGAATTGCCGGGCGATTGCCGTTATGAGTTGATAGAGGGGAAGCTTGTTAGGCCGCCTTCCGCCGGGGATGAACACAATACCATCGCAGGTGAGCTTTTTTCGGTCATGCGAACTTATGTTAAAGCTAACAATCTTGGTAAGGTCTGGTACGAAACCGATTTTGTGTTTGACAAAGACAATACTCGTGAGCCGGATATTAGCTTTGTTAGCGCCAGCCGCATACCGCCGGTAAGCCGAGGTTCGGTAAAAGTAGTGCCAGACCTGACGATTGAAGTCTGGTCGGGTAGCGACCTGAACACCAAAAAAGAGCGGGAAGCCGCCCGCGCCAAAATTCAGTTATACCAGGATTGTGGAGTGCGCTTAGTCTGGGCGATCAACCCGCGCACTCAGCAAGTGCTGGTCTTTCGCCCGGATACCACCGACCACCCGCTTGTACTGGGCCTGGGTGACGAACTAGATGGCGAGGCTATTCTGCCCGGCTTCAAAATGCCGGTGCGAGATTTGTTTGATTATAATTAACTATTCAGACCAGGGCGACCACATAGGGTCGCACCCTACAACCGATTTTGGGTAGGGGCGACCCTATGTGGTCGCCCGGCGTGAGTAATTACTTTTAATTAGTAAAGGAAATAAAAAGTGAGTTACAATCCAGCGAACCCGCTGATTATACAAAGTGATAAATCGGTACTGCTCGAAGTCAATAATCCGCTCTATGAAGCGGCCCGCGACGAATTGAGTCGCTTTGCCGAACTAGAAAAAAGCCCTGAATATATTCATACCTATCGAATTACACCGCTTTCGCTTTGGAATGCTGCCGCTGCCGGGGTCGGGGCCGAGCATATCACCGAAGCATTAGGCCGTTATAGTAAATTCCCGGTTCCCGGCAACATCACGACCGACATTAAAGATTATATTTCGCGCTATGGTCGGATCAAAATGCTCTATGAAGATGGCAATCTGGTTCTCAAGAGCGATGATAAATTGCTATTGGTCGAAGTTGAACGCAATAAACATTTAATACCTTTTATTATAAAACGGCTCGATCAGCAGACCTTACGGGTAGACCCCGCCAAGCGTGGCTATATCAAACAAGCCTTAGTCCAGTTCGGCTATCCAGCGGAAGACCTGGCAGGCTACACCGATGGCGAGTCGCTTGAGATCGTGCTGCCCGGCACTACAAAGGGTGGGCGGCCTTTTGGTTTGCGTGATTACCAGCTTGACGCGGTCGGCGCGTTTTATGCCGAGGGTAGTTATAGCGGTGGTAGCGGCGTGGTGGTATTGCCCTGCGGTGCGGGTAAAACCGTCGTCGGGATGGGCGTGATCGACAAGTTGCAATGCCACACTTTGATCCTGACTCCTAGCACGATTGCGGTGCGGCAGTGGATCAGCGAGATTCTCGATAAGACCAGCCTTACCGCCGATCAGATCGGTGAGTATACCGGCGACCGCAAGGAGATCAAGCCGATTACGGTCACGACCTATCAGGTTATCACCTATCGGCCTTTCCGGGTAGACCACGAAACCGGCGAGGTGGGCGAGTTTCCTCATCTCCAACTCTTTACCAGCCACGATTGGGGACTGATTATCTATGATGAAGTTCACCTGCTGCCTGCCCCGGTCTTTCGGGTCACAGCCGAAATTCAGGCCAAGCGTCGTCTTGGTCTAACGGCGACGCTGGTACGCGAGGATGGGCGCGAGACGGATGTCTTTTCGTTGATCGGCCCCAAGAAGTATGATATGCCCTGGAAAGACCTCGAAGAGCAGGGCTGGATCGCGACTGCCGATTGCTACGAAGTGCGGGTCGAATTGCCGCCCGACGAGCGGATGGAATATGTGCTAGAAGACGATAACCGGGTTAAGTATCGATTGGCGGCGGTCAATTCGCGCAAATATGACGTGATGATAAAAATCCTCGAACGCCACCGCGAAGATCACGTGCTGGTGATCGGTCAGTATATCGAGCAACTCGAACGGATCGCAGCGATTTTGAACGCACCTTTGATTACTGGCAAAACCAGCAACATAGAGCGCTCCAAACTTTATAGCAAGTTCAGGAGTGGCGAAATCAAGCTGTTGGTAGTGAGTAGGGTAGCCAACTTTGCTATCGACTTGCCCGATGCGAACGTGGCGATCCAGGTTTCCGGCCTGTTTGGGTCGCGCCAGGAAGAGGCCCAACGGCTCGGTCGGATTTTGCGGCCCAAGTCGGACGGTCAACCGGCCTTCTTCTATTCGATTACGACCCGCGACACCAAAGACCAGGATTTTGCCGCCAACCGCCAGTTATTCTTGACCGAGCAAGGCTATCGCTACACGATTTTGGATGCCGGGGAATTAATGGACGAGTTTGTGGAGGGCGAGTACCGCGAAATCTCGCCGACCGCCTTACCCGCCCCGGCCCCGAAACAGTTGCAAGCAGTGACCGAAGAAACCGAGCCGCTGCGGGTAGTTGCCAAAAACGACCGGCCCCGCCTCCACGCGATCCCACATGCTCCGGACGAGGCAGCCGAAGCCGAAGAGGAAGCCGAGTTTGAGGAACTTGAGCAACAGTGGGAACACGCTCACCCCGCCCCGGCAGGGCAGCCTGACCCGGTGGCAGTCGCCAGCAGCCAGCGCGGACATTTGAGAGTAGTAAAATAGGGGAATGTTTAGTAGTGTCCGCCGAGTCAAAACCAGCCTCTGATAAGATCGCCGACGACAGCCAGCCCCGCGCCAAGCTAATTGCGAAAGGGGCAGGCTGTTACTTTCCGACCCGTAAAGGCGAAGTGACCGCCTTTCACGATGTAAATTTGGAAGTGGCGGAGGGCGAGTTTGTTTGTCTGGTCGGGCCGAGCGGTTGCGGTAAATCGACCTTTTTGCGGGTGGTTGCCGGGTTGCTGCCCGCCAGCGAAGGTCAGGTGCGGATTGTAGACGTGCCCGCCCCCAACGGCAAGGCGAAACCGATCAACAGCATGGTATTTCAGGAATACGCGATCTTCCCCTGGAAAAGCACCCTTGATAATGTCGCTTTTGGGTTGCAGATGCGAGGGATCGGTAAACAGGAACGTTACGAGATCGCCCGGCGCTGGCTGGCAAAGGTCGGGCTGACCCGTTTCGAGCAGAGCTACCCGGCCCAGCTTTCGGGCGGCATGCGCCAACGAGTCGGGATCGCCCGTGCTTTCGCCAACGACCCGCAGGTCTTGTTGATGGATGAACCGCTAGGAGCGCTCGATGCTCAGACCAAGCTGATCTTGCAGGAAGAGCTTTTAAAGTTGTGGGAGGAGCAGCGCAAGACGGTTTTGTATGTGACACACAGCCTGGAAGAAGCCGTACTGCTCGGCGACCGGGTGGTGCTGATGACGGCCCACCCTGGCACGATCAAGCAGACCTACAAAATAGACTTCCCGCGCCCCCGCAACCTCGAACTAACCTCCCACCCCGATTTCGCTCGGCAGGTCTACGCGATCTGGCAAGATTTACAGGGCGAGGTCAAGAAAGCGTTGGAGGAGCAGTCATGAGTCTGGTTGAGAAACCGACTTCATCCGCCCTGGTGTCGCCCCCTCCGACCCGACGACCGCGTCCCTGGTGGCGTAGAGTCGCTTACGAACCCTGGCTTTCGGTCGGGGCGGTGATAGGGCTGTTGGTTGGCTGGCAATTTGCGGTAGACGGTGGGGCGCTCGACCATCGGCTATGGCCTTCGACCACCGATGTCTTATCCGAGATTGGCATAATGTTCGAGAGTGGCGAATTGCAAAAGCACATCTGGGCCACTTTGCAGCGCGTCTTGTGGGCTTTTGGGGTCGGGGCTATCGCTGGGATCGCGCTAGGGCTGGCGATGGGGATGTTTCGTCCGGTTCGCGCTCTGTTCGACCCGTTTGTCTCGGCCTTATCGGTGATGCCCAAAGTAGCGATCCTGCCGCTAATTTATCTGGCCTTTGGCGGCTATGGCGAAGCACCCAAGACCTTTACGGTCGGGATCGCCGTTTTTGCAGTCGTGGCAATCAACGCAATGGGGGCGGTACGCAATATCGAGGGGGCGCTGCTGGAAGCGGGTCGTAATTTTGGGGCAAAGTGGTGGCAGATGTTCTGGCATGTGGTTCTGCCTGGCTCCCTCCCGACGATCTTTACCGGGCTACGACTGGGCGCAGCGACCGGGCTGTTGGTCGTGATCGCTGCCGAGTTCACCTATACCAACGATGGGCTGGGCTTTCTAATCTGGTCTAGCTGGACGACCCTTTCCACCACCCGCATGTTTGTCGGCCTCATCATGATCGCCTTGTTGGGCGTAATTATCACCTATGGGCTGCAATTGCTCGATAGGCTGGCCCTCCCCTGGAAGAACCGTTAGCACGGCTTTAAGATCGAGATTTAGATAGCAAAGAAAGCAAATTCAAGAAAGCGTAATCCCAACTCAGGACGGGCCGACCGTTGATTTCGAGCGAGTTGATCCCGGCAGGGCGGTCGCCCTCGACCGAGGTAATCAACACCCGCACAAAACGGGCGTTGAGGGGGGTAAAGCGGTTGAGCGTGACCGGGTTGGAGCCAACCGACCCGGTTGTGACGGTCAAAAATTCCTTGCCATCGCTCGAAATTTGTACCCAGTAATCGAGCTTGAGGCCGGGCTGCCAGCTAACCTTGATCGACTCGACCGCACGGGGCTTATCCAAATCGACGTTTAGCCAGTGCCAGTTGGGAGCGGGCAGTGTGCCGGAAGTCCAAGCTGTCGCCGGGTTGCCATCGACCGCAAAATGGGCCAAACTGCCCTGGGCCTCGCTATCGACGGTCACACTGCGGTTGTAGGCCAGATCGTTAGGTGCAACCGAAGTAGCGGTCGAGCGCTTCGAGAGCGCCAGCAAGACATCGGGCCGGACGGCGTGATAACCCTGGGTTTTGAGGCGTTCGACTGCCTGGGTTAGCCCTTCCAATCCACCCTGCTGCCAGAGCGGGATTAAAAGGCTGATAAAAGTCGGGCCGCGCCGCCCCCTTGCTAACCGACTAACCTCGCTCACAATGCCGTCCGGGTTGCGGGTGTTGGCGATCAAGGCGGTTTGCACAACGGGAATCTGGCGCTCCCCGATAGGTCGGATAGCTTGCAAACCACCGCTGCCCCAACCGCGCAGCCAGCCGTTAAAGCCAAGCCGGTCGCCCATCGTGCGGAGGCCGTTGTCGCTGGTATTTACAATGTCGAAGGCCGTTTTGAGGTTTAGGGCTTTGATCTCGGTGCTGGCCCAATTGAGGTAAGCGGCTTGATAGCCGGGTCGGTCGCCCAGGTCGGCCCCCAGGTTGTCGAAGATCGGGTAGCCTGCCGGAAGCCAGGCTTCAAAATAATCCGACTTGAGTTGCTCTCCGACTGCCACATCAAAATAAGTCCCACCGTTGGCTAAATCATCGAAATATTTCTTCAAAAGGGCCGGGGCAAAGCTACGCAGGGCCGGTTGCAAACTCCAGCCTATCGGGACAATCCCGCGCTTCGGGTCGGCCCACAGCATGTAATCGACCCCGTTGTTATAATCGTCTTTGGTGGTGTTCCACAGTCGGTCGTAAACCACCATGTTATCGCCATCGGTGATCGTAAAAGAGTAGTAGACCCCATTTGGGTCGAGTGTCACATCGGCGGCGTTGATTTCGCGCTGAGGGTTGACCGGGTCGGGTGGGCGAAACATTGTGTGGAACGAGGAATTACGCTGGGCCTCGCTACCGAGCAGAATGTTGCCGAGGCGGGAATTTACGTCGCGCATCTCGTTTTCGCAAACGACCCCCTGATAATCGCACCACAGCCAGCCCATTTGATGAATACCGGGCGGCCAGCTTTGCAAAATCCGTCGGTAGAGCGCCAGGTTCGTCTTGGTATTGACGAAAAAGATAAAGGCTTTGGCGGCGACTGGATAGTCGATGTCGATGATTTGGTCGATAAAGCCGGAGCCAGGGGTGGTGGCGTAAACCAGATTCTGGTTGAATTGCTTCGCCAGATTGTCCAGTTCCCAGCTAATGACGGCGGCCTCGCTGCCGAACTTGCCCCGCAAATCGCCCCCGAACGGACACACCGCACACAGCGAATAGCCCAGCCCTTTCAAATTTAGCCCGCCGCTTTCGTCGCCCGGCGCAATCGGGATCGCTCCAAACAGCCCCGCCAGGTTCGCCGCCATATTGAGTGTTTCAATATTATTGGGGTCCCAGACGACGTATTGTTTGGTCAAACTTAGGCTATCGCGCAAAGTGTCGGCTACCGACTGGACGCTATAATTTAGCTTGTAAGTAGTTTTGTAATAGTCGCGCCAGTAGCGGGTTGCGCCGTCGCCCCAATCCACAAAGAGGGCCGTCCCACCCGTCGGGGTATTCTGGTTGTGGATGCCTTGCAGGGCGGCTAGAGTTACAACGTGGTTAAAGTTGAGACGCTCGGCTGCCGCATCTACCACCTTATAGCTACCCGGTTGGGGTGCATGATAGAACTGCCCGTAGCGCACGACAGGCAGAGCCTGAGCCTGGGCCGGTTCGCTCGTCCCACCAACCAATGTTAGCAGGCTCAACTGAAATATTATTACTAATCCACCCAGCAGGCGAAAAGCATCCGATTGATTTGAAACTAGCTTGCTTCTACGAAACACAATGTATCCCAGCTTTTGTAACCTTAGACCAAACCGCAAAATTTTTGGTAGGGGCGACCCTGGTGGTCGCCCTCGGAGACCCATCATGTTTATGATTCAGGGATGAGCAAAGCCTGCCCGGTTTGAACCGCGCCAGGGTCGGTCAGCAAATTGAAGCTCAGTATAGCGGCTTCGCTTAGATTGTGGCGTTTGGCGGTCGCTTCGAGGCTGTTGTTCGGCCCGATGATCGCGCCATATCCCCGGAAGTTCGGGCGGTCGGCAGGAATGACCAGTACTTTATCGGCTACCGGGTCGCCATTGGTCTGGAAAAGCGGCCCAACCTGCCCACTATCGGCTATATCGCGGTTGGCGGTCTTGATCGCGTCCGCCGAAGTCTGGAAGCGCTGGGCGATTTTATCAAGGGTATCGCCTGCTTGCACCTTGTAGAGCGAGGGTCGCGCCCGGCCTGTCACCCCGCTCACATCCCAAAAGCGCAACTGGCCTTTTAAGTAGCCCGCTACCAGCGTCCGCCCGTCGGGGCTAAAGCTGACCGTAACCGCTTCGCCCCAATCGCTCAGACCGAGGGGTGGGCTAAGTTGAGGATAAGCATTTTGGGTTAGGCTCCAGAGCCGGATGCCATCGGTTGCCCCGCTTGCCAGGGTGCTGCCGTCGGCACTGCGGCGGACGGTGCTGACCGAACTGGTATGTCCGGCAAGCGTGGCGATAGGGTCGTTGGCGTTCGGGTTGGCGATGTCCCAAATTTTAATAGTTTTATCTTTGGAACCACTGATAAGCTGTTTGCTATCCAGGCTAAATTGGAGCGACCAGACCGTATCGCTATGCCCTTTGAAAATGCGGGCCGGATTAGAGTTATCATCGACGTTCCAGAGGTCGATTTCGCCATCGGTGTTATAGCCGACCGCGATCCACTTTCCGTCCGGGCTGAACAAAACCGGCTCCACTTTCAGGTTGCGCGGGTTGTTAAAAGCACGAATGACCGTGCCACCCCCGATTTCCCATAGCACAACCTGATTGGTTGCGGCCCCTACCAGCAGCTTACCATCCGGGCTAAACGAGATCGAAGCGATCACGGGTTGATTGGTAGGTGGTTTGAGTGGCCTTATTTCGGTGCCAGTTGCGACATCCCACAGACGTACCGTCCCGTCGCCCGAACTGCTGACCAACATTTTCCCATCCGGGCTAAACGTGACCGAGTTGACATAATTCGCATGCCCTTTTAGCTCGTGGGTTACAGTAGGGGTCGGGCCGGTGACATCCCAAATTTTGATCAATTTATCGGCGGAACCACTGGCGACCAGTTTACCATCCGGGCTATAGGCCACCGATTGCACCGGGAAATTGGGATGGGCGTTGATAGCCTGCCCTTTCAAAGAGGCCGCCGCCAAAGCCGGGGTCGGACTTGGCGCAGGGAAAGCGGTTGGGTTGGGAGTGGGAGCAACGGTTGGGTTATAGACCGCCGTAGGAGTAAGGGCCAGGTTTGGGGCCGTAGTAGGTAACGAAGGTGCGCCACCAGAACCAGCAACCAACGGCGGAGTCGCAGTGGCAATGGGTAGAGGGGTCGCAACGGGTAGTGGGGTCGCGCTGGCTACTACGGGCGCGGTGGGCAATGCGCCTGCCCCGGCCAGATTAGTGACAGATTGGGTAGTGCTAACGCTACTCGCCGCCGAAGAAGCCTTTGTAACGGTGGAAGCGGCTACGGCAGGGCCGGGTTCGGGTGGACGACCGGCAAAAACGACGATCAACCCGATCATCAAAATGATACTGATTAAAGCTCCCCCGCCGATCAACAAAGCACGACCATTGAAGGCGAAAGGTTTGGGGCCAGTCTCGACCATTGGCATGACTGGTACGACTGGCCCTCGGTTTTGGGAGGGCGTTGAGGCTGGTGGTGTATACGACTTTGAGCCGGATTCGCTAACAGGTTTTTCCTCAATAATCGGACGGACGGGAGCCTGATTGACTGGTCCTTTTTCAGAGGCCGGGCGTGAGGCCAGGGTGGTGTCGGGCCGGGAGTCGGTCGCCGGAAAGGTTGTATCAGGTCTTTTCTCTATCGCCGGGTGGGGGGTGAGGTTGAGGGTCGGCGCTCCGGTCGAGTCGTCGGTAGCTGGGTTCGTAAATGGGCTGGGCGTAACCGACGCTGGGGTAGACGGATTTGAGATAACCGAAGGCGGATTAGTTTCGGGACGAGATTTGGCCTGAGTTACGTTACCCGGCAAGGGTTGGCTAATTTGAGGCAGACGAGAAGTCGGCGAATCCGCCGCTTCGTCACGGGCTTCCTCTATAGCTTTTCTGAAAGCCTTATAAATATCTTCGGCCCGGCCCGGTCGGTCGGTTGGTTGCTTTGCCATTGTGCGGGCGATAATCCCACTGATTTGGGGTGGCAAGTCGGGTCGCACATCTGAAAGTAGTGGAACAGGCTCATTGACGTGTGCGAACATTATGACGTGTGCGTCGCCCTGGTAAGGCGTATTCCCGGCCAGCATCTGGTAGAGCATCACACCCAGCGCGTAAATATCGCTCTGCCGACCCGGTCGCCCGGTAACTTGTTCGGGGGCCATATAGCTGGGTGTGCCACTGACCTGCGTGTTGCTGTAGACGCTGCTATGGGCCATCACCTTTGCCAGCCCAAAATCGGCGATAACCAGTCGGAGCGGACGCTGCTGGAAGATTAAAATGTTTTGGGGCTTTATATCCCGGTGGACAATATCCAGGTCGTGCGCGAAGTCCAGTCCGGCGGCAATTTGTTGCAAGAAGTGGCTAGTTTCATCCAGCGAAAGCTTTCCATTCTTTTTCAAGTATTGGGAAAGTGTACCACCATTGGCGTAAGGCATGACCAGATAAGCCATAAACTCTTGCTGTCCAACGTCGTAAACATCCAGAATATTGGGGTGTGGGCGGGTGGCGATAAAGCGGGCTTCGCCCAGCAAATCAAAAAACTGGCCGTCGTTGTCCTCTTCCATCTCGACCACTTTGACGGCGACATCGCGCTTGAAGACCGTATCGATGGCCCGATAGACCGTCGAAAAGCCTCCTCGGCCTATTCTTTCTTGGATTTGATAGCGTTGGGCCAACACATCGCCAGTTCGGATCAAAATGTCACTCCATCGGATTTTGGGCTTGCTGTCAAAAGGAGGTAAAAGCGCATTTTGGATTTGCGATTAAAAGGGCTGGATTAGCGGCCCCTCGGTTAATTATAAATTGTTTTTGTAACCGGTAACGTATGTAATATAACCCTCATCCTACTTGCGGTCAATAGGAAAGGCGGAAAAGTGACAAACTTCACTCTTCCGCCTTTGCTGAATCAAGTCGGGAAAACCGCCTAATTTGCACATACTCAGATAACATTTTGTAGGGGCGACCCTTGTGGTCGCCCGTGAACACCCGGCACAATCTTCGGGCGACCACAAGGGTCGCCCCTACAGTCTAAAATTCTTCTTAATATTTATAGTCAAGAAGCTTTCTGCTTGCCGGGTTTGGCTGGGTAGGGCAGGTAGCTATACTGGAATTGTACCGGCAAGCGGCCCTTGAGATAGGTTCCGCCGTCTCGGAATTCCTCCTTCTCGATGATCCCTTTCTCGTGGAACAAAGCGACCAACTCGTCTTTGCCGTAGGGTACCAGACTGGTGATTTCGACCATGCCTTTATCGAGGGCGGTCTCGATGGTCTTGAGCAATAGATCAATCCCGATCCCCTGGGAGGCCGAAATAGGGACATATTCGGGTGGTAGTTCAAACTCGCGGCTGACTTCTTCCGGCGCAACCGCCTCACCTGCCTCATTCTTGAACATATCAATCTTGTTCATGGCAATGATGCGCGGTTTGGTGTCGGCTCCTAGCTCTTTCAAGACCTTCTCAACCGTCTCGGATTGCTCCTGAGCGTTCGGGTGAGTGAAATCCAGGACGTGAATGAGCAAGTCGGCTTCGTTGACTTCTTCCAGCGTTGAGCGGAAAGCTTCGACCAACCCGGTCGGCAAACGCTGGATAAAACCGACCGTATCGGTCAACAATATCTCGCGTCCATTGGGTAGCTTAACCCGGCGGGTGGTTGGGTCGAGGGTCGCAAACAGTTTATCCTCGGTCAGCACCCCGGCATTTGCCAATTTGTTGAGCAAGGTCGATTTGCCTGCGTTGGTATAGCCGACCAGCGAGACGACCGGGATACCGGCAGTCCGACGACGCTGGCGATACAATTCGCGGTGAGTATGGACCTGTTCCAGTTCCCGTTTGAGGTGACTAACCCGGGTCCGACTACTCCGGCGGTCAATTTCCAATTGAGTTTCACCGGGGCCACGCACGCCCACCCCGCCACTACCACTGCCCCCACCGCCACCGGCCTGACGCGAAAGGTGAGTCCATAAGCGGGTCAGACGCGGCAAGCGATATTCGAGTTGGGCCAATTCGACCTGCAACCGACCTTCGTGGGTGCGGGCGCGGCGGGCGAAAATATCGAGAATAATACCGGTGCGGTCGATTAGCTTAACGTCCAGGACGCTCTCAAGTTCGCGGGTTTGGGTCGGGGTCAGTTCCAGGTCAAAGACTATCACGTCTACCTGTAGCTCTTGCTTGAGTTCTTTTAGCTCGTTGACTTTACCGCTTCCGATCAGAAAAGAGCGGTGCGGTGAGCTAATATTTTGAAAAGTGCGTCCTACGATGAGTAGCCCGGCAGTTTCGCAAAGCTGGGCCAGTTCGTCCAGCGAATCGTCAACCTCGAATAAATCGCCGTGCCGCCCAACTCCGACCAACAAAGCCCGTTCGGTCGGCGATTCGGTCGCCAGCGTGTTTATACGCGGCCTTTTTTGTTTTGGCCCAACTGAAAGCTCTTCTAGTGGGTTCAACTCAAAATCGGAATCGAGGTCTACCGGGGTAAGCGCGTCGCTCGGAGTAGCGACATTTTCAATTAAACTGACATTCGAGGCTTCAACTATTGCGGCCTGTTCTTTAGCCTGGGCTTTGGTCGCACCATTTTTCGCGGCGATTTTCACGGCGTTTAGCGCATTTTCCAAAACAGGTTTCTTTAATCTAGTGACCGTAAGCAAATCTCCTTTATAATCGCCCTGTCGCCATCGGCAAGGCCGGCTACCAACACTAGCATCCTATCGATCTGGCTTTGCGAAGCCAAAACCGATTTTTTTACAACTAGCTACATTATATCATAGGGCCATCGCCAAAAAATAGTATTTTCGGTCTGGCCCAAATCTCTAGCACAGTTCTATTATATACTATATACAGCTAAGCGTCAAGGTTTGTTAACAGGGATAAACATGATAAACGGGATAAAAATTAGTAAGTACTCACCGCAGAGACGCAGAGAAAACTAAAATTTAGTAACTATTCAGTCCTGTCATTGTGAGCCGCAGCGAAGAATCTCGGCCCAGTGGACTAGAGTCAGCTTTTGCCACCAGATTCTTCGCTGCGGCTCACAATGACAAGGGTATCATGACTTATACCAAGTCTGGTGAAGTAGGGTAGTAGAGAATTTATTCTCTTTCCCTTTGCAAAAGGCTAAAGAGAATAAATTCTCTACTACAAATGTTGCCTACCTCTCAGGACCTAGTATTATGTGTTGTGGTAATCAGGATCAGAGGACTATGTAGTTACAAAATTATTAACCAGGCTCGTCTGATTTAGTTTGCTCTGGCCTTAAAGCCCGAAGTTGAGAGCGCCTTCGTGGGTCGGGTCGAATTGGAGGACGGTTCGGATTAGCTTGCGAGCTTGATCGGGGCGGTCGCTGTCCCGGAAAGCCAGGGCTAAATAGTATAGCCCTTCGACATAAAGCACCTGATCCGAGCCTTCGTCCAGTTCGTTGGGGGCCAAATCGAGGGCGTTCCGCAAATCGCGGATGGCAAGCGGATATTCTTCCAGGTTGTATTCGGTAATACCGAGTTTGAGCGGTAGCGTCCAGACATCCGGTTCGAGTTCGACGGCCCGACGGTAAGCGGCCTGAGCTTTTGGCAGGTCGTCCACCATCAAGTGCGTATCGCCGACCTCACTGAGCAAAGTAGCGTTGTCTGGTTCAAGCTTGTAAGCGGCCTCAAATTCTTCTAAAGCACCCGGCAAATCGCGCCGTTCGCGCAACAACCGACCTAACTCGAAATGGGGCGTAGCGGCCTGGGGGTTTAGGTCGATAGAGAGGCGGTAATAATGGATCGCCTTTTCCTGGTCGTCGGGCGAGACGAGGGCCGCCAGATAGAAAGCGGCTTCGGCGGAAAGCTCGGCCTGTTCGAGGTCTACCGCCTTTTGGAAGTACCGTTGAGCTTGATACTCATCTGGTTCTTCCTGCATGGTTCGTTCGGCTTCCAGCAAATAGTAGCGGGCCAAAAAGCGGTCGTAGCCAGTTACGCTTGGTTGTAGTAGTTTGAGCGCTTCGATCCCGGCGGCAAAAGCGGCGCTCGTAAGCTGACCGACTGCCATCTCCTGATCGTAATCCTGCCGGAGGATCGGCACCAGCGTTGGCAACTCTAACCGTTGGCTGGCCTCCTCTTTAAGCTCGATAAAGACCAACTCGCGCTCGATAGCGGCTTTGGTAGCGTTTAGTTCCGGCTCCTGGCCGCTCAATTTCTTTTTCCCGTTCTTCGGTCTATCGCTCATTTTTTGATAATTGGCCCCAACCCCATTTGCCGCCGCCGGAAGTAATCATAGCGGCGCAACACCATATCGTAAAACAGAGTCTCGATCCAGGCTCCGTGTCGCCGGAAATATTGCCGGATGTTGCGATAATAATCGTTGTTAAAGACGCTGTAATCGTCGAAATGGCCCCAATGTTCGCCGCTATAGACGAAGCCACACTTCTCGTAAACGCGCTGGGCGCGGCGATTATAGGCGGCAACATCCAGCACCATTGCATCGAAATGCAAATAATCGAAGTAATAAGTCATGAAGGCCCAGAGCGAGTCGGTACCGTAGCCAAAGCTAAGGGCTTCGGGCCGCAGAGTAATACCCAACACGGCGTGGCTGCGGTTGCGGTCGATATTGCGGAGGGTCAGCAGACCGACCAGACGGCCCTGTTTATCGTCCACCGCAAACATCATATAATCGGCTCGGTTCAACCGTTCGTAGTACCATGCATCCCGTTCGTAACGGTTCATCGGGCGCGGATAGCTGGAAGAATAGAGCGGATCGTGATGGGGCGGCCATTCCATCCAACTGTCTACATCATCTCGGTTAAATTGCCTAATCTGGGTTTTGTCACCCGTTGCCAGGATTTGATTATCGGTCATTGCCATACAGCAGCATGCCTCTCCACAATTACAAAAGCTCAACCGGGTCATCGCTTCAACCTTGAAACGCGAACTACAATGTTCGGGTCGGTTCGCCGGATATTTTGGTATGCCGCGTTTATTTTAACACCAAATTTAATTTTGTGGAACTCTCAAAGCGAAATCGAATAATTTTGCTTAAGCAGCCACAATTTCGCCTTCTTCCGGCTCGTAAACTTCGCGGACGGCGGCTACGACGTTATGCACGCCCCGCACCAGATCGACCAATTGCGGCGGTGTGATCGACTGAGCGCCATCGCACAAAGCTTGTTCCGGGTGCGGATGACATTCGACCATAATACCGTTCGCGCCCATTGCGGCGGCGGCCAGAGCTAACGGTGGAACCAGGCTGCGCTTACCGGTCGCGTGGCTCGGATCGACGATTACCGGCAGATGGGTTTTTTCTTGAACAGCAGCGACCCCACCCAAATCGAGACAGTTGCGGGTAGCCGTATCGAAGCTTTTAATCCCGCGTTCGCACAAAATGACCTGATGGTTGCCGGTCGCCATGATGTATTCGGCGGACATGAGCCATTCATCGAGTGTCGCGGACGGCCCCCGCTTGAGCAGTACCGGCTTTCCGGCTTTGCCTGCTTCGCGCAACAGGGGGAAGTTTTGCATATTCCGCGCCCCGATTTGGACAATATCGGCGTATTCGGCGACGGCTTCGACATAAGATGATTCCATTACTTCGGTGACAGTCGGTATATTGTAGTGGCGACCTACCGCGTGCAGAAGCTTTAAGCCTTCGATACCCATACCCTGAAAGCTGTAAGGGGAGGTGCGAGGCTTGAAGGCTCCACCGCGTAGCACATTGGCCCCAGCGTGTTTGACGGCGGCAGCGGTTTTATAAAGTTGTTCTTCGCTCTCGATAGTACACGGCCCGGCCATTACTACAAACCCGTTTTCCCCGCCGATTCGCACCTGTCCTACGGTGATCTCAGTCGGGGTAGCTTGATATTCCAGGCTGGCAAGTTTGTACGAGGTTTTGATGTCCAGGATGCGTTCGATTTGGAGGCAAAGATCGCGCAAACGGCTTTGAAGTTCCAGCGAGAGGGTTTGGCCCAGGCAGACCAATCGTCGTCCCTGATTGGTGGCAGGGTAGCCTGTGACGTGTAGACCGGCCAATATTTGAATTACCTGTTCAACTTCGCCTTCGGTAGCGCCCTTATGCAAGCTTATTAACATCGGATAGCTCCTTTTCTTTTGCTAATTTAAACTTTGTTACATATTATACATATAATACGATCCAAACGGCTGAAATGCCCTATAGCATAATTCCTTAAAAGACCCCGTTTTTGCTAAAAACCCTATAGCTCAGCAGAGTTTTAACAAACAAAAAAGCAGAGGTTTTTCCTCTGCTTCTCCGACCCCAGGTGCTTCTTGGTTACTTAATCACAAGTAGCCCACCGTGGTGTCGGAGGGACTAAAGTACCAAAAAAAGCTATTCTGTTGCCCATCGACTTCTAGCCGATGGGTGGTAGCCGTTGCTACGCTCATTTAATTTCCTTGTTAAAACTATCAAAATCCAAAAATTGAGCGCCCAATATGACGCTTGTCTTTTTATACCATACTTCGGCCCGCCTGTCCAGAGCCAATTTCGACCAAATTTGGATTTAAGCGGTTATGGAGAAATCTATGGGCGGAGCCATAGCTAAGAAGGGATGAGGGATGAGGGATGAAGGATGAAAGGGACTGAGGACGGGTAGCTCGATTGTAATATCTTGCTCCGCCAATGGACGGCCCCCTCATCCCTCATCCCTCATCCTTCATCCCTCATCCCTGGTGGGTGGGTCACGGCGTTGCAAGGTAGTGCGGAGCAACTGGTCGTCGGGGCCGTAGAGGTGAATCTCGCGCTGGTTGTCGCTGGTAATCTCGACGATTTTGACCACCGGAACCATCCCTTGATCGGTGTTGGAAAAGCGCAAACTTTCCGGCACTTCCGAAATGGGCCGACGGTGAGTTACTTCATTCGTCACCCCGTTTACGAACTCGATGGTTCCAGGATGTTTGGGTTTTTTGCGAGCGGGCATAAATCCTCTTTTTTAATTCAAGCGGCTTAGGACGGTCTATGGGCGGAGCCATATCCAACCAGGGATGAGGGATGAAGGATGAAAAATGCAGAATGCAGAATGCAGAATAGTTAATGCGTGGGGAGGTTGGACATTAGGCAATCTGCATCTACTATCGTAAATCTCTATCCTTCATCTCTTGTGAGACATTGCTCTGCCAATGGACGGCCCCTTATTCCTCATCCTTCATTCCTCGTGATACTTGCTCTGCCAATGGACTTTTCACTCGACACTAGGCATCGTTTAGCAGCGCATCCAAAATTTTGAAGCGGGCTGGCATCATGTCGCGGTACTCACCCCGTTCTTCGGGCGGCTTGGCTTGCATTATAGCGTATAGCGATAGGGCTTCCGAGAAGTCTTCCGCCGGAGAGTTTTTGGCATAACCCGAAGCAACCACGTTATCTTGTTTCATGGCCTGTCGCCAGGGTTTCCAGCGTGGCCCTTTGACATTGCCGCCCCATTTCTTTTCGGACAAAATATGTCCGGTCTCGTGGATTATGCTTGAGTCTACCCCATTCTGTTTGGGATTAGCGATCTGCGGATAGATTTCCACCACGCCATCACCACCGGCAGTCATGTAAGAGCGAAAGCCTTTTTCTTTGTATTCTTTTTCCCAGTAAGCATCTTCCGGGTTGCGGCGTGGCTCGATGTTGACCTTCACAATCAGGTCGCGCACCTTTTTGGGTGTCGCCGCCAGACCATCCCCAATTTCATCTACGCTGTGGAACTCGCCTAACTTGGGGTCGGGCTTTTTGGGTGAAAAGATCGGGATAACTTTCTCGCCAAACTTGACCGTATGTTTGAGGGCCGCTTCGTAATGGCTCTTGAAAGCATAGCCTTTTTTCTCTTCCGGGCCAGCCAATTCGTATATTTCGCGTTTTCCATCAAAAGTACCTTCTTGGGCATTTAATGGATTGGTATCTTGCGGGCCGGTCAGGAATTTGCGGAAAGTCATCGGGTCGTCCAGGTCGGCTTTGGCATCGTCCAGTAATGTTTCCAGCCGTAATCTGGCAGGGTCCGATATTTCCGGGTTGATCCCACCGACGTAGGTGAGCAATTTTTCCTGTGCATCCGGGCCGAGTGCCTGAAAGCCTTTGGTTAGTTTGAGCTTGCCGATAGCCGGACTATTGCGGGCGATCAAGTGCAAAACAGCGTAACGACCCTCTGGCTCTACTTTGCTCAGATCGTCCTTAAAATTTTGCTTGAAACTCTCAAGCGAAAAGATACCCATAAGTTTAACCGCCAGCATCGCTACCCGTAAGCGGCTTTCGTTCAACCCGGCGGTATTGCTGCCCTGCAAATTATTTATCATATCTTGCAAGAAACCCCTGGCCTTTAAGTCCTGGAGTATCTTGAGCATATCGTCCATCGACAGGCCGTTGAGGGTAGTAAATGCCTGCTTAAAATCGGGTGGCTTTTTGTTTAGCATCGCGGCAATATCGTCTACCCGCTTGTCGGGCGGAGCGGCCGGTTTGGGCGGAAAGAGTTGGTCTAACCGCTGCATCACTTTGTCGTCTACCTGTCCGGTAATAGGGGTTAGCTTCTGCCCGCTCCGAAAGGTAACAACGGCCTGGGTGGTTTCGGGGCCAAATTTACCGTCTGCCCCATATTCACTTACGGGAACATTGAGGTCTAGCAAAGCCTGTTGGATACGGGCGACTGGCTCACCTTTGTCCCCCGTTTTGAGTTTGCGCGTTCCGGCAAAACATTCTTCGAGGGTTGGCTCACCTGCAAAGCGAGGCGAAGTCAGGGTAACGGCACTCGGGTCGGCAGGTGCATCGACGACCGGTTCGCGCTGGATGATGCCAAGCGGTGAGTTCAAACTGTGCAAGAGGCGCTGCACACCCTGGTTGCCGTACTGATGGTTCATTCTTTGAACTACATCACGCCGTTGCGCTCCTTGCAATTTTTGGTTGTACAAGGCTTTAACTGTGGTTGGCTCTAGCGCACTATCCTGAGCGGAGTTGGCTTCCAATGTGCCACCAGACTTAGGGTGGTGATCGATCTTAGCTTTGGTTTGTGAGAGATTAGATGTTTTCGTTTTCATTGTGCTAAATCCTTTAGAAGCCGCCTGATCGAAGCCCATTTAGCAAAGTAGAGAAAGATGAGGTTAACAAGGTCGGTAGGAAGTATTAATTTGCCTTGCAAAAATTATTAAACCTTACTATTATAACCCTGTCAATAGGATTAATATATCACACTGTCTTGATCCGAGGCATAGCCCTAAAGACCTCAATCTGCACGAGTTGGTCGGTCTTATCATTTGACTCAAGTGGCGTTAAGTGGTTTGATAGACAGGCGATATTACAATCGTGTAATGGAGCAAATTACACTTTGAGTAAAGTAAGGAGCTTAACAATGTCTGTCGAAGTAGGGAAGCCGTTCCCAGAATTTGCACTACCGAACCAGGATGGTAAGGTTGTGAAGTTGGAGGATTTTGCTGGTAAGTGGTTGGTAGTTTACATCTATCCCAAAGACGATACGCCCGGCTGTACGATCCAGGGTAAATCGTTTACCGCCAGCAAGCAGGAGTTTGAGGCTGCCAATATTGAAGTGGTTGGGGTGAGCGCGGATGACGTGGACTCGCACAAGAACTTTTGCAACAAGTTTAGCTTTACGATAGATTTGTTGGCCGACCCCAAGCGCGAACTGCTCGATGCTACCGGAGTAGGCCAGAGCGAGTTCAAAGGTGTTTTCTACTGGAACCGCAGCAGCTTTGTGATCGATCCACAGGGGATGGTACGCAAGGTTTACCAGCAGGTCAAGCCGGACGGTCACGAACGGGTCTTGCTGGAAGACATTAAGCAGCTTCAGACCGCCGCCTAATTTTGCCCTGGCAATTTGTAAAAAACTGTGTACTTACACAGCCTCCCCTTTGGGCGACCACATATGGTCGCACCCTACAAGGGATTATGGGTAGGGGCGACCCTATGTGGTCGCCCGACATGAGTAGTTACAAATCTCGTAATAAAAAAGAAGATCGCCCCTGCTACTAGGGCGATCTTCTTTTTAAATCGCACAATTTAAATCCCCTGATTTATATCCCAGCCGAAACTTACGGTTGTTTGGCAACATTTTCGGCATAATAACGTCCCAGTGGGGACGTTTTCCGTCCATATCCTTAAAGTGATACTGGTCGAAGAGAGTCCAGGAACTCCAGGCTTTGCCAGTTTTTTGGTGGACATCGGGGTCGGCGGCTAAGGGATAAGGGATGAAGGGGGAAATCTATTGATGGAGCAATGTCCAACAAGATACCCCGGCCCCTTGTTGGACATTGCTCCACCCATAGACTTTTCGCTCAGGCTCTAAATCTGCCCCTTAGAAGGTGGTTGCGCCGGTAAAAGTACACTGGCTGACCCGCAGGGCCGGAAGATAATAATTGGTGGTTCCCATGCCGTTAGCGGCCCACCAATCCTGACAGGTTTTGGGTTGGCCCAGTTCCTCGACTCCCGATAGCAGTTCGAGAACGCTCTGGGTAAAGCGCAAATTCTTGACGGCAGCCACGATTTCGCCATTTTCGACCAAGAAGGTTCCGTCGCGGGTCGTGCCGGTCGCCACCACTCGGCGCGGGTCGGGGCAGTGGGTATAGTGTAGGCGAGTGAGGATCAGGCCGCGTTTGAGGCCCGCCACTAAATCATCAATCGAGCGCGTTCCGGCTTCCATCACGATGTGGGTTGGCAAAGCTACGTCATCCATCGCCACATTGCTAGAAGGGGCGGCATGCCCGGTTGAGACGCGCCCTTCGCTACGGCTGGCTGTGTAGCGGTCGTAGACTAGGCCTGCCGCTTTGCCTCCGATTACCAACGGAACAGCCCGCGCTTCCAGCCCTTCGTAATCGAGCGAGAAAGGCATGGCGTGCGGATGATTGGGGTCTTCCCAGATATTGATGTTTGGGCCGGTTACGGTTTGTCCGAGCCGCCCACTCATAAAGGAACGCCCGTCCTGTAGCTGTTGCGCCCCGCAGCCGTGAATAATCATAAAGCGCACCATATCGGCGACGGTGTTGGGTTCCAGCACAGCGGCATAATCGCCCGGCGGCAGATCGATCTGGTTGACGTTCAGGCGGCATTTCTGGATCGCGGTCTGGGCGATTTGGGCCGGGCTAAGCTGGGTAACATCCCGGCCCAACTGGTCGGCATACCCGGCTTTGCCTTCGCCGCTCTCGACCAGGGCCTTGATATAGCCGGAGGTAGCCGGGGCGTAGGCTCGTAAACCGCGTGTATTGGCGACGACCAGTTCCGAAAGTGTTGTTTTGTAAGTGCCGTAGCCCTGAAACCCGGCGCTCCCGACCAGTTCGACGATTTGCCCAATAGCTTCGGCCCGGTCGGATGGGGTTTGGGCGGCAGTCGCCTCGAAGAAAGCGGGGGCGACAGCAGGCCAGGCGCGTCCTTCGAGGGTCAAGCCTTCCGCGCCCGGTTCGGTATTGGAGCCGCTTTCACTGCTGCTGGCGGCAAAACCGGGATGGTTCCTGCTCGGCAAGCGGCGGGCCAGGGTGGTCGCTTTGCCAATCGTTTCTTTGATCCGGGCCGGGTCAAGTGAATTGCAAGCGAGACTGGCGACCGCCCCATTGATCTCGACTCGCACCCATAGCCGAGTATCGTCCTGCCAGACATTTTGATGGATGCGGTTGGTCGCGTAACGGGTGACGGCGACCTGTTCGGCTTCCAGCATTAGCTCGGTGTTAGCCGTCGCGCTTTTCAGGCAGTCTTCGAGCAAATTCAAAAGCTTTTCGCGCCCGTGTAAGTGGGAAGCGTCATTTTGTACCGTCATGTCCTAGCCCTCCCTTTGCACGTTTAGATTTGTTACCAGGATAGGGGACGCGCCGTGTGCGACGTGGGTCGATTGAAGCGGTTCACCTTTGGCGCAGCCCAGAAAGCCCCATAACCGCCATTCCTCCGGCCCGGCGACCCGCTGGCAATTGCCCCAAAAAAGCGGGGTGCGCCACTGATAGCTGGCTCCTTTGTAATATTTACCAAGTTGCCCGTGTTTGATCTCGCGGCACATCTCTGCCGAGAAATGGAAGTTCATGCGCTTGTCGTCCAGGCTCCAACTGGAAGGTGTTTCGAGGTAAAGACCGTGTTCGACTTCGCCGATCAGGTCGTCGAGGCTACCTGCGTCCGGTTCGAGGTTGACGTTGGTCATGCGTACCAGAGGGATACGGCCCCAGGAGGAAGCCCGCGCCATCCCGCCACTACTCAGGCCAATTGCTGCTGCGGTATCCCGTGAAGATAGATAGCCCGTGAAAATGCCCTTTTCGACCAACGGCACCCGTTGGGCGGGCGTACCCTCGTCGTCCCAGCCAAAGCTACCAAGACCGCCTGATATGGTCGCGTCGGCAGTCAGATTTACGGCAGGCGACCCGTAGCGGAACTGACCCAGCATTTCAGGTTTTAGAAAACTGCCCCCCGCGAAGGCGTTCTCATAGCCCAGCACGCGGTCAAGCTCGGTTGGGTGTCCGCAGGTCTCGTGTACCATCAGGGCCGCCAGATTGGAACCGATCACGACTGTTGTCGGGCCGGGTGGAACCCACTCCGCCGCGACCAATTCGGAGGCTTCCTGACCGATCCGAAGCGCTTCATCTTCCAGGTTCAGGTTCAAGATGTATTCGTATCCGGCCTGGCTGAAATTGCCGAACCGCCCAAAAGTGCGTTGGTAGTTATAATTGTCCTCGACTGCAATAGCCGAGAGACCACCGCCACTTTCGGTGATAAGCTGACGTTGTACCGCGCCTTCGGTGTTGGCGAAGAATTTCCAGGTACGAAAGGCCATCACCTGCGAATGGGTTACTTTGACCCGGTTGGCCCGCCGCAAGTTGGCATCCATCTCCTGAAGCATTTCCATTCGTTCGTTCAGAGGGACTTTGAACGGGTCGATCTGGACGGTCGTAACATACTCGCCGCTAACGGTCGAGGGTGGGCCATAGCTTTCAGCTTGTTGGCTGGGCTGGACTTTCGCGCTGGCTGCCGCAATCTCAAAGGCTTGGGCTGCGACTTGCCGGACGCTCTTTTCGCTCAATTCGGCGCTACTGGCAAAGCCCCAGCCTGCCCCGACCCGCACATTCAAGCCCCAACCGCTATCTTCTTCAGTCTGGATTTTGTTGATCTGGCCGTTTCTAAGGCGTACTGTATCGTGCAATTCGGAGAGGCCGCGCACCTCGGCGTAAGTGGCCCCGGCTTGGCGGGCGGCATCCAGGGCCGCGAATAGCAAGCCCTCGTCCAGCTTTTCCTCGATCATGTTGTATCCTCTTTGCTATCCCTTTTTAATTACACAGCCTTCCCTTTGGGCGACCACATAGGGTCGCACCCTACAACCGATTGTGGGTAGGGGCGACCCTGTGTGGTCGCTCGGCCTGAGTAATACCAAGTCTGGTAAAGTAGATTAGTAGAGAATTTATTCTCTTTCCTTTTGCAAACGGCTAAAGAGAATAAATTCTCTACTACAAATCTTGCCTACTTATTAGGATTACTAAATGCCAGCTTTTCTCTGCGTTCTCTGCGTCTCTGCGGTAAGTAGTTACATCCCTTTTATTTATTCCTTGCGAGGTTTTGGTTTGCGGGTTATTTGCTTGCGGGTGCGTTTGTCGAAGCCTTGCACCGGCTCATATTGGATTTGGGGCGTGCCGAGCGTGTCGCCCAATACCTCCTGCAAGAAGTCTAGCATCGCTTGCCACCGCCGCTCGCTCATGGCTCTAGCGATAAGCGTGTTATTGTTTTTTAGCTCAAGATCGCCAAAGCAAAGTGTTCCGAACTGTTCTTGAACTGGCTCATCGCCAAAATAAACCCAAAAGCCATTCTCAGGGCTATCGTCGGTACAGAGCAAGCGCAAATCGCCTGTTAAGGCTTTGCGGATCGCTGAGCCATCGACGTTTTGATAAGTAGCTATCTGGGGCGCGATCAGGCTGAAGTCTTCCCCGCCGGGGTTGGGCGAGAGCGGAACCCAATCGGTCTTGACCCGGCAGCAGAGCCGATAGATTTTGCCGCTTCCGCACAGGCAGGGGTCGTCTGGCGAGACCGCCAAAAAAGAAACAGTCGAAACTTTTTGGCCCGGACGGTTCGGGTTCGGGTCGTCCAACTTGGGTCGCCAGTGCATCGTCATACACAAAAAGCCGCTATCAAACTTGACTTGTTTTGCAAATTCGGGTGGCAAAATCGCCGGTAACATACATATCCCTCTAAATCCTTTTTACGAAATTACCTGAAACTTACAAACTTTACTTGCCGATCCAGCTTGTTAGACCAGTTCGATCCGAACAGCGTGGGTCAGGGCGATATTGAGCGTGTTCGGGCCGGGTGGGGCGATTTTGGTTCGCAAGGATAGGGCGTATGGCCCTTCTCCACGCTGTTCGACATATTCAGCCAGGGGAGTATCGGGGGTGGCTTCCGCCACCACGACCCCGGCAGCCCCGACCGGGGCGGCGCTGGTCGGATATTCACCCAGATGAGGCTCTTTGCCCAACAAGGCCCGATAATGGGCGATACTGCTCTGCAAATTCTTGACCCCGACCGTCAGGCTGTCCAGTCCGATCACACCATTGGGGTGTTGCCAGGCCGGGCCATCTGGCACACGCAACCCACGCGGCGTAACATCGGCGCACAAAAAGGGTAGATCGTAGGAGGGTGGCAACCCGATTTGCCACGAGATTTGCTGACCGTCGGGCCGTTGCCGACCGCTGGAGGTGGGGCCGGTATATTCGAGGCCACGCTGTCGGGCGGCAGCAATATCTTCGGCTATCGCACCCGGCAGCAACGCGAAATCTATCAGACCTTCCCCGGTCGCCTGATAGGGCCACCAGCGATGGGCAGGAGCCTCACGCTTGAAGGCCAGCAATTCCAGGTAGGAGCCATCGGCAAAGGCGATCAGGACGTTGTGGGTCGCCCCATCGGTATGTTCGCCCCCCGGCACGACCGTAAAGCCGAGCGCTTCATAGTCGGCGCGGGCGGTATCCAGATCGTTTACCAGGATTACGATGTGGTCGATGCTTAATATCATGTGATCTCCTCCGTTTGAATTTAACGAGTGTGGCCTGCTTCACGACGTAAGGTCAAGATCAGGGTGAAGACCAGTCCGGCAAAAAAGATATAGCCGCCTGCGTCTTTCAGGCTGCTCAAGGCGGGCAAGTTCTCGATCAGGGCGACCAGTCCCAAAAGCACTAAAACGCCGATCAGGATAATCTCGTCGCCTACGAAGAAGTTAAAGACACTTTTTAGAAATTTGGCTAAAGCTGGTAACATTGGTTATTCCTTTAAAATTAACAGGGATGTACAGGATTAACAGGATTAAATATAGTTTGCGGTAAACATCCCAAACCTGACACCTGACACCTGATACCTGACAGCTACTACAGTTCGGCTTGCATAGGGCTTTTTTCGCGGCTGGCAGCCCGTAGCCAGCTTATCAGGGCGGCGCTCACGGCTAGATAGGCAGCGATTAGCACCAGCAAGAAGGCATCCGCCCAGGGCCATTCGATCCCCAACCCTTCGCCCGCCCAGAAAGTGCCAAAGGTGGTTAGCATGATCCCGACTATAAACTTGAGGGTATTTTCCGGCACTTGAGTCAAAGGTTTTTGGAGCAAGGCCCCGGCTATAATGACCAGTACACCTGCCGCTATTGCGCCAAGCGCTGCCGCCAGTAGGCCACTCCCTTTTTCTTGTTCGGTTTTGGCTGCCGAAGCGCCAAAGGTAATCACGATGAAAGCGACTTCCAACCCTTCCAAAAGCACGCTCTTAAAGGCGGTCGCAAAGCCGAACCCATCAATCTTGTTGGGTAGGCTTTCGCCTCTGGCTTTCATTAGCCGCATTTCTTCTTCGTAGATCGCTTCTTCATCGTGGAGGGCCTTTAGCCCACTGTAGCGCAAGATGGCCTTCTTGAGCCACTTGAGGCCGAAAAGCACCAAAATCGAGCCGACTATCAGCCGCAGGGTTTCGAGCGGAATAAAGTTGACCAGAGCCGTCCCGAAAACAAGTACCAGCCCGCTTAGAACTGCCGCCGCCGCGACAGTCCCGGCCAGGGCCGTTTTCCAGTTGATCGTAACCCCCACTACCAGTACGATAGTCAGGGCCTCCACAAATTCAACTGCTGAAGCTAAAAAAGCTGAAAGCACCGAAGACCAGGCCATAAAATTACATTCTCCTCTTGTCCAAAACTAATTCGGCACTAAGAACCGATCTGTGGGGCGATCTTTATAATCGCCCCGGTGTGTTCCGAACCGGGCGACCATAAAGATCGCCCCTACTAACATCTATGGGGATAGGCTCTAATTTAGCACCTTGAGCGGTGTAACAGGCGTACCATCGCTCCACTTGCCCAGATTAGTTTGCTGGGGCGTATTGCCCAGGGCGTATTCACAATCTTTATTTGCCAGAGCGCAGCTTTGCAAGCCATCGAACAACTTCCAAATACCGTAATAGTTCATAGCGTTGGGTGGATTGCGGGTTGCCATGCCGTGATCGGCGATCAGGGTCGGTCGTCCATGTGTATCGGTGAGCGCCATCAGGTAATTTTTGTTGGCGGTAGGCACTTGACTGGTAGACTGCCAGATGATAGTAGAAGCGGTCTCGCCCACAATATTATCGCGGTCGCCGACCAGCACCAGCAGTTTGGTTTCCGGGCGTATCTCAGCCAGTTCGTTGGCCCCTGCTAGGGTGAAATTATTGACCGCTAGACGACTACAATTGGCACAACCGCCCGGTGTAACCGCAAACAAGGCTTTTGGAATTGGCAGCTTTAGCTTTTCGGCTCTGGCAGCCAGGTTCGTAGCAATCACGCCCCCCGCGCTATAGCCCGTGATAGTAAAAGCGGTCAAGTCGGGTTTTATATGGGTTCCATCTTGCAAGCGAGTGAGGGCTGCTTCGATAGCCGCCAGAGCATTCTCGCTATACTTCTCTCCGTCGCGGCTGGCGCGTTGCTGGTAGATCGGGAAGATTACAATATTGCCGCGCCGCACGATATGGTTGATCCAGGGGCGGTACTCGGTCGGGTCTACCCCCCCGTAGCCGTGTAGCAGCACGACCAGTGGCAACGATTTAGGGGGCGCAGGCTGGGCCGGTTCGTAGAGATAATAGCCCTCTTCGCCGGTTCCATAGTTGTTGGCGGTTACGCTGCCGTAAGTATAGTCGGAACCGCCCGGCCCACTGGTCGGTTGAGTCGGTGGCGTAACGTTTGCTATGGTTGGGACGGGGGTCGCAGCAGGGGTAGCGGCGGTCGGGTCGGGCGGCAAGGTTGCGACCGGAGTGGGCGGTACGGCGGTGACCGTCGTGAGTTCTGACGGTCGGGTAGCGGTTGAAGTGGCCGGGACGACGGTTGTAGCATCGCCACAGGCGACCAATAGCAAACTGCCGATTATTCCGAGTAGCAGCCAGCCATAAATTATTGGTTTTCGTTTCAGGTAACAGAACAGTTTTTGCACCCTAAAATCCTTTCTTCTCTTCTGGCCTTATTATAGCGACCGGGCTGTGCTAAGTCCAATGGATTAGATTTTGTAATTACTCAGGCCGGGCGACCACATAGGGTCGCACCCTACCCAAAATCCATTGTAGGGTGCGACCCTATGTGGTCGCCCAAAGGGGGTAAACTGAGTAGTTACCAGATTTTTGCAAAAATAGGCCACATCGCAAATCATTTAACCTGAGCGTAACTAAAACCGGCCCAAATGCATTATAATGATTACAGCGTACTGTAGAACTGCTTTGGACGATCAGGTTGTGAAGGTTGGCAAGCGCGACAAGTGGGAGGAATTTGGCATGCGTCGTTCGGGACGAGGGAGGCAGAAGCAACGCTGGTTAATCGGCGGATTGGTTTGGGGGTTGGCATTTTTGCTAACGCTATTTGTGGCAATCTTGCCGGAACCTTCGCTGGCGGCTCCCAGTGGGCAAGCGACTACTTGTCCGGCAGGAGCGCTTTGCCCGACCGCCACCAGTGCGGCCTCGCTTACACCGGGAGTTTCTACTACGCCGGTGGCGGTCAATAGCGATCTAAAGCTGACGGCGGAGGCGGGGATCGGTGGGTATGCCCGGAGTGGCATTGGCTACCGCTTTATCTCTCGCTGGAAAACAGCGGGCTTAATGTAAGTGGCGAACTGGTTATCAGTGTCTTGCCGGGTAGCCCCAACCCCAATCCTTATGGGGGCGGCCCGCCCAGCCAAAAACCTATCGAGCTATATAGCAGCCTGTACGTCCAGAAGGTCGATTTGCCGAGCGGGGCCAAAAAGCAACTGACCATGTATATCCCCCTGGCGGCGGCTGATTTGTTCAACCGCAATGTGCGGATCGAGTTGCGTGGCACGCAGGGTGACGGCGGTCAAAAGCTTTTGGGGGTCGCCGATGCCGAGATCAAGATATTGCTCAATCAGGTGCTGGTCGGTGTGCTGGCTCCCAACCCGGATAACTTCCAGCTTTATGATAATATCGTGATCGGACAACCTCAACCGCAAAACCCCACTACTGGCGCAAAAGGTGGCCCGGTGATCCATCTGGCCCTGGCTCAGTTGGAAGCGAGCCGTTTACCGAGTATGGGCCAGGCCTGGGGCAGCTTGAACGGCTTGCTGGTGCAGGATTTCGATTTAGCAAGTCTGTCTACCGAGCAACAGGCCGCCCTCGAAACCTGGGTTCGCAACGGTGGTACGCTGATAGTATCGGGCGGGCCGAGTGCTTCCCGCAGTCTGAAAGGGTTGCCCGAAGGTTTGCGCCCGGCGGAAGTACCCGGCCCCAACGACTTCGGCCCGCTGGAAGCCAGCCAAATTTCGGCGCTCCAAAAGCTGGCGGGTGGTCTGACTTTGCCCCCTAACACGGCAGGCAGTAGTTATATTTTCAGACTAAAACCCACTCCCGACACTACTATTAACCTCAAGGCCGGTAACGACCCGCTTTTGCTCGAATTGCGGCGCGGGAGTGGTTCGGTCGTACTAACCGCTTTCGATTTGAGTGAGAAGCGGTTTAGTAATTGGGATGGTTCGTCGCTGTTGTGGGAGGCCTTAGTCGGGCGTAACCCGCAGGCGGCTTACGGGTCGGGCAATATTTATAGCAGCTACGGTCTCAATTTTAACTTTTTAAGTGGCAACCTGAGCAGCCTCCTAACTAATATTCCGGGGATCGATATACCACCGTTGCGGTTGATCGCGCTACTGGCCCTGATTTACGTGATACTGGTCGGCCCGGTCAATTACTTTGTGTTAAAGCGGCTCAATCGGCGCGAATTAAGCTGGGTGACACTCCCGGCCCTGACGATTATTTTTACTCTCGGCGTATACATGTTGGCCTTGCGCGACAAGGGCAGCGAAGTAATAACTTCCTCGGTCAATATCGTGCGACTGGATGCGCGGGACGCGAGTAGTGGGCCGCTCCAAAAATCGGTGCTAGGGTTAGTGGGGGTTTTCGTTCCCAACGACAACAATTATCGGCTGGAACTGCCGCCAAACAGCCTGACTTCGGCGATCCCAAGCTATATCCCCAATTATGGGCAGGTGGTGGCGATAGCGGGTGGGCCGGGCGGACAACCTCAGTTACCACCGACCTCAACCCCGCTTCCGGCTTATCAACCGCCGGTCGGGTTGCGAGTGGTGCAGGGCGACCGCGCTCAGGTTGATCTGCTTGGTATGTCGCAATGGAGTTTCCGCAGCGTAGTCGTCGAGGGCAGCACCAGGCTGGAAGGTAGCCTGAGTGGGGAACTGGCCCAAAACGATGGACGGGTCAAGGGAAGTATAACCAACCGCACCGGTTTGCCGCTCAAGGATGTGACGGTGTTGGCGAACTTTGGCTATCTTAAATTGGGCGAGTTACAACCGGGCCAAACTGCTTCGGTCGATTTTGCCAATGTCTTTGGGCAACCGAACAGTCTGTTTAACAATTATCAAAAGGGGGCCTATTATTCCAGTGGGCCTTACGGCCCGGCCCCGGTTGCGTCTTCGTCGCCCGGCGACCGCACCGAAGCCCGCAAGCGCGAACTGCTCAATTTGATGTATGGGTATTTGCCGGGGGGCTACCAACCGGCCTATTACGGTTCCGACCCACGTTCGAACCCGACCAGTGTGGCGGTGGTCGGCTGGTCGGAAAAGCCCTTGCTCGGTTATACCGTCAACGGGCGACAGATCGGCGGCAACGATTTGACTTTGCTGGTAGCGGAATTGTCGATCAACCGCGACCGTAGCAACGAATTGTTGCCAGGCGAGATGCGTGGCAAAGTGGTCGAAAAGCAAGAGGTGGCCGCCACCGCTGCACCCGCCGCTGGAAGTAGCAGTGGTAGCCCACCCCGTCCCGCAGTCCCTCCCAACGGGGTATCGCTCGAAATCGGGCAGGTGACGGTCGAGTTTGATCTGCCTCGGTTGGCTCAAAATCCACCCGCTCGTCTGGTGCTAGAATCGCCCGGCTATCTCTATCGTAAGAATGGTTTCGGCCCGCAACTCGCCCCCCGTTACGCGGTCGAACTTTATAATTTCAAAAAGGGAAGCTGGGAACCCGTCCCGGTGATGCTGGCCCCGGTCTCCTGCTTGCCGGATATTACACCCTACAAGGGTGGCGGGGTACCGACCTCGATCCTCGGCTTCGGGCAAGGCGGGCCAAAAACCAGTCCGGCCTGCGCCAGCGCGATCCAGGGTGCGCCTTTTGGTGGCCCACCGCCTACGCCAACCCCGGCCCTACCGCCCACCAATCCGCCAGCCAACGGTACTCCGACTCCTTCTTCGATCCGGGCATTGCCGACCGCTACCCCGCAAGGTACGCCGACCCGCCCGGCTAATGGCTACCGCGACGGCCCGGCAGACGGCTTTGTCGTTCTCGAAGAAGGCCCGGACTTTAATCTAGCTGATTTTATCTCGCCCGATGGTAAGCTCCGCGCCCGTTACAGCCGCGACCCCAGCCTGGCAGACGTGATGTTTTGGAGCTATTTCTCGGTTGGGTATCGGCTGAAGTAGATTTCACTATAACTGTTCAGACCAGGGTAGCCACATAGGGCTACCCCTACCGGCAAAATGTAGGGTGCGACCCTATGTGGTCGCCCATCTTCAGGCTGGTTGAATAATTACCTTTCGAGATAATTGGCCTGTTCAAAGGGCGTGACGCGCACCCAACGGGCTACTTCGGGTTGCACTCGCTCAAGCTCTTGCCACATCTGGAAAGCGGCCTGCCGGTAGGCGAAATGACCGTTGACCCCGGAGCGAGTCTCGATGATATAAGCAGCCTGGGCATCGTCCATTTTGAACAGGGCGCGACGCTTAAAACCGAGTGGCAGCAAGTAAGTTGCGGCGGCGGGAACCTTATATTCGGTTGCCAGCCGTTCGATTTGCCCGGCAGCCTGTCGCATGGTTTGGTCGTAACGCTCGGTTAACCTGCTCTGAATGGCATTATCGGCGGCTCCGGCGGGCAGCCCCAACCCGAACCAGTTAGCAGCCGGAACGAAACCATGCCGGGGCGTGATCGCCTGCCGAATTTGAACGCAACGCCGATGCCGGAAGAAATCTTGCATCGATTTGGCATCAATCAAAATATCGTAGATGCGTCCGTAGCCGCTATATTGTTCACGCAACCACCCGTCGTGCGGGCCACGGGTAGAGTGGGCTAGATCGTATATTTCGGCCCGGACTTTGGGCGGCATATCCCTCACAACCGCCTGTACCTGCTGATAAGCCAGATCGCTATACCGATAAAGCAGGCTCGTTACGGCTTCCAACAAAGGCGGATCGCTCTCGACTAGCCGGACGGTTGGGCCGTTATCGGGAGTCAGGTCGGAAAGATATTGGCGGACGACTTCACTCATGAGTGCCGCAGTCTGGCCCGGTTGCTCGGATGGGACGGCATATTTGACCAGAGTCGGGGCTGGTTCGACTGGTTCAACGACGGAGGCCAGGGCTTGCAAGCTTTCTGCCGCTTCGGGGTGTTGTTCAAGTTGGGTCTGTAGTGCCGCTTCCATCCGTACCGTCAGAGGATTAAAACCGGGCTGTTTGCAAGCTTCTTTCATTTCTTGGGCGATGGCTCGAATCTCCTGGTAAGGGCTGGCAAGCAAGCGGGTCAACTGCCGTTCCAAAACGCGGGCGCTAGTGATCTGCCCGACGCTAGTGCGGGTGGCGTAGGGTAGTAAGGTGCGTGTTACGTCCAGCACCCGCGCATTGAGGGTACGCTTATAATTGCCACTGTCCATCGTTTCCGGCCTGGGCAGTGTTTCCGCCAAAATTGCGACCAGTTCTTTGGTCAGGGCGTTATAGGTTGCGAAGAGGCGGTCGCCAGTTTCGGTAAAAGCGGTGTTGGCCTCGGTGCGTCCTTCCAGTTCGGGTGGCACGACATAGCGCGATTTTGTAAAGTCCTGATAGCGGGTCGAACGCTCCTGCCCGTCCCAGAGTTGTTCGTCCTCGACCTCGATAGCCGCCAACACCGAGATATTTTCGAGAGCCAGCGTAACGTGGGCCATATCAGCGATGCTCTTGTGACCGTAGGCGAAATAGAAAGTTTCCAGAAAATCCGCCGCTTTCTGATTGGTAATCCAGGCGACGCTCTCGCGCAAGGAAGCCGCCGAACGGCTATAGCGGGCCAGGGCATAAGCCTGAGTTTCGGGCGGGATGCCGGTCAAAGCATAAATGCGGCGTTCGGTCATGTAAAATAGTCCCTTCTGGTTTTGTTCAGCCTTTGGAAAATTAAAATATTGGCTCTCTATTTCTAACAAAAAAGGGGTGATTTGTCACCCCTTTTTATCCACGAGCTTATCCACGACTTTATCCCCAGGCTCTTAGGGAATCAAAAATAATAAAATATCCTGCCTCACAATGACAGGGGTGAGTAGTTACTCTTTTTCTAAATATCTCAAAGCTGGACACAATTCCTTTGTAGGAGCGGGCTTCTGCCCGCGATTTTGCCTGTAGCCAGATTTATCGCGTTACGCAATGCCTGTGGCGCAGGACAATCGCGGGCGGAAGCCCGCTCCTACAGATTAAAGTCGTGATTTATATCCAACCTTCAAATATCTATAAAATATACGTAATTACTCAGCTTACCGATTTTGGGCGACCACACAGGGTCGCACCCTACAACCGATTTCGGGTAGGGGCGACCCTATGTGGTCGCCCGGTGTGAGTAGTTACAAATATACTCTGCAAAATCTTCTCAAGAGCTAAGTTTCTGCTCGTTAAAATAAGTATCCAATTGGGCCTTGCTGATAAGCTGCGAGGAACTGGCTTTTTGGGTACAGGTATAACGTGCGGTGATCTGACCACGCAGAATGGCTTCGTCCAGGCTATAGCCGTCCAGGTAATGGCTGGCTAAGAAGCCTACCGCCAGCCCATCGCCCGCTCCGTTTGTATCAATTACCGGGTTTTGCAGGCTTACCGGGCCAAAGAAGCGTGTACCGTCTTTGGTAGCCAAGGCACAACCTCGTTTGCCCATTCCTACCACCATAATTTGGCTCGACTTGCGCTCCAAAAAGCGCTGAATAAGCGGCGACGGGTCGTCGAAATTGACTGCCGAGAAAAACAAGACATCGGCGTACTCGATAAAATCTTGCCGATACTCATCTTCTACCGAAACTATATCCTGTAAGTCGCAAGAAATCGTTAGTCCGAGTTCTCTAGCCACCGGTAAAAGATACCTGGCCCAATTCTCGATGTTGAAGTGAGCCAGCCGACTACGGCCCAACAATTCCCGACATTGGGCCAGTTCGGGCTGCAAGTCCATCGCGCCTTTGCCATCGTAAAAATTCTTACGCCGCCCATCCTGATACATAAAATTGACGCTCCGCCGGGTTCCCTGCGGGTCAATAAAAAATAGAGCCTCCACGCCATCTTTGGCAAGCTCCTCATCCACAAACTGCCCGCTAGGGTCGTCCCCGACATAACCGATAAAACCGACCCGTTTACCCAATTGAGCAAATCCCCGACTGGCATAGCCGCCCGCCTGCCCGACATAGTCCAGATTTTGACTAAAGTTTGCTTCTACCGTGAAGTCGATTTCGGCTCCATACAAAAAAACAGAGGTATCAACCCCTATCGCACTAACCACTACTACATCCAAATTATTATTTTGCATAATTACTTTCGTTGGTAATATAGATGTTCAGAGTTCGTTTCTCCTTAAGTTAGTATACTACTTAATGCTCATTATTTAAAAGTGCTGGGGCAGGCTGAACCAATTTCGGCATCCATCTTTGAAAATGGCCTTTATTGTATAGGAAGTTTGGTTGGGGTGAAATAAACTTTACCGACTTAACTCGCCTCGAAACAAAAAGCGCATCGAACGTTGCTGGTTAGATGCGCTTTAGAATCCCTTTATTCAGAAACAGCGAGAAGCTAGAACAGCCCGCCGGTCTTGATGATCGCTGTTACCCGGCCCTGGATTTTCACGCCATCAAGGTCTTCGCTGTGCGCGTCGCCCTTGCGGGGCAGAATGTGGATCGGGCTGAGGCTCTGGTTGGCTGGCTGTAAGACCACCCGGTCGCCCTGACGATGCCGGTAGAAGCGTTTGAGGGTGACAAAGCCCAGGTCGTCACTGGAGTCGGTCAGGCAGGCGATTACAAAATCACCATCATCGGCCCAATCCTGGGCCTGGACAATAATAATATCGCCATCGTCGATTTCGTTGTCGATCATCGACTCGCCCCGTACTCGCAAGGCGAAGGTATCGCGGCTAACTTTGATCTCACCCGAATTGACCAACACGAAATCGGCATCCGGCCCGGCTCCCGGTTCGTGATAGGCGACGGTCACATCATACCGACCTGCCGCGACCTGCCCGACGACCGGCAGTTTCAGGTAATTGGTGGTCTGCCACTCGTCCCAGGGAGCAGGGCCAACATCACCAGCAACCATCTTGACTTTGCCGTTGTAGCGGTTGGGGCGCGATTGTTCTTGCCGCCGGAACGCTGTAGGTTGCGTCACGGTAGCGCGACTGGTGCGGGCGGTCGGGCCACTCTCGCCTAGCACCCGATACGCCTGCATGTCATCGGCCCGCCGGGTAAAAGCAAAACCCGCCGGAGCATCCAGGCTGCTGGTGCGCCGAAAATCCCATACGCCTTCGCCTTCGGCGCTCCGAAAGGCTTGCTCCGATGTAGCCTGGTAATCGGGGCGCTGACGCTTAGGTTTTGATTGCTCGGTTCCCGGTCGATTACCCCACTTGCGGTCCATAACTCTACCCCGTTTTCTCTCCCATCTTTTTTCCCGGTGGTCGATGGGTCTACCACTCTCGATTCAAACTATAACTATTCTTAATTTCTTGCAATTATCATGCCAGTAATAGAGCCAATTTAGCCTATTACAAAGCCTCAAACCTTACCCTTTGTATATCAACAGAGCGTGCGAAACACAAGTCGATCCTCAGTTAGGAAGATCGACGATGTTCAGGAAATTTCAAGAGGAAGAAAGCGAGCTTAGATACTGCGAATAACGCCGACCAATTTGCCTTTGACCCGCGCATTATCCATCGCCGTATAGATCGGCAGCATCGTGCTGTTGGCGGGCTGAAGCCGTACCCGGCCGTGCTGCGGTTCGGGATACCACTGCTTTAGGGTTGTTTCACCTTCGGCTTCGAGCCAAACCGCGACCGTCTCGCCGATTTCGGCGGTTTCGGAACTGCGGATTAGCACAATATCGCCATCAGCGATCAACGCATCGATCATCGATTCGCCTTTTACCCGCAAGGCAAAGACATCCGAGCCGGGGCGACCCTTGAGCATATAGGTCGGAACTTCAAGCTGATCTTCGGGGTCAGCGTCCTTGCGATCTGGGATCGGAATACCAGCGGCAATCGTCCCTAGCACTGGGATAAATTCGCTATGACCGCGCTTGTTCTTGTTAATCAGTTCAATCGCCCGCGACTTGCCGCCCTTGCGAATGATCTGCCCTTTGGATTCCAGCGCATCCAGGTTGTAATCGACCACCGAGGTCGAACTGATTTTGAGGGCTTCCTGAATTTCACGCACGGTTGGAGGCCAGTTGTTGTCGTCGATATAGCGTGCTATGAAATCCAAAATATCCTGCTGTTTTTTCGAGAGCTGAGTCATTTTACGTCTTCCTCCTGAGCGCCCAAGTCGAGTAATTGGTACCGACTCGTGACGTTCCATTACTGTCATCCCGTTCCCGGCCCGCTCGGCTCCTTTGCGGTGGCCCTCGCCTACCCGGTCGGTCACTCCTTGCAAAGCCCGCTCCAGTTGGTTAGGATGGGTTGGACTATGGATTGCTTTGCCGAGCTTCTTTGTGGAAGCCGATGTTGTAGTCATACTCTACTCCGGTTAATTTTAAGTTTTGTCGTCCCGCGACTATCCCAGGCACATTGGGGACAGCGAATCAAAACAAATATGCGGTAGAACAATTATACGCAAGAACCCCTGTTCTTGTCAATAGGTAAGCAATCTTTTTTACTCAATTCATTCTCCAATCTTTCTCTATTCAGTTTCTCATACTTTGAGGTCTTGACAAGGTTGGCGGTCTGTTTTAGAATATTTATTAAATTGAGAAAAAACTCTTATTCTTTGAGAATGTATTTAATTCACCCTGGGTTTAAAGCATCAAAGCCAATAGTTATCTATTAATAGAACTAACAATAGAACTAAATTATCGGGGAAGGGCTAACAATAGGCATTCACTATGCAAGTTAAAGACGAAGTGGTCACGACGGCTGAGAACAGCAAAGACAGACGAGCCAAAATGAAAAGTAAGACCTTGATGCGGGCTTTCGACATTATCGATGTCTTCGATTATGACAACCGCGAACTCAGCGCTCAGGAGCTTTCGCATCGCACCGGTATTCCACTCAGTACTCTTTATCGTCTTATCAAAGACCTTGAGACACGCGGCTATTTAAAGTATGATTCGCAACTGGCAACCTACGGGTTGGGCATGCGCTTTTTCGAGCTTGGTTGTGTAGTCGAGCAGCAAATCAAATTGCCCGAAGTTTGTGGCCCGGTAATGCGCCAGCTTAGCGAGCAATTTGACGCGACTGTAATGCTGACGGCGGTCTATCGCAACGAGGTTATCTGTCTGGAAGTGATCGAGAGTCGCCGAATTTTGCGGTTGGCGATGGAGCGCGGTTCGCGGCTGCCTTTTTATGCCGGGGCCGGTAGCAAGATTTTGATGGCCTTTTTATCGGAAGCGACTATCGATCATTTATTGGAGCAGCAGCCGATTATCGCTTTTACCACTCATACTCTGACCGACCCGGCGGCATTTAAGGCCCATCTGGCTGAAATCCGAGATCAGGGCTATGCCGTCAGCGACCAGGAGATGAATACCGGCGCGGCGGGTCTGGCGGCTCCGATCTACAATGCCCAGCGCGAAGTGGTGGCTGGGTTGACCCTGGCCGGGCCGACCAGCCTATTCACGCCCGAACGGTTGCCCGAATATACCGAAGCTTTGCAAGTAGCCGCCGCCGAGTGTAGTGCGCGGCTTGGCTACCACCCGCGTCCCGAACGTCTTAATTCACAACGCGAACGTGATCGGCGTAAAATTTTGGCCCTTAAATAAAACTATTAGAAGTCAGCTAGAATTGGTTTGACTGAAACCTAAAACCTAAAACCTTTTAATATAGAAAGTAGACAACCAATGTTCCCCCAGGATCGCTATACACCTCACGGCTACCTTGATAATCCGGCCCATGCCTGGAAAGCTGGCCCAGGCGGAGTTTTGCGTTCGCGGCCTGCCATTGGCATCGGTTGGCACTATCCTAGCTATGCCCATGCCTATAATCGGGTCTGGCATTATCGGGCTTTTTTGCAGCTTGGTTTCAAGCTCCCGAACGGTAAGTGGTTACTAGAGAGCGCCGATTTCGAGCAAAACTCGGTTGATCTTTATTCGGATTATCATTCTAAGAACTGGCTCAGTTATGTCTTTGAAGGATCGGACGGCTTGCGGGTGCGAACCATTTTCTACCTTGCTGATGTCGAAAAAGGGGATGTGTTGGGCTGTTTGGTAGAAATACGAAATCAGGGGACGGCGACCCAGGTGGGTAGCTTTGTGGCGGCGCTCGATTACGAACGGCAGTATGGGCAAGGGCTGGATTGGGTGAGCGGGTTGTATGCCCGGCGCAGTCAGTCCGGGTTGAGTGTAGCGGCCTATCAAGAGGGGATGGCGCTGCATTTGCGGAGTAACGCGGTTGCCAACGAAAAATGGTTGGAAGGTGCAAGTCTAGGCGATTTGCGTCATTGGTTGGACTTGAAAGGAACGGGCCAGGAGGCCAAACCCGCCGACAACACGGTTCGTAAGGTCGGGGCGCTCGAATATGTTTACGAGTGTGAGCCTGGCGCAACCCACCTGACCCAGTTGGTAGTCAGCCGAGAGGTCAGCGAGTGGCGGGCAGTACATCAGGCGATCCGCTTTTTAGCCGACGATGCCAGCCCGCTTTATGAGGCTTTGAGCGCACGTAAGGCCGAGGACGACGCTTTTTGGGGGCAGGCTCCAAAGCTATCGGGCGATTGGCCCGAACACGTCCGGCGCGGGATGGTGTATGATTTCGAGACCTTGCGAATGATCGCTCGCCGCCCGCTGGGAATTTACAAGCACGGTTGGGATGCCATGCAACTTCAGGTTCCCCGGACAGTGCTGGCGGAAGCGGCTATCGACATGCTGATTTTGAGTTATGCCGACCCTGCGACGGCCAAAGACGTGTTGCTAGGTACCTTTGCCGATGCGCCCGAACCGAACGTGCCGTGCAGCCGCGAGGATGGCTCGTATAACATGGTGGCGCTAGATGGTAGCCCGTGTGGGACGGCCCCCGAATGGTGTTTCCCATTTCATTGTATCGAACTGGTCTACCGACGTACCGGCGACCGGGAGTGGTTGGCAACGCTTTATCCCTATCTGGAAACCTTTATGGATTTCTGGCAGCATTACCGTACCGATCAACAAGGCCGTCCCTTTTATAAATGTAGCTGGGAGGCCGGACAGGATAACTCGGCTCGCTTCGGGATCAAGGACGATCCCAGTGGAGGCGGGGCGCTGGGCGATCATCTTTGGCCGGTCGATTTGCAAGCAGCGATGGCTCAAAGCTGTTGGCTATTGGCAGCCTGGGCCGATGAACTGGGTCTGGGTCAGGAAAAGGTCGCCAAATGGAATACGTTGGGGGGGCAACACGGCATGTTCATGCGACAGCTTTGGCGGACTGAAAAAAACTGGTTTCACGATTTCGACCGCCGATCTAATGCCTTCACCGATATAATCGACACGATGCAACTGGCTCCCCTGCTGTGCCGGGCGGCCAGCCCGGAACAGGTACAGGCTTTGCAGGGGCAACTCGAAAACCCTCCTATGCACGGTCAGATTTTTCATCCTCTAATGTGGCCCTCGATAGTTTTTTGTCTGGTAGAAGCTTGCTCCGAGAGCGGGCGGAGCGACCTGGCGGCCCGTCACGGTTGGGCCGCGCTAGATGGGGTCTATCGCTGGATGGACTCGCGCCCGGCAGTGATCGCCGCCGATCAGGGTGGCTTGCCGGGGGTAGCCCGCGAATATTGGCCGCAGGTCTCCAATCCACAGGCCAACCCGCCGCGTGGGGGTGGCGGGGCTGAGGTCTACGGTTGGGGCTGTCTGGGCGCTTATCTGTTGTTGCGCTATGTCGTCGGTGTCCAGGAAGAGCGACCGCAAGCAGGCGAACAGGTTGCCTTTAGTTTGCGGCCTAACTTGCCTCCTGAATTAATTCAAGCTGGAAAATCCTATCGAGTACAAACAATTCCTTGCCAGAGTGCGTTTATTGATATAATGTACAAAGTGCTGGATACAACCGGGCTACTCGAAGTGAGCGTGAATGCTACATTCCCGGCCTCTCCCGGCGATCCAAATACATCCAGGTCTAAATCAGAACAAATTAACACTATAACAAACGGGCAGTCCTTACGGCTGACCTTTCAGAAGGATGAAGGATGAGGGATGAGGGATGAGGGATGAGGGATGAAGAAATGCAGAAGTCAGAATGCAGAATGCAGAATGGAAATACACAGAAAGCTTGATGGCAGGCAGTCTTGTACTTACATTCGTAAATCGTAAATCGTAAATCCCCTTCATCCCTCATTCTTCATCCCTCATCTCTTCTCCATATGGGGATTGGTAAATGGCAGGAGAATTAATTTTAGTTGTAGATGATGAGGAGCTAATCCGGCGGCAGGCTGAGGCAGCCCTGGTTTATAGTGGTTATCGAGTGGTTGCGGCTGCCAATGGTCACGAGGCCCTGACATTGCTCGAAACCAACCCGCCCGATTTGATACTCTCGGATATAAGAATGCCCGACCTGGATGGGTTACAGCTTTTTAGTCGAGGGCGTAAAATCCGGCCCGATTTGGTGGGGGTTTTTATGACGGCCCATAGCTCGATTGATATTATCATTCGGGCTATGCAGCTTGGGATCAGTGGTTTTTTGATAAAACCTTTTACCGGCAGCGAATTGGAAATGGCAATTGAGAATGCTTTGGAGAAGAACCGTAACGTCCAGGAAGCCGCCCGTATGCGCGTCCTGGCTCCCCTGTTCGAGGCCCGGCGCTATCTTACCTCAGAGGTAGATTTACCGGCTTTGGGTCAATCTTTAGCCGAGGTGGTGGCTCAGGAAACCAAGTCGGATTATTGCGCGATTTATTTGTCCACCGATTTGAGTAGCGAGAGCGAGGAAACCAATCTTAAACCTATCGCTGCTTATGTCGGCCCGGAGGCCAATGCTTTCTTGCCGCGCTCTTTTCCGGCAGCCCGGGTGGCCGCCCGTACCCTCGAACTAGGCCGTACCTTGATTTTGCGGCGGGCGACCGACCAATTAGCTGGATCAACCGAGGCAGTCCCAGGTATGGTTATTGGGGTGCCTTTTTTGGTCGAAGGTCGCGCTCTGGGTACGCTTTTGGTTGGTCGGGTCGATGTTGGGCAGCCTTTTTCATCGGGCGAACGCGAGGTATTCGAGGTACTAGCCGCTCAGTTGGCGACCCTGATCGAGAACCGAAGATTACACGCGATCTTGACCGAACGCAACGAACGGTTGCGACTTTTCGCCGGGCATTTTGTCTCGGCCCACGAAGAAGAGAACCGCAAGCTGGCCGAGCGTATCCAGGCCGAACTACTCCCAACCTTGATTACCACCCGTCAGGCGATCCAATCTTATCTTCAAAAAGCCCGACCCTCTTCGGCCAACGATTTGCTTCAGGCCGAAGAACGCTTGCATAACCTTATTACTAATGTCAAAAAACTAACCCAGGAGTTGCGACCTTCTAATTTGGATGAATTTGGACTGGTGGCGGCCTTGCGTCAATCGGTGCGTGATCGACAGGAAAAAGCCGACCCGCAATGCCGTCCAGTCTTTCGGTTGGAAGGGGAGGAAGCGCCCCGGTTGGAAGCGGGAGTCGAGACGGCTCTTTTTCGGGCGACTCAGGATGCGATTGATAACGCCTGCAAACATTCGGCTTCCAGTGAGATCAATGTAGTGGTAAAGGTTAGCGGGCCGCGCAACCGGCCTGATTTACTTGAGATTGAAGTATCCGACGCTGGACAGGGTTTTGATCTTCTGGCTCTCGAAGCCGAACAGCCCTCGGCCCGTCTGGGTCTGATGGCGATGCAAGAGCGCGTGACCCTGGTCGGTGCGACCTGCGAAATCAAGAGCGCCCCTGGTCAGGGTACGACCGTCAGCCTCAGCTACAAAATTCCCGCCAGCCTTTACCCGATGCCCGAAGTACCTTAAGGTAGGTTATCGGTCTGAACTGTATAGCAAAATGCCGAGTAAATAGACCCTTATAGGAGCGAGCTTCTGCCCGCGATTGAACGAACGGCTGGGTGTTCAATCGCGGGCAGAAGCTCGCTCCTACACAATATTCTTTAGCCAGGAAGAACCAGTTCGGTTGAAACCTAGTACTTGCTACCTACAAGTCAGTAGCCCTAATCCGCTTCGACTTTTTGGCTGACTTTTTGCCCAAAAGGACTCAGGACATAAGCCAACCGATTTTTGATCGATTGCGCCCAGTTTAGGCCAAACCAGCTTTTGCTGACAAATCCACCCAGGAAGACCAGGAAGAAAAGCGCCCAAAAGACCGACCCGAGGTCTAGCTCGGTCAAGATCGGGGTGGTTAGTACCCCGATAATCAGGCTGCTTACCATCACTACCACGATGATCGTTTGAGGTAGGGTTTCCCGCCAGTACCAGGCAAACTCGTGCGTTTTGCGGGTCACTTTGTAAGTTGGTTTGTTGTTCCGTCCGCAGGTAAGGCCCTTCCAACAGGCTTTCATATATACTACCGATAGACCGAGCCATAGTTCACGCGCCCGCCACAAGGTCTCATAAGGTTGTTTTCCATTCAAGGCCAGCAAGAAAATTTCTACCGCACAGGCAAAAGGCCAGAAATGGATCAAATAGTCCAGATCGCTTGTAACCAGGGGGTGCAAGTGAAAAATCAGACTAAAGACTGGTATTATCAGGAAGAAGGTCAAAGCATAACTGAGCATATAGAAAATACCCAGTTCTAAAAAGTGTAAATATTGGCGGACGCTCAGCCCTTTTAAGTTGCCCCAGACCAATAGCCGGATCGTATCTAAAGCCCAGGTTCCACGCTGTTTGTAAACATTCGGCATATCTTCGGGCGCATGCTGACTCATTACCCCCACGATAGGTAAATAAACCCCGCGCCAGCCCCGCCGCAAAGCCTCCACCCCTGATTGCAAGTCTTCCACCAGGTTCCAGCCCGGAAAACCGTCAATGTCTAATAAGGCGTTCAACCGCCAGACCAACCCCGACCCGCACGGAAAAACCGAATTACTGGCGTGCCGGGCCAACATTGCCCCCCGGTAAAAGAGGGTTTCGTTGTTACTAAAAGGATCGCCTTCGCTAACGCGCGTTTCTTTGATAGTCTGGACATAGGCCACTTTATCATCCGCCAGGATTTGAGCGACGCAATGGCGCAAAAAGCGGCGGTCGGCTACCTCATCATCCGCGTCGCGGGTTTCGATAAAGGCAACTTCGCTAAACTGAGCGGTGATAAAGGCTAGAGCCGAATTTAAGTTGCCGGCCTTCGCGTCTCCCTTGCGGGTCGGTTCGCCCCGGCGGGGTGGCTCGTGGTAAAGCACGGTCGCAGTAGGAAACTCTTTTTGAAGGTTTGTAACCATATTGGCAACTTCGGGCTTGTGCGCGTCGTCGCTAATGATGATCCGCAGACATTCTACCGGCCAATCCTGGTTTAAGACCGAACGGGCAGTCTGGTAGACCATTGCAACTGGCTCGCCGCAGGTCGGAATAAGCACCCCGACCACTGGTTCGGCTCCTTCTGGAAGCAACCGCTCCGGCGGGCTAGACCGCTGCCAGTTATTAACCAAAGTTAGTAATGCACTAAGCGTAACCAGCAGGTTTGCCAGCACAAATGGGATTGCTAACCAAAAAACTGCCATATTCATTGAAGACATCATCCAGGGTACATACCATATGGCGCTAAGTACGAGAAAGAATCCCGCTAGTTGAATCCGCCAGTTATTCATTTTACTTCTCTCCTCGTAGAATTGTGCCAGACTGTAACTTGGGTATATTGAGTGGCAAACGTCAAGTCTGCCTTCATATAGACAGTTTGTGCTGTACTCGTAAAAGCTTTTTCAAATCCACTACAAGCTTTTAGCTCGGCTTGAATTGGCGCAGGCCAGCTTTGACTACCTTCCTCTTCGACCCACCAGTCAAAATCGCATAGCTTGGTGGAATTTTCGCCGTTCTGGATGCGATAGGTATCAAACACATTCCAGGGTGAGTCAAGATGATTTTCCCCATACAGATAAGGTAAAAACGACCATGAGCTATTGATAAGTAGTTGGTCTTTCGGCTGGACGTTTTCGGCCAGATAATAGGCTGCTGGGCGTACATCCGCCCAACCTTGATCTAGTTGGCTCATCTGTACATAACCAAGTCCGGCTAATGCTACTACACTTAGGCTGACTATTATCCGGCCTACCCAGGCCCGCCAAAGTCGGGCGAAGACCAACCCGATCAAGGGGTAGCAGAACAGATAGCCAAAAATCAGTTGTTTGGTATGGCTCAGCGGGTTATTGAAGATCAGGCGGTAAACCGGCCAGATGAACAGTGCGATCAAAAGTACCCAGGCTAATTTGCGTTGCCCTTTGGCGGCTACCCAACCAGCGATTGCCAGCAGGGCCGGTGCAAAACCCAGATAGATGTAAGTTGACCAGCCTGTCATCGGGAGCGAATCGTAGCGGCTATTGCTCTTGAGCAAGAACGGGATTAGTTCGCTCAACTGCTCGCGCAAGGTGATAAAGAAAATCATCCCAATACTAAGGCTGATAAACCCGAACATCACCAGGTCTATCTGGGATTTTTTACCACGCAAGGCAATCAGGAGAGCGCCTAGCGGCACAATTGCCAGCACTATCGGGTATTTGGCAAGTACCCCCAAACTGGCCGCCAGCGCCGCAATTATCAACCAGGTACGGTTGTTGTAGCGGGCCGTCTGGGTGATCGCCCAAAAGCTAACCGACATCCCGACCAGCGCCAGCACATCATAAACGGCGAAGTGGCCCAGGTTCAAGGCTAGGCCGGACATTCCAAAAGTAAGGGCCGTCCAAAACCCGGCCCGTTCGCCGAAAAGATTTTGAGCCGCCTTGCCGGTCGCTATTATTCCGATAGCCACACATAGGGTGGCGATCATTCTGACCCCGGCTAATCCCCCTAGCTTAAAACCGATCCCTGCCAGCGTCGGCCATAAAAGCGACCCGGCGAACCAGGTCAAATAATTATCGGAGAGGCCAAAGCCTTGAAAGATACGTAGCCCGGAGGTGATGTAGATGCCTTCATCGAGAAACGGCCCGTTTAGTCCGATCCGGCTTAAATTAAGCTGAAAGAGAATAAATAGACCACCCATTAACCAGATACCAATACTGTAAAGGCTGCTAACCTTGTTTTTCGCTAGGTCTGCGGCTAGTTTGGGTTGATTGAAAGTCGGCTCAATACTGGCGTGTTCAGCCTGGGGTTGGGCGATGACCGGTAGGTCAAGCGTCGCGGTTTCGGTGATTGGTTGAGGCGTAGGAGTATCAAGCGTAATAGTTTCAGTAGGCGATGTTGGTGCTACAAAATCAAAAACAACACTTTCAACCGGTGGAGCCGCTACTTCCATTTTGAGCAAGGCACTCTCAGCACCCTGGAGTGCCTTAGTTTCCGTATTTTCAGTCGGTGCGGGAGCTACTTCCACCTTGTTAGGTGGATAGATTTCGGTAGCTTGATAGATGACCCCTTGAGTTCTGGCAAGTTCATCAACCTTTCGAGAGGACCGATCTATTAATAGTTTTTTATATTTTAGCGCCATAGTCCGTTGTCTTTCCTGTTTAAGGCAAACGCTAACTAGCGAAGCCATCGGGTTCCGAAACCATTAAATAAATTTAAGAAATGCTAACCGCTTTGATCTTAAGCAAAAAGCGTGCCAAAGAAGTTTTTTAAACCTTCAGGCAAGTATTTGCCTTTTTCAAACCTACAGGAAAAATTTTACTTTTCCCCAGGCTGAGAAACTTGAAAAAGTACCGCAACGAGTGTTTGGGAAGAATGTGAGCAACAGAGAACACTTACATGATTATGCGTAGCATATTTGTTAATTTATGCTCCTGAAAAATCCAGGAGAATAAATAAAAGCGGCTTTGCCAGGTACTCCGAACTTGTATTTGTAAGCAGGACAGTGTAGATAGGTTAAGCAGCTTCTTTACGAGAAGCGTGGATTTGTAACGACGTAAGCATGATTTCGGTAGCTTGCTTATCTAAGACCCAAAAATGTCCGAAATGTTTGAGCCTTATTTACCCAGATCACCCATGATTGGTCAGATTGAAAGACATGCTTTAACACTGTGATTAATCCAGAACACGTATAGAAGCATAACATCATTTTATTATAGTTCAATTAAATTTTGATCGAAGCAGGGTGAAACTTTGTTCATTTCCAATTAACCCCATAATCAATAGAGGTTATTCTACTCTAAATCAGGGTTGCAGCCGACTGTTTTGGCCTGTGTTATAATGCTCGTAGTTCGCTCAGTCTATGAAGAAACCTACTTAACCAAAAATTAATTCAGGAGGCAAACCTAACTTGCCTGATAAATATTTTACTGTTCCCGCTCGCAAAATAGTGGTGCTGGTAGCTTTGCTGTACTGTCTCAATCTTTGCGTGGCGACCGTCCAGGCTGCACCGTTAGCTGCTCCCGCCCGACCACCCGCTTTGACTGCGCGGGCGGCTCTCGCTATCGATGCTGATACAGGCCGGATACTTTATTCCAAAAATGCCACTCTCAGCTTGCCGATGGCAAGTACCACCAAGATCATGACCGCCCTGACCCTGTTTGCGATCCCCGGTGTACGGTTGGATGATTATACGACCGTGAGCGAGGGTGACTTGGTGGGAGAAGCTACGATGGGTCTTTATGCCGGGCAACGCTTGAAGGTGATCGATTTGCTTTATGGTGCTTTGCTCGATAGCGCCAACGATGCGGCTACCGCTCTGGCTCGTTATGGTGGCTCGAAACTGGGGGGTGGGGCCGGGCCAGTAACGACTTTTATCCGTGAGATGAATAAGACTGCCAGTCGGCTCGGTCTGAAAGATAGCTCCTTCCAAAATCCGCACGGTCTGGATGAATACAACCATTACACCAGCGCCCAGGATTTGGCGGTGTTGGGCTGGTACGCCTTGCAAAATCCTACCATAGCCTCGATTATCAGGCAAAGCACTGCTACGCTGGACGGTTTTCAGTTTTACAACATTTCCAATTTTATCCGGCGTTACCCCGGTGCAACTGGCATTAAGCCGGGCGAGACCGATAACGCCGGGTTGTGTCTGGTAGCTTCGGCTAATCGTTTTGGTCATAACGCGCTGATTGTCTTGCTCAACAGTCCTGGGATGCGGACCGAGAGTGATGCCCTGATGGACTACGCTTTCGAGCAGATTCAGGCTACGTCGATAACCCCCAATGATGCCAGTTACCTCAACTTGCCCTATCGGTTTGGAAACGGTCAGTTTCATGCGACCTGGAGCCGTACCGATCTACCGATTGTACTGAGTCAGACGGCGCGAAGTTGGTATTGGGGGCCGAAACCGCTTGCCAGCTTTTACGAAAATTACGCCGAATCGCCCGGTCAGCGGCGGGTGGTTCAATACTTCGACAAGGCCCGTATGGAACTAAACGATCCCACAAAGGGAACCGTCACCAATGGACTACTGGTGGTCGAAATGATTAGCGGTCGCCGTCAGGAGGGGGATAATACCTTTGTAGCGACTGCGCCTTCCCGGTTGCCTATCGCGGGCGACCCCATTAACCTCTGGCCGACTTACGCCAGCCTCGAAAAACTCTATATGAAACCCAACAGTTTGGGCTTAGGCCAGCCGATCACAGCGACCTGGACTGCTACCGGGGAGGGTTTACAGCAAAGCTATAAAGACGACCCGGCCATCAAAATCGCTACCCGCCAAAACGGATTGGCGATCCCTACCGCTTTTTGGGAGTTTCTCAACCGCAAAGGATTGGTCGTTACCGAGAGCGGCTACAGCGAGACCCTTATCAGCGAGTGGTTGTTTAGTGCCGGTTTACCGATCACTGAACCATATTGGGCGCGGGTGAAGATCGGTGGAGTTGAAAAGGATGTCTTGTTTCAGGCTTTCGAGCGGCGTACTCTCACTTATACCCCCGCCAATCCGCCCGAATTTCGGGTCGAAATGGGCAATGTTGGTTTGCATTATGTAGCCTGGCGCTATCCGCAGGGTTTGCCGCCGGTCTAAACTGCCGAAAGACCTATCCTGTAGCAGATTTTGGGATTGTAATCAGACCTATCTCGTCAGACCTGCACACAAATTAACCCGATTGATGTATAATCAAGCCACCCTGAGTGTCCCGGATGGTACTATCGGGCGGATTGAGGTTAGAATTTAGTGGGTGCAACCCCCTCAAGTCAAATCAAAATAAAAAGTAACTATTCGGCCTGTGGATCGGAGGTAGGAAGCCCCCTTCTACTGACCGTTAGTTACTAAATTACCAAAGATAGAAAGTGACCTGTCAATATGAGCATGACTTCTACGCCGACCCCGGATACGGCTGCTACACCGGGCGCAAATAAAAAAACGCTAGTGTTGGTTTCCCACACTCATTGGGATCGTGAGTGGTATTTAACTTTTCAGCAGTACCGGGTCAAATTGGTCCGGTTGATCGACCGCCTGTTGGCCTTACTCGATCAGGATAGCGAGTATGCCTATTTTATGCTGGATGGTCAGACGATTGTGCTGGAAGATTATTTGGAAATCAGGCCGGAACGCCGGGCCGATCTGGAACGTCATATTCGGGCTGGACGGTTGGGGGTTGGCCCCTGGTATATTCTGGCCGACCAGTTTTTGGTTAGCGGTGAAGCTCATATCCAAAACCTCATGCTTGGTCAAAAAATCGCCCGTGAGTTTGGCGGTTCGATGCCAGTCGGTTACATTCCCGACCCGTTTGGTCATACCGGGCAGATGCCCCAGATTTTGCGCGGGTTTGGGATCGATAGTGCGGTCTTTTGGCGGGGGGTTGGCCCGGAGCTAGGTCAAGTTGAATTTGTGTGGGTGGCCCCGGACGGAACCAGCGTGGACGGGGTACATTTACGTGGTAACGCCAATGTTGGCGGTTACTCTTCGGCCCTGGCCTGGCACAGTGGGCCAAAAGCGGCCCTCGAACAGTTAAAAGCGGTCAAAGACCTGCTTATCGACAAATCTAAAAGCGGGGTGACAGTGCTGATGAACGGCAACGACCATGTCGAGCCTGACCCCAACTTTGTCGAGACTTTGCAAGCAGTGCGCTCGGCCTCTTATACCAAGGAGCAATCCTACGAAATTATTCACGGCACTTTACCACTCTATTTGGAACTAGCCCGGCAGAGTGGAGTCTGGCAGCAGCCCGAAACTCCTCGGCATGTTGGTGAGTTCCGTGATAGTCGTTTGGCCCATCTTTTGCCGGGGGTTTGGAGCAGTCGGATGCCGATCAAGCAGCGTAACGCCGCTATCGAGCGGCTTTTGGAGCGAGAGTCCGGGGCGGCCCTGGCCTGGGCCAGTAGTTTGCCGAATGGCGATCAGCGTAATTTCGACTTGGATTCGTTGCGTGGTTTGTATCGCACCGCCTGGAAGTATCTTTTGCAAAACCATCCGCACGATAGTATCTGCGGGTGCAGCATTGACCAGGTTCACAAGGAGATGGAAACCCGTTTCGATTGGGCCGAGCAGATCGGGCAGGAATTGGTGCAAGAAGGTTGGCGCACGCTGGCCCAGGCTATCACGACCAACGGTAGCCCCGCCCCGAACGCCTTGCCGGTGATTATTTTCAATTCGGTTCCAATTCGGCGCGAAGAGATCGCTACAATGTCGATCTCGGCTGCCGAAGGGCTGGCCGATATGGTGCTATCCGATGCAACCGGGACGGTCTTGCCCTTCCGCCTGAGCGATGTCAGCACTGAGATGTTCTTTAACATGGACATTCCGGCGGCGGCCCTGGCAGGCATGGCTTCGCAGGGTGGCGACGATGGCCGGATTATGGATTATACGATGGCCTCGGTCGAGTTCTTCCCGGACGTTGACCCCAAGATCGTCGAGGCGCGGGCGCTGGCGGTTTATCAATCGGCGGCCCCGACCGACCCGAATTTGATGAAAAAGACGCTTGAGGAGGTTCAGCAGTGGATTGCCAATGGGGTTGAGACGATCCGGTTGGCGGTCTATCGCCAGACCAACGCCCGGCTCGAATTCCTGGCGAAGGATGTTCCACCTACTGGCTACAAGACTTTCTACTTGCGTCCGCGCCGGGCCGGGGAAATGCCGATAGTGGTCGAGCAGACCGAAAATCCGGAGCCTATCGAGAACGAGTTTTATGAATTAAGCGTCGATCCCAAAACTGGCCTCTTTACGGTGCGTGACAAAGAAAGCGGGGCGGTCTTTAGTGGGCTGAATCGCTTCCGGGACGGTTCGGACGCAGGCGACGAATATAACTATTCGCCTGCGCCGGAAGACCGCATCATCGAGAACTTCTTTGCGGCTCCTCAGATCAAGGTCAGCCGTAGCCCGCTCGAAAGTACGATCCTGGTGGATGCCGCCCTCGAACTGCCCTACAGCCTGACCCACGACCGCCAGAGTCGTGGAAGCTATAAGACGGTCTGCCCGATCAGCGTAACCGCCAAACTGGTTCCGGGTCAACGCCGGATCGATTTTACGGCCAATTTCCTGAATCATATCGAGGATCATCGGCTTCAGGTTTTGTTCCCGGCTCCTTTTGCGGTGACAAGCTGTCACGCGGAGCAAGCTTTTGATGTGGTGGAGCGTTCCACCGAACTACCCAAGTTTGATAAGAACTGGCGGGAAGACCCGGTTCCGACCGCGCCCCAAAAGACTTTTGTCTCAATCTTCGACCCGGCTTTGAAGCTCGGCCTAACGGTCATGAACCGGGGATTGTCGGAATATGAAATCGTACCACCTGCCGGAGAGCATGGTTCGGCGATAGCGGTAACACTCTTGCGTTGTGTGGGTTGGCTATCGCGGAGCGATCTTTCGACCCGGCGCGATCACGCCGGGCCGGGTCTTGCGACCCCGGCAGCCCAACTCTACGGTGAACATACTTTCCACTATGCCATTATGCCGCACAAGGGCGATTGGCTGCAAGCGGGCGCTCAACAGCAGGCCCACGCTTTCAATCACCCCTTGACCGGTCTGACAACCGCAGTACAGGCCGACCAACCACTCCCGGCGGAGGCCAGTTTTATCCAAATTTTGCCCCGCGCTATCGCTCTTAGCACCATCAAGCCGAGCGAAGACGGTCGCGCCCTTATCGTCCGGATCTGGAACCCGGCTACCCGTGACATCCCAGAAGCCAAGCTCCATTTCTATCGTCGTCCGGCCCGCGTTGCGCTGGTCAATCTGGCCGAGGATAATGTGTTGGAGGAATTGTCCATCCTGCCGGACGATAAAGTTAGTTTTTCGCTACCCGCCAAGCGGATTGCTACGGTGCGGGTCGAGTTTTAGCACACTCGGCAACCTACAGGCGGCGCTTGTATGAGTGTCCAGTCCGTGACCTTGAATCGGCCCGACGTGCTTTACCAACAGGTAAAGCGCCGGGCCGAACAAACTAACCGCACGATAGAGGCCGAATTGTTGGCTGGCATCCCCCTAAAGATTAAATCGGGTTAAGTAGTAACATCATGCAAAAATTTCTAGCTGTAACACGCAATAAAGCCTGGGGAGCCGTCCTGATTTTCCTGGGGGTCGGCCTGATAACGCTGCTGGTGCTGCTTCTGGAACGCCCCTTTGGAAATTACAAACATGCCATTCTTTATTTGCTGATAGTAATCATCGCGGCGGTACGCTGGGGGGTCGCGATGGCCCTCTATGCCTTTATGCTTTCGGCGGTGGCGATCATCTATTTTTTTGTGCCACCCTACCAGTCTTTTGAGTTCGATTTTGCCGCTTATGATTACACCGGCTACTTGCCCGGCCTGATGGCTTTTGTGATCCTGTCCGTCTTTATCGCCTATCTGGTCGAGGCTTTGCAACGGGAGCGCGACCGGGCGCAAGACCTCGTCGAGCGTGAACGCGAGGCCAAAGAAGCGACCCTTCAGGCGATCAACCAGTATTATCAGGAGCGCGAACGAGCCACCGGGATCGAGGAGCGCAACAGTTTGGCCCGCGATTTGCACGATGGGCTGGCCCAGTCGATCAATTATATCGGTCTAAAAACCCAACTGGTGCGTAAACTTTATCAGGCCGGGCAGACCGAACAGGTCTTGCAAGAAATCGAGCGGATCACCAGGGCGGCGGAATTGGCCCGCACCGATGTACGCGAAGTTTTATACGGCTTGCGCCATACCGAGCGCGACCGTCCCCTGGCCCTGGCCCTGACCGATCTTGTCCATAGCCTCTCCGACCTGAGCGGGATTAAGACTAGCCTGACTACTAGCCCGGTCGAGGAATGGCCGCCGATTTCGATCACGACCCAGCTTCAGCTATTGCGGATCGTCCAGGAGGCCCTCGCAAATATCCAAAAACATTCGCAGGCCCAGCAAGCCCAGGTTGAGGCGCTCTACTGGCCCGACCGCCGTCTTATTCGCCTATCGATCAAGGATACCGGGGTCGGCTTCGAGCCTGAGCAGACCGGAGAGAGCAGTCAGCATTTCGGCCTGACGATTATGCGAGAACGGGCCGAACGGCTAGGGGCGGTCTTGCAGATCAGCAGCCAACCGGGAGTCGGAACCGAAATAGTGGTTGAGTACCAGCTTCCCGTGCCAACTTCGGCAGCTACCCACAATGGAACCCTAAAAGGAGTAGAAAATGGCGAGTGACACCCCGGAGACCGCCCCGATCAGAGTTTTGGTTGTGGATGACAAAGCCCTCTTTCGAGAAGGGTTGGTCAGTTTACTGGCGCACTACCCCGAAATAGCAGTGGTCGGGCAGGCTGAGGATGGTTACAAAGCCTTAGAGCGGGCGCGACAGTTACAGCCTCAGTTGATTTTGATGGATGTCGATATGCCCAATTGCGACGGCATAAAGGCGACCCGGCTCATAAAAGAGGAACTACCCCAAATCGACATTATTATGCTGACGGTTTCAGAAGAGGACAAGAATTTGTTCACCGCCATTAAAGAAGGCGCAAAAGGCTATCTCATCAAAGACATAAATGTGGATGAATTAATCAAGGCGATAGTAGTAGTCAGCCGAGGCGGAGCGGTCGTTTCGCCTTCGATGGCGGTCAAGCTTCTGAACGAATTTAGCAATGTGTTGAGCAACCCGAAACCAACCCCGGCCCAGCCTACTCCGCCAACCCGGAGCGATTTGCAGACTTTGAGCGACCGTGAGCTTGAGGTTTTGCGGTTGGTAGCGACCGGCGCGACTAACCGCGACATTGCCGAAAGCCTGTTTATCTCCGAAAATACGGTCAAGGCTCACCTGCGTAATATTATGGATAAATTACACCTGCGTAACCGTCACCACGCCGTCGCCTACGCCTTCCGGGAAGGTCTGGTCAACGAACCGCCAACTACCCCTACTCCTGAGAAAAAGTAAGGCAGAAGTTCTACTCGTTTCGCAGTAGGGCTAACGCTATTAGCCATTGCACCAGCGATAAAAAATTTACGCCCGAATGGGTGTGTGCAGCCGGTCTATTCCTGTTAATTCCCGAAAAGATTAATAACAGTTCAGCCAGCCTGAGACCTGTCATTCTGAGCCGCAGCGAAGAATCTAGACCCTTCGCTGCGGCTCAGGGTGACAGGCCTGCATAGTTAAAAAGATTAATCCTTTTTATACGGTTTATTACCTGTAAGGATAATACCCAAACCTCGTTTCGGCTGGTATCCTGGAGTTGTCATTCTACTCTCGTAGACTCTGCCGGTCTATAAGCAAGTAGAGCAGTCTGCTAGACACACTAAGCTTCTGGGGTGGATGTGATCCCTGCGCCAGAAGCTTAAAATAAAAGCCTATCTCAGGCTAACCAGAAACCGAGACGAGAGAACTATGAATCCACAAGAGGTAGCATCAGGTATCAGCCTGGAATCTATGAAAAACTTCATCCAGCAAGAGCGGGTCTGGCCCTCTGACACTTCCAACGAAGGTCGGGCCAAGTGCCGGGTTTGTGGCGGCTCGATCTTAAAGCGGCTAGGGGTAAAATGGGGCTATCTGTGGCAATTCAAAAACCATTATTTTATGCTCTGCTCATACTGTAACAACCAGTTGCCCAGGCTAGATTAAAAGAGGTAATAAGTTGAAATCCTTCGATCTTGAATTGCTCAATTCTTCCACCCCCTTTGAAAGTGATCTTCTTCATCCGGCCCTGAACCGCTTTAATCGGTTAGATCGATTGCGCCAAACCTTGAGCGCGATGGATTATCGTTCGCCCGACCTATGGAGTGGGTGCTTTCTAGCCGGACTATGCGTGTTTCTACCGCTGGCTATGTTTCAAAGCCACAATCGCGTGTTGTTCTGGATGTGGGCGACATTGGCGGGTCTGTTCATCGTGTCCGGCGCAATTGGTTTTCTTGTCGGCAACCTACTCCGGCTTTTAGCCCGCTAAATTGCCCACACATTGCCATTGCCCCCTGTAGGAGCGAGCTTCCGCTCGCGATTAAAGAGGCGGGTATGTGTTCAATCGTGAGCAGAAGCTCGCTCCTACAGATTGGGAGGATGCACATCCCGTAGGGGGTAGGTGGGCCAATCAAATTAGTTAGTCAGAGGGTACGGCAAACTATATTTAATCCTGTCTATCCCTGTTAATTCCCAAAGCTACCACAAATCCACACATAAAAACCGCTACCTCAAACGGGTAGCGGTTTTGGGTAAAAACGCATCAGGTTAGATTTTTGAAGTAGCCTCGCCGCTTTTGGCCCGGCCCAACCAGGCGGACAGGCGCGGTTGATAAAGCCGCCAGGTCCCGACGATACCATAGGGCAAAAACAGCACAATCAGCACATAGATCATGCCCAGCAAGAGCAGCCAGTGTTCCAGAATTGGCCCAACGATAAACCAGCCTTTGACACCTTCGACAAACTCACGGCTACTCAAGACGAAGTTAAGTACTTGAATAATGGTTGCCCCGATGATCGCCCCGTACAACGTCCCCGCTCCACCCAGAATAACCATCAGAAGCGGCAGCAGCGAAATATCGGCAGACAGTACGTTGGGATTGACGATCCCGTTGCGGAAGCCGTAAACCATTCCGGCCAGCCCCGCGATCACTGCCGAAAAGACCAACGCCATAATTTTATAAAGCAAAATGTTGTAGCCAATCATCTCGGCCCGCCGCTCGTTCTCGCGGATCGCTATCAGCACCCGACCCAAAGGTGAGCTTATTAGCCGGTTCAGCCCGAAATAGGCCACCACGATCAGGCCCAGCGCCAGAAAATAAACCGTCGTGGTGTTGGGCGCGTCGGCAGCCTTGATGAGTGAAATGCCTTCATCGCCCCTGGTAAATTCGACCATTTTTCCGCTCAGGCTGTGGGCGGTCGAAGCCAGCGCCAGCGTTACCATTGCAAAGAAGACCCCTTGCACCCGCAGTGAGACAAAGCCCACGAAGATGCCGAGTGCAGCGCAAATCAGCACCCCTAGCCCCGCCCCGGCCCACATAGGCCAGCCTAGCTTGAACGAACATAAGGCCACACTATAGGCTCCCACTCCAAAGAACAGGGCATGACCAAAGCTGAAAATACCAGTAAAACCAAATAGCAAATCGTAACTCAGGGCAAATGCGGCGAACAGCAAGACCTGCGCGATTAATCGCTGGTTGGTTTCCGGCAGACCGACCAGGGGCAAAACCAGCAATATAATTGCCAGCCCTCCCAGTACCCACGTCACCCGACTCAAACCTAGCGGCCCACTCCGGGCGCGTTCAAGCTGACGGACAAGCCGCATGCGCTCGCGACCCGCCGCGCTCAACTCGGTCCCGATTGCGCCTTCTTCGGCGGTTTTTATACTTTTCTCTCTGGTATCGGTTTCCATCTTTGCAAGACCTTTTGTTTAGAGAAATTAGAAATTAGAAATCAGGTATCAGGTATCAGGTATCAGGTAGCAGGTATCAGTCAAACTTCTAGAATCTAATATCTGATTTCTAATTTCTAATATCTCTTTAATACTTCTTCCCGCCGAATAAGCCCTGGGGCCGGACGAGCAGTACTAGCACCAACAAGAGCATTACGAAACTATCGGCGATAGATTCGTAGCGATAGGCGATAAAAGGCGTGATAAGCCCAACCATCAAGGCCCCGATAGCCGCGCCTCCAAAGCTACCCAACCCGCCGATCACGACCACTACAAAGGCGGTCAGCAAGCTAATTTGGCCCATTCCTTCGCTACCACCGCCGCTATTGACCGTGTAGGCCGCACCCCCCAGCGCTGCCAGGATCGACCCCAGCACAAAGACCGCGAAGAAATAGCGTTTGACATTGTAGCCGAGGGCCTGCACCATCTGGTTATCTTCTACGCCTCCCCGGATCACCAGCCCAACTTTGGTGCGGTTGAGTAGCCAGAAAACTCCGGCGAAAACCAGCAGCCCGGCTATTACGACTGCAACCGATTTCCAGTTGACCGAAATATCCGAAGTTACCTTAAAACGGTCGCCGGGCCAGGGGTTGATGTTAAAATTATAGCTGGGTGCGCTGAGGCTAAATACGATCCGAAGCGCCTCATCCAGCACCAACACCAGACCGAGGGTCAGGAGTATTTGAAAGACTGGTCGCCCGTACAGGCGGCGGATCGCCAAAAACTCGACCCCGGCCCCCAAAAGACCCCCTGCCAGCATCCCAACCAACAAGGCCAGTAGCGTAGCAGGGAGCGGGTCGAGACCCAATTGCATCCAGGCGACCGGGCTGGTTTTGTCTTTTGCTTCGGCGGCGGTAGTTGTAAACAGGTTAAAGCTCCACATAAAGACGAAACCGCCCCAGGTAAAGATTGCACCGTGCGCGAAATTTACCACGTCCATCAGCCCGAAGATTAGCGAGAGGCCGCTTGCCATCAAGAACAGCACCGCGCTTTCGACCAACCCATTGATAAAGAACTTGACAAAGGTCGGGAAGGTGATCGGGTTATCCTTAAAGTACAGCCAGAGCAATATCGCGCCGACGGCTACCCAAAAGGCAGTCTTAACTCGTGGGTCGCGCCAACTCAAAGCCGGGCGGCGGGCCGAAATTGAAACTTTCATCTGGTTACACCTACCCCTAGATACTGGCGGGTTAGGTCTTTATCCGCAATCAGTTGGGTCATCAGGCCGTCCGTGACATTGTGACCGTCGTCGATCAGGTAGAAGTAATCACCAACCGTACTCGCCATCGTAAAATTCTGCTCGACCAGTAAGATCGTGATGTGGGTCTTGAGCTTTTCAAGTGCGTCCATCACGGCCTTGACCACAATCGGGGCCAGCCCTTTGCTCGGTTCGTCAATCAACAGCATCTTATTATCGACCATTAAGCCTCGGCTGATTGCCACCATTTGCTGTTGTCCGCCCGAAAGCGTACCGGCCTTTTGCTTCAAAAAGCGGCGCATATCCGGGAACAAATCTATGCAAAAGTCCAACCGACGACGATAAGAGGCGGCTTTCTCGCCCCGTGCCGCCAGTAGCAAATTCTCCTCGACCGTCAGATCACGGAAGATACCCCGGTCTTCCGGCACATAGCCGATCCCCCGGCGGGCGATCTCGTAAGTTGTGCGGCTGGTAATCGGTTCGCCATCGTAGCTGATCGTTCCCTGCCGGGCGCTGGTCAGGCCCATAATCGTCTTGAGAGTGGTGGTTTTCCCGGCTCCATTGCGACCCAGCAAGACCGTCACCGCCCCCCGCCTTACCTCCAACCCGATCCCCTGCAAAATGTGAAATTGACCAATGTAAGTATGCACCTCATCAAGCGCCAGTAGCGCAACATTAGAAGGATGAGGGATGAGGGATGAGGGATGAAGAAGGGAACCTTTATCCATGCTGGTTTGCTCCTGGCTCATCGTATTCTCTCCCCTATCAACAAATGTACCATTTTCATTCCTCATCCTTCATCCCTCATCTTTGTATCCACCGAGGTAGGCCGATTGGACAGTTTCGTTTTGGGCGATTTCATCGGGCGTGCCATCGGCGATCAGTTCGCCATAATGCATGACCATTACCGAGTCGCTTACGCTCATAACCATGTCCATCTTGTGTTCGACCAGCATTACGGTACAGCCTCCGGCCCGTTTGATCCGTTGCACCACCTCGATAATACCCGGCACATCGTCCCGGCTCATCCCGGCAGTTGGTTCGTCCAGCAACAGCAGGCGAGGGTTGGTTGCCAGCAAAATACCGATTTCAAGCTTGCGTTTGTCGCCGTGTGAAAGGGTTTGGGCCGGTTGCAACTCGCGCCCCCCCAGCATAACCATTTCCAAAATCGCATAGGAGCGCTCTTCATCCTGCCCGAATTGTTTGAAGGATTGCCAGAAATTAAAAGCATGCCCGCCCCGGCTTTGGGCCGCCAACCGCACATTTTCCAGGACGGTCAGGTTCGGGAATATCGTAGTCATCTGGAAAGAGCGTCCGATCCCGTCGTGCGAACGTCGGAAGGCCGGGCGAGTGGTAATGTCGCGCCCCTCGAACGTAATATGTCCGGCGCTAGGTGGTAGCAAGCCGCTAATAAGGTTAAACAGGGTAGTTTTGCCCGCCCCGTTTGGCCCGATAATGCTCTTAAATTCGCCCTGACGTACCGCCAGCGAGACGCTACGGACAGCCACGTTACCGCCAAAGGCCCGCGACAGCCCTTCGGTTTCCAGAATGTTAGCTTGCATTGTGTGGTTCCTATAGCAAGTTGCAGATTATTGCGCGTTTTTTTGTAGGGGCGACCCTGTGTGGTCGCCCTCGAAGACCCGGCACGGTGTTCACGGGCGACCACACAGGGTCGCCCCTACCCTTTTTTGAAAGCATACAAAAGTTGTGAGAACGAAGAATGAAGTCTGATTTTATTCATCCTTCATCCCTCATCCCTCATCCCTACTTCTTACGGATCGGCGGGGCCGAGTCTTCCGCCGAAACTTCCTTAACCAGGGTTGGGATCGGGAAGTTGAAAGTCCCGGTAGAGTCTTTGGCGATCTTTACAATATACATGGGCTGGAGCGCCTGATGATCTTCTTTGCGGAAGGTCATTTTGCCCTTTGGGGTCGGAAAGCTCATGCCTTCCATTGCCGGGATCATCTTTTCGGGAGTGGTGTCACCGGCCGTCTTGGTCAGGGCGGCGTAGAGGGCCGAGGCTGCGCTGAACCCACCGGGGCTGAACAGGTCAGGGACAGTGTTGTATTTCTCTTTATAGACCTTGACCAGATAGTCATTTTCGGCTGTCTTGGGGAACTGATGCCAGTAGACCATCATACCCTGGAAACCGATAGCGGCATCCCCTAGCGATTTGATCGTGGGGATTTCGGCTACGCCACCCGTTACAGTCATCTTACTAAAAACATCGTTGTCCTTCATCTGCTGATAAAGCTTGGGAGCGGTCGCCCCGGCCCAGGATATTAGCAGAACGTCGGGAGCCGCGTCCAGCACCTTCTGGATGTAGGGCGTAAATTCGGTCGCGGACTGTGGAACCGGCACGTCGATCCACTCGATCCCAGGAGTCTTGGTAGCGACTTCTTTCCAACTCTTATTCGAGTCCTGCCCAAAGGCGTAGTCCTGGAAGATACTGGCGATCTTCTTGTTCTTGGTCGCAATGCTGGCCGCGAAACTCGCGCCTGCCGCCGCATCCTGGTCGGTGTTGCGCCCGGTGTGGAAGGTGTACTGGCTGAAGCCTGCGCCGGTAATCGCTGCCGAAGCCGCTGGGTCAACGATAAAGATTTTCTTGAGTTCCTTGTCGTTTACGGCAGCAATCGCCAGGGCCGCCCCACTGGAAGGCGTACCAACCAGGATTTCGGCCCCGTTTTGTTGTACCAGCTTGCGAGCCGCCTCGACCGCCTTATTGGGGTCGCCCGCATCGTCCTCGATCAGCAATTTGATCTCGCGGCCTTCGATCTTGTTCGTGCCTTTGGTGAAATAATCGAGGCCGGTTGCAAAGCCTTTTTCCAGCATATCGCCATAGTAGGCCAACGGGCCAGTCTTGGAGCTAATCATTCCCACCACCAACGGTTTCAGCCCGGTCGTCCCACCTGCTGCCGTAGTTGCACTGGCGGCGGTCGTGGCGGCGGCGGTCGTGGTCGTGGCGGCAGTAGTCGCAACAGCCGCTGTGGTTGCAGCCGCAGTAGCCGCCACCGCAGCCGTCGTTGCAGCCGCAGTGGTCGCCGCCGGTGCCGTCGTCGCAGTCGAATCGCCGCAAGCCGCCAGCAAAGCCGACAATACCAGCAGCAATACCGTTATTACATAAAGCGGTCTATACTTCATAATTTGGTTCTCCTCCTATAAGCCAATTTCGACAAAGGATGAAAGATGAAGGATGAAAAGGATTCACGATTGTAAAGGCAGACTTTGTATCCCACATTCTGCCTTCTGCATTTCTCATCCCTCATCCCTCATCCTTTACTCCTCGATGTACTTTTTCATGAAAGTCTCGGCCTCGACCAGCGTTGTAAAATGCTGCTCCGCGCCGCTCTGGATATGTTTAATAACCCCGCGCCAGCCGGGAGGATTTGCTCCCGAAGGGGCGGCTGTAACGTATGTGCCGGAGTTTTCGACCTCAACTTCTGTTTCGCGCACAAAGCGCAACATAAAGCTGGTGATAACCTTGCGGTTTTGCTGATTAGCCGCCATAAGTGCTTCCTTGAGTGAACTTTTTTGTAGAAATTAAAGTTGTAAGTTATTGGTTTCACTCTAACATAGCCCAGTTACAAACCAGTTACAAATTAATTACAGGCCCATCATCTGAACTTCGGTTGACAAACCAGAGCGCCCATACTACGATTGATTTTCATTAATCGTGACATTGATTATTATCTTTCAAAGATGACCAAAACAAAAAGTAAAGGTAACTACACAGCCTCCCCCTTTGGGCGACCACATAGGGTCGCACCCTACAAGGGATTATGGGTAGGGGCGACCCTATGTGGTCGCCCGACCTGAGTAGTTACAAGTAAAGAAAGAAAAGGAACCTGGCATGGAGAAAGGCGCTACCCGTATTCGGTCGATTGAATTCGAGCCGCTAAACATACCCCTGATTGAGCCGTTCGTGATTGCTATCGGGCGGTTGGACGAAGTACGCAATGTGTTGGTAACAATCCGGTTGGAAAACGGCGTGATCGGCTACGGCGAGGCCGCCCCGCTCGAACCGATCAACGGCGAGAACCAGGCGACCGTCCTGGCGACCCTTCAGACTTGCGCGGCCCTGCTAACCGGGCGGGATGCGATGCAATGGCGATTACTCTCGCGGGAACTGGCGGGGGTCTTTTCGGCTCAGGCGGCGGCACGCGCCGGGCTGGAAATGGCCTTGCTGGATGCCGTGACCAAGACTATGAATGTGCCGCTCTACCAGTTTTGGGGAGGGATGAGCGATTGGATCGAGACGGATATTAGTATCCCGATTGTTGAGCCAGAGCGGGCGCGAGAATTGGCTGCCGGGATCGCCGCTCAGGGGATGCGCGTTATCAAGATCAAGGTCGGCAGCGGGATCGCGGCGGATGTGGCGCGGACGCTGGCGGTGCGGGCCGGTGCGCCCGGTTGCGAGGTACAGTTGGATGCAAACCAGGGCTATAGCGGCCCGAAAGCGGTTGAGCTACTGCGCGAACTAGCCGCGAAAGGGGTCAGGGTGCTTTTATTTGAACAGCCGGTTCCCAAGCACGACCGCATGGGCCTCAAGTTTGTGACCGAGCATGGGCGCGTGCCGGTTGCGGCGGACGAAACGATTTTCTGCGCGAACGATGTGTTAGGGTTGGCTGAAATCGGGGCGGTCAACGTCGTGAATATCAAGCTGATGAAAAGCGGATTGGTCGAGGGGATGGACATTGCGGCAGTTTGCCGGGCCGCCCATATCCGGCTAATGATTGGCGGTATGATCGAGTCGAAGCTGGCAATGAGTTGCTCGGCCCATTTCGCGGCAGGGCAGGGCGGCTTCGATTATATCGATCTCGATACGCCTTTCTTATTGGCTGAAGACCCTTTTGAAGGTGGCTACCGGGTCGAAGGCCCGATCTATCACCTGGATCATATTCAGGCCGGGATCGGCTGCTGGCCCAAAGGTCGGCCTTCGGGAATGCTTTAATATTAACCGCTTCAAAGGATCGTTACGGTGAGTAAAATTATTGTACTTGGGCAAGGGCCATTGCCGCCCGAATTGTCCGTGAACGAAGGACAACGGCTGAGTGCGCCCAGTATTCGGGCCTGGCATTTTGGACGCGCTTTACACGAGGCCGGACACGAGGTCGCGCTGGTATCGTTGCGGGCCGGAGCAGGCCGTGCCGAACCGCCCCGTTCGCTCGAAGTAGGTCTAACACTCTATCCGCTCTACGAGGGGGCTGTAACGGGCGAAGGGGCGCTGGGCCGACTGGAGAAAGCGTTTGGGCCGGATGGTGCGGTCGGGGTGAGCGCCTGGCCCAGCTATGTTGGGGCGCTCTTTTTATCGTCAGACTTGCCTTATTGGGGTGATCTGTTTGGTAGCCCTTTGGCGGAAGGTCAGGCTAAGGCGACGGTAGTGGGCGACGATACTTTGCTGGAACCTTTCGCCCGTTTTGAGCAAGTTGTACTGCGGCGGGTCGATGCCATCAGCACGGTTTCGACCCATCAGGAATATGCTACCATCGGGGCGCTTGCCACATATGGGCGGCTAAACCGCTATACCGACGGCTATCGTCTGGCTTACACGATCCCTGCCACCCTCGACCCCCAGATTGAGCCACCCGCTGCCAGCCCGTTTTTGCGTGGTTCGGTCGTGCCGCCGGAGGCTTTTGTGGTACTGTGGAGCGGCGGCTTTAACACCTGGACAGATGTTGATACCCTTTTTGCCGGATTGGAAGGAGCCATGACTGTCCGACCCGACTTGCATTTTGTGGCGACCGGCGGAGCCTTGCCCCCCCACGATAGCCAGACTTATCCGCGCTTTCAAGCTCTTACGGCGGCTTCGCCCTATCACGACCGCTATCATTTGCTGGGCTGGTTGCCTTATGCCGGGTTGCATAATTATTATCTGGAAAGCGATTTGGGGGTGATCCTCGACCGTTGGAGCTATGAAGGGGTGTTGGGCAGTCGTACTCGTTTGCTCGATTGGCTGCTGTACGGTCTTCCGGCGGTTGTGACCGTCACCGCCGAACTGACCGAAGAATTGGTTCAGGAAGGGCTGGCCTTTAGCTTCCCGCATCGCAATAGCGCCGCCCTGACCGCCCTTTTGCTGCGGCTGATCGAGCAGCCAGAGACGTTGGAAACTGCTCGTGACCGCGCCCGGCAATATGTCCGTGACCGCTTTTCCTATCAAATTGCCTGTCGCCCGCTCCTGGATTGGGCCAGTCAGCCCTACCGCGCCCCCGATGCTGGGCAACATATCCCTAACTTTGGCATAGGTAGCGAAAATCCTGATTTGGAACGCACCCTGGCGGACTATCGTACCCAGCTTGAGGCTAAAAACGCCCAAATCTTCTCTCTCGAACAGTGGGCCAAAGAAATGGAGCGCAGTCTCAAGACCCGACCCTCTGGCTGGCGCGGCTTGCTCCGCCGCTTCCGGCCTAAGAACCGATCTTCGTAGAGGCGACCTTTATGGTCGCCCTCGGAGACCTGGCAGGATGTTCACGGGCGACCATAAAGGTCGCCCCTACCATTAATTTTTCGGATAAGCTTTTGGTCTACCGCAGATACCAGGTCGCCAGGTATTCGCTTCTGCCGGAAAGGACTTGCCAGTGGATCGGCAGCGTAATACTCATGTGGGTATCGGCGGTGGCCCAATTGTGGCGACCGTTGGGGATGACCAGTGGAACCCGGTTCGGGATGTGGCGGGCTGCCAGCAAATCGGCTAGATGTTTACCCCGATAATAATTAGAGTCGAACGGTTCGGCCCCTTGTGGCCCGGCCTGAATCATCCAGAAAAGGGTCGAAAGGCTTTCTATCGGGCCATTCATAATCAAATTGGCGGGGTTGTTGGCGGCGGCGAATTCCATATTGCGTGGGAGGCCGAAGGCGGGGTCGAATATCTCCACTCCCAACAATTTATCGTTGGAGCTAATTTGTTTACCGTCTTGGCTGGCATACAGAAAAGTGCCGTCGTAAGCGCCTGCTGTAGCAAACAGTTGGGGATATTGGGCCGCGATTTTGATCGACTGGAACCCGCCCAGCGAAAAACCATCCACCCCCCGGTGACGACTGACCGGTATGGTGCGGAAATGAGTATCGATAAAAGGCATCAACTCCCGGATAAAATAGCTCTCGAAACGGCCTGTACCGACTCCCTGCGCTCCCTTTGCCAGTTCTGGTTGTTGGAAGTTGACCAAGAGGCCCGGAACCTTAAAATCGGAACTGCTAATGCCGGGGCAGACCAGGATCATCCGCCCGACCTGGCCGGTCTCGAACAGATCGAGATAAACATCCACAATGCTCCGCCCGCCGCGAGAACTATCCTCGTGCAAGTTGACCCACTCGCTTTCGTGGCCCCGGAAAAGGTATAACACCGGGTAGCGTTCGGCCTGACGTTCGGGAGCGTCATAGTCGGGCGGTAGATAAATATAGAAAGATTTATAAACGCCCAATTCGGCGCTCCGAAAACTAATTTTTTGAATACGTGGATCGATTTTAATAACGGGCCTCCTTATCTGTGATGCCACGTCGCTAAAAAGCGAGTCTCCAAAGTCGGTCATCAATATGGTATAATTACCTATAATATCAGATTAATCACAAAACTGTATTGGGAACTAATGCTGGAAGAGCCGGAAGATAATTTACAAAAAGCGGAACTAGGCGGCTACGGCCCCGAAGCCGAACAAGCCCGCGTCCACAATGAGCGAGCTAAAAAGCTGTTTGAGGCCGGTCAGTTTGCCGAAGCCGAAGCCGAAGTGCGCGAGGCGATCAGGTTAGCTCCCAAGTGGGCTGCTCTACACGACAACCTGGGGACGATTTGTTCGGAGCAGAACAAGTTTCAGGAAGCCTTGATCCACTATGTCGATGCTTTGCGGATCGACCCGGAAAGCCCGACCGTTACTTATAATCTGGGTTACTTTTTGCTTCAGGCCGGGTTGGATACCGCTCAATTTTTCCTTGAAAAAACCCTCGAACGTGAACCGATGTATCCGGATGCTCGCCGCGCTTTGGGCGACTTATTTTTGGATCGGGGCGAGAATAACAAAGCAATTTCGGCCTTTGCTCGCGCTATCGAGCAGAACCCCAAAGATAGCCGCGCCCGCTTCCGGCTTTCCGACATCTTTTGGGAGCAAGGCGATTATCACGAGTCGGCCCAGCAACTCCAATCGATCTTGAAGCACAGCCCGGACGATGCGGTTGCCTGGCACAATTTGGGTCTGACCGCCATTATGCTTAAAGATACGCTTCAGGCCGAGGAAGCCCTGCTCAAGGCAGTCAAGCTTGACGCAAACTATCTACTGGCCCATTATCATCTGGCCTGTTATTATGCCGAGAATTTTCAGTTCGAGGATGCCCTTTTCTACCTGAGCAACGCCGCTTCTATCGATGGCGATCAGGTACGCGAATGGGCGCAAGACGATGAAAAGCTCGATCATGTGCGTAGCCATCCCCGGTTCAAACAAGTCCTGGCCCAAAATGGCTATGAGTAGTTACCTCGAATAATCCCCAAATGCCCCGGACAAGCTATTCTACTCTCTATTTATCGGCGGTATAATACTTGCAATCAACCTAAGTTTTCGGGTAAGCTTAAACTGCCAAAAAAGCTTTGACTAAAATCGGCTAAAACAGGTTATAGCAAAGAGAAAGAAGACTATTCAATGGAAGTACCTTTCACTCTGAAACGTTTGGGAATTGTGATGCGAGCTGATGCTGAAAACTCCCAGGAAGCCTGGGGCGTGCTTAACCCGGCCTGTGTGCGGGGTAAGGATGGGGAGTTGTATTTGTTCCCTCGGATCGTCGCCCCTAATAACTACTCTCGGATCGGAATTGCCAAAGTTAAGTTTAATGCCGAGGGCGACCCTTATGATGTAGAGCGTTTGGGGATCGCGCTGGAACCCACCGAGCATTATGAGCAGAATCAGGCGACTGCCGGTTGCGAAGACCCTCGTGTAGTTTACATCGAACACCTCAACCGCTATATCATGACTTACACTGCCTATGGCCCATTGGGGCCGCGAATTGCTATGGCTTCTTCCGAAGACCTCTTGCACTGGGAGCGGTTGGGGACGGTCATTTTCGCTTTTCGCAAGGAATGGCAGATGGACTTTAATCTCTATTCCAACAAAGATGCCATTTTGTTTCCCGAACCAGTGATTGACCCGCTAGGTCGTCCGGCCCTGGCAATGTTGCATCGTCCAACTTACGATGTACTTACCTTCTTGAATAATCCCGCCGTACCACCTTACGTTATCTTGCCAACCGGAGTAGACGACCCTCGGCCAAGTATCTGGATTTCGTACTGCCCGCTGGAAATTTTGATCGACGGTTCAGCCGAGAATCTGATTTTCTTTGACGAACACCATTTACTGATGACCCCGGCAGGGACCTGGCAGCGTTTTAAGCTTGGTGGCGGTACGCCCCCGGTGAAAACCCCCTACGGCTGGCTGACTTTCTTTCACGGAGTAAGCGGTGGGACGGGTGGTGGTACCACGCCAAACCCTAATATGGTACATTATACCGCCGGGGCTTTGGTGTTAGACCTGGAAGACCCTCGTAAAATCCTCTACCGTTCTTCCCACCCTGTTTTGGAGCCGGAATTGCCAGAAGAACGCGAAGGCATTGTGTCCAACGTAGTCTTCCCAACCGGGATCGATTTGCGTGAGAATGGACGGGTTGATGTCTATTATGGGATGGCCGACGAGCATATCGGGGCGGCTACTTTGCAACTACCTGCTACCTTGCCCGCACAAGATTGAACAATTTAATATTTTCAACTTTACATTTGATCCAAGTTGAGGTATAATTAATTTGCCATAAGCAAAAGAATTTTAGAAATTGTCTATAAAACAAGGTAAGGGCAGGGTTGCCCTGCTCCGATGTGGGCAGTAGCAACCGGCCCTTACCTTTTTTCTAGATAAATTTCGGGAAGGTTTTAACAATGAGAATAGGTATCCTGGCTCCAATTGCCTGGCGCACTCCGCCAGAACATTACGGTGGCTGGGAATTAGTGGCTTCTAACCTGGCGGAAGGGCTGGTACGGCAGGGCCACCAAGTTACCCTGTTTGCGACGGCTGATAGCCAGACCAGCGCCCGGCTGGAAGCGGTTTGCCCTCGTCCGTTGAACTCGGATAGTAGTCTGAATTCCAGAGTTTACGAGAGTTTACACACGGCCCACGCTTTTGAAATGGCTCAGGCTGGAGCCTTTGATCTACTCCACAACCATACCGGTTGTTATCCTCTGACCTATAGTCGTTTAGCTCCTATTCCAACCCTTACAACTTTGCACGGTTCGGCGGCGGAAGAAGGTAGCCGCCAGATTTACAACCAATATAAAGAGCAGCCTTATGTTTCGATCAGTCATTCCGAACGCGAACTTGCGCCCGAATTGAACTATATTGAGACTGTTTACAACGGTATTGATATAAATAGTTTCCAATTTTCGGAGAGAAAAGGGGACTATTTGTTGGTGATTGGGCGCATGTCCCCGGATAAGGGTATACATCTTGCTATAAAGGTAGCAGAACGCTATGGTATGCGACTGGTTTTAGCTGGAATCGTACCGTCTGAGAACCGCGACTATTTTGAGCGTGAAGTAAAACCACATCTCAAGCCCGGCAAAGTTGAGTTCGTTGGCCCGGCCAATCATTCACTGAAGAATGAGCTTTTTGGGTCTGCTTTTGCCTCACTCCATTTAAATACCTACCGTGAAGCGTTTGGACTAACAATTGTCGAGGCAATGGCCTGTGGCACGCCTGTAATTGGCGTAGGTCTGGGCAGTGTGCCGGAACTGGTAAAGCCGGGCATAAGTGGTGCAATTGTGCCACCCGGTTTTGATATTGCTAACCAGGAACAGTTTGTAGCTCAGAGCGTCCAGGCCTTAAAAGAAGTAGAAGGGCTTGAACGTAAAAAGATTAGAGATTATGTCGCTGCTTCTTTCAGTGTCGAAAGTATGGTGGAGGGCTATTTGAAAGTGTACCAAAGGGTACTGGGGGGAACAAAACATTGAAACCTCGGGCCGAAAGGAGAAATTTGGAATGTTAGTAACTGAAAAGGGAGGAAGAGAGAAACTATTAAAGGACGGTTCGGTTCTTACGAAGGTCGCTTTTATAAGCAGCTTTCCGCCCCGCCAGTGTGGCATTGCTACTTTTACCAATGATGTTATTAATAGCGTAACCCAGCAAGCGTCCCAGGTAGAGCCGATTGTGATTGCGATGGAAGAAACCCCATCGGCGGGTAAACGAGAATACCCGGCAGAAGTAAAATATATCCTGCCTCAACACAATCGAGCCGCCTACGACCGGGCTGCTACTTATCTTAACAATAGTGGAGCGCAGGTGCTGTGTGTTCAGCACGAATATGGTCTCTTTGGGGGCGAGGCCGGGGAATGGCTTTTGGAGCTTTTAGAGCGGGTCAATTTGCCGGTAGTTACGGTAATGCATACTGTACTGGCTGAACCGACCGCCGAATATCGGCGTGTAACCAATGGCCTGATCCGTCTATCCCAAAAACTGGTGGTGCTGACCCATACTGCCGCCCGCTTGATGCGCGAGGTCTATAATATTCCCTCGCACAAGCTAGAGGTTATTTATCACGGTGTGCCGGATGTATCTTTTACCTCCACCTCTGCCGCCAAAGCTGGCTTAGACCTGGCCGGTCGGACGGTGCTGAGTACCTTTGGCTTGATTAACAAGGGTAAGGGCATTGAATATGCCATCGAAGCTCTTCCAGAGGTAGTAAAGCGCTATCCTGATTTGGTCTATCTGGTGCTAGGTGGGACTCATCCCGTAGTACGCCAGCACGAAGGCGAAAGTTACCGGGAGAGCCTGCAAGCGCGGGTGCGTGAATTGGGCTTGGAAAACCACGTGCGTTTTGAAAACCGCTACCTGGATTTCAACGATCTGTGCCGCTATCTGGCGGCGACCGATATTTATGTGACACCCTATTTGAGCCGCGACCAGATTGTAAGTGGCACGCTGGCCTACGCGCTAGGTTTTGGTAAGGCGATTATTTCCACCCCTTACCTGTATGCCGAAGAAGTGCTGGCGAATGGGCGGGGGCTGTTGGTCGGCTGCCGGGATAGCGCGAGTATTGAAGCCGCTTTGTTGCAACTGCTGGACAATCCGGCCCAACTGAGCCAAATCCAGCGGGCCGCCTATAATTACGGTCATCAGATGGCCTGGCCTAATATCGGCAACCAATACGTCCGGCTATTTAGCCAGGCGCAAGCCCTTTCCAATCGTTTTGTACCGGTTATCCCGGTGGCGGCTTCGACCGCCGCTTAAAATATGTCCCTATCTCCAACCCCTCAGCTTGAGAGATTGGAGATAGGGACAAAAAGGAAATTGATTATGATCGTAGGAATCCAAAGCAGAGTTAGATTGAACAAGTGGGAATTGGCGTTAAACCCGGCCCATCTGCTAAAGATTACCGATGATACCGGCCTGTTTCAGCATTGCCGTTTTACTATTCCAGACCGTAATCACGGCTATACCCTGGACGACAATGCGCGGGCTTTGATCGTAGCGGCCCGGAGTGTCCAGCCGATTTTGCTGGCCCGGCTACCGACTTACCTCGGTTTTGTGATGTATTGCCAGAGGCCGGATGGCCTCTTTCGCAATTTTATGGATTATGACCGTCATTTCCTGGAAGAGGTGGGCAGCCCCGATTCGCAAGGTCGGACGATGTGGGCATTGGGGATACTTTATGCCGAACGCCTCGAATATCGCCCGTTGGTCGATCAAATGCTGGTCGCTTTCCGGCCCCAGCTGCGTCAGCTTAAATCAATCCGGGCGATAGCTTTTGCCATTCTGGGTGTCCATCACTATCTAGCGGTCAACCCACTCCGCCAGGATTTATATGAGGACTTAAAGTGGCTGGCCGGGGAACTCATGCAGGTGTGGCAAACTGGTAGTAAAAATCCAGACTGGCCCTGGTTCGAGGATTTCCTGACTTACGAGAACGCCCGGTTGCCCCAGGCTCTTTTTGCGGCCTACCTGACTACCCGGCAAAGTGAGTATTTGGTGGTGGCTCGTAAAGCGACCGCTTTCTTGGAGCAGGTTCATTTCGCGCAAGGCTATCTCAAGTTGGTTGGTAACGATGGTTGGTATCACCGCACTAAAAAGATGGCTGACTTTGACGAACAGCCCGTCGATGCCGGGGCGCTGGTCGAACTGTTCAACATGGCTTATCAGGCGACCGGCGAAGCGCATTATGCAGAAGTGGCCCAGGCTGCTTTTGATTGGTATTTGGGCTGGAATTGTCACGGCCTGTCGCTTTATGATGCGGCGACCGGCGGTTGCTATGATGCGCTAACTGCCAGTGGGGTCAACCTTAATCAGGGGGCCGAGTCGGTACTCTCTTATCAGATGGCCCTTCAAAGCCTGTTGCGTACCCCGCAACCGGTAGTGGTTCCGGGCTACGAAACGGCCCTGAGCAGATAACGAAAACGCCCATTGACAGAGCAATGTCTCACAAGTAAACGGTCTTGTGAGACATTGCTCCGCCAATGAATGTTTTTAACTCTAAGCCTGCACGATGTCGCCATACATATCGGGGCGGCGGTCGCGGTAGAATTGCCAGGTATCGCGCACTTCCTTGATAAGATCAAGGTCGAGGTCGGCGACCAGCAATTCTTCTTCTTTATCGCTGGCCTTTGCGATATAGGCTCCACGCGGGTTGCAGAAATAGCTCGAGCCATAATACTCCTGCGGGCCAAATTCTTCTTCTACCCCTACCCGGTTGATCGTCCCTACAAAGTAGCCGTTAGCGATGGCATGGCTGCGCTGCTCAATATCCCACAGGTGGTCGGAAAGGCCGCGTGCGGTTGCCGAGGGGATGTAGACGATCTCAGCCCCGTGCAGGCCGAGCATCCGCGCACCTTCCGGGAAGTGGCGGTCGTAGCAGATGTAGACCCCTACTTTGGCGTATTGGGTCTGGAAGACCGGGTAGCCCAGGTTGCCGGGTCGGAAATAATATTTTTCCCAGAAGCCGGGCAAGTGCGGTAAATGCGTTTTGCGATACGTACCGAGCAGCGTGCCGTCCGCGTCGATCACGGCGGCAGTGTTGTAGTACAGGCCCGTCCCGACTACCTCGTAAATCGGCACGACCAGCACCATACTGTACTGCTTCGCCAGTTCGCACATCAAGTTGGTGGTCGGGCCGGGGATCGGCTCGGCGGTATCGTACCACTTGCGATCTTGCACCTGACAAAAGTACGGTCCAAAGAATATTTCCTGCAAACAGGTAATTTGCGCCCCCTGTTTAGCGGCCTGTTCGATGTATGCAACGTGCTTGTCAAGCATAGCCTGTTTATCGCTTAGGCCCCTGGTCTGGATCAAGGCGCTTTTTACAATCCTCGACATTAGTTTTCCTCTCTGTACAAGATATTAGATATTAGAAATCAGATATTAGAAATCAGCTTAATTCCTAATTTCTGATTTCTAATATCTAACTTCTGACCTCTGATTTCTACTCCACCTCTGCGTCTGCGATGCTCAACACCTCGTCGATTGCCCGCACGCCGATCATCATTTCTTCTTCGGTGATAATCAAAGGCGGCGCGACGAATAGCATGTTGTAGCGACAGAAAACGAATACGCCGCGCTCCATCAGGGCGTTCTTGAGCTTCCCGGTCAGAGCCTGATCTTTGCCGTTCCAGGGTGGCAAGCCTTCGCGGGTCTCGCGGTTCTTGACCAGTTCGATCCCGCAGAACAGGCCCAACCCGCGCACGTCACCAATCGAAGGGTGCTTCTCTTTCAAGGCGGTTAGCTCGGTCAGTAGCTTCTGGCCCAAGCGGGCGCTGTTCTCGATAGCGCCGTCCTCTTCGTAGGCTTCGAGCGTGGCGATCCCGGAGGCGCAGGCCAACGGATGCCCGCTATAGGTCAGCCCGCCCCAGAACATGCGCTCCTCGAAGTAGTCCGAAAGTTTCTGGTTAATAATCGCGCCACCCAACGGTACATAACCCGAATTGACCCCTTTGGCAAAGGTCATAATGTCGGGCGTGACCCCGTAATGATCGGCGGCGAACCATTTGCCGGTGCGTCCAAAGCCGGTCATCACTTCGTCGAAAATCAAGATAATGCCGTATTTGTCGCAAAGCTGGCGCAAATAGGGCAAATAGTCCGGCGGCGGCACAAAAATCCCGTTCGTGCCGGTCACAACCTCAACCAGGATCGCCGCAACATTATCCGGCCCTTCGTAGTGCAGCACGTCCTCGATATTACGCCCACATTGCATCGAGCAAACCTCGCCACAGCCCTTGAAAGTACATCGGTAGGGGTAGGGGTCTTGCACTCGCAGAACACCGGAGATGCCCGGTTCGTTGGCCCAGCGTCGATTATCGCCGGAGAGGGTCATCGCGCCACTGGTCGCGCCGTGATAGGAGCGGTAGCGGCTGATAATCTTGTGCCGCCCGGTGTAGACCCGCGCCATCTTGATTGCGTTCTCGTTGGCTTCGGCCCCGCCCAGCGTAAAAAAGGTTTTTACCAGATCGCCCGGCGTGCGTTCAGCCAGCATCCGGCCCAGGGTAGCCCGCGCCTCGTTCTGGAAGTTAGGGCCGATATAGCACAGTTTTTCGGCCTGCTCTTTGATCGCGGCGACCACTTTGGGGTGCTGGTGGCCCAGGTTTGAGTTTATCAACTGGCTCGAAAAATCGAGGTAGCGTTTGCCATCCGAGTCCCAGAACCACGAGCCTCTGGCCTCCGTCACCACCAACGGGTTAGTATTGGCCGCTTTCTGGACCGACCAACTAACCATTACATGTTTAGCCGAGTCCTCTTTGACTTTTTCGGCGTTTACCGCATTTACGTCTACTGACATTGGTTCCTCTCCTAATAAGTTTAACATGAATAGACAGGATTTACAGGATATAATTGTTTTTTATATCTGACAAACGAGCTAATTTTTTATCTTTATAGCAAATTGCAAAGAGATCGGCCTTGTAGGGGCGACCCTTGTGGTCGCCCGTGAAGACCCAGCACAGTCAGCGAGGGCGACCACAAGGGTCGCCCCTACCAGAGAAAGGTTCCATAATGCTGCAACTTGCTCAGTCCGTCACCGGTTGCTTCTGTTGTCTCCCTGTGGTTCGGTTAAACCAGCGTATAGGTCTTGCGCCGGACGAATTGTCCGTCCCCGGCTTTGCCCAAAAACCGGCCTTTGTCCACTATCACATTGCCCCGGCTAAGGACAGTCGTAGGTACGCCCTTCACTACGCGACCTTCATACGGGTTGTAATCTACCTTCATATGCAAGGTGCTATGGCTGAGAGTCATACTCGCGTTCGGGTCGAAAACCACAATATCGCCATCCGAGCCGACCGCTATAGTGCCTTTCTTGGGAAAGAGACCCATCATCTTGGCCGGGTTGGTGCTGGTCAATTCCACAAAGCGGTTGAGGCTGATCCTGCCGCCCAACACGCCGCCGTCAAAGATCAGGCTCATGCGGGTTTCGATCCCAGGTGCGCCGTTTGGAATCTTGCTAAAATCGTGCAAACCAAGCTCTTTTTGCTCCTTCATACAGAAGGGGCAATGGTCGGTCGAAATGACCTGCAAGTCGTTTCCGGCCAGCCCTTTCCAAAGCGCGTCCTGGTTCCATTTCTCGCGCAAGGGGGGCGACATCACGTATTTCGCGCCATTAAAGCCGGGTTCCTCGTAATCATCATAGTTCAAGAACAGGTACTGCGGACAGGTCTCAGCGTGGGCCGGTAGCCCCATATCACGGGCCTCGCGCACCTTTTCCAATGCGTCGGCACTACTAAGATGGACGATATAGACCGGCACGCCTGCCATTTCAGCCAGGGCAATTGCGCGGCGGGTTGCCTCGCCTTCGGCTTTGGTGGGACGGGTCAGGGCGTGATACTTGGGCGCAGTTTTGCCTTCGGCTAAAGCTTTTGCCACCAGTACATCGATTACCCCGCCGTTTTCGGCATGCATGCAGATCAAGCCGCCATTGTCCGCCGTCCGGCGCATCGCCTTAAAGATGCTGGCATCGTCCACCATAAAGACGTTTGGATAGGCCATAAAAAGTTTGAAGCTGGTCACGCCTTCGCGCCGCACCATTTCGTCCATCTCTTCCAAAATTTTATCGTTGACTTCCCGGACGATCAGGTGAAAGGAATAATCGATAGCGGCTTTGCCTTCAGCTTTTTTGAACCAGGTTTCCAACGCTTCGTGCAACGACCCACCGTAATTTTGGATCGCAAAGTCGATCACGCTGGTCGTACCGCCAAAAGCCGCCGCGATGGTGCCGGACTCGAAATCGTCGGCAGAGGAAGTCCCCCCAAACGGCATATCCAGATGGACGTGCGCGTCGATCCCGCCCGGAATAACGTACTGCCCGGTCGCATCGACGATTGTATCGGCAGTCACGGTCGCGCCTAAATCCTGCCCGATCAGTGAAATAATCCCATCATCTACCAGCACATCGGCACTATAGGTGTCCGAGGCAGTCACGACCGTGCCGCCTTTGACCAATGTCTTCATATTCTCTCGACTCCTTTTGCTATTAGATATTAGAAGTCAGAAATTAGAAATCAGTAGAATAAATTAAAGCTGATTTCTAATATCTAATATCTATTTTCTCTCTCAAGCAAACGCACGTTCTTCTTCGGACCGCCACATTGGGGGTACACGGTAAACTTCGCTCGGAACCAGTGTAATACAATCCTTGACCGGGCAGACGTGCATGCAAAGCGAGCAGCCATCGCATTTTTCGGCGATGATGTTATAGGTTGGGCGTTCTTTGCCGGTGTCGCTGCCGCCGTCCGCCGCCGAGGTTGCCATTGCGATCAGATCGACCGATTTGCCAACTGCTTCCAGCCCCACCCCGTCGTTGCAGGCGATATAGCACAGATCGCAGGAGATACACTTGGACTGATCGATAAAGGCAATCTCGCGCCGTTTGAATTCTAAACCGCTGTGCTGCTTGACCTTCGGGACGACCAGCCCGACCATTTCGTCAATCGTGTTAAAGCCCTTGCGATCCATGTAATCGTTGAGACCTTTCGTCAGATTGTCGATGATGCGGAAGCCCCGCAACATTACCGCAGTACAGACCTGGACGGCACTCGCGCCAGCCAGGAAATGTTCGACCGCATCCTCCCAATAGTTAATACCGCCCATGCCAAATATAGGCAGGCTGGTTTTGGCTTTGAGCGTACTAACACAGCGCAGGGCGACTGGCTTGACTGCCGTGCCACTGTAACCGCCGTAACAGCTATCGCCATTTACGTCAGGCATTGGGTCAAGCTTTTCGATGTCGATCCCGATCATGCTCAAGATGGTGTTGATGGTCGAAATACCATCTGCGCCGCCCGCTTCGCAAGCTTGCCCGATCACGCCGATGTCAGTCACGTTGGGAGTAAGTTTGGCAAAGACGGGGACTTTGGAGTATTTTTTGACCCAGCCGCAAATCATTTCGGCTAGATCGGGGTTCTGGCTTTGTTCGCTACCCATGTGCTTTTCGGGCATACCGTGCGGACAGCCAAAGTTGAGTTCTATCGCGTCGGCCCCTGCGTCCTGAACGGACTCGACCAGTTGTCGCCAGCCGTTTTCCTCGACACTGTGCATGATGCTGGCAACTACGGCGTGGTCGGGGTAGGCTTCTTTGATAGATCGGATGTCACGTAACCAGGATTCGACGGTGCGGTCGGCGATCAGTTCGATATTCTCGAAGCCGATCACGTTGGCGGCTCCCAGACGCGCTCCGCGTGGGGTCAGCCGTCCGAAGCGGTTGGTAACATTTACAATCGGGTCAAGCCCAATCGTTTTGGTGACGGCTCCGCCCCAACCCGCTTCAAAAGCGCGTTTAATCTGATCGCCATAAGTTGCCGGTGGGGCGCTGGCGAGGAAGAACGGGTTAGGTGCTTTCATCCCTTTGATATTAATCGATAAATCAGCCATAGGGGGTGCCTCCTTAGCGTGGACAGCCATTGAGTTTAATTAAGTGGATAAATCTTATTATAACAACGTGAGTCAAGAAGGGGGAATGCAGAATGCAGAATAGAGAATGCAGAATGGAAATACAAATTAGACGTTTTCAGGCAATAGCTGCCTATATTTCGCATTTTGTATTTTCTATTCTATATTCTGCATTCTGCATTCTGCCTTTCTCCTATTTCTTGACCATCGCCATTGCCGCGGTCATAATGTCGTTGGTGTAGGCATTTTGGGCCGCCTTGCTGATGACGTTAAACTTGAGCGCAATATCGGCGGTCGTTTTGAATTTCGCATCGTCGATAAAGCCGATCTTTTCGGGGGTGAGACCGTCCGGCAGCACCAACTTGGCGACTTCGGCAACCATCCGGGTCTGATGTTCTTTGGTAGTAGTCGCTTTATCAGCCCGTTTCATGGTCGATTCGACCGCAGTCGGCTGATCCTTAACGGCATCCTGCCAGCCTTTTTGAGCGGCAGCCATAAAGCGAGCCAGGGTATCCTTTTTGGTTTTCAGGGTATCCTCGGTTACAAAGACGTGATCCTCAAGCATGCCAACCCCTTCGGTCTGGTAGTTGATAATATTGAGGTCTTCCAGTTTGACCCCGGCAGCCAGCACGACTTGAAGCTCGTTGTAGGTCATAGCCGAAGCCGCATCAAGCTGACCGTTCAGGAACGAGTCCATCTCGAAACCCTGCTTGATAACCGTCATGTCTTTGTTGTTGTCAATCGAGTTGTCCAGTTTGTACTTATCGAGGGCGGCCCGAAACTCAAATTCGTTCCCGCCACTCCATACGCCGACCTTCTTGCCTTTGAGATCGGACACCGATTTGATGCCGGTCGATTTCTTGGCAATTAGAAGCATTCCGCTCGACTGGTAGAACTGCCCGATGTCTACTAAGGGCTGACCCTTATCGCGGTTCGCCAGCAAACTGCCAACCCAGTCTACCCCAATGTCCGCCGCACCGGTCAGTACCTTCTGGCTCGGTACTACGTCTGGGCCACCCGGCAAAATCTCGACATCCAGGCCCATATCCTTGTAATAGCCTTTGTCTGCCGCCACATAGTATCCGGCGAACTGGGCCTGATGGACCCACTTGAGTTGTAGCTTGACCTTGGTCATTGCCCCGGTAGCGGCAGCCGTAGTTGCCGCTGCCCCGGCGACGGTGGGTTTAGGGGCCGCCGCAGTGGTCGCGGCGGGAGCGGTCGTTGCGGTCGGGTCGCCGCAAGCCGCTAAGGTCAAGGCCACCAACGCCGCCAAAATAGCCAGCGTTATCGCCCGAAACTTTTTACCAGATGTCATATCGGTTGTCCTCCTAATACTAAACTATTAGCCGTCAGCTTTGAGCTTTCAGCTATTAGCGAACTGCTTCTATAATTGTTCAGCCAGCCTTGAATTTGTCATTCTGAGCCGCAGCGAAGAATCTAGATTCTTCGCTGCGGCTCAGAATGACATGGCTGAATAGTTACCTGCTTCTAACCTAATCCTGATCTATTCGATCAGGATTTTGAAAATATCAACTACAAATCATACGGATCAGCCAAACGGGTTTACAAGCTGATCGCTGATAGTTAAGCTCTATTTTGCGCTCTAAAGGCACTTTGCCAGGGAACGAGCAGGCGTTCGGCCAGACCCACCAGCAGGTAGAGGGCCAGGCCCATCAGGGTTACGATAATTACGCCGCACCAGGCCAGGGCAAAATCCCCACTCTGGATATTGTTGGCGATCAGTTTGCCGATGCCACCCGCCGAATTGAAGAACTCGGCGACGACTGCCCCGATCATCGAGGCGGTTGTGCCGACTTTCAGGGCATTGAAAATGTAAGGCAAGCTGCTGGGTAAGCGCAGCTTGAGAAAAACTTGCATTCGGCTGGCAGCATAGGTGTGCATCAAATCGGCGCTATTATTATCGAGCGAAGTCAGCCCTTTGTAGGCGCTGACCACCATCGGGGCGAAGGTCATGAGCGTGACGACCGCGATCCGGGTCGGCTGATCGAAGCCAAACCAGCGGCTCATAATCGGTACGAAGGCGATGATCGGCATCGCATTGGTGGTAATCGCAATTGGCATCAGGCCGCGTCGGGCGAAATCGAACCAGACGAATAGCAAGGCCATCAAAAAACCTGCCGCCGAACCAATCGCCAGACCCAGGACGGCTTCCAGCAAGGTATAATTGGTGCCGATCCACAAATCCCGACTGCGCCGACCCGCCGAATCGATAATTTGGGTCGGGAGCGGTAGCTGAAAAGTCTTGATGTTCAGGATGGCGTGCAGGATTTCAAATTGCCATAACAGCAACAATATTACGGCTATTAGAAGCGGCGGCAAGACCGTCTGCGCCCAACGCAGCGCGGGCGAGCTATTTTTGTCGGTCGGATTCGGTTCGGTGCGGTTTGCGACTGCCATTACTTTTTCCTGTATTCCGGTTGCCAGGGTACTATCAACCGTTCGAGCAAGCTGACCGCCAGGAAGAAGAGCATCCCGATCAGGGCGATCTCGATAATCAGCGCCCACAGCTTATCGCTGACGGCATAGGCGTTGTACTGCAATTTCAAGATCAGCACGCCGACCCCTTCGTTGCCACCCATCAGTTCGGCGACTATCGCCCCGATCAGGCTGCCAGTCGAAGCGATTTTGAGGGCGTTAAACAAAAAGGGTAGTGAGGCTGGTATCCGCAATTTGGTATAGACCTCGCGCCGTTTGGCAGCGTAGGTGTACATAAGTTCCAGGCTGGTCGGGTTGACGCTCCGCAATCCTTTAAGCACATTGACCGTCACCGGGAAGAAGGTTAGATAGGCCGAAACGGTAATCTTGAGCATCGTTTCATCCTTGATGATGCCGTACAGAATGGGGGCCAGGGCGATCACCGGGATCATTTGGGAGGCGACGATGTAAACGTAAAAACTGCGCTCGACCCAGCGGGCCTGATCCATCAACAGGGCCAGCCCATAGCCGACCACCGCCCCGATCAAAAAGCCGCTAAAGGCGTTGAGCAACGTCACCCGCCCGGCCTCCAAAAAGACCTCCAGGTTGTTAAAAAGGGCCGCAAAGACCTTGACCGGCGCAGGCAGGATGCTTTGCTGCTGGCGATACTGGAAAGTGCCTTCTTCCAGGCCACTGGTCAGCCACATTGCGATAAGTTGCCAAACCACCAATATTACGGCGACGATCAGGGCCGGGGGCCAGACTGCTTTCCAGGCTCGTTGCCAGCCGTTTGCCCCGGCGGATACCACCGGCAGATTTTCGCTAAGGCTGATTGTATCGGGAGCTTTGACCGTCGCCATTACTCGGATTCCCTCAAATTTTCACGTATCTGGCTGATTAGCTCGAAATAGCGGCTCATTTCGCGGGTTTCAAAGACGCGCGGGTAGGGCAGGTCGATAGGTAAAATTTTCGAGATGCGGCCCGGTCGAGGTGACATTACCACCACGCGGGTCGAGAGAAAGACTGCCTCCGGGATCGAGTGGGTCACAAAGATGATGGTGGTTTTGGTATTGCGCCAGATATTGAGCAGTTCGCCGTTAAGCCGTTCGCGGGTCATTTCGTCGAGCGCCCCAAACGGTTCGTCCATCAACAAGATCGAGGGCTTAAACGAGAGGGCGCGGGCAATCGAGACCCGTTGCTGCATTCCGCCCGACAATTGCCAGGGATATTTTTCGTGAAACTCGCTCAGCCCGACCAACGCCAGTAATTCGCTGGCCCGCTTTTGCCGTTCGGCCTTCGAGAGGCTCATAATCTCAAGCGGCAGTTCGACGTTCTTTATGACGGTGCGCCAATCGTAGAGGGTCGCCGCCTGGGGTACAAAGCCGTACTCGCGGTTCTGGCGGGCCTGGGAAGCCGCTTTGCCGCGTACACTGAGCGTGCCGGAGGTCGGCTGCAACAGGTCGGCGATCAACCGCAGCAAAGTCGTCTTGCCGCATCCGCTCGGCCCGATCAGCGAAATAAATTCGCCCGGCTGAATATCCAGCGAAATGTCGGACAGCGCCAGCAGCGCCTCGCCTTTGGTCGGCCCCGGATAGCGCATCGAGACCCGGTCTAGTTTGATGGCAACTTCGGTTATTTGTGGTACGGAAACGTCAGGTAACGAGTTGTCAACTTTCTTTTGCAGCACTCTTTCGCCCTCGCTCAGACTAGGTAATTGGATTAGATTTTCGGCGGTATCTTTGACCGAATGGGAGACTGGAAATTTACCCAACATTATACAAACAATTGTCTGGTTAATACAAACTCTTTGGCGTTCTCAATTTACAAGAACTCCAAACGGCTGAAAAGAACTCCTAACTGGCAGAAATGACCTAATCAATTTGTATAGCATTACAAAGTTTTTAGCAGATTCAAAGCTTGTTTGTGCATAAAGGCTATTTTAACCAATTTGGAGCGGCACGCAAGGGTTGTTAAGCCCTAAGATAAGGGCCGGATTTTGTTCATTCTGCACATAGAGAGCGGGCAGGTTTTATAATCTAAGCCCAGCGGCTGGTTCTTAGAATTTACTTCATATTCGTAGGAGCAACTAGGGTTTGCGATATATCCACCGAGAACAATGTTTCCCATAAGAGAAAACCTGACCCGACATGCTATCTATTGGATAGTGGAAAGGGCGGATAGATGATCGACCTTATCGGGATATTGGCGGCTCTAGAGAAGCTGAGTGGCAAATTACTTATTAGCTACTTGACATTTTTGTAAAAGCCGTGTAATATTATTACAGAGGTTTTACAACTCCCTCATTTTTTGGAGGTATCAAGTGACAAAAATGCGAGATGTGCCTAATATGCAGGCAACCTTAGCACTAATCAAACCGTTTTTGCCCCTATTGTTTCAGGCTCTCGAAGAGGGTACTATTCAAGCCAAAAACAATATGGAAAAGGATGGACATGATTTTGAACCAGGATTACATGCCAGTCTTACCAGATCATATGTCTGGTCTTTTTTTAAGAAGCCTGAGAACATATTGCCGTGGACAGTTAATAAGTTGAACAACAACGGCCTGCAAATGACGGTTGGTGAGTTGATACTTCGCACGCGCAAAGCAACTAGCGGTGCAGTACCGCGCCCCACGACGAAAACCTTTGATAGGTTTCTAAAGCAAATGACACTAGGTGGGGATTTTGATGTACTGCATAACTTGTTAATACTGTGGGAAACAAATCAACACGGGGAGTTACAGGGTATATCTCTGATTTATCCACTTTCTCCGACCGTTGAAAAGTGGCGTTATACTATTCCGCATCCTCTTGCGGCAGGTACATTTAAATCGGGGAAGAAAGCCCAGTCAATGTCTCAAATCGGGCAGCAAGATTTGACCGAAGATGTCGAAAACAACATCGTTGCTACAGGTGGCAAAGAAGATTTACTATTTATCTATCAGACCGAAATGTTGATGAACAACCTTGACGATCTTGAGGTTGAATATGTTGGTGCGGAACTTCAGGAAGAACTTACAGACGTGGAAGTCGAATTAGATTATGCAGACCAAGTTCATACTGGCTCAGACAGCCGCTCAACTTAATAGATATACGACAGGCTAAAACAAATGGTTAACCCGAACCGCATTCGTCAAGCACGTGAGCTAATACGCCTTACCCAGGCCCAGTTAGCTGAGGCTGTTGGGGTTACGCAGTCAACTATAGCCCACATTGAGGCCGGTCGCTCGGAACCTAGCGAACCTAATTTGGAAGCAATTGCAAGTCACTTAGGATTTCCTATGGCTTTTTTCCATCGTGATGATCCGCCTAATTTTCCAAGTGGTTCGTTACTTTTTCGCGCCCATGCCAAAATGAACGCTGCGGATCGCGACCAAGCTTATCGCTATGGTGAGCTTGAATTTGAGGCTACCCTTAATCTTATTAATCGCGTGCGAGTTAAGTCGGTGCTTAAACTTCCAAAATTAGCCGACGAGGAGTTTAACCAGAGCGATAATCCTATCCAATACGCAGCACAACTTACCCGTGACGCATTAGGATTGGCTCAACAGGTTCCTATCCCTAATCTGACTAAGCTTATTGAGCAAAGTGGGGTAATTGTGCTGGCTTTGCCTGTTAGTTTCGATTCGTGTGATGCTTTCTCACAATGGGTTAGTATGGTAGATGCTACTAAAGGCACAGCTAGGGCTAGGAAAGCTTTTATTGTTGTGGCAGGCAACGTTCCTGGCGACAGGTTACGATTTTCACTTGCTCATGAAATTGGTCATCTAGTATTACATCAGAGTATTACAGGCAGATCGAAAGCAGTTGAAGATGAAGCTACTGAATTTGCTTCTGAATTTATGCTACCCGAAGCCGCAATACGTCAGCAGATTACAAAGCCTGTAACTCTTACTAACCTTGCAAAGCTCAAGCTAAAATGGGGAGTTTCCATTCAGGCTTTGATAGTGCGAGCGCGAGATTTAAACATTATTACTCCCAGGCAAACTACTTATCTATTCTCTCAGATAAATGGCGAGAAATGGCGAAAAAACGAGCCAGTTTTTATTGCCTTAGAAAAACCACGTGCATTGCGACGGTTGACTGAGGTAATTTATGGAAATCCAATCAATTATCAAAAGTTAGGATTGGATTTGGGATTGCATCCGCATTTTGTAAAACGTTTATTGGATGTTTATGCTACTCAGGAAGAATTCAATCAATTAATTATAGCTAGTAACGTTGAATATGTAGCAGAAGATAACGATGAGCCAGAAGAGCAATCGACATTGCCTAGCAATATCAGTCAATTTAACTTTAGGGACAAACGCGACGCGAGACATGCTATCCAGTAATTACTCTAAGAACCCCTATCAATGTTCAGTCCAAGTACCCAATTATCGACGACACTCTGCCAAGCCAAATAATAGCTGTGCTATAATTTTATTATGGCGCAGGCAAATAATATGGGTCTGCTGGTAACTTGGAAACAAGAGGTAGCTGTGGTATAATCCAGGGGTCATAAGACAACAGCCCTATGTTTTATGTCGGGGTGTAGCACAGCCCGGTAGTGCGCTTGCTTTGGGAGCAAGAAGTCGGAGGTTCGAATCCTCTCACCCCGATCACCCGCCATTATTCAGAAAATAAAAATCCCGCACTAACGCGGGATTTTTGTTATTTCGCAAGTTTTCGGATTAGGTCAGCGACGACCTGAACTTAATTCGTAGTGCGCTGAGCGAGAGTAACTTCGACCGTGCGGGACTGGGCGTTGCCGCTGGTTTGGGGGGTGATGACCTCCAACTTGACTTTGTCGCCCGGCTTGTGCGTGTTGATGATCTGGCCTAGCGAAGACTCGGTGGTTAGTTTTTTGCCATCAATCGAGATGATAACATCGCCCCGTTTGAGACCCGCCTGGGCCGCCGGAGAGCCTGCCTGCACCTGACCCAGCACTACACCCGTCTTTTGATCGCTGTTCAGCTTGAACTGGTTTGCCAGGGCCGGGGTAAGCGGTTGGTAGGAGATACCCAGGAAAGGATGGCTGACTTTGCCACCAGCGACCAATTGCCCACTGATGTCCTTGGCCTGATTGATCGAGATAGCGAAGCCAATCCCCTGAGCCTGGATACCCGGTTCGGCCTGTCCTGCTACCAGCGTATTGATCCCGATTACCCGGCCTTGCATATCGACCAATGCGCCACCGCTGTTACCCGGATTGATCGCGGCATCGGTCTGGACGAGGCCGTAAAGCTGTGGCCCGGCACTGGTTGCGCCCGTCGTGGTCGAAGAGCCTGGCTCGGTTACGCTGCGGTCAAGGGCGCTGACGACCCCACTTGTCACGGTCGGGCCGCCCGGCAAGGCCAGCGCGTTCCCGATAGCTACTACGCCGTCGCCGACGTGTAGTGCCGCCGAGTCGCCCAGTTCGGCTATCGGCAAATCGGCCCCATTTGGCTCAACCTTGACGACTGCCAGGTCGGTCTGCTGATCGGAACCGACCACCTTAGCGTCGAAAGTCCGACCGTCGGGCAATGTCACCAGCAAAGAGTCGGCTCCGTCGATGACATGGAAGTTGGTCAGAATGTAACCAGCCTTATCGTAGATCACACCAGAACCAATCCCAGTTTGTTGAGGGACAGCCTGACCGTTCCCGCTATTGCCCGACCCGGCGAAAGGATTGGTGGTATCAAGATTGGCATTTTGCTGGCTGGTGATTTGCACCACCGCCGGACGTATTTTCTCCGCCACCTGCCGTACAGTCAAAGCGCTACTGACCGCGCTGACCGGAGCGGTGGTGCTGGCGGTTGGCGCGGTCGTGGTGGTCGAGACCACCAAAGCCGTCGAATTAGAAGCCGGGACGGTTAGGGTTGTACTATTATTAGTGTTGCCAAAAAGCAGAAAAGCGCTCAGACCGGCCATCAAAACGATCAGGGCTATTCCACCGAATATGGCCCAGCGTCCGCCCCGGTTTTTCCTGGGTGTGCCAGCCAGGTTAGGCTGACTGAGTGGCAGCGGAGGCGCGACCTGCCCACCGCCATCGGCGACTCCATAACCGGGATGGGCTTGTTGGTAATAAGATTGGGTCGGGTAAGACGATTGCCAGGCCGGGCGTTGATAAGCCGAAGGATAATTATTAGTAGCAACCCCAACCAATTCAGCTTGTGGCTGGGCGTTTGGATATTCTTCGGCAGGCAGTTCATTAGGTGCAGGATTAGCAGCAGCCTCATTTTGAGCCGGATTTATCTGCCCGGCGTAATAATCCTCGTTAACTGGTAAATCTTTATCATTATTGTTGTTATTCAACATAAATCTTCCTTTCATACTTCTCTCAGTCTGGTTGTCCGTTCTGGTTTGCAAACAGAAAGGGCGGTTCCAAGCTGTTTAGTTGTTACAGATCAAGTGTAACTCTTAAATGTGATAAAGCGGTTTAGGAAGTGTGAAAAGGTATTAGCAAAGTATTAAGTAACTGCCATAAATCTTCAAGAAAACTTTTCGTGGGCTATTTGGGAGCGGATTGTGTGTAAGCCAATGTGGAAAGATTTTTATTAAAGAGCTAGAATATGGCCTCTGGATATTGACATTAGTGGTATAATTTGTGTGGATAACAACGTTAATAAGTGGTGGATAACTGATTTGACAAAAAGCTTAAGAAAAGATTAGAGTTTAAGTATGGAGCGATTTCCATGCTAGTTCCCCCTTGACTTCCCCTGCCCAATTCTGTATAATTCCAACCTACCAAAAGTTAAATATTGTCCTGGAAAGAGGAAAGCACTACTGAACCCAATCCTGAAGAGGAAACTTGAAACTAATTCTCACTGTGGAGATAAACGTGGCCTGAATAAGTTTCAAAAGTCCCTTTTGACAGCTGGGATAGGTATGTGCTTATTGCATTGTTAGCGGCTATTCTTACGAGTCGGTCAATGTAATAAAAGGAGTATTAAGCTATGTCTATTGCTGCTCTTGATGATCTCTCCCTTTCAACCCCGCGTGCCGGTGAAGACCTTGATCGGATACTCAAACGCCCACCCCGCCACTGGTTTTCTCGTATACCGACCGTTCTGGAAATGCCCAAGTTGATCCAGACCCAGATCGATAGCTTTGAATGGTTCAAGCGGGAAGGGTTGCGTGAGCTTTTTGATGAAATTTCGCCGATCAGCGATTTCACCGGCAAGAGCATGGAACTGCACTTTCTGGATTACCATTTTGATAAGCCTCGTTATACCGACGCAGAATGCCGCGACCGAGATGCGACCTATTCGGCTCCCTTGCGGGTGAATGTGCGCCTGGTTATCAAGGAAACCGGCGAAGTCAACGAGAGTGAAATCTTTATGGGTGACTTCCCGATCATGAGCGAGAACGGGACGTTTGTTATCAACGGAGCCGAACGGGTAGTAGTTTCCCAACTCGTGCGAAGCCCCGGCATCTACTTTATTGAAGAAGTAGACCCGGTCAGTGGTCGGGCCTATTTTGGGGCCAAGTTGATCCCGAACCGGGGAGCCTGGCTGGAATTTGAAACTTCCAATAAAAACGTGATGAGCGTTAAGGTTGACCGCAAGCGCAAAATCCCGGTGACGGTCTTGTTGCGGGCAGTCCTGGCAGTCCTGTCCGACGAAGGCATGAAGCCGTCGCAGGTCGGTTCGGATGAAGAATTGGTCGAGTTATTTGCTCAGGTAAACCAGAGTGCTTATGTGCCGAACTCTGCCGCCGAGCGGGCCTCGAATAATTTGACGATCCAGCAGACCATTGATAAAGACCCGACCAAGAACGGCGAAGAAGCTCTGATCGAGCTTTACAAGCGCCTACGTCCGGGCGACCCACCGACTTTGGAAAATGCGCGTTCTTTGCTCTTCTCACTTTTGTTCAACCCGCGCCGCTATGATCTGGCTCGCGTCGGTCGTTACAAGCTAAACAAGCGTTTGAAGCTGGAGCCCGCTCCCGAAGTGCGCCACCTGACGCGCCAGGATGTGATGGCGATTGTCGGGATGCTGGTCAGGTTAAACAACGGTGAGAACCACGCCGACGATATTGACCATTTGGGCAACCGGCGTATCCGAGCAGTTGGCGAGTTGATCCAGAACCAGTTGCGGGTCGGCCTATTGCGGATGGAGCGCGTTATCAAAGAGCGCATGAGCATCACCGACCCGAACACCGCTACGCCCAACGCACTGGTGAATATTCGGCCTGTCGTGGCCGCGATGCGCGAGTTCTTTGGTGGTAGCCAGTTGTCGCAGTTTATGGATCAGAACAACCCACTGGCTGAACTGACCCACAAGCGCCGTCTGTCGGCCCTCGGCCCCGGCGGTTTGAACCGCGACCGGGCCGGGTTCGATGTTCGCGACGTTCACCATTCCCACTATGGTCGGATTTGCCCGATTGAAACGCCGGAAGGCCCCAACATCGGTCTGATCGGCAACCTGGCGACCTATGCCCGGATCAACCAGTACGGCTTTATCGAGACTCCTTACCGCAAGGTACTGCATCGGGTCGAGAATACCGCCGATCAGTTGGAAGGCAAAATCCTACGCGAGACGATTTCTGACCCGGCCACCGGGGAGATTGTCGCCGAAGAAGGAGTCCAGCTTGACAGCCAACTAGCGGCTAAGATTGCGGCCCTATCGCTCAAGACGATCCGAATTCGCCCGGTCGTATCCAACGTAATTGACTATCTGAGCGCCGACCGTGAGGAAGAGTACCGCATCGCCGAAGCAAACGTGAAACTCGACGAGCAGGGTCATTTTGTCGAAGAGCGCGTCCCCAGCCGCTTCAAAGATAAGTTCGTGGCCGAGTCGCCCGATATGATCGATTATGCCGACGTGTCGCCCAAGCAAGTGGTGAGCGTGGCAACCGCTTTGATCCCGTTCCTCGAACACGATGATGCTAACCGGGCCTTGATGGGTGCGAACATGCAACGTCAGGCGGTTCCGCTTTTGCGTCCGCAATCGCCAGTAGTCGGTACGGGTGTGGAATGGCAGGCGGCCCGTGATAGTGGTCGGGTGCTGCTTTCGACTGCGACCGGCATCGCCTCCGAAGTGACTGCTACCAAGATCGTGATTACCGACGATAGTGGGATCGAGCATGTTCACATGCTCCAGAAGTTTATCCGCTCGAACCAGGATACCTGCATCAACCAGCGGCCTTCGATTACGAAGGGCGACCGCATCAGCGAAGGTCAGTCTATCGCTGACAACAGTTCGACCGAAGATGGCGAATTGGCGCTGGGCCAGAACATCCTGGTGGCCTTTATGCCCTGGGAGGGTGGTAACTTCGAGGATGCGATTTTGGTCAGTGAAGAACTGGTTCGCGAGGACATCTTTACCAGTATTCACATCGAGAAGTACGAAACCGAAGCCCGCGACACCAAGTTAGGGCCGGAAGAAATTACCCGCGATATTCCGAACGTTGGTGAGGAAAGCTTGCGCGATCTGGACGAGCGCGGCATCATCTACGTCGGAGCCGAAGTGCAGCCAAACGACATTCTGGTCGGCAAGATCACTCCGAAAGGCGAGACCGAGCTAACCGCCGAAGAACGGCTTTTGCGGGCGATCTTTGGTGAGAAGGCCCGCGAGGTCAAGGATACCAGTCTGCGGGTTCCGAACGGTGTGCGCGGCAAGGTGATTGATGTAAAAATCTTCAGCCGAGATAACAACGACGAGCTACCTGCCGGGGTCAACCAGATGGTACGGGTGTTGCTGGCCCAAAAGCGCAAGATCAGTGCCGGTGACAAGATGGCCGGTCGGCACGGCAACAAGGGTGTTATCAGTCGGGTGTTACCGCTTGAGGATATGCCTTATTTGCCGGACGGACGACCGATCCAGATCGTCTTAAACCCGATTGGGGTGCCGTCGCGTATGAACCTGGGCCAGTTGCTCGAAACCCACCTGGGTTGGGCCGCCATGCGCCTGGGGATCAAGATTGCTACGCCAGTCTTTGACGGAGCGCACGAAGACGAAATTCACGCCATGCTGGAACGGGCCGGGCTACCTTCTGATGGTAAGATTCAATTGTTCGATGGGCGTACCGGAGAGCAATTCGATCAACCTGTAATGGTTGGGGTGATCTACTTCTTAAAGCTGGCTCACCTTGTGGAAGACAAGATTCACGCTCGCTCGACCGGGCCGTACTCGTTGGTGACGCAACAACCCCTCGGCGGTAAAGCCCAGTTCGGTGGACAGCGTTTCGGCGAGATGGAAGTCTGGGCGTTGGAAGCCTATGGCGCGGCTCACATCCTCCAGGAAATGATTACGGTCAAATCCGACGACGTGATAGGCCGGGTCAAGACTTACGAAGCGATTGTCAAGGGCGAGAACATCAACGAAGCTGGCGTGCCGGAGTCGTTTAAGGTGTTGGTCAAGGAACTTCAAAGCCTGGGCCTGAATATCGAAGTCCTCAACGAGGAAGAAGCGCCGATAGAGTTTGGCGAGGATACCGGCGGCGATTACCTGAGCGAACTGGACGGCATCAATCTGTCCGGCTTCGAAAATCATGGTGAAGATGCGTAGTCTTTAACAGGGATGTTCAGGATGAACGGGATAAATATTTCCGTTTATCCTGGATAAGCCCTTTAACCTAATAGGTGTGCTATGACTCTCAAAGCAAACCGCATAGAACGCTATTATGACTATCATGACCCAGCCGAGGAAGAATTTAACCAAACTATTCCTCACCAAGTAGCACTGCAAAATTTGTTAAGCTTGCTAGAATACCTTTTTGTAGATCAGGCAGTAGCAATATTATGTGGTGTTAGGATTTGTGAAGTTGATGAGGAAGACGGAGAGAAATATGACTTGGGTAGTAGCCCTGATATTTCGATAATTAAAGGTGTTGATCTAAATAAGTTAATGGAACAGGGCATTAGCAGTTATTATATTGGCATTCATGGGCCAGTTCCTGCCGTAACTTTTGAAATAGTTAGCCCATCAACGAGTTGTCAACTCAAAGGTGTTGCGAATTATAAGAAAGGACTTAACCCGACTGAACACTTTGTTTTTGCTCCCAGGCAATTTGAGACCTGGCAGGGAAAGTGGCAAGAAAAACCCGAATTGGGTGGTTGGCGAGGCGTTGAAACGGGTCAATATCAGTCAGTTTTGCCAAATGGAGACGGTTGGCTGTGGAGTGAACAGCTTGATAGCTGGCTGGCAGTAGACGGTAAGTTTCTACGCCTCTATGACCGTGAGGGGCGGTTGCGGCTAATTGAGACCCAAGCCAAAGATCGGATGCTGGAAGCCGAACAGCGCAGGGCTGACCGATTAGCCGAAAAGCTACGATTGCTCGGAGTAAATCCTGACGAATTATAGTCTAAGGAAGTGTCACAGGAGCTAGAATGACTCAGCTACTGCAAGAACTGAATACCGAAAACGGCATCTTTTACCCTGAAAGCGATGGAGAACCGTTAGGCCAGAATACTAAACAAATTGATTCTATCTTTTACATCAAGAACGGCCTAGATGATTTGTTTGCTGACATTCCAGATGTCTTTGTAGCCAGCGATCTCTTTTGGTATCCAGTGCAAGGACGGCCCGACATTGTAACCGTTCCCGATGCGATGGTGGTTTTTGGTCGGCCTAAAGGCGACCGACGTTCTTACTGGCAGTGGAACGAGGGCAATATTGCGCCGCAGGTAGTTTTTGAAGTGCGCTCTCCCTCCAATCGAGCGGGGGAGTTGGCAAACAAACTGGTTTTTTACGATACTTACGGTGTCGAAGAATACTACCTTTACGACCCTAATAGGGGTAGTTTGAAAATCTGGCTTCGTAAAGAAGGCCTTTTGCAAGCGGTCAAGAAGATAGAGGGGTGGGTTAGCCCGCGTTTAGGTGTACGGTTTGAATTAAACGGCAAAGAGCTATACCTGTATTACCCGAACGGTGAGCGGATTCAAACCTATCTCGAAGTACGGGCAAATGAGCGCCAGTACCAGCAACAAGCTCAAATCGAACTTGATCAGAAAGCGGCGGCCCTTCAGGAGCTTGAAATGGAACGGCAACGGGCCGAAGTGCTTGAGCAACAGGCCAAAATTGAACGGGAGCAAAAAGAGATTTCATTACAACGGGCCGAACGATTAGCCGAAAAACTGCGGCGGCTGGGAATAAATCCTGACGAATTATAGGGGTCGAATTATTTGGTGTCAGAAGTAGCAATTATCAATCTAATTTAAGGGTGTCATAATGTAGCGGCCCCTGCGAACGGCGACAGGGCCGTCGGAGTTCGGACGGGGGCCACCCTCAATCAAAAGTTTAGCTAAACGGGGGATAATAATAGATGCTTGAGGTAAATAATTTTAACGCAATTCGGATCAGCTTGGCTTCGCCGGAGCAGATTCGTTCCTGGTCGCACGGCGAAGTTACCAAGCCGGAAACGATCAACTACCGTACCCTTCGCCCGGAGCGGGATGGGTTGTTCTGTGAGAAGATTTTTGGCCCAACCAAAGACTGGGAATGTTATTGCGGTAAATACAAGCGGGTACGCTATAAGGGCGTAATTTGCGACAAATGCGGGGTGGAAGTTGCTCGCTCGAAGGTACGGCGCGAACGGATGGGCCATATCCAATTGGCGGCCCCGGTTAGCCATATCTGGTATGTCAAGGGAACGCCAAGCCGGTTGGGGCTGTTGCTCGATATTTCGCCCCGCAACCTGGAACGGGTCCTTTATTTTGCCAATTACGTCGTAACCGAGGTTGACCAGGAAGCGGTTAAGGCTAAAATCGAGGAACTTCGCAAGGATGGCGACGAGCGGATCAAGCAGATCGAAGAGGGTGCGAATAGTCACGTAACCTCTAAGAAAGCTAATCAGCAGAGTGAAGCCAGCAACCTTAGTACCGGGGCTGCCAGCCGCAAGACCAATCTGGAAACCGAGTTGCAGGAGCGCCTGGCCGCGTTGGAAGCCGAGTCTGCCGATGTACGCGGACGGGTCAAGGCTCTTTTAAACCAGGCTGCTCCGGAAGAAATGGCCTTCCGCACTTATATTGTCGCCCGTGAAAGCCAGATGATTAACGGCGACCGTCTGAGCGAACTGGATGAGATTATCGGTCAGGAGCGCGAAAAAATCGAACACGAAATCAGAACGCTCCAGTCGGATACTCAGATGTTGGCGGAAGGCGAAGCCGATCAAAGGGCTTACGTTTACCAGCAAGAGGTTGAGCAAATTCTGGGCGGGATGAATGCCGAAGTTGCCAAGATTCGGGCCGAGGTTGAGAACAGGATCGACGAACTGGAAAACATCGAACGGCTCCAGCTTTTGGCTGAAAACAAGTATCGCGAATTGCGCGAACATTTTGGGTCGGTCTTTAAGGCCGGAATGGGGGCCGAAGCAGTCTACAGCATCGTCCGCGAGATGGATATGGACAAAATGGCGAGTGATCTTCGCATGGAAATCCAGACTCTTAGTGGGCAACGGCGCAAGAAAGCTACCAAGCGCTTGCGTGTAGTGGAAGCCTTCCGCAAGAGTGGCAACCGCCCGGAGTGGATGATCTTTACCATTTTGCCGGTAATCCCTCCCGATTTGCGCCCAATGGTGCAGTTGGATGGCGGTCGTTTCGCTACCAGCGACTTGAACGACTTGTACCGCCGGGTGATTAACCGCAACAACCGTTTGCAGCGCTTGAAAGAACTGGGCGCACCCGAAATCATTATCCGCAACGAGAAGCGCATGCTTCAAGAGGCGGTGGATGCTTTGATCGACAACGGGCGGCGTGGTCGGGTCGTTTCCGGCAGTGGCAAGCACAAGCTGAAAAGCTTGAGCGATATGCTTAAGGGTAAGCAAGGCCGTTTCCGCCAGAACTTGCTGGGTAAGCGGGTCGATTATTCGGGCCGTTCGGTAATCGTGGTCGGGCCGGAACTGCGTTTGCACCAGTGCGGTCTGCCCAAGAAGATGGCTCTCGAACTCTTCAAGCCGTTCGTAATGCGCCGGTTGGTCGAAAAGGGCTATGCCCATAATATCAAGAGTGCCAAGCGGATCGTCGAGCGGGTCAAGCCGGAAGTCTGGGATGTGCTGGAAGAGGTTATCAAGGATTACCTGGTACTGTTAAACCGCGCTCCGACTTTGCACCGGTTGGGTATCCAGGCTTTCGAGGCCGTCCTGATCGAAGGTAGTGCGATCCAGTTGCATCCTTTGGTCTGTAAGGCTTATAACGCCGACTTTGACGGCGACCAGATGGCGGTTCACGTCCCACTTTCGCGCAAGGCTCAGGAAGAAGCCCGTGAGCGGATGCTTTCGGTCTACAACCTGCTCCGTCCGTCCAATGGTGAGCCAGTTATTACGCCAACCCAGGATATTATTTTGGGTTGCTACTATCTGACCATCGCTCGGCCTGATGCTGCCGGGGAAGGCAAGATGTTCTCGTCGTTCGAGGAGGCTCTGCTGGCCTACGAAACCAGCCAGATCATGGCTCCGACCAGTTCCGAGCGAGCTTTGCATATCCAGGCTCTGATCAAAGTTCTGGTTCCTGAACACCTGCACGAAGCGGTCGCCGACCGTCAGCGCAAGGATAACGAGGCTGCCGCTAAGAAGGGCTTGCCGGAACCTTATCCGGTCATCAACCCACGGGTCTTTGACACAACGGTCGGGCGTATTTTGTTCCTTGAGCAATTGCCAAAGGTCTTGGCTTCCTATTATGTGCGGGAGCAGAATAGCTGGGTCGGGTCGGGTCGGTTGAGCGAGATTATGGCCGAATGTTATCGGCTGTACGGTTCGGCGGCGACAGCAGTGGTAGCCGACCGTCTCAAACGGCTGGGCTTTAAGTATTCGACCAAAGGTGGGATTAGCATCGGTGTGACCGACGTGGAAATTCCAGCCAAGAAGTACGAGCTTTTGGAAGAAGCCGACAAGAAAGTTTTGCAAATCGAACGGCAATACAAGCGCGGTCTTTTGACCGAGGCCGAGCGCTATCGCCAAACGATTGAGACCTGGGAAGAAACCCGTAACCTGGTTTCGGACGAGGTGAAAAACAGCCTGAATGTCTTTGGTTCACTGGCGATGATGACCACTTCTGGCGCGAAAGGTAATATCAAGCAAATCAGCCAGATGAGCGGTATGCGTGGTTTGATGGCCGACCCGTCCGGGCGGGTTATCGAACTGCCGATTCGCTCGAACTTCCGGGAAGGGCTGACCGTGCAGGAGTACTTTATTTCGACGCACGGCGCACGTAAAGGGTTGGCCGATACCGCTCTGCGTACCGCAGATAGTGGTTATCTAACTCGCCGTTTGGTGGATGTAGCCCAGGACGTGATTATCATGACCGAGGACTGCGAAACCGAGCAGGGTATCATTCTGGCCGAAAGTGATGCCAGCGAAGGCGGACGGATTACCGAGGCTTTCGAGCGGCGTATTTTGGGCCGGATCGCAGCCGCTCCGATCACCGATCCGCAAACTGGCGAGTTGTTGTGTGACCGCAATGACGAACTGGACGAAGTTCGTTCTAAAGCAGTGGTTGAGGCCGGGATCAAGCAGATTTACGTGCGGTCGCCCCTGGCTTGTATGGCCCAGTACGGGGTGTGCCGCTATTGCTACGGGCGTAACCTGGCGAACGGCAAACTGGTCGAGATCGGCGAGGCGGTCGGTATCATTGCTGCTCAGTCCATCGGCGAACCGGGTACTCAGCTTACCATGCGTACCTTCCATACCGGGGGTGTCGCCGGTAGCGACATCACCAGTGGTTTGCCCCGTGTGGAAGAGTTGTTCGAGGCCCGCGTGCCAAAAGCTCAGGCGATTTTGAGTGAGATTGACGGTTCGGTCGAAATTTACCAGGATGGCGACATTCGCAAGTTGAAGGTCGTTTCGCTGGAATATTACACCGATCAGTACGACATTCCGGCCAGCTACGAGGTGTTGGTACGGGAAGGCGACGAGGTGCAGGAGAATTTCCCCCTGGCCCGCGCCAATACGACCGACAACGATGATGTGGTAGCGGCTCGGCTCAACGGACGGATTTCGATCAACGGTACCCAGTTGATTATCCGGCACGAGGAGCGCGAAGAACGCGAGTACGATGTACCTCACGCCTCAGAATTGCGAGTAACACCGGGCCAGCAGGTTCGGGCCGGTGAAGCTCTGACGGTTGGGTCGAGCAACCCCCAGGAAATTCTGCACATCTTGGGTACTGAGGCGGTGCAGCGTTATCTTATCGACGAAGTGCAACGGGTTTACCGCTCTCAGGGCGTGAACACCAACGAGAAGCATATGGAGATTACCGTTCGCCAGATGCTTCGCAAGGTGCAAATCGAAACTCAGGGTGATACCGACCTCTTGCAAGGTGAGTTGGTGGATCGCTTCCAGTACGAGGAGATCAATAGCCGGGTACTGGCCGAAGGTGGTGAACCAGCGACCGCTCAGACCGTTTTGTTGGGGGTTACAAAGGCCGCTCTGAAAGTTGATAGCTTCCTCTCGGCAGCCAGCTTCCAGGAAACGACCCGCGTGCTGACCGAGGCTGCCATCCAGGGTTCGATTGATCGGTTGCACGGTCTCAAAGAGAACGTGATTATCGGTAAGTTGATCCCGGCGGGTAGTGGTGTCGATCACCGTACCAAGAAGAAGAGCAAAGTGCCTTTGTCGGAATTGCTCGACATCGACCCCGACAATGCCGAGCAACTGGCTCATTTGCTCGAACTTGAGGAAGAGATCGACGAGATGCCGGAGTTGGTGCCTGAGATCATGATGCACCTGCCGCAGGGTATGACTACCAACGGCAATGTGGTGCTGGCCGGGGCTGCTGCCGACCTGGACGATGAAGAGGAGGAAGACGAGCGTGGCCCATCTGGGGTCGATGCCCTGCTCCGCGCTATCGCCCTGGGTAGTGGAGTCGGTGATGAGGAGGAAGACCTCGGCGAGATTGAGGACGACGAGGCCGAAGTCTAAGTCGGGCTAAGTGCCAGCTAACTGTGTTTTGAAGCTAAAAGAGGCTCTTGTAGAAAACATTCTGCGGGAGTCTCTTTTGTAATCACCCTCGATTTTATGCCAGACTGGTTTTGATTCTGCTCAGAGGGCTGGTATAATTAATCTGCGCCCGCTTTTGAATTTAGCAACCATCTATTTAGTTTAGCGTCACGCCAAAATTAGAAAAGAGCGATACTTATAATAGAGCAAGTTGCTCTTTGAGATTTGAACTATTTTAGCAAGCTTTTGGGCTTTTGGAGAAATAACAAAATGAAAGTAACAGCCGAACCAGTTTCCCGGCTGATCGATGAACTGAATAAATTGCCGACTATTGGGCCAAAGACGGCTTCACGCCTGGCCTTTTATATTCTACGCGGCTCCAAAGATGCCGCCGAGAGTTTGGCCCAGGCCATTATAGATGTAAAAGAGAAAATAATTTACTGTTCGGAATGTTATAATCTGACCGAACTCGACCCCTGCCCGGTTTGCTCTAGCAAAGACCGCGACCGTTCCTTGTTGTGCGTGGTGGAGGAACCGCTGGATGTCGTCGCGCTCGAAAAAACCCACGATTTCAACGGTCTTTATCACGTGCTGCACGGTCATATCGACCCAATCAACGGGGTGATGGCCGACGATCTACGTATCCGCGAACTGATCGACCGGGTCAAACTCAACGATATTCGCGAGATAATTCTGGCGATGAACCCAAACGTCGAAGGCCGGGCGACCGCCGCTTATATTCATCGGTTGCTTGTACCGCAGGGCATGACGGTCTCGACCCTGGCGACCGGGTTGCCGGTTGGGGGCGACCTCGAATATGCTGACGAAGTGACCCTTTCTAATGCTTTGAAGGGCCGCCGTTTAATCTAGCCCAGGGAGAAAACCATGAGTACTGGCGAGGGAATGCCACAATCGCCCAATTTTGAGTCAATTAAGCAAGCCAGTCCCTACGACGCGGAATATTGGAGCGCCCGTGATTTGGGGCCGCTTTTGGGCTATGTGCGCTGGGAAAACTTTGCCCTGGCGATCAAACGGGCCATGACTGCGATTGAACAAGTCGGTCAAAATGTCCCAGACCATTTTCGTGCTGTCACGAAAATGGTCAAGCTAGGTTCTGGCGCACAACGCAGCGTTAAGGATTATGTTTTGAGCCGGTTTGCCTGCTATATGATAGCCCAGAATGGCGACCCGATAAAACCCGAAATAGCGGCAGCCCAGGCTTATTTTGCGATTTCGGCCCGTGAGTTTGAAATCCAACAACTTAGGGAGGAACAGGAGCGCCGCCTCCAACTCCGGGAGCAAATCTCCGAGGATAACAAAGACCTGGCGGCAGCCGCAAGCGGGGCCGGTGTATTGCCACAAAGCTTTGGCAAGTTTCAGAACGCCGGATACGAGGGGCTTTACGATGGGCGGGGGGTCGAAGAACTGAAGGCTCATAAGGGTATTCCCATCAAAGAAGACTTACTTGACCGGATCGGGTCTTCGGAATTGGCGGCTAATCTTTTTAGGGTTACTCAGACCAGGGACAAGCTGCGCCAGGAAGGGATCATCGGTCAGACCAAAGCTATCGAGACCCATCGCCAGGTTGGAAAAGAAGTCCGGCAGGCGATTGAGCGGATCGGCGGTACAATGCCCGAAAACCTGCCTGCCGAGCCTTCGATCAAGCCCTTGTTGGAGGAAACCAAACGCCGCCGCAAAAAGGCTTTACCCACCGAAGACACAAAGCATCCCCAAATTTCGATGTTTGAAACTGAAACTGACCCGCCCCTACCAAAGTGAGCAGGCTTGCCATCTAAAACAAAACGGGCTAAAATCAAGCTCTTGATAAAGTTGTCGTAAATCGGAAGGGGAAAGCATGCCTGGGCGGTTCGGAACAGGGATTTTTGTTGGGTTAGTCTTTTTGCTTGTCTCGGTCGGGCTAGGCGAAAGATCGTCGGTTGCGCTCGGTCAGGCTGGAGCGGAACCCGCTCCACCGGGCGCTTACCTGACCGAATTTACGGTCAAAAGCAATACTGCTCCCGGACGCGACCCTTACGCGGTCTATGTCCGGCTTAAAGGTGGCCCTGCCGAAGCCCCCCGCACGACCAAAACCAAGCCAGTTTACAAGTTGGACGACATCGATACTTTTACCGTTTTTGACCTGGAACTAAAAAAGCCCTACAAGATCAAGGCCCGGTTGGTCGGGCTTACCCCCCACGTTTACATGTTTTTGGATGTCCAGAGTAATCAAGACCGCGCCGCCCTCGCCCGTCTCGCCCAGCAGTTCGAGGACAAAGTCTATACCACCACCCGGCAATATTTTGGCGAAGAATGGTCGCCGGGGGTAGACAACGACCCCCATCTGGTGATCCTTAATACACCGCTCAAACTGGCTTCCGGCTATTTTAGCTCCGATGATATTCTGCTCCAATCGATCAACCCGAATAGCAACGAACGCGAGATGTTTTATATCGGGTCAGGGCCGGGCAACTCCGACTCGTATCTCGGAACGTTGGCCCACGAATTCCAGCACATGATTGCTTTCAACTCGCTACCCAATCAGGATTTGTGGCTCAACGAAGGCAGTAGTGTATTATCGCAAGTGCTTAACGGCTTTGATTCGGGCGGTTACGAAGTAAGCTTTATGACCCGGCCCGGCACTCAACTCAACAATTGGGCCTGTAGCAGTTGCGGCACGCTGCGCTATTATGGTGGTGGCTATAGCTGGCTCTCTTTCTTAAAAGATCGCTACAGCTTCGATGTGGTGCGCGGCATTTCGCTCAACCGCAAGGGGCTGACCGGCTTCAATGCGGTCGATCACGCGCTCTATTTTAACGGGCAACCGGGCCAGAGTACCGAAAGCGTCTTTAAGCAATTCGTGGTCGCCAACTATCTTAATCAGCGCACCGCCGACCCCAATTATAACTACCAGACGATCCGTTCAAAGGTCGAAACCCTGACCACCTTAAAACCGCAGGAGACCAAAACTGAAACGCTCAATCAGTTTGGGGCCAGCTATTACACAGTGACGGGTGGGCCGAACGGTTTTACGCTCGATTTTAATGGCGTAACCTCGGTCAAGTTGGCCGGGCCAGGGCCGCATAGCGGGCAGCAAGCCTGGTGGAGCAACCGGGGCGACGACTCCAATACGACCCTTACTCGCAGTGTCGATCTGACCGGGGTCAGTAAAGCTACTTTCAAGATGTGGACCTGGTTCGATATTGAGCCAAGTTTCGATTGGGCCTATGTCGAAGCTTCGACCGACGAAGGCAAAAGCTGGCAAATTATACCGGGCCGTAAATATACCACCGATAAAGACCCGACCGGCAAAAGCTATGGCTCTGGCCTGACCGGGCAAAGCGGCCCGGATGCGCTTGATCTCAGCGATACCGAGGAGGTACGTTCGGTCTGGGTGCAAGACTCGTTTGACCTATCGCCATACGCAGGCCGCAAGATCAAGCTGCGGATCGAATATCTGACCGACGAGGGCTACAGCCGTCAGGGGGTTTTGGTAGATGATTTTGAAATACCCGAAATCGGCTGGAAAGATGACGTCGAGAGCGGCGAGAATGGCTGGGAAGCCTCCGGCTTTGTACGCTCTAACGTGTTGCTACCCCAGCATTTTTGGGTGCAGGTGATACGCCGGGATGGCCCTTGCGGGGCTACCAGCGTACCCAACCTTTCAAAAGCCGATAACGGTCAGTCCTGTATTCAGGAGATGACCCTGGACGGACTAAATAGCGCTCGGCAGACTTTCCCCTATCAGCAGGCGGTCGTGGTCGTCGCACCCTACGCACCCAAAACTTTGCAACCCGCCAACTACTCGATCAAGTTCAGCCGATGAAGGGGATTTACGATTTACGATTTACGATTTACGATTTACGATTTACGATTTACGATTTACGATGGTAGGAGCCTATTCTAGCTAGTCGTTTTTACCTAATACCTGACACCTAATACCTGACTCCTGATACCCCTACCCCTTGCTTCGATTTGACTTGTCAGGAAAGGCGATGTAAAGTATGTTTATTAGGGATTTTCGTTTGAAATTAGGCCAAAAAGATTGGCATCCGGGGCGGAGACTTTCCCCCCGGTCTTGATGTGTAAAGCATTAGCAACGAGGTGTGCTATGGGTAAAGTGCAGATCACTAAGGGGAAGTTTGACCGCATTCAAACTTGCTCCGACGAGCATGGTATTATCGCCGCTGCCGCGATGGATCAGCGCGGTTCACTCCAAAAGAGTATCGAAAAAGAGCGTGGCGTGGCGGTCAGTACTGCTGATCTGACCGAGTTTAAGAAAAGGGTTACAAAAGTACTGACCCGTTATTCGAGCGCGATCCTGATGGACCCCGAATATGGCCTACCGGCCCTACCGGAACGCGCCCCCGGCACTGGTGTATTGCTGGCCTACGAAAAGACTGGCTACGATGTGAGTATTAAGGGCCGCATGCCCGATTTGTTGCCGGAATGGAGCGTGCGTCGGTTGCTGGAAGCCGGGGCCGATGCGATTAAGATTTTGTTGTATTACAACCCTTTTGACGAAGAACGTATCACAATCATTAAGCAAAGCTTTATCGAGCGGATCGGGGCGGAGTGCGCCGCTCTGGATGTACCGTTCTTCCTGGAACCGCTGGCCTACGACGATGCTCACCCGGATCAGAGCCTGGAATTCGCCCGCAAGAAGCCCGAATACGTCACGCGCTATATGGAAGAATTTTCCAAGCCGCGTTATGGGGTGGACATCCTGAAAGTCGAAATCCCGATCAATATAACCTATCTGGAAGGCAGCCGGGCTTTCAAAGGTGGTGAAGCGGCCTACGACCGCAAGACCGCGATTGAACACTTCCAGAATGCGGCAGCAGCCGCCAAGAAACCATTCATCTACCTCAGCGCCGGGGTCGATGACGATGTGTTCCGGGAGAACCTGGAACTGGCGACCGAAGCGGGCGTACCATTTAGTGGTGTATTGTGCGGGCGGGCCACCTGGAAAGAGGGTATCCCGGTCTTTGCCAAAGGCGGCGGCGATGCGCTCGAAGAATGGCTGCTCGACCGGGGGGTCAAGAATATCCAGGCCCTCAACGAGACGCTGGCCAAGGGAGCCAAACCCTGGTACAACGCCTATGGTGGACTAGACAATATCGAGGTAGTTGGCTAGACATTCCCAAATCGTAAAAATCAACAGGCTGAAAGATTAGCTTAATCGGTTAATCTTTCAGCCTGTTAACCTTTTTAAGGCGCGACCAAAAAAGAGAGAAAATAGAGCCTAAAGCTAGAAAGTCAGGTATATTTATGAGCGAGCAAGCTCCAACCTTTATCACGCACAACTCACCAGAAGTATTAATAATTGGCGGCGGGGTAGTTGGATGCAGCATCGCTTACCACCTGACTCAGCGTGGAGTGCGCGATATATTGGTAATCGAGCGCGATACTATCGGGAGCGGTTCGACCAGCCGAGCGGCGGGTGGCATCCGGCAGCAATTCTCCAACGAGTCCAACATTCGCATTTCGATGTATTCGGTTAAATTTTTCGAGCAGTTTCGGGAACGCATGAAGTTGGGCCAAGATGAAGGTGACATGGACTTTCATCAGGTCGGCTATCTGTTTTTGCTTACAAACGAAAAGGAGTGGGGCGAATTTCAAGAGAATGTTGCTTTGCAACGTCGGTTAGGGTTGAAAGTTGAAGCGCTGACTCCCCAGGAAGCCGCTGAACTGGTTCCAGGTCTTAATACTGATGGCATCCTGGGGGCGACCTACTGCCCAACCGATGGTCACGGCAGTCAGCACGAAGTGACTCAGACCTTTGCCCGTAAAGCGCGTCAGGCTGGGGCGCGATTTTGGGAGAATTGTGCCGTCACAGGCGTGCGGCGCGAGGGTCGGCATATCCTGGAAGTCCAGACCGAACGTGGCCCTTTGCGGCCCGGTATTGTAATCGGTTGCGCCGGAGCGTGGAGCGGTTTGCTGGGCGAGATGATCGGGATCGACATCCCGGTGCGGCCTCTCAAGCGGACGCTTTTCTTTACCGAAGCCTTCGAGGAACTGCCCTCCCACCTACCGATGACAGTCGATATGGGAACCGGCTTTTACTTCCGGCGCGAAGGGCCGGGCTTTTTGATCGGTGAAACCGACCATAGCCAGCCACCCGGCTTTGATATTACGACCGAATGGAATTGGCTTGATACAGTGGTAGAACACGCGATTAACCGGGTTCCGGCTTTCGAGCGGTTGAGTATTCGGAGCGGTTGGGCCGGTCTTTACGACACTTCGCCCGACGATAACGCGATTATCGGGGCCGTCCCCGAACTGGATAATTTTTATGTGGCAACTGGCTATAGCGGTCACGGCTTTATGCAAAGCCCGGCGACCGGCCTTTTGATGTCCGAAATCATTCTGGACGGTGCGGCCCATACCATTGACATCAGCGACCTGAGTATCACCCGCTTCCGGGAAGGCGGGCTGAACCGCGAACGTAACATAATTTAGAAGTGATTTGATTTTGGTTCGGTTCTGCTAATAAGCTCGGTTTGACAGGTAGCTACCCTCAACCTATAATTTACTACAACAGAATTCAGGGCTGCTCCCTGTCTCTGATTATTATACTGACTTGTTTTTATCTATAATAGTGTAATGCAAGGTTTCAATTTAAGGTTCGTTAAAATTGCCAATCACAACCCAATCTCCTCAGCCAGAGCTAAATGAGAAAATAAACTTGGTCCGCCCAGATTATCGCAGACGGTGGTTAGTAGCTATGCTGGTTGCCGGGTTATTGGCTTTACTTTATTATGCCCCGGCCCTTGTGGGTAGCTCGCACGACCCGGTCAAAAATAACGCGCTTGCCGCCCTTACCGGATGGTCGCCTGTCCCGGCAGACCCCACTTTCTATAGTAGTTGGGAAGAAGCCGGGCGACAGCTACGTATGGGACATATCCCTATTTGGCAGGCCAGCACCGCTCAGCCTTTTTTAGAAGCGACCGACCTACCAGCCTTTTATCCCGGTTCTGTTATCGTCTATTTAGCCGGACGCGAATGGGCCGCTTTGCTTTTCAGTCTGGCCCATTTCTGGCTACTCGGCTTCGGCCTGACCTTGTTGATCGGCAATAGTAGAAGTAGACAAGAGGGGTTGAAGCGTTTCATCCCTCATCCTTCATCCCTCCTCCCTTGCCTCGCGGTTCTTGTGCTTGCCGGGAACTTACGACCCGATTGGTTGGCTGCTATTAGCTGGCTGCCGATAGCTTTGCTGCTGACGCGCTGGAAGCGGCGATCACTGGCCTATGTCGCACTACCGCTACCCCTGGCCCTAATCGCCCTCTCCGGCCCTTTTCCCCTGACCATTATTCTTTACGCGCTCATCCTATTTTGGTGGCTCATCACCCTTCGCCTCTCCTCATCCTTCATCCCTCCTCCCTCCTCCCTCATCCTTTTGCTTTGCCTTCTGGCTGGCTTATTCATCGCTGGGCCGCAGCTTTTCCCGCGCCTGAGCTATAGCGGCCCAGCCTTCGACCCGGCAAAGCAGGCCGCTTCCCCGCCCGAAATAAGCGGAGCAATCGGGGCCGAAGTAACCCAGGTTCAAAGACAGGCCGATGGACAACTGACGCTGGTTTTAGGCATCCCGGCAGGAACCGAACGGGTTGAATTTACCTTAAAAGGAAGCGGGACGAAGGGTAGCACAGAGGAAAAGCCGACCGGGTGGGGCGGACAACTCTGGCAGGGCCAGGGCAATTCGGTACAGCAAAAGAAGGGGGTAGACCTCAAAGTAATCGGCCCGGCGGGTAGTACCGGCGATCAGCGGGTCAGTTTGAAATTTGACCCCAAAAATCTTCCGACAACGACCACCGAATATACTTTGCGGCTGCGTTATAACCCGCTTTCGTTTCAATTGGGGTTGTACGCCGCTTTTTTGGCGCTAGTCTCGCTGGGTCTGAGCGTGGTGGTGTTGGGCTGGGTGCGCTTTTATCGTGAGGAAGAGAGCGATCATCCTTTGCGGCGGGTCGTCAAGAATAGCGCGACTCCTTTGTTCGCCCAGCTTACCGGCAAAGTGATCGACTTTGGTTTTGCGATCTTTGTGTTGCGTCTATTGGGGCCGGAAGGGAACGGTCAGTATGCCTTTGCGGTGACGACCTGGGTTTTCTTTGCCGCTTTTTGCGATTTCGGGTTGGAAGGGATTGTCACCCGTGAGGTGGCCCGTGTCCGTCAACTTCCCGATGCTCAGGAGCAAATCAACCGGCTCTTTTTTACCAAGCTGTTTTTGCGGCTGATTTTCTCGATCCTCGCTTTGCCGCTTGCGCTACTGTGGATCGGCGGGTTTGGGTTGACCGGCAATTTGACGGCAGGTTCGGCCTGGGCGATTATTTTGTTGATGATCGGCTTTTGGCCTTCGGTGGTAGCCGGGTCGATCACGGTTGTCTTCCGAGGCTACGAGAAGTTTGAATATCTGGCGGCGGTGCAACTGCTGGCTTCGGTCGTCAAAGTGCCGCTAGGCTTGGGGGCATTGCTGGCGGGTTGGGGGGTAGTCGGGTTGGCGGGTAGTTCGGTAGTGGTCAACTTTATCCAGGTCGCCGTCTTGCAGGCCCTTTTGCGCGGTCAGATTTTCAGGCCGCGTCTGGTTCCGGGGGTGTTTGATACTAAGCTGGCCCGTAAGTTGTTGCACGAGTCCTATCCTTTGTTGCTAAACGGGCTTATAATAAGCGTGTTGTTCAAATCGGATGGGCTGGTGCTATTGGCCTTGCGTGGTAACGCCCAACTTGGCGTATATAACTCGGCCTACAAATTTATCGATGCGCTCCTGATAATCCCTTCGACCCTTACGCTGGCCCTGTTCCCGCTTTTTTCGGCCTATGGCGTAGAGGCCAGCGCTAATTTGCTGCGGGCATATCGGGAGGGCTTGCGGTTGCTGATGCTGATTGCGTGGCCGGTTTCGGTTGGGACGGTTTTTGTGGCCTATGATCTGATTGGGGCGATGGGTGGAACCGAATTTTTGCCAGATGGCGCAATTGCGCTTCAAATCTTGATTTGGTTCTTACCTTTCAGTTATATTAATGGTCTAACCCAGTACGTGTTGATTGCCATCAACCGACAACGTAATATCACTGGGGCAGTAGTGGTGGCGGCGATTGCCAACCTTAGCCTCAATTTGCTGCTGATCCCATTTTTCGGATATGTGGCGGCGGCCTGCCTGACGATCCTGACTGAACTGGTTTTGCTGGTTCCGTTCTGCCGGATTATGTATCGGGCGCTCGGCCCTGGCTCGGTTCCGCTGGTCTCGACCAATTGGCGGCCTATCTTGGCGGCTACTTTTATGGCATTTGTATTGAGCGGTTTACTTTTGGTCGGGGTCAACCATTTTGTAATAACGGTTGTAGTTGGGGTGGCGGTCTATCTGTCCGGCTTGACGCTTACAAAAGCCGTTACAAGGCAGGATTTAGCTCTATTGAAAAAGGTTATTAAGAGGTAATAACGCGAGAATAATTTCTTTTATAAAGAAGGTAACTACTCAGACCGGGCGACCACAAGGGTCGCCCCTACAACGGATTTGGGTAGGGGCGACCCTTGTGGTCGCCCAAAGTAGGTAAGCTGAGTAGTTATTAAAGAAGGACAGGTGGTTGGTTATGACTAAACTAATTATGGTTATCAATGATACCCAGGAGATTTTGCAACTGTTCGAGGAAATCCTGACCGACGAAGGCTATGACGTAAGCCTGCACTCTTATAGTACCCGCGATATGGAACAGGTCAAGAAGGTTATGCCCGACCTGATTATCAGCGATCATCCGCCGGGGGAAGAAAAAAGAGGTTGGCAATTTCTTCAAAAGCTGAAGATGGTCAAGGAGACCGCTACTATTCCGATTATCATTTGCACTACGAATTCAAAGGTAGTCGAGGATGGCGAAGGTTTTTTGGCTTCAAAAGGCGTGCTAATCGTCCCCAAGCCGTTCGATATTGAGGAATTAGTGTTGGCGGTCCAAGAGCAAATCGGCAAAGCCGATACAGCGGCTACAGGTAATACCACTATCAACCCTCATGTAAAAGGGCATGCCAACTCGAAAAAGGATTAGTTTAGCCGGGTAAAATAAGCTTAGGACGTTTATCAGCCAATAACCCGGTTGGTCGCCGTTTGTTATTTAAAAAAGTACAAAATAGTTTGTTTGGTTACAGAAGCTTTAACAAAATGAAAATACGACAGGTTTTATCATATCGTTCGTTGGAAGAAGCTCAAAAGGCCGGAGAGTCGATTGAGGTAGTTATAATCGTACCCTTTTTAGCTGATAAAATAGTTTTGTGTAATAATCGCTGGCGAGGGTGGGAGTTTCCGGGTGGTGGTGTCGAGTGGCGCGAGCCGGTTTTGAGTGCTGCCGGGCGCGAATTGAAAGAAGAGACCGGGGCTGAATTCTCCCGGTTGGAATTTGTCCAAATATTATGGCTAGAGCGCGGACTGTATCGTTCCTTTCGGGCCGCTCTCTATTACGCCGAGGTGAGCGTATTGAAGGCCCACCACGATTACTATGAGATCGAAGAAGTAGGCGTGTTCGAGGCACTGCCCGCCGTGCGGTTCTTGAGTTTTGAGTGTGAAGACGACATATACCAATTAGCCCTGCAAGCTCGCCTCAAAGTTTTGTAAACCGCATCTAAGCTGACAAGTTTGTAAAATAAAAGCTGCTATTTCTCTCGAAACAGCAGCTTGGAACTAATAAACGTAGATAGGTAAAGGTGGGCGAATATTCCTTTTATAGTAATTGTAGGGCTACCCTAAGTCAGCTTAGCCAGTTTTCAAACTGTAATTGCGTAGTGGTTTAGCGAAATTGGGCGATTTTGCCAGGCTACGGATCAGATTGTACAGGCCATCTCCAATTTGGTGAAAGCTGTGGGCCTGGACATATTCCGGCAAAATAGTCGGGTCAGGAAAATCCCAGGTGAGGATACGCGCGGCGGTTGGTAAGGGTAATCGCCCAGCCCGATAACGCCTGACCGACATATCGTCAACTATAATGATATAGTCAAAGTATTCCTTTTGATAGTCACTCAAAGCTTTGGTGTGTAGTTGGGTAGTGTCGCCTCCCATTTCGTCTATCATGGCAAGAGCTAAAGGATGCGGTCGAAAAGCTGGTTGCGGCCCGGCAGCCGCGCTAAAAACCTCAAAATATTGACCGTTCGTATCCAGGTGTCGCAAGAAAGCCTCCCCTAATAGTGAGAGTGCTTCGTTACTGGAACACACGAATAGTACTCGAGAGGTTTGGCGGTGTGAAAAGCCCTCATTCTTGGCCTCAAAAGATTGGATAAAATCAATTCCAGTTGTCTCCATCATACTGCCCCCGTCCACATAACCTATCATTGTCGGCCTCCGTACCTCGTAAGCGCTTATTTTTGATCCAATTATCACAGTATCTAAACGGAATGCCCTATCTAATAGGTTTAAACAGAACATATTTAGATTCGTTTGATGAATTTTGGACCGATTTGAGCCAAATTTTGATTCTGGTACATTCGGGAATGGGAATTGAAGCTGGAGGTATAATTAGCTTATAATAAAGCTGAAAAGCAGATAGGAGTATAAGTTTGAGTAATTTACCCGAATGGCCGCCAGAGCTAAATATTTCCAGTTTTTTTCCACCACCCCGGATCGTCTGGAAAATTGGACAGGTTGAGGCTCTTCAAAAGATTGGGGCGGCTTGTCGTCTCTTTCGGAACGGGTTGACCCCGGCTGCCGCGCTTAATTTGGCTAGGACGGTCTACGCCTCGGCTAACGTGGCCGGAGTAGCTGTTTCCAACTGGCAGACTACTCTGGCCTTTGTAGGGCCTTCTCACGACGGTGAGCCACCCCATAGCGACCGGGTTTGCCCTGCCGTTCAATTATGTTTTGAAACCAGCAAACTTCAGACCTGTCGGAGCGAAAGCGAACATAAATTACTCAGCAATTGCTGGGTTCCTTTGGAGGAAGATGAGACAAACCTGAATTGGCTGGTGACTATTCCACTCGAAAACGAAGAAGAAGTGGTTGGGGTGCTAATGGTTTACGCTTCCAAGCTTTACCCACTTTCGGCGGCGGATATAGAATTGGCCCGTTGGGTTGGCACAGAGGCCAGTACCCAGCTTGAGATCGGACGCTTGCGTGGCTCTGCCGGTCAGTTGGCGGAAGCTGAATTAAAAGCCCTTCGCGCCCAAATTTCACCTCACTTTTTATTTAACACCCTGAATAGTATTGCCGCCCTAGTGCGGATCGACGCTGACCAGGCCCGCGAACTTATCGTCGATTTCGCCTCATTCTTCCGTCGCACCCTCAAGCATCACGGCGAATTTGTAACATTGGCCGAGGAATTGGATTATGTCGAACATTACGTGCGCTTCGAGCAAGTACGGTTTGGCAAGCAACTGGCGGTTGAGTACAATATCGCACCCGGCACCGAAGGAGTCGTTTTGCCGATCCTGACGGTGCAACCGCTGGTTGAAAACGCAATCAATCACGGCCTGACCCCCAAGATTGGTGGCGGCACGGTTCGGATTAAGACCGAGACAGTCGATTATGGTGATGTACTAATTACAGTATCCGACGATGGAGTAGGGATCGAGCCGGAAGTGTTACCGAGGTTGTTGGCCTCGCAAAGCTCAAAATCAAAAGGATTGGGTATGGCCCTGGGCAATATCAAAGAGCGGCTTCAAAAGTTGTTTGGTGAAGACTACCAACTCAAGGTCGAAAGTGAACCGGGTAAAGGAACGACGGTTAGTTTTCTTGTGCCACGGTTGCGACGAAATTGAAAAATGTGATATTCATCACAGCCTCACTATTAGATTTATCACGGTCTCTTTCATTACGAGATGTTAATATATTCCCAGAGATCAGTAAAGAATTGGATTAGGGAAACCTGGTCAAGAGCGAAGAGAAAGAGTTGTACAAACTATGGACGCTTTAGTAGGTTTAATGTTATTGCTGGCCTTCGTCGGCACCCTGGATTGGGGAGCTTTGAAGCGCCGTCGCAAAGTCGAAGTTGAGTCCGAATACAAATTCCGCTAATTCTAGTCTCGTTTTATGAACGATAGAATAGTTGCAAGCTTGATCTCTTACAAAGCCTAAAAATTTCTCTAGCTCTCCAAATCCGCTTTAATCCAAAACGATATAGCACAGCCCTGGAAGTCCTGGTTAATAACTAGGACTTTTTAGTTTGCTATTGGTAAGGTCGTTTGTAATGTACAAACTATACAATGAGTATAAAGTAAGTTATAGAAATGTCGAAGGTTTGATTAGTGGAGAAATACAGGCAGGTTATGGACGTTTTAGTAGGTTTGATGTTAGTGTTAGCCTTTATCGGTACACTGGATTGGCGCAAAATATTCCACCGCTCCAGGAGCGAAACCGACGAAGATAAAAAAATGCGCTAAGTTGGTTTGCTATAATATGATGGCAAGCAGCAAAAAGGGTATAAAAAGAAAAAAGCCGCAGCGGCCTATCTTCACAGGCTTCTGCAAGCTTACTATTGTCAGCGCTGTAGCGTTTCACTGCCAGGTTCGGGATGGGACTGGGTGGGTCCGCTACGCTCTTGCCACGACCTTTTTCTTTT
>JBBQWM010000022.1:0-102377 GCA_038210655.1 Chloroflexia bacterium
ATAAGAAATGCCACATCACACCCGCCGCCATCGGGCTGACCAGCCAGGGTAAGAGCAACAGCACCCGGATAAAGCTCCTCCCTCTAAACGGCTTGCGTAATAGCGCACACACCAGCACTGCCAGGGCAATCTCCACTGGAAGGGTAAGCGTGGTAAGTAATAACCCATTGGTAAAAGCCGAACCGAGCGTAGGGTCTTCCAATACGCGCTGGTAGTTGAGAAGGCCAACCACTTTCCAGTTGGCTTGCTGGGGACTATAGTTGGTGAAGGTCGAGAGTAAGCCCAATCCTGCCGGTATTACCACAAAAAAACCCGTCAGTAGGATAGCGGGTACCACCGCCAACCAGGAGGAGCCAGGATAGGAAGATTGCAAATTGAGTGTTTTACGCATAAAAGCTCAAGCCGCTCCGCTGTAAGTAGCGGGGTATTATTCAAAAAAATCTTGTAACTATTCAGCCAGCCTCAAGATGGGCAACCACCTAGGGTCGCACCCTACATTTTGTCCGTCTGAAAGAACCACTCCTGATGCCTGTTGATACTATCGACACTAATTATCACTACAAGGATAGAGTTCCTCTATTTTACAATAAAAGCTAAAAGCTTTCATGCCTTCCCATTTTACGGCATATTGAGCTAGGCCACTGTATAGCCTTCGAAAGCCTTCCTCAGAAGGAACAAAAAGTACAGGTGGTTTTAGTACTAAGTTTTGATTGAATTCATTTTTGTCATAAAAAGTACTCCCTAATCCCATCCCCCGCTTTATGTAGATGAACTCAGCCTGGTATATAATCCTGTTTACAGCAGGAGGTCCACCTTTAAGACCAATGATGTAAGTTGGCTCACCATAGGCTTGTATTACATCCTTTAATCGAAATTCCACTCCGAACAAAGTGGAACCCGGGTGGATTTCGTAAATGACTTGCTTAGGATCTTTCAGGTCAAAGTAAGCCTCAGCAAGGTTCAGGTGATTGACTCGATCATTTGACCATGTTACAGCACTGTGAAATCGGATTTGGGGGTTTGAAAACTTTGGATTCTTTTTCAATATTTCGACAGCTTCCTGGGCGCTAGTCTGCCCTGGTATAATCCCTTCCCAACAAGGTGGACTACAAGGGATACCATTAAGCCAGCGCGATTGCCAGTCGTTAGGAGAAGATAATGGTAAAGTAGGTAAAGATCGTCTTATGGCTGATTCAGTGGTTGGCGTAGCAGTATCACCGTCACAAGCAGTTAAAAACAAGCTGCTACACAAACACACAAAGATCAGCCTACCCCAATAATGCTGAAGCGGTGCTAGACCCTTATTTCTAAACCTCGGTTGTAACACAATTATCCTCCCATACCAAAAATTGATGACATTTTGACAGGGCTTATGCCTTTACCTCAATCTTGCTTTGAGCCTAATGATTTAGGAGTGAGGCTAAAAAGTCCATCAAAACATTTTTGACTTTGACCTAAACGCATAAGCCCTGGCCCCAAAAGGGTGCGTTAATTTTTTGCAAACCAGCCAGGCTAGGCCAGACCCGAAACCGGGAAGAGGTGTATATTAGAAAAAATTGACGCGCACCCCAGCCCCAACGCTATATTCAGTTTGGGGTAAATTTTTGATGGCTAGATTAGGCTAAAAGGGCGGTCTTAAGTAATTGGATAGACCAGGCTGTACTGGTCTTCCAGGACGCGACCGGGTCGGGCTTGCTGACGAGCCTGCTGGACAAGCGCTTCCAATTTATCGTCGGTCAACTGATCGGCCTGAAGCAATTGCTGGACAAGTAGGCTGGAACTGCTGCGCCGAGGGCCGATTGCCAATACCGTCCAGGTGCCGAGCCGAGCCAAGGCCGAGGCATAGCTGTTGCGTAACATCAACACCCGGCTATCCTCGAAGGTTGAGCCAGTCGAAAGCGGTTCGAGGATAATCAGGCTACGGCTGATCCCCAACTGACGCAACTGATGGGCCAGTGCATCGGCAGTCAGTGGTTCGCGGGCGCGTTCGGCCCGCGAACGGCCCAGGCTCAGGAAAATCCCTTCGATTTCGCTTAGTTCGCTCAAGTCAGCCAGCAGATGCAAAATTTTGAGGGGCCGCGGTAGCAATTCAGGTAGCGACCGACTACCCGTAGCCGGTAATTCATCCGGCGCAATCTGCCCTAACAACTCAGGCCCATAGATAACCGAAGAAACACTCGGCGGCGGTTGGCTAAGTACTGCTTCGCTATAAAGCGCCACAACCTCCCTGATCCTGCCGTCCAGGTCGGGGCGGTCGGTCATCGGGCGGACTGCGATAGAGGTGCCGCGCATTTCCAAATCGTCATCCGAGGGACGGTTGCGGCTAAAACGGAAATACCGCGAAAGCCAGCGCCCCGACCCCGCATCGTAGAGAATACCCCAGGGGATGCGTTCCAGGTCGGGGCCTTCGACAATCAAACGCAAGGCCGGAAGCGACAGATCGGCTGCGTTCGATTGTAAAAAAGCTTCGAGTTGCTTGCGGCCCCGGCTACGGGCGGGCAACAAATCGTCCAGCAAAGCCGCCCCAACCTGTTCGAGGCCCGTCCCCAGGTTCGAGTCCGGGTTGAGCAATTTTTGCCAGTAGTCCATATCCGGCAAAGTTTTTAGAGCGCGGCCCTGCGGCAGCAATTTCTTGACACCCTGCAAATGAGTCTGGGTCCGTACCTGGACATAGGCTTGATCCGAGCGCATAAAGAAAACTTCGGCGCTAGAGGGGTCGATCTGACGTACCACCAGCAAAAGTTCGAGTTTTTCCGCCGGGTCCAGCAATGGCTCTGGCTCTGGCTCTGGGACTGGACTAACGCTGGCGGGCGCGGATGGCGATACGGCCTGAACTTCGGTAGCGGGCGAGAGCGCTTCAAGCTGGCTTTCGGGTGGTGGGGCAGGCGGTTCGCTATCCGACCCATTTATAATTAAGTCCTGCACTTCGTCCAGAATACGATCCTGTCGGTTGAGCCAACGCTGGAATTCTTCAAATTGACGTTGGGGCTGGCCTTCTTCAAACTGCTCCTGGGCTTCCAGCCTATCCATAGCCCCTCTGATAATCTCGATAGCATAGCTGTTACCCAACCCTTCGGCGACGTTGAGGGCTTGCTTGAGGTTCACCAGCGCTTTTTCGGGGTTGTCTAGCTTGTAAGCAGTGATGGCCTGAAGCAAATAGTATTCTTGCAAGAAAAGCGCGTTGCCGGGGTTGGTGAAAGGCAGAGCAAACAACCGGGTCAGCCAAATCGCCACCCGATTGGTGTCATCCGGGGTGCGGCCCTTGCTTAGGCCCAAATAGGCCCAGGTCAGCATTAGTTCGTTGACAATACCAGCCGCTTCGGGTTGAATTTCTAGCCGGGCTATTGCCTCCTCGATCAAATGGGCCGCTTCCGAGCGAGAAGCCAGAAAAGCCCGATCCAGTGCGACCAATACCGGCATTTCGGTTTGGGACAGCATTGGTAGACTATCGAGAAATTGCAAGGCGGCCTCAGTCTGTCCAAAAGCCGCCAGCATCCGGGCGAACGAGGTATACAAAACCGACCAGTCCGACCCACTCTCGATCAGTTGGGCCTGGAGCGCGGTCAGCTTATCTGCCACCTTCAGGCCGCTAGTCTCCATCAGTCGAACCAAAAACGGCGGTTGTTCGGTCTCCTCTAAAGTTTTTTGCAAAAGCAAGAGCGGCGACCGCTCGGCGGGGTCGGGCGCGACCTCGTTGACCAGTTGAGACGACCAGCCCGGCAGCACTGCTAATGTACGCATGATGTCCACCTGGTCGAGCGGGGCCAGTTTTAAGAGCAAATCGAGGGTACGGTCGAGGGCCTGCGCCGCACAATCGCGGTAAATCGCAATCGCCTCGCGTTCGGCCTCGTTGTCGGCATCAAGTTGGACTTCACCATAAAAACGTACCAGCAAAAGATAGGCTTTGACCCGTACTCGGTCGTCGGGCGTGTCGAGTTCCACCACCTGTTCGAGACGGTCTTGCCGTTCCCGGCGGGCCGCTTCCGGGTTCAACGGGGGTGGGCTGTTCAAAAACTCGATATACTGCTTCAAAACCGAAAAGCGGGCTATCGCCGGATCGCTCTTGGGTCGTTTGGCGGCCCAGCGTTGCCCGCGCTCCAACAAGGCCCGCACCTGTCGCCAATCGCCGGTTACTTCCAGATAGAAACGCAAGAGTATATTGATAACCATCAGGACTTCTTCGTTGGAAGCCGCCGCTAATTGGGCGCGGAGCAAGCTTTCGATTTCCAGCCAATCGGCCTGAGCCGCCGCAACCACGACCGCTACCTGTGAACTATCACCCGAAGCTAAATTGGGATAAGACCCCTGATAAATTTCGACAATTTGCTGGGTCTCCAACAAGCGGACCGATGATGAGCCACTACTGGCGGCAGCGGCTTGCTGGCACAGGCGGGAGGCTTCTTCCAGACGGGCCAGCTTGAAAGCCCCAAAAGCCGCTTTTTCCAATACCGCCGGGTCGTCCGGGTGATCGACCCGAAGTTCTGCCAGCAAAGGCAAGGCTTCGCGCCAATCCGGGCTATTGAGCAAGCGCTCGATCAATTCTAGCTTAACCTCGCGCCGACCGCCCAGGCCCAACATGTTTAGCGAATAGCTATAAGCTTTGCGGATAGTTGCCAGCGCCCGCGCCCACAAACTGTTGGCAGCCTCGGCTTGCCCCAACACCTTCATAGCCTCGACCTGCTGATCGACACTTTTGGCTCCCTCGACCGCCTTGGTCGCCGCTTCCAGCGCATCGGTCAGTTTGCGCTGGGCTAAGGCAATCTCGGCCAAGATTAGATGCGCCCGGAAAGTACCCTCGGCTAATTCCGACTTAACCGCCAGGTCAAGCGCTTTACGGGCGGCCTCCGCAGCGGCTTCTAGCTGGTCGGGCAAGAAAGGTTGCTCTCTTTCAGCCAACAAGACCTGCGCCAGAGCCAGGTACGCCTCAAGGCGGTCGGTGGCAGTCAAAAGCGACTGGGTGTGATAGCGATTGACCCGCAAAGCCTCATCCACGATGGCCCATAAGACGGGGCCGGGGCCAGCCCGATAACGGTCTAGTTGTTCGCGCCAATAGGCTACCCCCGGCCTTTCTTGAGCCACACCTTGCTCCGAAGGATCGGGTTGGAAGCCGTGAAAAATCGCCTCGCGCAGGTAAGTCGCTTTTTGTTGGGGGTCGGTAGCCAGATCAGCGCGGGCGCTATAATGCTGAAAAGCGGCCTGCTGCAACACCCCAAAGATTTTCTGGCGAGAGACGATTTGAAGTTGTGGCCCACGCACATCCGGATGAAACTGGACAAAATCGCCCTGTCGATCTACCCAGCTATAGCGCGAAAGCTGGTCAAGCAATTCTTCGGGGGCCGGCAAGGGGGTAGCTTCCTGCCGACGACCGGCAACCAGGGCCTGACGCACCGTTTCCGGGTCAAGTTGGGGGTCGTCCAGGTCTTGTTGTCCGGTCAGGGCCGCTTTCAAAAAAGGCATCAAAACCTGGGCCGCTTCGGCATCCAGTCGCCGGAAAATTACCCCATAGCGTAACACCCAATGCAAGGTCGGGTCTTGAATATGAACCAAAATACGGTTGACCAGATAGGCCAAATCGATCCCCTCGGTATCCCGAATAGCCTGGGCTGTAATATCCGGCTCCTCTTTGACCAGATCGGCATACAAAGCCAGCTTGAGCGGGATAATCTCGTTGGTACGCCGACGGCGTTTACCGGCGGGCTGGGTTTCAACCTCGCTGGCTTCGGCAGCTTTGTTCAAAATGGGGGTAATCAGCTTTTTAGCCTGGTCGGTCAGCTTGCGCTTCTGGCTCAAATAGGCGCTACCTTCTTCACGGCTAAAGCCGCTCAATTCCACCTCAGTCACCACCGCCGGGATTTTGCGCCGACCGGCCCCTAGCGCCTCACGCAACTGTTCGGCAAATTTATCGCTCAACCGATAGCGGCTCGAAACCACCACCTTCAGCCGATCATAACCCGGCACGCTCCCACCAAGCTCGATGTCGCCTTCCCGGATGCGCCGCAACATCCGTAAGAGCCTGACCAGGGCCGCTTCGGATTGGGGATGATCGAGCAGGCTTTCCAGCGCATCCAAAAAGACGACCAGCGTGCGGTCTTTATAGGTCTCGCGCACCACCATTGTAAAGTTGCCGACCGGGTCGCCGCGCAGTTCGGCCTGTCGCTGGAAAGCTTCGATTTTGTGGGCGCGTTGAGCGTTTAGATTTTCGGCCAGCTTTGGCAAGATTTTTTCAGGCTGTTGAAAGAATCCCGCCTGCTCACCTGCCGCAAGAGTGTCGAACTCGAACCGGGCGCAGATGTAGCCACGCGGCAAAGCATAGCGGGCCAATAGCCATTCGAGGGTCGCGGTCTTACCGTGACCGCCCGGCGCGTGAATACTCAAAAGCCAGGGTGGGTTGGCTTTGGGTTGATCGCCAAAAAAAGTATCCAATTGCGAGATAAGCTGTTTGCGCGGCAGATAATTGATCGTTTTGTACCACTCTTCCGACCAAAACGAGCGGGCGGTTAAATATTCGCGCAGATGGCTGAGCGTCGCCGTCCATCCCGGCGAAGGACGACGTTCGGCTTCTAGTTCGGCCAACCAGCCCCGGCGTTCTTCGAGCGGCAGCAACCAGCGATAACCCTGGTTGAGGTTAAACTCATGCTCTACTGCCCGGTCGAACCAGGTTTTCATCAATTGCATGGCCCGACCGGGCGCGGAAACCGCCAGATGATAAAGCTGCTCGTAGCGCCAACCGTCACGCAAAGACTCGTTCTGTCCGGCTTTTTTGGCCTGGGCCGAACAGTAACTTGCCAGCTTTGTACTAAGTTCTTTAAGCCGTTCCCAGTCGGACAGTTCGCCCTGCCACCAATCGGCTAACAGCTCGCTGCGATACCGCTCCGGTACGTGATAACGCTCCTGTCCGCTAACCAGTTCGACCCGGCCCATGCTCAACAGCAATTCAAAATCGACCTGGCCCTGTCCGGTCTTATCTTCCAGCAAAATCTGCTTGAGCATCCCGTCGTCAAACCAGCGTGGCAAAGCCAACCGCTTCCAGGTCGCCCGTAGCGGCCCCGGCAACACGCGAGGCGTATATGTTTCTTGTCCCGAGTCTATAGTCGGGTTTTGTCCTTCAGGTGATCCCATTTTATTATCCCATTAGCTGCCACAGTTGCGGCACTCGGTTTAGCCATCTAACCATCACTCTATACACCATTATCGGCACTACTCAACAAATCGGCAATCCGATCCGGGTTGAGCAGGTCGGAAATTAGGCGACCGGGGCGCTGCGCCCGGCTCAGGTAGTAATTATTAAGCAGGCTACTGACGTAAGCATCGATAGCCTGGGTCGTGAGCTTTTTATCGCGCATATATAACGGGCCACCGTTGGAAATAAAATAGCGCCGCGCCCACAACCGGGCCAGCCAGCTTAAATCCTGGGGGGGTAGCCCTGCCAACCGTTGCACTACCACTTTGGAATTGTCTAAAAGAAAATCCCAGGGCCGCTCCGGGGTCGTCGCATCCACCGAAGGCGACCGCACCGCCAGCACCATCCGCACCATCCGGGCGTTCGGGTAGTTCTCCGACGCTAGGACTTGATTGACCAGATAGTTCCGCAACTTGTTGACTTCGCCGCTAAACATACTATCAACGTTATCGAGGAAGATGATAAGACCGTGCGGGTCGGCGGCGCGGGCCAGACTGCTCCAAAAAGCCTCGTTGATCGTCTCAATCGGGTTCTCGTTAGAGCGTACCGTACCGAGTTTTTCCAGTTCGCGGGGAGCCTTCTTGTCGCGAGTCAGGTCAGCCACGATAGTATTTAGGGCGGGCGCGACCCGATTTTTGGTGGCGTAACCTTTGACCAGTTTTGAGTTTAGCGCGTAGTTAAAAACGTTAAAGATCAAATCAGGGTTTAGCGCATTACTCAGGGCCACCCCGTTAACCTTTGGCTCCAACCGCCCGTCCCGGATCAAGCGGAGCGCATCCCAATAATCGAGGGTTGTCTGGGCAAAATCGGCATAAATAAACTGGCGACCACGCCGAGCGCAACCTTCCGAAAGCCAGTAAAGCATGTTGGTCTTGCCCATGAACGGTTCGCCGTAGAGCAACGTGACCGGCGCGATTTTATCAAAATCGGCTTTTAACAAAGCTTTTTCGAGGGCCACCTGCTCTTTGTCCCGCCCGACCTGAATTTTTACCCGCAATTGCAAATCCTGAAGCAGCCGACGACGCGCATCACTGTCGGTCGCCGCAACCTGAAAGATTTTGGCCTCGGTTCCGTTCGGGTCGAGCAGCAGTACATCTTCGACCCGGCTGCCACCGCTCAGATAAAGGGCGGGCAAGGCCCAATCCCATTTTTTAGTACCCAGTCCGGCCTGCCCAAAATAAACCTGCCGGGCCGCAGTTAGGGCCAGGTCAAGCGGCCCTCCTTCGGCCAGCTTATGATAAAACTCACCCATTAGATAGGCCGCCGCCTGCCCGTCGATGTCGGCTTGCATCGCAATTACCGCCTCCACCCCGCCTTCGATCAGCACTTTAGCAAGGCTCTGGCTGGCGCGGGCCGAGTTCGAGGCACTGATGATTTGTCCGGCGACCTGCCCTGACCGGCAAGCATTCAGCACGACCAACCGGGGCGCACCGCCGGTAAAGAAGTTTGCCATCGCGGTCGGATCAATCGGGATTGTATCAAGTTGACCCGGCTCAAAAAATTGCAAATACGGCCCGTTTTCGTTAAAGCCGCCATGCCCGACATAATGAAAGACGTGGGGCTGCCAGTTGGCGCACCAGTCGCGCACTTCCCGAAAGCTAGGCCGTACCAGCACCCGCAGATCGACCCGCCAGGGCAATAGCTTGAACAGGGCCGCATCCACTTTCAGGGCTTCCTCCGGCCCCATAATCCGCCCATCATCGTCGGGGCTATGGCAAACGATCAGCAGCACCCGCAACGGTTCGAGCGCGGCAGGCAACGCAATCGACGGGGCGCTAAAATCATCGGCCTTCCAGCGCGAACGCAAAAGAGAGTGAGGCTTTGGATTGGGTAGCGCCGCCAGATAAAGGCCGTTATCGTTGCACAAAAGCTCCCACGGCACTCCCACCAACATTTCGCTATCCAGGTGCAGCACCGTTCGCATTCCTTCTTCTTGCTGGCTCTGCCGAAAAGAGGCCAGCCAGTACTGGTAGAGAACGTTTTCGTGGTCTTTTGGCCCAAACAAAAAGTGAAACAGGTAGTTACCCATGTCTTGCAATTCGTTTATCGCGTCGCCCGGTTGCAATTCGAGCAGCACCCCCTGAAAATCGGTCAGACCATGCCCGCTTGCCAGTGGGGGCGGCAAGACAAGCTCAACCGGCCAACCATTGCCAGTGGGGGTCGCAAACCCCGTCGCGTCCTTCGGTGGTTCTATCACCTCTGCCAGGTACTTACCCTTATTCTCGGAAAGTAAAATGTGTAAGTCTTTTAACATTTAGATATTAGATATTAGAAGTCAGATATTAGATATTAGAAGTCAGAAATCTGGGAGTAGACGTTAGAGGTTTAAACGTTAGTTGCAGAGATTAGAGCCTGGAAATGGCTCAAGTCTAATATCTGATTTCTGATGTCTGATGTCTGACGTAACTACTCAGGCCATGTCATTCTGAGGCAGGAAATTACCCCAATTTTTGCCAAAGATAGTTCCCCCGCCGAAGAATCTAGACCCTTCGTGGCCTCACCCCTCCAGGGGCTGCGTTCAGGATGACAGGGCTGTGTAGTTACTATCTGACTTCTAACTTCTAACTTCTAATATCTGATCTCTAATATCTAATCTCCCCCTATTGCGGTATCAATTTATCGACCGCTTTGTTTTGCAAAATCGCTCCGATTTTGATGCCCCGATTGCGATACCAGACCTTTTGGTCTTTCTTGCTGGGGTCTTGCACTCGCTGACTATGCAAGGCGACCAGTGCCAGATTGTCGTTGAAGACCGGCGACCCACTCGAACCGTATTCGGTATTGGTTAAATACTCGATGGTTTTATCATCTTCGTACATCACCGAGTTATCGCGCATCGCTACCTGCAAAGGTTCGCCGTCGGGGTGCTGGATAATCGCAATGTGCGAGGATTGAGCCGCGACCTGCCCGTGACGCATCGGCAAGTAGCTCCACTTTGCTTTGGCTTTTTTGGTAAGACCGACCAAGCTATAGTCCAGTTCCTCGTCAGTGATAAAGACCGCCGGGTCGCAGCTATATTCGTCGGGCGTTTCCAGTTCACCGCCATAGGCAAAACGATAGTTAAACTGAATCTTGACCCCCTGAACGTCCTCGACTTTGCCAAAGACATGATGGTTGGTCATTACCAGATTGGGCGCAACCAGAAAACAGGTCGCAAAATGCTTGCCGTCCGCAAACAGCACCCGCCCAACCGACCGCGAGACGACCGCCGCCTGTTCCAGATACCAGATTTGTTTTAGCTTTTGCTGATTATCGACAATTGCCCGGCCTGTAAGCGGTTTGGCTGGCCCGTGCCAGCTAAACCCGGCTCCAGATGCGCCTTTTTTTAACCAATCACTATCCATAGACTTACCTATTTATTAAAATTACCTTATTTGTCCAGGGAAATACACTTGAAACTGAACCCGTGTCATACGCTAAAAGGAGGCCGAAAAAGGGTGGTACAAAAAGAGGGTACAATAATTAACCAATATTTGTCAATAGGCTGGGGAGTTCCGGGTGCGCGTCAGTTTTTTGCACTGGTTCAAACACCAGGAACCTCGCCGAAAAATCCATTGACGGTCTATGGGCGGAGCCATATCTGACAAGGAATGAAGGATGAGGGATGAAAGGGAACTGAGGACTGAGTAGTCCAGTTGTAAGACCTTGCTCCGCCCATGAATGTCCCCCTTCATCCCTCATCCTTCATCCTTCATCCTTATCCCTTATCCCTCATCCCTCAATAGCGGCATTTCCAGCCGGAACCAATAAAAATCGTGCGGGCCAAGCGTGATAAAATAGGGCAATTCGCCAATCGGCGGGAAGCGAGTCTCCCCAATCAACTCGACCGGTACAGCCCCATTATAAAAGCGTAAGTCCAATTCGCAAGGTTGTACGAACCGCGACAGATTGCACACGATCAGCAAATAGCTCTGTTCGTAGTGCCGGATATAAGCCAGCACGCGCCGGTTAGACCCATCTAAAAACTGAACTGAACCACGCCCGAAGACAGGGTATTGCTTGCGTAACTTGATAAGCCGTCGTATCCACGTCAGCAACGAAGAGCTTGAGCGCAACTGGGCCTCGACATTGACCGATTGATACCCGTAAACCGGGTCGTTGATAACCGGGCTATAAAGCTGGGCGTTATCGGCCCGCGAGAACCCGGCGTTGCGGTCTCCGTTCCATTGCATAGGCGTGCGTACCCCGTCCCGGTCGCCCAGATAAATATTATCGCCCATCCCGATCTCATCCCCATAATACATAATCGGACTACCCGGTAAGCTCAAAAGCAAGCTATGGATAAGCTCTATACGGCGGCGGCTATTATCCAGCAAAGGGGCCAATCTGCGGCGGATACCAACGTTTAGTTTGGTGCGCGGGTCTTTGGCGTATTCGGAATACATATAGTCGCGCTCTTCATCTGTGACCATTTCGAGGGTCAATTCGTCGTGATTACGCAAAAACATACCCCATTGCGAATTAGAAGGTATCTCAGGCAATTGACGCATAATCTCGACAATGGGGGTACTTTCCTCGCGCCGCAAAGCCATAAAAATACGTGGCATCAACGGGAAGTTAAAGGCCATGTGGCATTCGTCGCCATCGCCAAAATAAGGCCGCACGTCGGTCGGCCATTGATTAGCCTCGGCCAACAGTACTTTGTTAGTATAGTGACGGTCTACCAGACTCCGTACTTCTTTTAAGTAGGAGTGAGTTTCGGCCAGGTTTTCACAGTTAGTTCCCTCGCGCTCGTAGAGATACGGCACAGCATCCAACCGAAACCCATCGATCCCCATATCCAGCCAAAAGCGGATCGCCCGCTCCATTTCGCGCCGCACTGCCCGGTTATCATAATTGAGGTCGGGCTGATGATAGAAGAAACGATGCCAGTAATAAGCCTGTGCTTCGCTATCCCAGGTCCAGTTGCTCCGCTCCGAGTCGGTAAAAATAATCCGAGCATCCTGATATTTCTGGTCGGTATCGCTCCAGACGTAATAGTTGCGTTTGGGCGAACGCGGGTTGCTACGGCTTTCCTGGAACCAAGCGTGCTGATCCGAGGTATGGTTCATGACCATATCGGTCACTACCCGCATATTGCGGCGGTGGGCCTCCTTGAGAAATCGCTTGAAATCGGGTAAAGTGCCGTACTGCGGGTTGATCGCATAATAATCGGCGATGTCGTAACCGTCATCGCGTAGGGGCGACTTATAAAAAGGCAGCAACCAGATGCAGTTGATCCCAAGTTCCTGCAAATAGTCCAGCTTTTGGCGCAACCCTTCAAAATCGCCGATCCCATCTCCACTCGAGTCCGAAAAAGCTTTTACATGCAGTTCATAAAAGATAGCATCTTTATACCAAAGTGCGTCCGAATTCAAGGTTTCGTCCATATCTTCTTGCTTTCTCGCTCCTATTTTTCGCTTCTATATAAAAATACATAACTATTCACCCAGCCTCAACCCTGTCATTCTGAGCGAAGCGAAGAATCCAGATTCTTCGCTTCGCTCAGAATGACAGGGTTAAATAGTTACAAAAAAACTCGGTTTGAGCTTTGGGCAACCCTACCGAATTACGCCCTACTCCAATCTAACCCAGAACACAAGCGTGGGAAGTCATTCTGGGTGAGTAATAAGGCCGTATCCTTTATTCGTGTGCAAGGGCAATCAATCTAACTGCATTGACAAACCCGCCGGTCGGCTCAATTATAGACCTGTCGGAGCCGTGAAATCAAATTAGAATAGAAGCAGTTTTTGCGCGGATAAACTTGGGGGTAAAACCATAAAAGCTGAGAATTTGAGGAGCGACTCGTCTTTGTTTTATTCGACTTAACGAGCCGCTCTTAGCAGACCAAATGGTTAATTGCGGCGGGCCAGTTGGTCAAGGGCGCGACCAAGCTGATTTCGGACGGCATTCGCGTCCTGGGCATTGGGATTCTGCCGCAGGTAGGCGCGTAAATCGGTCATCGCCCGCCCGTAATGTCCACTTCGGGCGTAAAGGATACCCCGATCCCGCTTTTCTTCGAGCGATTGCGGGTTGAGCAAGATCAGAAGCTGTTGGATTTCGAGCGCCCGGTTCCAATCTTCCTCCCCGATACAAGCGGCCTTGAGATTGAGTAGCATTCGGGTAAGAAACTGACGTTTGGTGTAAGGCCGGGCCAAAGCTTGCCGGATCGGGAGCATCCGCCCATAGCGTTCGCGCAACATTTCGAGCAAATCTTCTTCGCTCAAAATTGTGCCACCGTTAAAGGGGTCAAGCAAAATATCACCCCGTTCTGAACCACTCAGGCGCTCACCTTCTTCTTGCCGTTCGAGGTTCTCGAAATTGGTTCCAAAAAGCTCGCCCCGACCAAGCACCTGGGGAGCCAAATCACGGTAGCGTATAATAAAATGTCCAGGCAACCCAATACCCTCAAAATACATCCCCAACCGCTTGCCAAGCTCGATATACAGCAACGAAAGCGTGATCGGAATACCAGTGCGGCGTTCCAGCACATCATTCAAATAAGAATTGCGCCGGTCGTTGTACTGGGTTTCGTTACCGTGGAAGCCTTTTAGGTTCGAGAGAAAGTAATTGAGATGTTCGATATTTTTGGAGGGGTCGGTTTCGACTACAATTAAGGGGCGCACTTCATCAGCCAGGTCATCCAGTTGATTGAGGTAAAAAGCTTCGTTAAGGCCAGGGTATTCCTGGGCAGCGATCATCATAGCGGCTTCTGCCAGATCAATCGCGTCGTCGGGTTGGGCCACCAACCGGGCGAACCGCTCCACCAGACTATTAGGCTCCGGCTCAAGCGGGGTAGCCCAATAATCAAAGATACTGGTTTCTATAAACGGTCTAAGGTCTTTTATATCATCATCCATACCAGACTACCTATCAATTTTATTAAAAATACATCCTATCATATTATACGCTAAACTCTATGAGAATGTATCACCTAAAAGCCACCAATATTCGATCCAAATAAGCGAATGTTATACGGCTCTACTGAGATTAGGGATAGGGATAGGAATGGGGACAGACTATAGATGTCCCCTATCTCAAAGAGTTATTTAAGCCAGGCTGAGGGCTGATCGCTCTTAACGCAAGACCCGCCCATTCTTCTGGGCCTTTTCCGGGTTAAGATAATAGGTCATACTCTGCAAGAGGCCGACCGGGTCAATATTGCGAATACGCACCTCCGGCGGCACCTGGAGGCTGACCGGGGCATAGTTCAAAATCGCTTTGACCCCAGCACTCACCAGCAAATCGACCACTTCCTGAGCGCTGGAAGCCGGCACAGCCACAATTGCGACCTGAATATCCAGTTCGGGGATCACTTCCGGGATTTTGGAAAAATGATGGATCGGATGACCAACCAATTCCTGTCCAACTTTATCGTTATGAGCATCGAACATCGCGGTAATTTCAAAGCCCTTGTCGCGGAAGCCGCCATAGTGGGCAATCGCTTCTCCCAGGTGGCCGGTACCAATCAGCGCCACGCCCCACTGCTGTTCGAGGTGTAGAATATCCCGAATCTGATTGAGCAAAAATTGAACGTTATAGCCCTTACCCTGCTTCCCAAACTCGCCGAAGTACGATAGGTCGCGCCGGATTTGAGCGGCTGTTACGCCAATCCGCGCCCCCAGTTCGCTACTCGAAACGGTAGTGATCCCTTCGCTTGCCAGATATGAAAGGCTGCGGGCGTAGATCGGTAGACGGCGAATCACAATATCGGGAATGTCCATATCCTTCATCATCGTTGGATTACTCCTTCACGAAAACTGGCAGCCACAGCGTTACCAGCCGTGTATTTGGTGAAAAGTCCTTCTTAAGTTAAGGCTTGAGGCCAACATGAATGGCGACTGCACCGAAACCATAACTCCGGAACCGCACCTGGGTCAGCCCAGCCCGTTCCATAATTCTTTTAAGCTCTTCGGGAGGCGGAAAATTACGGGCCGAATCCGGCAGGTAAGTGTAAGCCTCCCGATGTCCGCTTATCAACCGACCGATCAAAGGCACAATTTTGTTAAAATAAAGCTGATGACCCCAACGCACCGGGGCGAAGTTGGGCCGGGCCACTTCCAAACAGACCACCCGACCGCCCGGTTTTACTACCCGCCCCATATCCCGGAAAGCCTGCTCGATATTGGTGACGTTACGCATGGCAAAGCCGGTCGTAACACAATCGAAGGTGTTATCGGAGAAGGGCAAATTGAGGGCATCGGCAGCGACCCATCGTACAAACGAACCGACTCCCGCTTTGTCGGCCTTGCCCGGCCCCGGTAACATCATTTCGAGGCAAAAATCGCTGGCGATGATCTCGCCCTGCGGCCCAACTTTGGGAGCCAGAGCCAGTGCAATATCACCAGTGCCGGTCGCTACGTCGAGCGCCTTACCGCCCCAAGGCGGGGCCGCTTCGGCTACGACCACCTTACGCCAACCCTGATCCAACCCAAAAGTCATCAGGCGATTCATTTTATCGTAACTGGGTGCGATTTGGGCAAACATTCGGTTGACATATTCGGCCTTACGTTCCGGCCTGAACTCTTTGAGGCGGTTGCTTTCGATCCGATGTTCGCTTGCAACTTCCTCTTTTACGATAGGTTCCATAAATTGTTTTAACACTTTCTGAGTTTTGTCGAACCAGGCTAACCTCGCTACTCTCCCCACCCGGTTTGGGCCAAAGCTTGCTATAATTTTAACATTCTAGTTAGGTAAAATCAAGGGCTTTTGCCAAATTTATCACAATCAACCCTCCCTGTTCATTCCATTGAAATTGAGTTAGAATATAAGGAATAGCAACGCTAAATCTTTTGCTTTGATGGATAGTATGTTACATTTGCTTCGTTAGCAATGCTATATTTTCAGGTAATTATAAAATACCGAAAAGGGGGCCTGTACGTTATGGAACAAATTGTACAAGATACTAATAAACCTACAAAGGTAGGGCCAACACCCGGACAGTTGCTCGTTCAGAGGCTGGCTAAGTATCATTTCGATCAGGATGAATTACGTGCTTTCGGGGCTTATATCGATGGGGCGAACGAAGTAGAATTGTACCGGCTTAATCCGCGTCGGGCGGCGGCTAAAGCCGAAATTGATTTGCGCCGGGCTATCGAAATGGCAGCCCTGGCCGTGCGTGAAGGTATCTTTACCTTACTATGGAGTATCAACTGTGTCGGTTGTAGTGGCGAATTATGCAGCTTCGACAATCTGCGCGAAACCCCCGATACTCCCGAAATGGTCTGCCCGGCCTGCGGAACCCACAACACCCTGTCTGCCGATCATGGCTTGCAGGTGACATTTTCGCTACATCCAGCCATTCGCCGAATTAATTTACCGCCTTTGGAAGTCCGGGGGCCAAACGGCCTGGTTCCAAAACTGCCGGAGGACTTTGTGCAAATGGCTACTCCCGAACAGGCCGCTCTTATGCAAAGCCTCAAACAGCTTGCCAAAGAGCATTCTCCTGTCACCGGGCTGGATTTGATGCACATTCAGCTTTTCCGCGACTTCTTCAAAGACCAGGTTTTGCCCGTACACCTCAGCTTGAAGGTAGAGCGGGTTGCCCTGATCTTTACCGATTTGCGTGGTTCGACTGCTATGTATGCTGCCAAAGGCGACCCCCAGGCTTATAATCTGGTGCGGCAGCACTTTGACCTGCTGGCTCAGGAGACTACCCACTACGGTGGGGTTATTATCAAAACTATCGGGGATGCCGTAATGGCCTCCTTCCTGAGCGATCTGGACGCGGCAAGAGCGGCGGTAGCCTTCCAGCATGCGATTGCCGGGTTTAACCAGCAAAATAACCTCGAAGGTGGCGATGCACTAATTCTCAAGCTTGGGATGCACAGCGGCCCTTGTCTCAACGTAAACCAAAACGATTTGCTCGATTACTTTGGCACAACTGTCAATATGGCGGCCCGGATTGGCAGCTTGAGCAAAGGTGGTGATATTATGGTTTCGCGTTCGCTGCTGGACGATGATGCTGTACGGGAGGCCTTCGTAGCGGGTGGCTTTGTAGTACACGACACAATGCGGGTCGTTTTACGCGGGCTGACCCAAGAAATTGAAGTCAGTCAACTTATCCGAGCCAGCGAGTTGCCCACACTTGCTGAGGTTAATGGGCAGTGGTCGGTAGTCGGTGGGCAGGGATAGGGGATTTGCGATTTACCCCCAGAGGGGGCGAGGCCGCGATTTGCGATTGTTAAATGCGGGAACCTGGGGATTTGTCCATTGGCGGAGCAATGTCACACAAGGAATGAAGGATGAGGGATGAAGGGGAAATCCATTGGCGGAGCAATGTTCGCCAAGATTTCGTCTATTGGCAGAGCAATGTCCAGCAATCGAGCTACTCACTCCCCAGTCCCTTTCATCCTTCATCCCTCATCCCTTGTTGGATATGGCTCCGCCGATAGACCGCTCGTTTAGTCGGAAGTTTCAAAGAAAGTAGGGTAAAGATAGTATGCTGAAAAACCTCGTTCGCTCGGTCATCCACGGCTTTGTCCCCTATCAATGGGAACTATCGACGGCGGAAGTGGCCCAGCGTTACGGGCTAACTCCTTCGGAGGTGATCCGCTTCGATACCAACACAAACCCGTTCTTACCATATCAATTTAGCGAGAATCTGGCCGATTACGGTCAGACCATTCCAACTATCAACGAATATGGCGACGCTTCTTACGCCGCCTTGCGCGAAGCACTAGCCGAGTATCACGGCTGCAAGCCAGAGCAAGTTGTGATTGGAGCAGGCGCAGATGAATTGCTGGATATGATCGCTAAATTATTTCTGGATAATGGCGACGTGGCGATTAATGCTGGGCCGACTTATCCAGTTTTCGGGTTAGTCACAGAATTGATGGGAGCGCGAATAATCGATGTACCACGTGGCCCGGCTCCTACTTTTGAGGTCGATATTGAACGGATGGCCCAGATCGCTATCGAGCGGCAGGCCAAACTGGTCTGGCTATGCAATCCGAACAATCCGACCGCTACCGCAATCCCTATCGCTTCTATCGAATATCTGTTGCAAAAGTTGGATGGCCGGGCGGCGGTAGCAATCGACGAAGCTTACTCCGAGTTCTGGGGACAAACGAGCTTACCATTGGTTGCCGACTACCCCAATTTGCTGATCGTCCGCACCTTCTCGAAAGCGTTTAGTTTGGCAGGGGGGCGGGTCGGCTGTGTGCTGGCCCAACCCGAAACGGCTCACTATCTCAATCAGGTGCGACCGCCCAACAGCGTCGGCAACCTTTCGGTCTCGATGGCCCGCCGAGCGTTAGAACCAGAGGCGTTGAGCGAAATGCGGCGGCGGGCCGATTTTATTTTGACCGAAAAAGAGCAATTTGTAACCGCGCTGTCCGATCTTTGCGAAGAAGTTTATCCATCGGTGGCTAACTTTGTGTTGGCCCGGATGGGGTCGCCGGAAGAGACCAATCGCCTGGCCGAGGAGTTGCTTGCCAGCGGTCTGGTTGTGCGACGGCCCGGCTCAATGCCCGGTCATTTTCGGCTGACCGTCCGCCTGCCCGAAGAAAATGGTCGGCTGCTTGACGCACTTTACACGGCTCGCTACCGACGCTAAACTATAGCAAAATACACAGTAATTGACCCCTGTAGGAGCGAGCTTCTGCTCGCGATTGAGAGTGTGCTGGGTGTTCAATCGCGAGCAGAAGCTCGCTCCTACAAAATAATATTTAGCTCAAGGGCTTGGCTTTCTGGTATAGAACGTAGATTGTTGATAAGATAACACGATTTTTGGTATAAAAAAGCCGGGGTCAAAATCAAGCTGGCCCCGGCTTTTATTGGCCTATTTTACTTTATATACCACTCGTGAGCCAGGTTGATGCTGTCGTTGACCAACCCGATGGGGCTGGCGGTTATGCCAGCGACCTTCTTATTGACCGCTAACCAGCTAACACGGGCGTAATAGTAGAGATAGGGCAACTCTTTGGCTTCAGTCTCCTGAATCTTGAACATGATTTCCTTGCGCTTGTTAAAATCGAGTTCTTTCAGGGCCTGCGCGTAAAGTTTGTTGACCTCTTCGTTGACCCAGTTGCCCCGGTTGGCTATCGGAATATTGGTCCAGGTTGTACCAAATTCCTCCGGGTTAGGCGTACCCGACCAGTTTGCCAGCCAGAAATCGTAGTCGAACGGTTCCGTTTGGAGGGCCTTATTCATAGCGGCCCCGGTGCTGGGGACAATCTCGACATCCAACCCCAACTGTTTCCATTCCTGCTGGAAGATCGCGGCAGCTTTCTCGCGGGTCGCATTGGGTGCGGAGTGGCGGAATTTAAGCTTGGGAAGCGGTTGACCTTTCGGGTCGATCAGCTTGCCATCCTTGAGAGTATAACCGGCATCCTTCAAAATCTGTTTGGCCTTCTCCGGGTCATAGCCGTACTTCTCGACTTTATCGTTGTAAAGGGCGCTGCTGGACGACACGTCCGAGTAGAGCGGTACTGCCAGATTATAGAGTACCTTCTCGATCAGGGTCTTTTTGTCGATAGTCCACATCAAGGCTTGCCGGAATTTTACGTCCGCTAGATATGGCTTGCGATGGTTGATCCCGATGTAGTCCCAGTTAGTACCGGGGAATTGCCATTTGTAAACTTGTAGGCTCGGCACGCCTTCGGCTTCCTGCTCATCTTGCTCGGCGGGCCGGAAGAAATCCAACTCACCATTTTTCAGCTTCTGGAAGGCGACCGAAGCATCCGGCACGACCACATAGGTGATCTGGTCGAGGTTCGGCACCGGCCAGACGGTCGATTTATCGTTACGCACAAACACGATTCGGTTGTCGCGTACCCACTCTTTGAGCGACCAGGCTCCGCTTACGACGGTCGGTTTGTCGATCTCCGGGTTCTTGGTCGGATCGTTCCAGTCCTTGCCCTCCCAGATATGCTTGGGTAGCGGCTCAATCTGGTCGGCGGCTTCTACGATATTAAAGGTCAGGCCGTGCATCTTGATTTTGAGCGTTTGCGGGTCGGGCGCGGAAAAGTCTTCGATAGCACTATCTTTGGGGTCTTTCGGGTCGAATAGCACGTCGGGAGCGCCATCCCAGGCATTCTCCTTCTTAATCGCCTGCTGCCAGGTAAAAAGATAGTCAGCCGAGGTCAACGGTTTGCCATCGCTCCAGGTCAGCCCCGACCTGAGCTTGAAGGTAACGGTCGCGGTGGCCTTATCAACTTCCCAGCTTTGGGCCGCCAGCCCGATCACCTCAAAGGTCTTGGGGTCGCGGCGGGTCAGTCTGGCATTGAACAGATAGAGCAAATACTCGTAAGTGACGGAAAGCTGTTTTTTATAAACGTGCATGGTCTTGGTATCGGCTACTACCCCGGTCGTGAGCGACCCACCCTTTTTAACGCCACTTGCGGCGGCGGTCGTGGCGGTAGCGGCAGTGGTGGTAGTTGCGGCGGTGGTGGCTACTGCTGCCGAAGTAGTGGCGGCAGCGGCACTTGTAGTCGCAACGGCGGCGGTCGTAGCAACCGCAGTCGTGGCGGCAGCAGTCGTCGTCCCGCCCGAAGAAGCCGCCGTTGGCACGACAGGGGCGGTAACGATGGGTAGCGGGGTATTGGCGGCGGCAGGCGGGGTGGAAGTAGCATCCCCGCAAGCGGCCAGTAATAGGGTCAATAACAGGCAACTACTCAAGAGTAGCCCGCTCAACTTGATCCGATTCTGCATCAGACTCTCTCCTTTTAAGGTTAGCAGACCTCGAAGCCTGACAGCTAACTTTTGAGCGATGGGTCAAAAGCGTCGCGCAAGCCGTCTGCAATCAAATAAATTACCAGTACCGTAATGAAAATGGCAACACCGGGGCCGATTATCAAAATCTGGTTTTGATTTCCTTTGAAAGTCAAATAATCCGAAGATTTTGAGAGCAATTTACCCCAGCTTACCTCTGGGTCGTGGATGCCAAAGCCCAAAAAGCTTAATGAAGCTTCACTCAACATGGCCGAAGCTATTTCGCTCCCGGCCAGAACTAATATAATCGAAGTAATGTTTGGGAAGATATGCTGAAACAAGACCCGCCCGCTACTACCGCCCGCTACCAGCGAAGCAGCGACGTAATCGCGGCTCTTGAGTGATAAAGTCAGACCACGTACCTGCCGGGCGGTCGTTCCCCAGCCTAGAATGCCAAACAAGAAAGCCAAAAAGAAAATGTCGGGTCGGAAAATCTGGCCCATTACGATAAAGACGTATAGGGTCGGGACGTTGAAAATAAACTGGATCAGGGCGTTTACCAGATCATCGATCCTGCCGCCAAAGTAACCCGCCGCCAGGCCAAGCGGAACCCCAACGGCGGTTATGATTAGCATCACCAAGAACCCGATCAGCAAGGAAGCCCCACCCGCGTGCAGCAAGCGGGCCAGGGTGTCCCGCCCAATTTCATCGGTGCCGAACCAATGAACGACCAGCGTTCCATCGCGAGTTTTTTCGGTAAAGCCGGGAGCGCGGAAAGATTCCAGCACATTCGTCCGTTCAGGCTTGACCTTTAAGAAGCTCTCAGTAATCACGGGCGCAAACAAACTGATAAGCACAATCAAGGTCAAAACGACCAGCGCTACTATGTTTAACTTGCTGGCAAAAAACCGCTCTAGTGAGGCCGCCCAATAGCTTTTGCTCTGGTTGCCCCGCCGTTTGGATAGGGTCGGCGCGATTACCCCTTTTTCTTCGACTTCGATTTTTTCAATCATAGCGCACCCGTGGATCGACTATAGCGTACAGCAAATCGGACAAGATTACGCCAAGCATTACCAGAACGGTCGAGAACATCAGCACCCCAATGGCAATCGGATAATCGCTGTTGTTCAAAGCGTCAAAAGTCAATTTGCCCATACCGGGGACCGCGAAGATATTTTCAAAGATGATCGAGCCACCAAACAAACTGGGCAGAATATCCCCAAAGGCCGTTATGATCGGCAAAAGAGCGTTTCGTAAGACGTGCCGGTTGTTGACCTCGCGGGCGCTCAGACCTTTGGCTTCCGCCGTCCTGACGTAATCCTGACCCAACACATCCAGGACTTGCGAACGGGTCAGGCGGCTATAACGCAACCACCCGGTCAGGGCGATCAGTAACGAAGGCAAGATCATTTGCCAGAGGGTATAAAAGAAGTTATCGTTTTTGGCGCTATAGCCCGGCAGGGGAATAATCGTGATCCCGGTCGAATTGGCGATCCCACCTGCCCACAGCAAAATTAACAGGCCCATCCACCAGTGCGGCACGGCGCTTCCGGCTACCGTCAACACCCGCATCAAGTTATCGGCAAACTTGCCCCTCCGTCGGGCGATATAAACCCCCAACGGAATACCCAGCAGACCGAGCAAAATCCCCATCGTCAAAAGCAGCAACGTATTGGGGATCACCCGCAAGATTTCGTTTGTGACCGGCTGAAGCGAGTCGTAGGAACGCCCCAAATCAAAGTGGCTGGCGTTCCAGAGCCATTTTACATATTGCAAAGGTAAAGGGTCGTTCAGCCCATAAAACTCGCGCAACTGGTTGAGCGTCTCTTGGGTGATACGCGGGTTGCTCTCATATTTGGCTTCGATCCCGCCTGGAGCCATCCGAATCAGGATAAAGCAAACCAGGCTGATGCCAATAAGCAGAAAGAAGGACTGGATCAGGCGGCGGGCCAAATATCGCCACATAACTTTACTTTCTTTTCTTCTTGATTTAGTCTAAAAATGGAATTGACGAATCCCCGGTAGCACTTTAGTATAGGACTGGTTACATAATATAAAACAAAAGACCAAAAGTCAATAATTTTTAGGAGGAGTTTATCATGTTGTCTAGTCCACTAGACCAGCCTGCCAATCTTAAAGATGTCCTGCCGGGCGATAGCACCGAATATGCGGCGACTTCTTATTGGACGGAGGAAGCCTTTCAGCAACGTTATGGAACCGGGCGGGCTTACCACTATATCGTGCTACACCATACGGCAGGCGCAAAGCCAACCGACCTTTCGATCCTGACTGGCCCGCTCAGTGTCCATAAATATGTAACGAAAATTGGCGAACGCTATCATTTGCTGGACGATCATTTTGGGGCTTACGGCTGTGGTGTGCATGACCTGGAAAACAAAACTCATATCCTGGGCGAACTTTATTCACGTAACGAGAACCTGGCGACTTTGCAGATCGAGATGGAAAATTGGGGTTATGAAGAATTTACCGATCCTCAATACGAGGCGGCGGCTTTTTGGACGGCCCACTGGTGTCAACGCTACACGATCCCCCCTACCCGCGAGTTCATCCTGGCTCACAGCCAAATTAACAAATTAAAAAACGACCCGAACCCCACCTGGGATTGGTCGCGTTTTCTAAAACTGGTTGAACAAAAATTGGCTAACCTGAGATGAGGCTGGAAATCTCACCGCAGAGATAAGCTAGAATTTAGTTGCCATTGCTCTATCAATGGATTTCCCCCTTCATCCCTTGTATAACCTTGCTCCGTCAAGGGATGTTACCCTAATCGATCAGCACCAGTTCTTCTTCGAGGATTTCGCCGGTTGCGCCCCAGGGGTCGGGCTTAACGATCTTGTAAGCGTGGATAACTGGATTTTGAGGGTCGGTTAGCGAAACGAGGACATAAAAACTATCCGGGTAATAGGCTGTCCTTACATCGGTCGGGGAAGGATAGGCCGGGCTATGGGTGTGGCTGTGATAAATGGCGGTCAGTTCCAGACCCAGTTCGTCGATAGCTTCGTCCGCCGCCAGTTGCTCTTTAGGGTCGATCAAATAACGGACATATTTATCTTCCGGCTCAACATTAGTGGTAGGCCAATGGCGTTTGACCAGCCCAGCGTTGCCGCCCAGCAACCCACAACCCTCGTCAGGATAGTCCTGCCGCAGATGAGCCAGCATCTCTTCATAGATAGCAATCGGTATTTTTAACATTTACGATTTACGATTTACGATTTACGATTTACGATTTACGATTTACGATTTACGATTTACGATTTACGATTTACGATTTACGATTTACGATTTACGATTTACGATTACAATACATGCATCGCTATTCTGCATTTTATATTCTGACTTCTGCATTCTGACTTCTGCATTCCCCTTTTACCACCAGAGTTTCTGCTCCATTTCCTCTTCCAGTTCAGGCATATCTTTGGTGAAAAGACCGGCACTAAGATACTTCCAACCGCCCTCCGCCAGCAAGACCACAATTTTACCGCTACGTTCGGCCTGGCCCCATTCTTTTGCCAGCCGAACCGCGCCGTAAACCGCCGCACCACAGGAGACCCCGGCAAAGATGCCCGTTTTTTGGAGCAGAGCGCGTTGAGCCAGCACCGACTGAGAATTTGTGACCACAAACTTGCGATCCAGCCGCTCTAGTTCGATGATCGGCGGAACATAGCCGCCTTCCAGGTTGCGTAACCCCTGCACGACTTCGCCCATCATTGGTTCTACCCCGACGATTTGAATCGCCGGGTCTTGCTCTTTCAGGTAGCGACTGACCCCCATCAAAGTACCGCCTGTTCCCAACCCGGCCACAAACGCGCTAAGGTCGGGCATATCGCGCCAAATTTCAGGGCCGGTCGTAGTGTAATGAGCGTTGGGGTTATTCGGGTTGGCATACTGAAATAGCATCACATAGCGCGGGTCGCGGGCCATTTCCAACGCCAACTCGACCGAGCCATTGCTGCCCTTGCTACCATCGCTCAAAACGACTTCGGCTCCGTATAGTTCGAGCATCTGGCGGCGTTCGGGCGTAAAGCTATCCGGCATCACTATCGTAACTTTATAGCCCTTGAGCGATCCAATCATTGCCAGGGCGATCCCGGTATTGCCGCTACTAGGTTCCAAAATACGTTGCCCACTGCCCGGAACCAGACGACCTTCACGCTCCGCCGCCTCGACCATTGCGTAAGCAATCCGATCCTTGACGCTACCGGTAGGGTTCTGGCCTTCCAACTTGGCATACAGCCTCACCAGTTCGGGATAAGGGCTAAGCTCACTTATCTCTACCAGAGGAGTATTTCCGATTAGCTTTAATAAATTGGGGTAAACCCGACCGGGTGTTTCTATTTGATTGCTCATAAATAACTACTTACTTTAGTATAAATTGGTTTAATATAAATTGCCTTTGAGAAATAAAAAAGAAATAGACCATCGCAATTGGGTAACTGCGATGGTTCTACTTCTCAACCACCACTCATAGCAGGCAAAATTACCAGGGTATCTTTAGCACCGACTGGCGTAACCAGACCTTGCATAAAGCGCACATCTTCATCGTTCAGATAGATATTGACAAAGCGGGCAATTTGTCCGTCCTCGGTCAAAAGCTGGTTCTTGATGCTGGGGAATTTGCGATCTAGCTCGTCCAGCACATCCCCAACCGTTTCGCCCTCGACCTGCACTTCTTTTACGCCGCCCGACAACTTACGCAACACCGGCGGCAACTTTACGCTACTCATTTTAATCTTCTCTCCTGTTCAAGTTTCAAACGGGCCACGCAAGGGATGAGGATGAAAAGGACTGAGGACTCAGGACTGAGGACTGAGTAACTCAATTGCTGGACATTGCTTCGCCAACGGATGTCCCCTTTCATCCCTCATCCCTCATCCCTCCCTAAGCGATCCGGCAAGCGGGGATTAAAACATCGCCCCGCTTGTGCTGTTCGATCAGATCATCAATATCAGCGTGTTCGCCACAGGCCACACACTGCGGGTCGCGCCGTAACTTGAGGGTAGTGAACTCGGTCTCCAGCGCATCGAAAAGCAAGAAACGCCCTGCTAAGGTCTCCCCAATACCGAGGGCTTGCTTGATCGCTTCGTTAGCCTGCAACAGCCCAATCACGCCGGGCAAAACTCCCAGCACACCCGCTTCGCTACAGTTCGGAGCCATCGCAGCAGGGGGCGGGTCGGGATAGATGCAGCGATAGCATGGCCCTTCGTAGGGCAATAGCGTGGTCAACTGCCCATTGAACGAAAGGATGCTGGCGTGTATTACCGGCTTACGATACTTAACCGCAAAATCGTTTACCAGATAACGGGTCTCAAAATTATCCGTACCGTCCACCACCAGATCATATTGCGGCAAAATGCGCTCGATATTTTCGGCGGTCAAACGCTCTTTGTAAACATTCACCTTTACGTCTGGATTGAGAGAGGCGATAGATTTGGCGGCGCTATCCGCTTTGTACTGTCCAACCCGTTCTAGTGTGTGGATGATTTGGCGTTGCAAATTGCTTTCCTCGACAACATCATTGTCGATGATGCCAAGCGTACCGACCCCTGCCGCCGCCAGATAGAAAGCATTGGGAGCGCCCAGACCGCCCGCCCCGATCAACAATACTTTCGTTGCCAGGAGTTTTAGCTGACCCGCCTCGCCCACTTCCGGGACAAGCAAGTGGCGACTGTAGCGGGTTTGCTGCTCTTTGGTCAGGGTTTGGGGTTTGACGATGCTCAAACCGGCATTCTTCCAGGCTCCGTAACCACCGGCCAACGAGATTACATCGGTATATCCCATCTCCTGAAGGGTTTTGGTAGCAAAGGCGCTACGTACTCCACCAGCACAATAAATTACTAAGGGCGTATCTTTATCATTAACAGTTTCTTCGATCCGGCTCTCCAAAAAACCGCGTGGCACATGGGTCGCCCCTGGAATATAACCTTCATCCCACTCGGTTTTCTCGCGCACATCGATCAGGCGGGCTGCCGAGTTGCGCCGCAAGAAGTCGTTTGCCTCAAAAGGGGTAGTCTCGCGTATCTGGTTTTTGGTTTCCTTTAACAGATTATTATAAGTCTGGCCCATTATAGCGCTCCTCATTACGTGGCTGATGATTTGATGGCCCCTCGTTTTAAATGTCTAGGATCTATTTAATTAGCACCAGATAAAAAATTTGCCGGGTATTATTGGAAAGAGTTGTCTACAAAGTCTATCAGGTTACTAGGCACAAATAATAACATTGAAGAACTACTAAGTCAAGAAAATCCGACCAACTGGCTAATTAAGCTAAGCGTAGGTAGCAGGTATCAGGTGTCGGGTGTCAGGTAGAAGTATAGCAGATTGCAAAACAATTGGGCGCTCCTCTTATCTGTAGGAGCGAGCTTCTGCTCGCGATTGAACCCCCAGCTGCCCATTAAATCGCGAGCAGAAGCTCGCTCCTACAAGAGGTCAATTGACACCAGCTACCTAAAATAGTTTGATTTCTGAACGTTCACCGCATAGTATGCGGTGAACGTTCATTTATTTCACCAAAGCTAAGGATTGTTCTTGAAAAGTCTTGACTCAGGTAGAATTTGGTGCTAAATTTTAAGCAGAAAGTTTTTAAGTTAGTTTACTGCACCAGTTCCAAATCCTTTTTTTACCGAAAAACCCTTCAAGAATGAACGCTCTGGCGGGCTGTTCTTGAACATATTTCTTATTGTTCACCATAATAAAACCTTGTTCACTGGACTTGGTGAACAAGTTAGTTGTAACTGCAATGACCGAAACGATACGACGAAACGGCAATATAACGATCCGAGATGTAGCAAACCGGGCCTTGGTCTCGGTGGGAACTGCTTCGCGGGTATTGAACAATCATCCGAACGTCGAAGCCGATCTGCGAATGCGGGTGCTGGCGGCGGCGAACGAGTTGGGCTATGCTCTACCAAAGCGGCGGGCCGATTATTTTGATAACCTGGCCCAACTGACAAATCGTAACCCCAATCCGGCTATACAGGAACCGGCCCGGCAAATTACCCATCTGGCCTTTTGCTGTCGGGCCGATATTTCACCGACGCGCCCAAGCAGCTTCAACCCCTATTTCTCGATAATGTTACGGGGGGTCGAGGCCGAGTGCCGACAACGCAACCTTCATTTAATCTATCGGATTATGGAGGACGACGCTAACGAACTCGAACACGGTAAACGACTGCTTTCGGAGTCGCACGCCGACGCACTGCTGTTGATTAACTTTATCGACCGCGAATTGATAGCCGGTTTGCTAGAACTAGGATTGCCTGCTGTGCTGGTCGATCACTACTTCCCGGATTTAGCCTTGGATGTCGTGTCACACGAAAATTACAACGGCTCAGTCCGGGCGGTGCGCCACCTGATCGACCGGGGCCACCACCGGATTGGGTTCGTCAATGGTCTGCCCCACTATACCGTTCAGCGCCGCTTTGAAGGCTACCGGCGGGCGCTGGAAGAGGCGGGCCTGCCCTTCGACCGTAGCTTGATCGTCAAAGGGAATTTGTCGCTAGAGCAGGGCATCGAAGCCGCCCACGAAATTATGGAGCGCAAACTGGATTGTACGGCTTACTTCTGCTCCAACGATCAAACCGCCTTTGGCTTGATCCAGGGTTTGCGCTCGTATGGACTGCGAGTGCCGGAGGATATTTCAGTGATCGGTTTTGATGATGTCGAAGCGGCTCAACTGGTCTCACCAGCCCTGACCACCGTCAAAGCCGACCCGGAAGGGGTGGGTCGGATGGCTGTTCGGAAAATCATCGAACGAGTCCAGGTTCCATCCCTACCGATCACCCAGACGTTGCTCTATACCACTCTGGTCGAGCGCGACTCGGTACGGTCCCTAATATAACTTCTCGCTAAAATAAGTTTGCTTGAACCGATAACCAGAGGACTGCTGGCCCGATCAAGGCTAGTCTGGTTCTGCTTGACCTTTTTTCGCTATTGTTGACCTGACACTTCAAAGAGGAGGAAATTTATGCAGAGTAAAACTCTGACGACTTCGCGTGGGCGTTTTCTGGTCCTGAGTGTGGTGCTGACCATGCTTATGAGCCTGCTGCTGGCAGCTTGCGGCGACAGCACGGCGACCACTGCTCCCGCCCCCACAGCGGCGGCGGCGACTACAGCGGCAGGGGCCGCGACTACCGCTGCTCCCGCAGCGACTACGGCGGCGGCTGCCGATACTAAGCCGGTCACGCTTGAAATGTGGATTATGCCTAATAGTGGCAAAGCTGCCGACGACTTGAACAAGGTACTAGCCGGGTTTACCCAGCAAAACCCGAATATCAAGGTCAACGTTACGGTAGTGGACTGGGGCGATGCCCTGACCAAGATTACAACCTCGCTCCAGACGGGGGTCGGCCCGGATATTACCCAGGTGGGGACGACCTGGGTGGGTGGCTTCGCCGCTACCAAAGGTCTACGGCCCTTTAGCGATGCTGAAATCCAGGCAGTAGGCGGAGCCAGTGCTTTCACCGATGCAGCCTGGGATACCACCCACATGCTCGGCTCCAAAGAGATCGTGGCGATGCCCTGGTTTGTAGAGACCCGCGCTCTATATTACCGGACTGACCTCGTTAAGAAGGCCGGTCTTGACCCGGCGACCGCCTTTAAGGATTGGGATAGCTTCACCGACTCGCTCAAGAAGATGAAAGAGGCCGGAGTGGGTATGGTCAAAGCGCCATTTGCGGTTACTGGCAAGCAGGACTGGAACGTCGTTCACAACCCGATGCCGTTTGTATGGGGGGCTGGTGGTGACATTTTGAGTGCCGACGGTTCTAAAGCGGTTTTGAATAGCCCGGAAGCCATCAAAGGTCTGACCTATTACACCAGCCTCTATAGCCAGGGCCTGACCTTGAAGGAAGCTATCGAGAAGAACATGAACGACCTAGAAGCACTCTGGGGCGCGGGTGAGATCGGCTCCTTCATCGGTATTCCGTCCGTGATTGCCAATGCCAAGAAGCCCGCCAACGAGCAGGGCTACGCCGACACCGTGACTTCCAAGAATATGGGAACCGTGATGCTTCCAGCAGGCCCGCAAGGGGTCAAAGCCTTCGTGGGTGGTAGCAACCTGGTTATCCCGAAGTCGAGCAAGAACCCGGCCGCCGCTGTCAAGTTGACCCAGTATCTCACCAGCCGTAAGGGACAGCTTGACTATCAGCAACTCATCGGCAACTTGCCCGCTAACAAAGAAGCTCAGGCCGACCCGTTCTACACTGGCAACCCGCTCTACAAGCCTTTCCTGGATCAGTTAAAGACCGGCAAGAGCTATCCCGAAGTAGTCGCCTGGGGCGGTATCGAAACTTCGATCCAGAAGAACTTTGGGCTAATGTGGGATGATGTCGCCGCCGGCAAACCGGCCAGCACTATCAAGGACCGGGTGGATGCAGCCGCCAAAGAAATTGATACTTTGATTGCTGCTTCCAAGTAAGGTAAGGTCGTAACGTAAGGCCAAATTCAGCCCTTACAGCAGATTGCAAAGACACTGGACTAGGTAGGGGCGACCCTGTGTGGTCACCCGTGAAGACCCAGCACGGTCTCCGAGGGCGACCACAAGGGTCGCCCCTACCAAAAAGCAGCTCGCAATTTGCTGTAAGACTCTGGCAAAGCGTGAACTCTAAAGCAGATTGCAAAGCAATTGAGCGATGCAATTATCTGTAGGAGCGAGCTTCTGCTCACGATTGAACCCCCAGCCGTCAATTCCATCGCGAGCAGAAGCTCGCTCCTACAAGGGTTCAATTACTCTGCAACTTACTATAAAGCAAAGCTGGTTTTAGCCTAGTTTCAGCCCTGCATGCTGGCCCTTGTAGTTGTTCCCGGCTCTTTTTGGTAATGGAGGAGAAAATGTTTTATGTCAGCTAATGTAGAAACACTGGTCGAGGAACCAAAGAAGTTTGCCCCGGCAGTGATTTCCCGGCCCAAAGGTAATGGCCTATGGGGGCAGATGAAGCGGAACCGCCTGGCCTATCTGCTGGTTGCGCCGGTCGTAGTTTGTATGCTCTTGATCCACTTTTTGCCCGGCTCGCTCGGTGTTTATATGTCTTTTCTAGCCCTCAAACAAACCACCTGGCGCGATTTCCTGGGCGCACCTTTTATCGGTCTTGATAACTACGCCACCATTTTTAGTAGCAATAATAACCCGCTTGCAGCCGGTATCCAAACTGCCGCCCGCAACACCTTCCTTTTTTCGATAGTGACCAATGTCGGCACTATTTCGGTCGGATTGGTCGCGGCGCTACTCTTAAACCACCAATTTCGAGGACGAGGGTTTATCCGCACCCTACTTTTGATCCCCTGGGTAGTGCCGAGTTTTGTGGTTGGTATTTTGTGGGGGTTTATGTGGCGGAGCGATAGCGGCATCGTCAACACCTTGATTACCGATTGGCTGCATTTTACCGATCAAGAACATCGAATTATCTGGCTCCAAAACGAGAATGTCTTCTGGGCGATCACCGTCCCGACGATCTGGCGCAGCTATCCTTTTACCATGATTTTGCTCCTTTCAGGCTTGCAAACCGTCGCGGTCGAGCTTTACGAAGCGGCCCGGATCGACGGGGCCAACGCCTGGAAATGCTTTACCGATATAACCCTCCCGATGCTCAAGCCGGTGCTGGCGGTAATTATCCTGTGGGGCGTGATAAACAGCGCCTACTCTTTCAATCTGGTAGCGACTATGTTTGGCAATGGCGGCGGCTATCCGGGCGAATGGGGCGATTTGTTACAACCTGCAATCAACCGCCAATCTTTCGGTACTTATCTGTATGGCCTGGGGGCGGCCAGTTCCACTATTTTCATGCTAACGATGCTGCTTTTTGTAGTGGTCTGGTACAAGGTTTTCCGTACTTCCCTGACCCCTGGCGGCGGCAACTGAGTTGAGAGAAAGAGGGTGACAAGATGGCTCTGGCAATCAAGAGCAACCATTTCGACCGGGTCAAACTGAAAAGACGCAGCCTGCGGGCAGGGGCTTATGCTGCACTTGGAACGCTGGTGGTAGCAACCCTTTTTCCGATTTTCTACATGGTGGTTTCGTCCTTCAAGACCCAACGCGAGTTGCTGATCGGTGGTAGTGTCCTGCCCAAAGAATGGCACTTTGAGAACTACCCAAATATGATGGACTCGATCAAATTCTGGGATTACGTCAAAAACAGCCTGATTATTTGCGGTATTACGGCGGTAGTCTGTACCACCCTGGCGGTATTCGCCAGCTATGCCCTGATACGCTTTCGGTTCCCTGGCTCCGGTTCGCTGGATATTGCTTTGATCTTGACCCAACTTATTCCAGGGGTGATGTTTTTGCTCCCGCTCTACAATTTATTCTTGTGGGTCAATACTACTTTTGGCATTCAGTTGGTCAACACCTATCACGGTATGGTGGGGGTTTACGTCGCGTTTTTCCTGCCGATCTCGCTTTTCATCCTGCGAAGTTTTTTTGCTACTATTCCGCCCGAACTGGAGGAGCAGGGCATGGTGGATGGTTGTAGCCGATTGGGAGCCTTTCTCCGGCTGATTCTGCCCTTATGCGGGCCGGGGTTGGTCGCAACCGCGACGACTGTCTTTTTGTATTCGTGGGACGAATTGTTGTTTGCCAATGTTCTGACCAACAATATTAATACCCAAACCGTCTCGGTCGGTATCCGCATCTTTGTAGGCGGTCAAAATCTCAACCAATATCATTACATAATGGCGGCGGCAACGGTCGTTACCCTGCCGGTGTTGCTAATGTTCTTCTTCTTGCAACGCCAAATGATTAGCGGTTTGACATCGGGGGCCGTAAAACAATAAGCAAGGCTAAGCCAATACCATACAAATAATGGTAAGAATTGTCATTCTGAGGGGCGACCAGTACCCAGCTTATACCCTAAGAAGGCTTAAGCCCCGAAGAATCTTTTCGCCCAACCCGGCGTTTGAGGGCAAAGCCCGGCTCTAGCGAGAAGATTCTTCGGCGGGATTAGGTGGTTGGTTTCTAATCCGGGTACTGCCAGCCTCACACCCCGTCTGGGGCGTGACAAATTTGGCACTTATTTGATAGATATTGAGGCTAAGACCAAATCGGAAAGAGGAATTATAATGACTATTATAGCGCAGTCTCAGCAGCAGACTGGACAGCTGAAGTTTCCTGCTGGGTTCGTCTGGGGGTCAGCGACGGCTTCTTATCAGATCGAGGGGGCCATTCATGAAGATGGACGCGGGCCATCGATTTGGGATACTTTTAGCGCGACCCCCGGCAAAGTCTTGAACAGCGATAACGGGGCGGTCGCTTGCGATCATTATCATCGCTGGCCGGAAGATATTGCCCTGATGCAGCAATTAAACCTGACGGGCTATCGCTTTTCGGTGGCCTGGCCGCGTATTTTGCCGCAAGGCCGGGGTCAGGTCAATCAGGCCGGTCTTGATTTTTACGACCGGCTAACCGATGGCCTGTTGGAGGCCGGTATTCAGCCCTGTGTGACACTCTATCACTGGGATTTGCCACAAACGCTTGAAGATCAGGGGGGGTGGGCCAATCGTGATACGGCCTACGCTTTCGCCGAATATAGCGATATTATCACGCGACACCTGGGCGACCGGATTACCAATTATATTACGATCAACGAACCCTGGTGCGTGGCAGTGTTGGGCTATCTTCAGGGCGAGCATGCCCCCGGTTGGCACGACCTTCGATTGTCGAGTGCCGCGATTCATCACGTTTTGTTGGCGCACGGGCTGGCAGTCCCGATCTTGCGACGCAATGCACCCCGCGCCGAGGTTGGTATCACGCTCAATTTATGGCCCAGCTACCCGGCCTCTAATTCGCAAGCAGACCTCGAAGCGGCCCAATTATCTTACGACCGAAATAACCGCCTCTTTTTAGACCCTTTGTTTAAGGGCCACTATTCGCAAGCCTATCTTGATACGCTTCCGCCCGGCCTGGCTCTACTGATTAAACCGGGGGATCTGGAGCTTATCCAGGCTCCGCTCGACTTTTTGGGGATCAACTATTATCATCGTAAGGTAATCCAGGCTGACCCAACCCAGCCTGCCGGACACGAAATTAAACCAACTGAAAGCCTCTATACGGCGATGGATTGGGAGATTTATCCAAAAGGTTTGCACGATCTGCTACTCCAAATTCACCGGGACTATCAAGTGCCACGCTATTATATTACCGAAAATGGGGCGGCCACCGACGACACTTTAACGACGGAAGGTCTGGTTCACGACCGGCTACGCCTCTACTATCTCCAGGAACACCTCCATCAGGCGCAACTGGCGATAGAGGAGGGCGTACCATTGGCGGGCTATTTTGCCTGGAGCTTGCTCGATAATTTCGAGTGGGCCTGGGGCTACTCACGCCGCTTTGGGATCGTCCACGTCGATTTCGAGACCCAGCAGCGCACTATCAAAGATAGTGGCTACTGGTACAGCCGAGTCGCCCGCGACAACGCTTTGCCCCCAGAGCGGATCAATTTTTAGCTCTGAGCCACCGCTTCCGAGGGCGACTCAATTTCGGTCTCGGCCTCATTATCATCGGCAGGGGCGGGTTGTTCGCGCAGGTGGCGCACCGGCGAGAAAAAGACCCACAAAAAGGCCAGCGACCCACCAACCGCCCCTACCCACAGGGTAGGCCGTAACCCGATGATCTCGCCCAAAAACCCGCCAATGACCGAGCCAATCGGCATGGTACCCCAGACTAAAAAGCGCATGCTGGCGTTCATCCGGCCCTGCAAACGATGGGGGGTGATCGCCTGCCGCAAGCTGACCTGATTAATGTTGTAAACCGTCCCCGCTATGCTAAACATAAACATCCAGGCGACCAGGAGCGGAACGGCGACCCAAAACGAACCGCTTGCCAACGGCAACAGGAAACCTGCGAACCAAAGGGCGGCTGAACCAATAATAGTCGGCCCCAGGCCAAAGCGCTGGGCCGCCCAACCTGCTAAAAACGCTCCCACCAAAGCCCCGACACTACCAACTCCAAAAATCAGACCGATTACAGCCGGTTCTAGTTTTAATTCGTTGACCAGATAAAGGGTTAAAACCGCCTGGGAAATATTGCCAAACAAATTGCCGGTTCCGGTGCAGCCCGCGATAGAACGCAACAAGCGGTTGCCAAAGACTACGCCAAGCCCTTCGCCGATCTCTTTCCAAATGTTCTTTTTGTAATCGGCAGATTTTACCTCGACCGGTTCCGGTTTGTGGATCAAGCCGATAAAAAAGGCCGAGAACAAAAACGAGATTGCGTCTATAACAATCGCAAAGGGGGCCGAAATCACTTGTACCAGCGTACCGGCTATGCCTGGCCCGGCGATTTGGGCGACCGAGCGGCTGACTTCGAGTTTGCCGTTGCCCTCGACTAGTTGGTTGCGGTCAACCAAAGCCGGTAGGTAAGATTGATAGGCTACATCGAAAAAGACCGTCATTACCCCCGTCAGGAGGCCGACCACGTACAGATATTCGATACTTAGCATGTTCAAGAAGTAGACTATCGGAACCGAACCGAGCAGAATACTCCGCCCAATATCCGCCAACACCAAAATCGGACGACGGCGCAGGCGGTCTACCCAGACCCCGGCAAATAAGCTCAAGACCAAAAACGGCAAAAATTCAAGCGCGGTCAAAAGACCCATCTGGGATGGGGAAGCTTTTAAGACCAGCACGGCGGTCAGAGGCAACGCCAGCAAGGTAATTTGGGAGCCAAAAAGGGAGACTGTCTCGCCCGCCCACAACTTTAAGAAATCGGGCTGCCGCCACAAGCCATCAAACCGTATACGCATAAATTTATTTCCTTCGGTTAATTTCGGCTAATTACTGATTAGGCTCTAACTGCTTATTCCAATCGGTTGATTGAAGAGTCGCCCTTTGTGGTCGCCCGCGTGGGTTCCAAACCGGGCGACCACAAAGGGCGACCCTACTGGGATCGGCCTAACTGTCTGACCCATCTTTTAAGGGATTTTGATAAGCCGGAGCTTTGAAGAGGGCAACCGATAGGCCGTAGACTTCGCCGTCCGGCTCAATCGGCTCTTGCAAAAAGTCGTTAATTAAAGCTTCCAACCGTTCGCCGTAGATTGCTGCTCGTTCCGGCGAAATTCGAGCGTGAGGAAAACCACTCTTTGCACACCACTCGTCCTCGTTCTTATAAGTTTGCAGAGCCTCGGCCAGTTCGTCACGGGCGTGATTGAGAATATCCAGGCTCACCGAGTGCTTACCGATGATTTCCTGGGGCATATCATAAGTAAAGATACGGGCCGACCGAGTGTAGTACTTGGCGATAATACCGCGTGTTACCCGTCGGGCGACTATTTGGGCCAACCCTGCCGCCTCCAAGACGTGCAGGTGATGCCCGATTGCACCGGGGGTCGCCCCCAGGCGGTCGGCGACCTGCTTGGCAGTCGCAGGCTGATGTCGGATGATGCCCAGAATACGACTTCTCATTGGGTCGCTGAGCGCCTTGAATTGCTGCGCCGTATTGATAAGCAGGCTCATAGGCAAATCGGGCATAACCACCGGTACATCACCGGGTAATATCGGTAAATTCTCCTCAGCTTCAAGCTCGGTTGTTCTTTCCACGCTCGTTACTTTCTTCTATCTTACTACTATCTATCACATGCTGGTAATAAGGTATGTGCGGTATTTTCAGCACGTGCTAATAATATAGCACGTCATTACAACTTGTCAAGACCTTCTTTCGACAAGATAGCCTCACAAGTAAAAAGACTACTCCAGCCGTTAAAAGCCTGTAGACAAAAGAATAAATTTTGTGTCAAAGGGATTTAAGATTAGGGAGAAATTACTTACAAGAGATAAAAGGGGCGGGGGACATAGCGACGACGCTATTAGGGTTGGGTCGGCAACGATCCGATAGCCGATCAGGTTTACTTAACCATTCGTGAGTAAGCGTCGATCATCTGGGTTAACTGACCCCAGTTCTGCTCTGCGATGGCTCTACGCATCTCCTCGGCTAAATGCTGGCGGACTTCTTCGGCCAATTGCGCCCCAGTCGTCTGCCGTTCCTGTTCTGTCTTTTCAAGTGTTAACATAAACTTCCTTTCCAGCCATTATTGGCTATCTTGACTTGTAGCTCAGAAGTAACTGCTCTATTTGTGACAAACATCACAATTGCTTCCGAGTACATTGTACCATAATTCGGGTTCTTGTCAAGAGTACCAAAAGGTCAAAAAGGCTCGGCGGATATATTTTAGCGGACTAAGCTGTACCCGACACTCTAAACAGATAACCTCTGAACTCACACTGTTCTGGCGCACGATAAATAAAAGGGGGGTCTTCAATAAGAAATTCTCGTACTAATTCTAAATTAGCCGCTTTTGCCTGACTAAGAAACTCTTCTCGATTGAAGCACCAGCCGAGGTATTCTGTATCATAATTATGCTTGTAGGGTCTTTGGACGACTACAAATGAGGCTGCTTTGTGAACAATTGGTAAGCGAGTAACATACAAGTAAGAAGTAGTAGCTTTAGCCAATTTTTTCAAAGTAGAAACCCAATCTTGAGAATAGTGCAAAGCACCACTGGCTAAGACCAAGTCGTATTGCCGGTCAAGACAACTTTCATCTGTGTAAAAATGAGCGTCAGGAAATAAACTCTGTCCATATTCCGATAAAATAGGAACATCCTTACAGTGGTAATCAATCTTTACAGATGGCAATAATAATTGGCTAAATAAGTAGTAATGACCTATACCACCACCCCAGTCAAGCATAGAAATCGAAGATTTAAGATGAGCCGCCAGGGTAAAGATGTAGGCGTAACTTACCCTAACATTATGTGAAGATAAATCGTAGTGATTAGCCGCAGCAGTGGTAGACGACATACCAAAAGGGGTAGTTTTTTCAAGACTTAAAGCAAAATCAGGCCATCTAGCTTTATAGGCTTCTAAGACTGATTTGACATTCCAGCCCTTAATTTTAGCGTCAGTTTGTTCAATCTGCCAGCCTTGTGGAATGTATTCCCATTCGATAGGCTCTCTACCCGTTATTCTTAGAAGATATTTAGCTAAATCAATTACAAAAGGTGGTAATAAATATTTGATGATTCTTCGCAATCATTTATCTCCTGTAATAACTAATAAAGAGCATTATCATTTAGATAATGCCCTTTGAGTATAACATCCAATCCCCAATAACAAAAATCAGGGCTGTGAAAGTAACCAGGTCTGGCTAAACCTAACTAAGTTATTGTGACCACGATACTACCAGTCACCTCGCTGCGATTACCCATCCCGGCAATCACGTAACTATCACCCACGATCAAATCTTTAGCCGTAAATTCAAAACTCATTTTCCCTTGATCGTCGGCTTGCTGCGTTCCCAAGGCCACACTTACCCCTTTTTTATCGGTATACCAGAATGTTACCAGTTCGTGCGGTGCGTAGAAATCGGCGTTAAACTTAAAGGGGGTGTTGTTAGCAATACTGCTACTTGCCGGGTCAAAGAACTGCACTGCCCCACCCGTCTCGTCCCGGTTGGCTCCCTCTTTATTCAAGTTATACCGAACCGCATTGCTCCCGGCTTGTTTACCTGCCGCTAAGGCATCATCCCATCCCACAATGTAGCGCGTGAAAATCGTAGCATTGGTCGGAGCGCTGGTCGCAGGACGGAATACCACCGTGCCGGTCATTATCTGCTTTGCTTCCAGAGTAGGTAGCTTGATCTGGATGTAAGGCTGATCGGTCATAGTCACGATAGCACTTACCCACATCCGCCCATCCCCAAAATTGGTATAACCGATGGCTAGATTAGGGTCTAACGGGAACCGAATACTGGTCTGAGTAGCCCGGCCCGCCCCGATATTTTTTATCGTAAAGGTGTAACTGATCAGATTGCTCGGCTCGCTCAGCGCTAGTCGGTCGGGTGTTACCCGCAATTGAGCCACCAAATCTGCCGGATAAACCCTTCCCCGACCGGCCACCGGCACTGCCGCCACCGTCAATGTTACACTGGCAGCATCGTTAAGCGGATTAAAATCGTATTGGTCTTCTCCGCTTTTGAGAGCGGTATTGGTGATCGAGCCAGTCTGGGTAGTCTTTGCACTAAGTTGAAGACTGGCTTGCTGTCCATTGTTCAAGTTGCCAATAGTCCAATCCCCGGTAGCAGATTGGTAGGTGGTTCCGACCGGTGCAACCGACGAAACGTACTCCAACCCGGCAGGCAGTAAATCCTTTACCTTTACGCCGGTAGCGTTGTCCGGCCCCAAGTTCGTAACACCGACGGTGAAAGTGACGATCTCACCCAGGCTCAGGTTCGAGCTAGTGACGCTCTTTTGAATTTGAAGATCAACCGTCGGGGCATTCAAACCAATGCTGGACTGGTTATTAATACTAACCGGGTCTGGCTCGGTCTGGGTTTTGGTCGCGGTATTAATAATCACCCCGGATTGCATCACTTGAGCAGTGATTTGCAAATTGGTGCTGGCAGCATTAGCCAGCGTGGGAATAGTCCAGCTAACCGTGCTACCGTTAACCGTGACAGTTCCGAGTGAAGGGATGCTATTTGAGACGAATGTTAACCCGGCGGGTAATATGTCAGTGATAACCAGCGTAGTGGCATCGCTTGGCCCGTTGTTGGTCGCGTTAATTGTAAAGACGACATTGGTACCAACATTAGGTTTAGCGTTATCGACCGTTTTCTTCAAGGCTACGTCGGCGCTAGGATTGACGATAAGGGTAGCGGTATTGCTGGGCAAGCCTGGGCCGCTCAGGGTTGAACTGATCGGTTGAGTGGTATTATTTTTGACCCCAGGCGTAGTGCCGGTCACATCCAGTTTGATCGTACAATTGCCCGCCACTGCCAAAGTACCGCCGGTCAATTGGATCGTGCTACTACCAGCGACAGCCGTGAGAGTACCGCCGCAAGTGCTAGTTATATTCGGGTTGGTGGCGACTACCAACCCGGCAGGCATCACATCGGTAAAAGTTACACCGGTAAGTGGTTCAAGGGCGTTGGTATTGGTAATAGTAAAGCTGAGGCTGGTAGTGCCATTATAGCTAATACTGGCGGCTCCAAAAGCCTTGCTGATGGTTGGAGGAGTTATATCTGCAATGATCGATACACTGCCGCTGCTTTGATTGGCTACTAGAAATTGCCTACTATTAGGATTGTACTCATTTGCACCAGGATTTAAGCCAACCGTAAGAGTAGCTATCACAGCATAGGTTGTGGAATCCCAAACTATAACCCGATTATTGGCAAAGTCTACTCCGTAGACGCGGTTGAGTTGGGGAATAGCCTTAACATTGTATAAAGTAGGAATACCTACGTTTACGGTTCTCACTACAGCATTAGTCGTCCCATCAAGTATTGTGATTATACTTCCTGAAGTAACATACAAAAGGTTGTTAACATCATCAATACCAAGATACGGATAGGGTATAGTCCCGATTACCGTATTACTATTCCCATCAAGAACACTAATAGTACCCGAACCACTATTGCCAATATAGACCCGGTTAGTGATTGAATTGAGCCTAATCCAATTCGGAGCAGAACCTACTGCAACAGTAGTTATCAGAGCGTTATTGGTACTATTAAGTACCGAGACCGTATTCAGGGCAGTATTAGTAACATAAAGGCGCTGAATAGATGAATTAACAGCAACATCAAAAGAGCTGCTAAAACCTGAAATAGCAGATATCGCGTTCGTTGCACCATCAATCACTATTACGTTGTTAGTACTGGGGGTTGCTACGTAAATACGGTTAGTATTAGAGTCTACACTGATGCCGGTTGGATTATTTCCAAGTGGTGCCAGTGGGATAGTAGCAACTAGAGTCTTGGTATTGCCATCAACTACCAAAACAGCATTACCAGTAATACTGGTAATATAAAACCGATTGGTAGTAGTATTTACAGCAGGCCCAACCGGGGCTGTACCGACTGGAACGGTCGCGACTACAACAGGGGTAGCCAGGGTAGTGGAAACACTAATGAAGAAGAAAAGCACGAGACCCAAAAATAGCCCGACCAGACGGCTCAGGCTCAACCACCAGCTTTTACTTGACATAGAATTAACCTCTTAGCTAACACGTATTAAATTTGTGACAAACTGCAATTGCTATTATCTTTTAATGCAAAAAGAACCGTAAGATGGGTAAGTTAATTTCACTTAATAATAACATATCTTGATCTCAAAAATCAAGCTTTTTTGCAAATTGTCAAGCAAGCAATATAAAGGGGTATTGTAATAATTGCGGTTAGATAAGCAGTGTGGCTAAGAAAGCGTTTGATAACTCAGCTTTAGTTGGTTGTTTAATTAGTAAACTATAAATAGCAATATAATAAAAATAGCCAAAGTCCTGGCTATAAGGAAGACGGCTAGGCCGGGTTCTGGACTAGCCGAGCATAAGCCACAAAGCGTTTATCATAGTTAGCAGTCTGATGATCGAAAGTGCCGGTGCAAGTAATCAAATTTAGCTGGGCATCATTGCTACTGCCGAAAATGCGATCCAGGGGAGCCTGATCGTAGGGATATGTCCCTATATCGTAGACCTCAAAGATTTTCTCGACCCCTTTATCGTCCTGAATGAAAATTTTCCCACCAACTTGAATATCCCGAAGCGTCCAGAAAACCGCCGCAGTGTTCGGGCCATCGACGTGACCATCCATCACCGCATTACCGCGCTGGCCTGGCTCGACTCCCAACTTGTACCAGGCCACATTCCACATACTGCGCGGCACATCCATACGGTTCTGGTTATCCAGGCCAACGTGTTCGACATAAGCATTGATACCAACACTGGGAATACGCAACCGACGCGGCAGAATACCGGGCAACGGCGGCAAAGGGGTCGGGGTCGGGATGGCCGTCGGCGTGGGCGGCGGGATCGTAGGAAGCACCGTCGTCAGGCTGGCGGCAGGAGTAGGCGCGATGGTTATAGGACTAGGAGTAATGGTTGGAACCAGAGTCGGAGTAGGCGTGACCGGCACCGGAGTAGGCGATACCAAACTAATCGCAACCGGCTTTATATCGTCCGGGAGCAAGACGGTTCCGACCGCGTTGGCCGGGGTCAACACCAATACAAGAATAACCAATAGTACCGCTAAAACAACAATAGGGCCAACTATAGCTGACCCAATTAACCCATACGAGCCATAACGGGCGACTGGCCTGTTTTTCTCTTTCACGCTCCGACCTCAGTCAATTCTATCTAATCGCAGGCCGTTAGACTGGCCTGAATAATCTTTAGTTCCGCGCTTGACAATCGTGTCTATTCTATCACAACCCGCGACCGACTGTATTAAGCCTTCATAATAATTTCGAGTGGGTTATAATACAGCCCGACCCAAAATAAGTAACTACTCACCGCAGAGACGCACAAAACGTAGAGAAAAGCTAATACTTAGTACCTAACGATTTACGATTGTAACTACTCAGGCCATGTCATTGTGAGGCGGGAAATAACCGGGATTTTTCCAAAGATAGCTCCCCACCGAAGAATCTAGACCCTTCGTGGCCTCACCCCCTCTGGGGGCGGCGGCTCAGGGTGACACGGCTGCGTAGTTACCAAATTTTACCCTATACAAATACAGGCTATTTCACCAGCAATGTGTTAACCGATTTCTCTTTTGGCTGGCCGAAAACCTCAGGATGCAAATAAAACCCTTTCTCTTTTTCATTCTTATCTTCTTCCACGACAATAGGGTGAGCTTTGGCCCACCCATCTTGCCGGATACCTGTTACCATCCAACTCACTCGCTGCCCGGCAAGACCTCCTGCTATCTTGAACCGTAGCTGCTTTATTTCCTCGGCTATGAACAAATCAGGCATTGACTTGCCGATCGAAGTGAGTTGATAGCGGAAATCTCGGTTAAGAGCCTCAAACCAGGAGGGCATTTCCACGATTGCTTCGCCCTGGTTGTCCAAGGTAGCAATGCCGTTATAGATGTTCATCATATCCGGGCTTTCGACAAAAGAGTGGTAAAGATATTTGTTAGCCGGGTCGAGGGGATGGTCAATCTTGAAAGTCCCACCGGTTTTAGTGACATTGCCTACGAATACGGCAGCAGTAGGGTTATTTGGGCCGTGGCTGGCATACATCCCTACTCCCCCATTAAGTCCTATTCCCCATACTCCGATATTTTCGCCGTCGCCTCGCACCCCAGCAGTACCAGCGCCCGGACCACCAGTTCCATAAACACCAAAGGTACTACCAAAACCTGCTACCCCGGCATTATTAGTGCTAGTACCAAAAACCCCCGAGTTATTAGTGCTACTACCAAAAACCCCCGAGTTATTAGTGCTACTACCAACAACTCCAGCACCTTGGGTGCTGTTACCATAAACGCCGGTACCAGCGGTGCTGTTACCTTCAATCCCAGTGCTATTTGAACTGCTGCCATAAACGCCGTTGCCATTGATGCTGATACCTCTAACTCCGTTTTGGGTACCATTACCGACAACTCCATAGTAACCGAGCCCATTAACCCCGCTATTACCTGTGACAGCTGTATTGCCGGTGCCGAATATCCCAACGACACCTGAGCCAAATACACCATAAGAGAAAGAAGTGGTTGCAGCCGTAATCCCAACTACCCCCGCTTTGGTTACAGAGGAAAGGCTACTCATTGCTAGAGTGTTGTCCGGAGTACCAACCAGCCCGTAGGTATTACCATTAGAAGGGCTGCCACTCAGGGTAGCACCGGAAGGCATTACGATAGCTCCGGCCCCTCCCTCCGCTACAAACTTGGCCTGGGCCTGTTGTGGCCTTGCGGCGGTCACACTGCCCACCGCAAGGCCAGCCATTAATCCCCCGGCCAGCCTGCGTAAAGCCCTGCGACGGGTAGTCGATAATAATGGTGGGGTTGACTGCTCTACCGGTTCAGGTTCTGGTTGAGGTCTGTTTACAACTTTTGCTCGTTGTTTAAAGTCGTTGATTTCGGCCCGCATAGCCATCATCTGGGCCAGCATCTCTTGCATGGTCTGGGTCAGGTTGGAATTATCCATATAAATACTCCTCCTTTATTGAGAGCTTCATTCATAAGTGACCAAAACAATTAAATTTGCTTGCTTATCCTGAATTGCTTCTGATTCGTATAACAGCCCCTTCATAAAATTAGGAGACCATTCAAAAGTAAGGGCAAGCACAAATGTCGGACAAGAATTAAGCCGCCTTTTTTTGTTGTAGCAGGCTTGCAGCTGATGTCATGCCGGGATACCAACTACAAAAAATAGCTCGCCAATTCTCGTTAAGAACCTTAATCCTGGTTGTGTCAAATCTCGATTGGCATAGCGTTTTTAGAACATTTGGTCGTATTTCAAATATCATAATCATTATACTGTTCATCGAAAGCCTTACAAAAGCGGGCGGCACTGACCGGACTTTTGAAGCCTAACATCGGTTTCACCCGACTTTTGATACCTCGGTGGTCTTGCTCAAGTTTGTTATTTAAATACTTAATACTACGATGTTCAACTTTTTGCCTAGAGCGGCTTCGATAGCCCCAGGATAACTGCTTTCCTTGTCGGTCGTCACTTTCTGGGGGAACTGGCTTACTTTCTGGGCCGCACCTGCGAAGTTCTTAACGAGCTTTTCGATTTAGAACTATCCCAGGGCAGCCTGTTGAATATCTTGCAAGAATGCTACGCTCACCTGGAAGGGCCTGAACACCAAATCCAACAGGCTTTGCTAGAAGCTGAGGTGATCCAGGCTGATGAAACTGGCACCCAGAGGGTACCCGATGTGGAAGGGCAGCGGCGGTGGTTGCACATCGTGTGTACTGCTTACCTAACTTTTTATGCTTATCATAAACACCGGGGCCGTAAGGCGACGGACGAGATCGGCTTGCGGCCCCACTTCAAAGGACGGTGCCTTCACGATTGCTGGGCCAGTTATTGGGCTTATGAGTGCTTACACGCTTTATGTAATGCCCATATTTTGTGCGAGCTAACCTTTAACGCGGAAGAATTGGGCCAAATCTGGGCCAAACGGCTGCTTGAGTTTTTAGTTGAACTCAAAGCCCAGGTGGCCCAGGCTAAGGCTGGTGGTCAAGAAGCCCTTAGCCTGGTGGAATTAGAAGGTTGGGGCTTGCGCTACCGCAATTTAATCGCCGAGGGTTTAGCGGCCAATCCACCTCCGCCGGGTGGTTGGCCCAAGAACGCCAGGGGTCGCCCCAAACAAACTAAAGCCCGTAATCTAGTCGAGCGCTTGCAACAACACGAGGCGGAGGTCTTAGCCTTTGCCTCCGATTTTAGAGTACCCTTTGACAGCAATCAAGCCGAACGCAATCTGCGAATGATGAAGGTGCAGCAAAAAATCTCCGGCAGTTTTCGCAGCCAAGCCGGGGCGACTTACTTTTGTCGCATTCGGGGCTATATTTGCACCATGCGTAAGCAGGGCGAAAGTGCTTTTAAGGTGCTTTATCAGGCTTTTTTGGGTAGCCCCGTTATGCCTAAACTACCCTTTGTGTAGTTACTTACGATTTACGATTACGATACATACTTCTCTTTGGCATTTCCTATTCTGCCTTCTGCCTTCTGAGTTCTGCATTGTTTATCCGTGTTCATCTGTCTTATAACATGCATGTGTTCACATTTTCAAAGCCAGCCCCGCCAGATTTTGGGCATCGGGTGGCAATTGCCGCCCCTGGATCAGAACGCCAAAGCTGCCCAAACCGCTCGGACTAATTAGCTCTTGCAAAGCATTGCGTTCGGCTAATAGCTGCTTGTTGGTCAGCCCGGCCTGCACACGATAGTTAGGTTCGTTTAAGGCTGCCAGCCGTTCGCCCAGCCCCAACCCCAACAAAAAGGGAGCCTGCCGAGTAAAGCCCAGCGTCTGCAAACCAAGCTGTTCGCCCTGCTGCATGAGGCTGGTAAAATCGACGTGGCTGGTTATATCCTGCCGCCCTAGATTGATATAGGGATTATCGTTTACTTGATGCTCAAAGTAGCATTGCAAACTACCTTGCCGCCGAAGCGGGCTATAGCGTCGTTCGGCCTCGTAGCCGTAGTCAATCGTCAACACATAGCCCTGAACAAGCGCCACCCCTACTTCCGCTAACCATTCCAACATTCGCAAATTAATCTCGGTGCGGTAGCCTTCTTCATAACGGCTTGCAGCCAGACCCAACCGTTCTAAATACGCGGTCAGGGCCGGAGTCGAAAGCGGCCCAATCTCCTCCTCGAATTCGCCTGTCTCAGGCTTTAACCTTACGTAAATCTCGCGCCACTGCCCATCCTCGATAGTAAGCAGGTGAACCGGGAAAGCGTCAACCAGTTCGTTAGAAAGAAAACACCCGGTTATTTCACCCGCCTCAAACTGGGTAAGATCGCGCCAATCAACCTTACCAACCAGCCTGTCACCATGTGGGATGGCTTCCAACCGACGACGCTGGCTAAGACGTAGAGACTCGCTAACTTCAACGATGGTATAGTGCAAAGCCGACCACAAAGCTGGATCATCGGCGTGTAAACGAGACAAAATATCCCCAGCAAGTAAGCCCTGACCGGCCCCCATTTCCACTACCTGAAAAGTGGAAGGCGCTCCAAGCTTCCGCCAACCTTCGGCAAGTTGCTGACCAATCAATTCACCAAAGACCGGTGACAAACGGGGGGCAGTGTAAAAATCCCCTTTTGGGCCGATAAGCCCGGCGCGACGGTTATAATAACCTTCGCCGGGCTGGTAGAGCGCCGCTTCCATGAAACGCTCGAAAGTTATACGACTTTCCGGCGTGCTTTGGATTAGACTTTGTATAAAAGCTTTCAATTGCGGATTGTCACCGCCTGTGCTTGATGTTATCATAGTATAGAATTGTATCCTATTCGGGCGCAATTTTCTAGTTTGTAAAATAACGATGGGTGAGCGTCAATTTATTGCACGGATTAAAACAATAATAGCAGGAGACTCTAAAAACCTAGCTCCAAATCACTCAAGAATCTATATTAGAAAATTTTTCTGCGAAAAATTTTCTAATATAGACTCAACTCCCCGGTTTCGAGTGTGGCACAGCTAGACTCGTTTGCAAAAATCTGACGCTGACCCAATAACGAGCAGGGTTCGACCTAATCGTCTGCCAACAAATGTCCGATACCTGAAACCTGATGGATTAATATGGGCTTTCGATTAAAGCTAATATTCTCATACGCGCTGGTAATTCTGGTCACGCTCTTAATGGCGGTGGTTTTATTTGCTGTGATTGCCGGACGCGGTCAAGAAGATGCCCGTAATAGAGCGATCCAGCGTCTTCGGACCAGTACCGACGAAATTTCCCGCTTTGTGGTCACGATAGACCGGCCTGTCCGGGATACCTCCGACTATCAGCAACTCATCTTGCAACCGTATTCCCGACTGCTAGGGGTACGTATATTAATGGTAGATAGCCGGGGGCGGGTAAGGGCTGACACTGATATAGACCCGCAAGTTACTATGCTCAACCAGACGATCCCGGATTACAAACTAATTGCACGTGACGGACAGGCTTATCAGGATAAAATTAAATTAAACAGCGTTCCTTACATCTATTATGCGCGGGTCGGACCACGGATTGAAAATCCGATAGCCCAGGATGGCACGGCGCGTAAAGTCGCTTTTACAATCGAGCAACCGGCAAACCAAAGCATGGTTGAGACGGATTTGTGGCTGGCGGTGCGGGAAGACAGCATCGATGCCGGTTGGAATGATTTCCTGAGGGGCATCTTGTTGGCGGTAGTGGTAGCCCTGGCGGTCTCTATCGGATTGGCCCTCCTGATCGCCCGCAGTATTGCGCGGCCCCTGGTACGGATCACACGAGCCAGCACCGCCATCGCCCAGGGCAACTATAACGAGCAACTCCCCGTGATGGGCAAAGATGAGATTGGACGGCTGGCCTCCAGCTTTAACCAGATGGCCCGTGAGGTCGCGCGTTCCCAGCAAACTATGCGTGATTTCGTTGCAAATGTCTCGCACGAACTAAAAACACCGCTGACCAGTATTCAGGGCTTTTCGCAGGCCATCATCGAAGGAGTAGCCGAAGACCCCGAAGCGGTCGAACATTCCTCGGCAGTCATTTATAGCGAAGCCGCCCGGATGCGCCGATTGGTGGATGAATTGCTCGATCTGAGCCGGATCGAGTCGGGCCAGATCGCCCTCAACCGGCGCGAATTGGACCTTAACCAGTTGCTCACCCGCATTATATTGCGGCTTGGCCCACTGGCTGCCGAGAAAGATTTGACGATCCAACACACTTTGACCGGGAAACAAGGCCCCCTCGTGATGGGCGACTCCGACCGACTCGAACAGGTTTTTACCAATATCCTCGATAATGCCATCAAGTACAGCCAGGAAGAGGGCAATATCTGGCTGGAACTGCAAGTTCGACCGCTTGCTACGCCCGGTAATGATCCAACCGACAATAACCGCAACCCTCGTGTACCTCGCCCGGAGTATGCTCAGGTCGCTATCGGTAACATTGGGCCGTTGATACCAACCGAACAATTACCCCGTATCTTTGAACGCTTCTACAAACTCGACCCTTCGCGCAAGCGCAAGGGCGAAAGTACCGGCCTCGGTCTGGCAATCACCAAAGAATTGGTTGAGGCCCACCAGGGAACGCTCCGGGTTACTAGCCAATCTCTCCCCAACGGCGCACCTGGGCAGGGTTTTACGGTCTTTACGATTACTTTGCCGGTCGTCCTATCCGGCCCGACTACCAACCCAACCCAACCGAACTTGCTTCGCCGCTAAAAATCGGCGGGTGAAGAAAACGAATCAGGTAAGGCGCAAGTGGACCACAAAGTTAGCCACTTCCGCAGGGTTGGGCAATTCAATTTAATCATGTCTATCCCGTTAATTTTAAAGGAGAAGAGCCAATGAACGACACCGAGCAGAAAATCATAGCAATTGCCGCCCAGGAAGCGCCCCAGAATAAGAATAGCGATCAGGTCCTTAATGCGGCCCGGCTGATTTTGCGGGAGTGCGCCAATTTTGGCATTACCAGCCGCAACCAGCTGGCCTACGTTTTGGCGACCGCCCATCACGAATCCTGCCTGGGAGCCTGGATGCGCGAATTTGCCGATGGCAGCGCCTACGAAGGTCGCCGCGACCTGGGCAATACTCAAGCAGGCGATGGCCCACGCTATAAAGGGCGCGGCTTTGTGCAACTAACCGGGCGCAACAACTATACTAAGTATGCCCAAATCCTGGGGATCGATCTGGTAGGCAACCCGGAATTAGCCGCCGACCCCCAATATGCCGCTAAAATCCTGGCGCACGGAATGTCTAGCGGGGCTTACACCGGCAAGAAACTTGCCAGCTACGAGCGGCCCGATGGCTCTTATGATTTTGTTGGAGCGCGTTACATTGTCAATGGGCAGGATAAAGCTGATAAAATCGCGGCTCAAGCTCAGAAATATCTGGCTGCGTTAGGCGTAGCCTCAAATAGCCCAACCGTTACCACAGCCGCCCAACCCGGCGCAATTACTCCCGTGAGTTACAAGGTGGTCGTCCCTCAAGCCAAAGCGACCGTCCGCAGTGGGGCAGGCCGTAGCTTTGCGATTATCACCACTCTCAATGCCGACCCCAACCGTCAATATACCGCCGATGGCGAAGCGCAAGGTGAATTGGTCGGCAACGATAATGTCTGGGTGCGTATCCCCGAAGTCGGCGGTTTTGTTACACGCACCGCTCTACGAATAGTCGGCTAAGAAAGGATTTACGATTTGCCCCCTGAGTGGGCGAGGCCGCGATTTACGATTGTAAGTGCAAACTGCCTACAGCAACTTGCAAACATTTGAGCTAACCACTTGTCTGTAGGAGCGAGCTTCTGCTCGCGATTGAAGACCCAGCCGTCCGTTCAATCGCGAGCAGAAGCTCGCTCCTACAATGGTTCTATATCTTTGCACGTTGCTATAGAGTCAACCCCCCCTCGCGATCTGCATTTCTTATTCTGCCTTCTGCCTTCTGCCTTGTTTATCCGTGTTCATCTGTGTTATAAATCCCCTATTCTGCATTCTGCATTCTGCCTTCCCCCCAAACAATCCGTCTTTCGACCAATTGCCAAAACAATCTGGCCTGCTATAATGACTATTGAGGCGGCTTAATACCTCTAATGGGGCAGGATCCCCAAAGACCGCCTTCGACTTATTGGCTTTTGTAGGAGTGATTAATTAATGCGCAAGACTCTTTCTTAAATAGGCTTTTAACCTTTAGCACTCGACTTTAGCACGCCTTTTTTTAGGCTAGTTGCTGAGGGATTGCTGATAGCTATTTACTAGAAAGAGTTTATATATGCTGAAATTAACCGACCTTAGCAAAAGCTACGCTGATGCTCAAATTCTCGAAAAAATTAGCTTTAACTTAAGCCGAGGCGAACATGTCGGCCTTATCGGGCCGAACGGCGCAGGCAAATCGACCCTCTTTCGACTGATCGTCGGCCTCGAACAACCCGATAAAGGTAGTATTTGGCTGGAACCATCGGTGCGACTGGGCTATTTAGCGCAGGCTTTGATTTATGCGCCCGACGCGACGGTTGGCACAGTCATTGGTGAAGCAATGGGGCCTGCCCTCGAAATAATGGCCAAGATCGAACGGCTAGGTGCGGCGATTGCCGAAGCTCAGGGCGACGATTATGAAGCGGTTATGACCCGCTATGCCGAAACGCTAGACGAGGCCAAACGGCTGGACGCTTACGGCGCGTCGGCTCGGTTGGCCCAGGTCCTGGCCGGGTTGGGCCTGGCTCAGCTGACCGAAGAAACCCCGGTAGCGACCTTGAGCGGTGGGCAGAAAACCCGGCTTGGCCTGGCCCGGCTATTGTTAGCTCAACCCGATTTGCTGTTATTGGATGAACCGACCAACCACCTCGATATTACCGCGCTGGTCTGGCTCCAGGATTTCGTCCGACAATACCGAGGGGCCGTCCTGATTATCTCGCACGACCGAGCCTTTTTGGACGCGCTGGTCACAAAAGTTATGGTGCTGGACGAGAAAACCCATACCCTCAAAGAGTACGACGGGAATTACACCGATTACATAGAGGAAATGGAGCGTCAACACGCCAAACTGTTGGACGAATATCGCCGCCAGCAGGAGCGGATCGAGCGAATCGAGGGCAATATTCGGGACATGAAGCAACGGGCCTCGAATATGGAACACCAGACGATTAGCTTCTGGCTGCTCAAGAAGGCCAAGCGGGGAGCGCGTACCGCCAAAGTGCGCGAACGCAAGCTTGAAAAGCTCTTGAACAGCGAGGAAAAGCTCGATAAGCCCAAACAGACCTGGCAGATGAAGCTCGATTTCGGCGAGACTCCCGCCAGTGGTCAAAGCGTGCTAACTCTCGACCGCGTGAGTAAAGGCTTTGACGGGCGCTGTCTGTTCGAGGGAGCCAGAGCCGAATTGCGTCAGGGCGAACGGGTAGCCTTGCTGGGGCCGAACGGTAGCGGTAAAACGACCCTCCTTCGCATCATCAACGGGCAACTTGAGGCCGATAACGGCTGGGTACGGTTGGGTGCGAATGTGCGGCCCGGCTACTTCTCGCAAGAGCAAGAAGGGCTTGACCCCAAACAGAGCGTGTTAGAGTCGGTAAGGGCGGCAGCACCACTGGCTGAAACCGAAGCCCGCAATTTCCTGCACTTCTTCTTGTTCGAGGGAGACGAGGTATTTACTCCTGTCGGGCAGTTGAGCTATGGGGAACGGGCGCGGTTGGTGCTGGCCCGGTTGGTACTTAGCAAGGTCAACTTCTTACTGTTGGACGAACCGCTCAACCATCTTGATATTGCCAGCCGTCAGGAATTCGAGGAAGCTCTCGAAAACTTCAATGGTACAGTCCTGGCCGTCGTCCACGACCGCTACTTTGTCGAGCAGTTCGCCGACCGCATCTGGGCCTTGATCGATCATCGCCTCGAAAGCTTCTTCGATCTCGAAGACTACGAGCAAGCGGTTCTCAAAGCCGCAAAATAAAGAGATTTGCGAATTACCCCCAGCGGGGGCGAGGCCGCGATTTACAATTACACTTACAATACATGCTTCGCTGTTAGGGCCTGTTTCATAACTTTCAACTACGAGCCTGGGTTCGGCACAAGCCAGCCTATTTTGAGGCTAGGTTTATAGTTAGGAAACAGGCTCTTACTTCTCTTTTACATTCCCTATTCTGCCTTCTGCATTCTGTATTTTTAATCTGTGTCCATCCACCTAATCTGTGCAACCCTTCGGGCTGTCTGTGTTACTTAATCCCCTCTCACTTAAAACACACCTTCTTTCAAAAATCCCCCTCAAAGGACTATCTGGCTATTGCATCCTTGTGATATAATTAGACATAACAACACGACATAATATTAATAACTCGTATTTTGTGTTGTAAAAGCTATTCTTTTCAATCTATTGCAGGGCCAGACAATCACCTAAAACAAATAAGGACAAGCCAAAGAGACGGCACGAGTCGAGGAAAGGATACACGGCGGATGAGCGCGATAAACACTATAATAGAAAGGCGCTGGGGGTTAAGACAGTGGCTAGGTACAGGCATCATCCTGGCTTCAATCCTGCTCTCCTTTCTACTGGTAAGCTGTGGCAACGAAGAAGCGTCAGCCGCCCCGGCTGGCGGTAAAGTTAATTTACCGGCAGGCCAGGTCGCTAATACGCCGGTAGTTCCCCAACCTACGACGGCAGCTAATGTGCGGGTCGTGATTGTAGCCCGCAGGCCGATCCAGTCCGGGCAGACCATCGGGATTGACGATATTGATAGCGTACCAAAGCCAGCCTCCGAAGTGGTCGCCGATCAGGATATTTCGTCCCCGGCGGATGCCCTTAACCGGATCAGCAAAGTCAACTACAACGTTGGGCAACAAATCAAAAAAGGCGACCTGGTTGATGGTAGCTTCTCGTCCTACATGCGCCAGTTGGTCGCCGACAAGCGGTTGGAGTCGGGCAAAAAAGCCTTTGCCTACGCCACCAACGACCTTTCGACCGTTACTGGTCTGATCCAGGAAAACGATCTGGTAGACGTAGTAGCAACTTACGTGGTCGAGCGTCGAACCTCCGTTAGCGGCCAAGCAACGGGGCCTAATACTGCCACTTACAACCCCGGTCTGGAACTGACGACCAAGACTATTTTACAAAACGTGCGGGTGCTGCGGGTAGTTCGCTTGCAGGTACGCCCGGTCGAAACCGTTACTCGGCTAACCCCGACCGCGCCACCCAACCCGGATACGCCGACCGTAGTAGTAGCAGTCCAGGCCACCCCGACCCCAACCCCAACCCTCCAGCCTTTCCTGGAAAGTGGGGTGGGTTTTGCAGTCAATACCGTTCTGGTGCTGGGTGTGACCGATCAGGAAGCGGAAGTGTTAAAGTTCACCCGCGAGTACCGTCTTAGCCAGACCGCCGGTCGGATCGGGGTAGCCAACCCGGTAATTCTGGTCGGTGATACGCAGTACTTTGATGCAACGGTCAATGCTGGTACAGCTATTGTCCACTTCGCACTACGGGCCAAACCTCAAGACCCGGCCAACCCGGTCGATCCGGCCCTGGCCCGCGAAACCACCACTGGTGTAACCTTCCGAGTGTTGGTACGCGATTATGGCTTACCTATTCCAGAGCTAATATTCGCTACCGGCACCCAATGAGATAAGGCTGAGGGATAAAGGCTGAGGGATGAAGGCTAGAGGCTGAAAGAAACACAGGACAAACCCTGATTTCTCTTTAGCCTTTATCCCTCAGCCTTCATCCTTTGCGTTATGGCCTAATAGTACTATCGGCAAATCGAGCGCCATGTATTGCAAGCCGCTAGTAAAGGTGTTATTATTTCTACATTCTGGCTATGGATGAGCCAGCGGTTTTAACGTGTCTCTGTGACTTGTGTAAACCTTGAAGGCTAAGGAAAGTTTATTATGTCTGACCAGCAACGTAAGATTAGAATCCTGGTAGTGGATGATATTGCCGAAACGCGCACCAATCTAATTAACCTGCTTTATTTTGAACGAGATATAGAGGTGATTGACTCGGCTACCCGTGGTACCGAGGGCATCGAGAAGGCCAAAAAACTTTTGCCGGATATTGTCCTGATGGACATCAATATGCCGGATATGAATGGTATCCAGGCTACCGAAAAAATATTACAGCAGGTGCAGGGCGTAGCGGTTATCATGATGTCTGTTCAGGGCGAACAGGATTACTTACGCCAGGCAATGCGGGCCGGAGCGCGTGAGTTTCTGGTCAAACCTTTTTCAGGCGACGAACTGGTCAGCAGCATCCGCCACGTCTATCAGGATGAACAAAGCAAAAAACGATTTGCTCCTAATGTTCAGTATATGCCCAACCAACCGACCGCCGATGGCGGTGGTGAGGATGCGCCGGGCGAAATTATCAGCATTTTCAGCCCCAAGGGAGGGGTCGGGCGTACCACCATTATCACCAATCTGGCCGTCGCCGTAAAACAAATCAGCAAAAAGCGGGTCGCGCTGGTCGATGGTAGCCTTTTCTTTGGGGATGTCGGTATTATGATGGACATCCGCAATACCAAGACTATGACCGACTTGCAAGGACGGGTCGAGTCGTTGGATGCCCAGCTTTTGCAAGATGTAATGCTGACCCATTCTAGCCAGATCAAGGTGCTGTTGGCTCCCCCCAAACCCGATCAGGCCGAACTCGTGACGGCGGAGGATTTGAAGAAGATTCTCAAAGAATTGCGCAATAGCTTTGATTACATCTTTGTGGATACCTTTCCCTCCCTCAAAGAGGAAACTCAGCTTAGTATCCTGGACATGAGCGACATTATTCTAACTATTATGACGCTCGAAATGACCGCCATCAAAGACATTCGGCTCTTTTTGGAAGTAGCCGAGATTTTGGAATATCCCAAAGAAAAGATTGCGTTAATCTTAAACCGAGCCGATAGCAAGCACGGTCTACGCGCCGAAAATATCGAATCGACCATCGGCCATCCGATTGCCTCAACCATTTGCAGCAGTGGGGCCGCCGTCGCGCTTTCGGTCAATCGTGGCACACCATTGGTTATTGATGCCCCGGACAACCCGTTCTCGAAGGACATCGAAACGCTGGCCCGCAAGATCGTCAATGGCTCGTTGGGTAAGAAGGAAGAAGCGCTGGTCGGCAAGAATGGTAAAGCGATCCCCGCTAAGGGAGCCTCCAAAGGCGTGATGGGGTTATTTGGTCGGCGTAAATAATACCAAAGCAGGCCGGAACCTGCTTATAGCCTAACACCGCCAACCAGCCACCGCTTTTTGCAAGCTATTCTTGCGTGAAAGAGGTATACTAGGTTGAGTATGCTATCTTATAAAGCATAGGGTGGCTTTCCAAAAGTACTCTTTACAAAAAAGCGGTCTTAAGTTAGCATTAACTACAAATCTTAATCTTAGCGGAACTTTATTAGTGTAATTCAGGGTAACAACTCAAGAGGGTAGCAGCAAAATGTCATTACTCAAGCGGATCGGGGGACCTGAGACTACAGAAGCCCCTACTACCAGTTCTAGCAACACACAAAATGGAACTGTCAGCACCTCTAACTCGTATTCCTCCAGTTCGGGGTCAGCTGCGTCTTCCAGCATTCTCGATAGTTCGCCGAACCGTAGCGGTGGGTTGAGTCGGTTGTCATCCAACGCTGGAGCAGTTAGCGCTCAGGCCAACAAACAGGAAAAGGTTACTCACGAACTCAAAACCCGTATCCAGGAACGGTTGATCGCCGAGTTGGAACGCAAGAAAATCCCTGTAACGGATGACAAGCAGGTCAAATCGGTTACGGAAGATATTTTCCAGGCAATTCTGGCAGAAGAGCCAGTTCCACTCAGCCGCGTAGAAAAACAGACTTTGCTGGATGCGATCCTTTCGGAAATTATGGGTTTTGGGCCGCTTGACCCACTCTTGCGGGATGACTCAATTACAGAAATTATGGTCAACGGGCCTAAACAGACCTTTATCGAAAGAAAAGGTAAGTTGATTAGGACTGACGTGACTTTTTTGAGTAATGAACACGTTATGCGAATTGTCGAACGGATCGTGGCTCCCCTCGGTCGGCGTATTGATGAAAGTTCGCCAATGGTGGATGCTCGTCTACCCGATGGCTCCCGCGTAAACGTAGTGATCCCGCCGATCTCGCTTAAAGGTCCGGCTATCACCATTCGTAAGTTTTCCAAAAAGCCACTGATGGTCGAGGATTTGATCCGTTATGGGTCGATGACCCCTAAGACCGCCGAATTTTTGAAAGGCTGTGTCGAAGCGCGTCTTAACGTGGTAGTATCAGGTGGTACTGGTTCTGGTAAGACAACCCTTTTGAACGTGTTGTCCAACTTTATTCCAGACGATGAGCGGATTATTACGGTCGAGAACGCCGCCGAATTGCAGATCAATAAAGAGCATGTGGTAACACTGGAATCGCGTCCGGCCAACATCGAAGGACGGGGTGAAGTAAGCATCCGCGATCTGGTAATGAACTGCTTGCGGATGCGCCCCGAACGAATTGTGGTTGGGGAGTGCCGTGGTGGTGAGGCCCTTGATATGTTACAGGCCATGAACACAGGTCACGATGGTTCGCTAACCACCGCCCACGCCAACAGCCCTAAAGACACCATTAGCCGTCTCGAAACGATGTGCTTGATGGCCGGGATGGATTTGCCAATCCGGGCTATCCGCGATCAGATCGCCTCGGCGGTCAATCTAATCGTTCAACAAGAACGTATGAAGGATGGTACCCGTAAAGTTACCAGTATTACGGAAGTGGACGGTATGGAAGGTGATGTTATCAAGTTGAACGAAATCTTCCGCTTCGAGCAATCCGGCCTGGACGAAAACGGCAAGGTAATGGGTTCGTTACGCCCGACCGGGGTGCAACCGCGCTTCCTGGAGCGTTTCGAGGCCAGCAATATCTTCCTGCCGCCCGATACTTTCGGGTCGAGTAATCAGTTGCGACCATTCTAGGGATTTACGATTTGCGATTTACCCCCAGGGGGGCGAAGCCGCGATTTACGATTGGGTAGCAGGTATATGTTTGCCCCAGATTGTAAATCAAGTGCGTATAAATTGAACCACCTGGCTGATTTTCAATCGTAAATCAAAAATCGTAAATCAAAAATCCATTGGGAGTATTTTCAAATGGCATCTCTATTTAAGAGAAAAGGCAAAGGCGATGTATCCGGTCGTCTGGTCGAATACGCCGGTAAGGATAAAAAAGGGCAGCCTCAAACCGTTAGTAGCAACCGGACGCTAGTCAACGAACGTATTGAAAAAGCGATCCGGGGTAAGGGCTTTGCGGTTAATATCCAGCGTAATCTGGTACGGGCCGACCTAAAGCTAACAGTTGCCGAGTTTATTGGCTTGAAAATACTCAGTACTGCCGCCGGGTTTGGGGTCGGGGTTTTCCTGGGCCGCGAATTCAAGCAATTTTCGCTCATAGTAGGGCTGGTAGTAGCAATATTAGCAATGTACATTCCCGACTTTTTTGTAAAACGGCGCGGCAACAAAAGGATCAAGAGCTTTAATAGCCAGCTAAGTGATACCATCACCCTGGCGGCCAACTCGATGCGCTCTGGCTACAGTCTCTTGCAGTCGATGGAACTAATCTCCAAAGAAGCGCCTGCACCGATTTGCGACGAATTCCAACGGGTAATCCGCGAGGTAAGCCTCGGTCTGGCTACCCGCGAGGCGCTGGCAAACATGCTGCGACGAGTACCCAGTGACGACCTTGACTTGTTGATTACAGCCATTAATATTCAATCCGAAGTCGGTGGTAATCTAGCCCAAATTTTGGATAATATCGGACATACTATCCGTGAGCGTATTCGTATCAAAGGTGAAATTAACGTACTGACCGCCCAGCAGCAATATGCCGGATATATTATTTCCGGGATGCCTATCGCGCTGGCCGGTATTTTGATGTTGATCGCACCTCAATTCATGACCAAAATGTTTGCCTGGCCCTGGATTTGTATGCCAATCTGCGGTCTGATTATGATTGGGGTCGGTTTCTGGGCGATCATGAAAATCGTGGACATTGATGTTTAAGGGTCGGAACCAGCCTAAAAACCTGGCCCAGGGTAATGTACTAAAAGGAAGTAAATAGATGAGTCCTATAGTAATAGTGGCGATAATTATTGGCATAGTGTTTGTAGCCTTGTTTGCGGTGCTAATCATAACGCGCCGGGCCAAAGCTCGCAACCCTAGCGCCATCGAAGCCCGCCTGGCCCAATATGTTGATAACCCAGTTTCGCTTGAAAAACTCGAACTGGAACAGCCTTTCTCGGAGCGCGTTCTCAAACCGTTGGTAGGGCTTTTTGCTCGGATTATGTCCTCGGTGACACCGGCCAAATCCCAAGAACGCTTGCGGCGCAACCTGCAAATGGCGGGCAACCCTAACGGACTTCAGGCGGGCGACTTCCTGGCCTTACGGTTGATTGCTGCCGTCGTATTGGGGGGTCTGGTGCTGTTTTTGACCGTTATCTCAAAGCAAAGCGTCGGAATTATGCTGGCTGGTACAGTCTGGATGGCCTTGATGGGCTTTATGTTCCCGGCCTATTGGCTGGGCGGCAAAATCAAAAAACGTAAAAAAGCGATCTTTCGAGGCTTGCCGGACGCTATCGACCTTCTAACAATCAGCGTAGAAGCCGGTTTGGGCTTCGATCAAGCCCTCCAGCGCGTGACCGAAAAGTGGGACAACGATCTTTCCAAAGAATTTAAGCGGGTCCTGAGTGAACAGCGCGTCGGTAAACTGCGCCGGGATGCCTTGCGTGAAATGGCTTACCGTTGCGACGTACAGGAACTAAGTATCTTTGTTGCCTCGATTATCCAGGCCGATCAACTTGGTGTTAGTCTCGCCAAAGTGCTACGTATTCAGGCCGACCAGATGCGTATTCGTCGTCGTCAGATGGCCGAAGAATTGGCCCACAAAGCCCCGATCAAGATGCTTTTCCCGATGGTTTTTTTGATCTTCCCCTCGATCTATATCGTGATTTTGGGGCCAGCCGTCCCGACTATCGCCGCCTCGATGGGCTTCACGCCGTAACTTTAGAACCGCCAGAAGGCCGGGCCACAGCAGCAGCCCTGTTGTGCGCTCGGCCTTTTGCAATTTTGGACTAGAAATAAGTTGCAAATTATGCCGCACCAGCCGTAAATCGTAGCCGCACCCCGTCAGGGGCAAATTAGCCTGAGGGAGAATTTTCTTGAGACTCGTACAAGTAATCAATCAAACCCGCAATGTCGTCGTCATCGAACGGGCCGAAATAGCCGAGACACTCTGGACCCGCTTTATGGGCCTGATGGGACGGCCTAGCCTCGAAGTCGGCAGCGGGTTGGTTATCATCCCCAACAATAGTATCCACATGTTCTTCATGCGGTTCGCTATCGATGTATTACACGTCTCAAAAGACGGAACGGTTCTTAAAATTCTGCACACCATCAAGCCCTGGCGGGTCGGCCCAATTGTCAGAAAATGCCATTATACCCTCGAACTACCGCCCGGCACTGCTGCTGCGACCGGTACAATCGAAGGCGACCGCCTCGAAATGGTTCCCCTTACTGTTGCGACTGCCGGACGCAAGCCCTAAATTTCCCGGCTAGACCTGGCCTGAAAACAAAAAGCCCTTATAAAATGAAACCGCCCTGGCGAGCGAATGCCAGAGTAGTTGTAGATAACATAAATTGAGGGTTAATTATGAGGTTTTTCTCGAGGTTTTAAATGTGTTTGTTTCCCACTATTCTTAAAGCATAAATTGTGCCACCAAATAGCGCGGCTTCCTACTTTGTAAAATAGCCAAGTTGTACCATACCCTAAACCACTCAAAAATCTGACGCTCACCCTGGTCTTCAGGGCTTATGCGTTAAGGTCAAGACCCAAGATGGCAAAGGCTCTTGGGGTGGAGCGTGAATTGGCCCTGAGGGTTTCGGTAATGCGGGTATATGCGGTCAAGTGAAGTAAATTGAGGACCAGGTTGCGTAAAATAGCCAGGAGGTGCAGGGCTTATGCGTTTAGGCCAAAGTCAAAAGTCTTTTGATGGGCTTTTTAGCCTCACTCCTAAATTATTAGGCTCAAAGTAAGATTGAGGTAAACGCATAAGCCCTGTGTTTAGATAACGTATCCTTTGCTAAGGGTTCAGTTTGGACAGCCTTTTTTGAGTTCAAATTCGAGCTTTCAAAAGTCAACCCTTAGAGATCGATACGTTATCAGAATAACTTTACGCTTTGCAAGCCGTTCGGCCTATGTTATGATTGAGAACATAGTAACCAGTTAAACAGGTCAGACTAGCAAAGGACATCGCCATGGCGGACGGCTTGAAAGTGTTGATCGTAGACGACGAGGCTCTAGCGCGGGCCGACCTTCACTATATGCTCAAGGGGCTGGCGCAAGTTTCGGATGTGACCGAGTGCGCCAATGCAACCGAGGCGCTGGCTGTAATGCAGGATGATGTCTTTGATGGTATCTTTCTGGACATCGAAATGCCTGGCCTGAACGGTCTTAAAGCGGTCAAGATCATCAACCAATTGCAAAACCCGCCTTTGATAGTGTTTGTCACGGCCTATGATGAACACGCCGCCAAAGCCTTTGAACTCAATGCGGTCGATTATCTGGTCAAGCCGTTTAGCGCTCGTCGCCTCGAACAGGCCGTCCAGAAGGTTATTACGGCACGGGCCACCCTGACCAATGCGGGTCGCCAGGCGGTCAGTCCGGCCCCGGTGGTGGTCGGCGGTAATACGACCGCTCAACCCGACACCCAGTTTAAGAAAATCCCGGTCGAAAAAGGCGATGGTGTATTGCTTATCAGCCTGAGCGATGTACGCTATATCGTAGCCTATAACGATCAGGTTTTTGTGAATGTCTACGACGAACAATATTTATGCCGCTTCTCCCTGACCGAACTGGAACTCAAACTTTCCTCGCAGGGTTTCGCGCGGATTCATCGCAGCTATATCGTCAACTTGCAACACGTCTTAGAACTCCAACCCTTTTTTAATGGGACTTATAACCTCATTATTGATGACAAAAAGAAATCGGTTTTGCCGGTCAGTCGGGCGCGAGTTAAGTCTTTGCGCTCTTTGATCGGGGTCTGAGCAGGTAGGTGTCAGGTGTCAGGTGTCAGGTAAGAACCAGCCTGCCTGATACCTGACACCTGATACCTCGACTATTTCAAAATTAAACGACTAAATTGCTACTCAAGTGGTAGCCTGGAAAGCTATAGATTGATGAGCCAAACTGCCGAACCGTTTCGTCGCTTTGACCTGTCGAGGCAGGCCAACTGGAAACGAGTGGACGAAAGCGACGATGGCAACTTCTACCAGCAACCTCGGCTGGTAGTGCATGTCGATGACCATTTTATCGCCACTTTGGGCCGCTTCCTGAGCGAAAATCTACCGCCAGGGGCGCTGATTCTGGATTTGATGAGCAGCTACAAAAGCCATCTGCCCACCGATTACCAACCTGGACGAGTGGTCGGCCTGGGCATGAACGAGCCAGAATTGCGGGCCAACCCTCAATTGAACGAATATCGGGTGCAGAACCTCAACCAAAATCCGCAACTACCTTATACCGATAACAGCTTTGAGGTCGTGCTAAACACGGTCTCGGTTCAATATTTACAGCGTCCGGTCGAGGTCTTTCGGGAAGTTGGGCGGGTCTTGAAGCCGGGCGGGTTGCACATCGTCTCCTTCTCCAATCGCATGTTCCCAACCAAAGCGGTGCAAATCTGGCGCGAACTGGATGAGCCGGAAAGAGTTTACCTTGTCCAGCAATATTTTGCCGAAAGTGGAGCCTTTCAGCCGCCCCAAATCTTTACCGATCTCGATAGTAATCAGCGTGGTGGAAGCATTTGGGCCAGCCTTTTCGCCGCCAAAGACCCGGTGTATATCGTTTGGAGCGCGAAAAAATAGGTGGTTATCTGTAGTTTGCGAAATCTCTCACATTGCCGGGTAGTCCGCTATTGCGATTTTCGTAACTAATGGTATAATGCACTAGAACACAATCTAGCTCAAAACTTAACCCGATGTTAGCGGTTCCTATATGCTTTTTTCACTTACGGCCCAGCCTGGAACCGGCCCATCAAAATAAACTTGGCGAACTGCACAACCTGAACCAACAAGCTTTACCGTTCTGAACTATAGCAAGCAGACTAGCAGATAGTCTGGTCAAAATAAGCGAGTAGATCGGCATTATCGGCTACTTCTAGCAGCCTGGTTTGGCAATTCAGGCACATACCAGTAATACCCTTTGAGAAGCGAAAGTAAGGCAATCTTAGATGGCAGATGTTTCTGAATTATTAAACCTGACGATCAATGGACAGCCCGTCCAGGCTCCCAAAGGTTCGACGATCTGGCAAGCGGCGAAGTTGGCCGGTATCTTTATTCCTATTTATTGCTACCATCCCAAAATGCCGCCTCTCGGTGCTTGCCGCATCTGTCTGGTGGAGGTCGAAAAGGCTCCCAAACCACAGGCGGCCTGTTGTACCGCCATCGCAGAGGGGATGAATATAAAGGTCGATAGTAAGGTAGCCGAGAGTGCGCGGGCCGGGGTGATGGAATTCTTGCTGATTAACCATCCACTTGATTGCCCGATTTGCGACAAGGGCGGCGAGTGCGATTTGCAAAATTTTGCGGTCGAATATGGGCGGGCGACCGGGCGGTTTCAAGAAGAAAAACGCCATCTGGGTAAAGCTATCGACCTCGGCCCAACCATTGCGCTTGACCGCGAACGCTGCATTATGTGTATGCGCTGTGTGCGCTTTGGCAACGAGATCACCCAGGACGAGGGTCTAATTATCCTCGAACGGGGCAACCAATCCGAAATCGGCACTTTCCCCGGTCAACCTTATGTCTCGCAATTTTCCGGCAACGTAACCGAAATCTGCCCGGTCGGAGCGCTTACAAGCCGCACCTACCGTTTTAAGGCCCGGCCCTGGGAATTGCGTCACACTCCTAGCGTCTGCGCCCACTGTTCGGTCGGTTGCAATATCGAAGTCGATACCCGCCTGGGCCGCGAAGTCGTGCGCTTTATGGGCCGGACGAACGATAGCGTCGATGATGGCTGGCTATGCGACCGGGGTCGCTATGGCTACGGCTTTATCCAGAGCGAACAGCGTCTGCGTACTCCCCTGCTTCGGCGGGGCGCAAAACTGGAACCGGCAACCTGGGCCGAAGCTTTCGATTATATCGTTACCCGTCTGAACGAGATTCGAGAAAAATACGGCCCGCAAGCAATTGGCGGCATCGCCGGAACGCACGCCACCAATGAGGAGCTTTACCTGTTCCAAAAACTGTTGCGTGGTCTGTTGGGAACGGGCAACGTCGATCATAAGCACGGTTCGTTCGGGGCGGTTCCACCCGCCGCAATCCCGGCTATTCATTCTGCCACAATTGCCGGACTGGAAACGGCTAAAGTAATTGTCTTGATCGGGGCCGACCCTTCACAACGCCAACCGATTATCGAATTGCGAATTAAGAAGGCCCTCAAAGCCGGGGCCAAGCTGGTTATCATCGGCCCGGCGTTAAAGGCACTAGATCGTTTTGCAAAAGTGCGAATGCCGGTAGGTTTGGAACAGGTCGGGGCGGCAGTCAATGCGGTCTTAGCCCAACTGGTCAAGAGCGGCACAGCTAAGGGCCTTCAGGATGAAACCCTCAAGAGCCACTTATCCGACCTATACGGCAGCTACGAGAACGGGGCCGAACTCAGCGCACAGTTACAGCAAATTGCCAGCCTGCTCGAAGGAGCCGACCGGATCAGCTTCCTTTATGACGAAATTGCGACTGAGCAGGAAAGCAACGCCGATCTATTGACTGATCTGGCTCGCCTCGCGCTGGCAACCGGGCAGTTGGGCCTGACGGGGGTCGGCATCGGACGGCTGACCGAAAATAACAACTCGTGGGGAGCGCTCGATATGGGTGTAACGCCGGGGGTTGGCCCTGGCTATACCGAAGCGGCCCCCGGCCTCACCTACGCCCAAATGCTCGGCGCGACCGACCACTCGAACGGCCAGTCGAACGGCCAGCCGAGCGACCAACCTCCCCTCAAAGCCTTGCTGGTGATGGGTGCGAACCCGTTGACCCAAATCGAACGGCTGGGCGGCAACCCTTCCGCCTTTAGCGAATTAGAACTGCTGGTGGTACAGGAGCTATTTATGAGCGAGACCGCTGCCAGAGCGCACGTTGTATTGCCGGTGGCCTCTTTTGCCGAAAAAGAAGGGACTTTTACCAATACCGAGGGTCGGGTACAGCTTATCACACCTGCCATCCCGCCTTTGCAAGGGGTCGCGCCGGATGCAGCGATATTATTGGAACTGGCCTACCGACTTGGGGCGGAAGTCGTTACCCGTGATCCTGCCGGATTGTTCTACGAAATAACCGAAGTTTCGCCCTTGCACGCCGGGCTGAGTTATGCCGCACTCGGTAGCGAAGGCGTTTTGCGCCCGCTCCAACGGCAAGCTCAGGCCGAAAAAATCGACATCCCGGACTGGCTCAAAAACGCCCGCCGTCCTGCCCCGACAGTCTTGATCGGCGAGGCCAATGCGGAAGAAGAACAGGCTATGGAGAGGAATTAGAAAGCAGATATTAGATATCAGAAATTAGATATTAGAAAAACCGATCTTGTCTATATCGATAATCAACTTACTATCCAGTATCTAATATCTAACTTCTGATATCTAATTTCTAATTTCTGCTTTCTCTCCCCAAACGGAGTATTTTTAATGCAGTGGACTGATGTTCTGCAATATATAATAAAAGGGTTGTTGGCAATGGCGGTGCTGGGCGGGGTAGCGCTCTATTTAAGCCTGGTCGAACGCAAGGTGATCGCCCGCTTTCAAAACCGTTATGGCCCAAACCGGGTTGGCCCCGGCGGTTGGTTCCAGCCCTTAGCCGATGGCCTGAAACTGCTCTTTAAAGAAAAAGTAACCCCGGATGAGGCCAAAGAACCGATCTTTACGATAGCCCCGATTATGTCGCTGGTGGTGGCTTTTATGGCCTTCGCGGTGATCCCCATCGGTCCCGGTTCGCTGACTGTCTTTGGTGCGAAACCCTGGATTGCCGACCTGGATATTGGCATACTCTATGTGCTGGCGGTCTCGTCGCTAGGGGTCTACGGTATTACGTTGGGCGGTTGGAGCAGTGGCAATAAATACTCGCTGATGGGCGCGATCCGTTCCACGGCCCAGATTATTTCTTACGAACTGGCGCTAGGGCTGGCCCTGTTGAGCGTGATTGTAATGGCCGGTTCGCTCAATTTGAACAAAATTATCGATGCCCAGGGCGCGGGCGGACGCTTTGGCTGGTGGTTCGTCATACCGGGGATTGTGGCCTTTCTGGTCTATTGTATTTCTGCCGTCGCCGAAACCAACCGCGCCCCCTTCGATCTACCCGAAGCCGAACAAGAACTGGTCGCCGGGTATCTGACCGAGTATAGCGGGATGAGTTGGGCGCTTTACTTTGCCGCCGAATATGTCAATATGGTGACGGTTTCCAGCATTGCCACGACTTTGTTTTTGGGTGGCTGGCGACCTCTGATCGACCTGGGTTGGGGCTGGGACTGGGCCGCGCCGCTCTGGTTCGTCGGTAAAGTAGCTTTCTTTATTTTCTGCTTTGTCTGGATACGGGCGACCTTACCCCGGCTAAAATACAATCGGCTGATGCACTTTGGCTGGCAGGTTCTGATCCCTATCGCGGTGGTCAATTTGGCGGTTACGAGCATTATTGTGGCCCTGGTATCCTAAACATCAATCTCTGGTAGGGGCGATCTTTATGGTCGCCCTCGAAGACTGTGCCGGATGTTCACGGGCGACCACAAGGGTCGCCCCTACCAGAACGCGGTTGGGATAGGCTCTAAGCTTTTGAGTAATTATTAAAGAACGAGTAAAGATAAATGGCAAATCCAATAAAATCGACCAGAGACTCGCTCAAGGGAATGGGCGTAACGCTCAAGAATTTCTTTCGTAAGCCGGTGACGGTGCAGTATCCCGAACAACTCCGCAAGCTGCCGGATCGGATACGCGGTCGGCACGTGTTGCATCGCTACGAAAATGAATTGGAACGCTGCATCGCCTGTATGTTGTGTAGTGGAACCTGCCCCGCCGACGCGATCTACATCGAACCAGCCGAGAACGACCCGGCTAAACCCAACTCGCCCGGCGAACGTTACGCCAAAGTTTTCCAGGTCGATATGTTGCGCTGTATCTTTTGCGGATATTGTCAGGCGGCTTGTCCGACCGGGGCGATTACGCTGGAGTCGAATACGATCCTGGCAAGCTATACCCGCGATTCGATGCTTTACAACAAAGAGGATTTGCTAGAACCAATCGGGACTGCCACGCGCGGGGCGGCCCTGGCCTGGGAAGCGCCGCCCCCACCGGATGCCAAACCGCGTATCCCCGAATTTAAGGGCGTTTTTGATGGCTGGCAAACTACCGCCGCCGCCGTTGGTCAGGGCAACTTGAGGCTGGAAGTCCACGAACCGGGTACGCCCCAGCCTTTGCGTAAAGCACCGCCCCTGATCGCACCGGGCGAGACTACCCCCCACGCCCTGCCCGAAGCAAGCCCAGGTCAGGAGGAGGACAAGCTTTAATGGAACAGGCTGTACTGGTTATCGCCGGGGTGCTGGCGCTAGGTTCGGCGCTGGGCGTAGTTCTGATGCCGGATGCGGTTTATAGCGCCCTAATGCTTTTGCTGAATTTGATAAGTCTGGCGACCCTATTTTTGATGCTACACGCCCAATTTATGTTTGCGGCCCAGTTGATAATCTACGCCGGAGCGATTTTGGTCTTGTTTTTGTTTGTGGTAACGCTGCTCAACCCAGCAGGCGAACATATCTTCCGCGACCGTAAACGGTTGCAACAAGCCGGGGCGATCAGCCTGGGACTTTTTATGGCCTGCCTTTTGGGTGGGGCGCTTTTGGTGGCCTTTACGAGCGGCAAACAACCGACCCTCTCGCCCGAAAAAGTAACCAATCCGGGCAGCACTTATGGCACGGTCGAAGACTTTGGCAAGGCTCTGTTTACCCAGTTCTTGCTCCCATTTGAACTGACCGCCCTGGTCTTACTGGTCGCCCTGATCGGCGCGGTAGTCCTCGGCAAGAGAAGGTAAGAGAAACCAGAATGAGTGACGTAACTTTTACCGTGCTAATCAGCGCGTTGATTTTCTCTATCGGAGCCAGTGGGGTGTTGCTACGGCGCAACCCGCTGGTACAATTTATGTCTATCGAGTTGATGCTCAATGCAGTCAATCTAGCCTTTATCAGCTTTGCCGGGTCGCAGGGTAACGCCGAAGGGCAGGTCTTTGTGCTGGTGGTGCTTACCGTCGCTGCCGCCGAAGCCGTGATCGGGCTAGGCATTATCGTAGCCATGTTCCGCAAACGCAAGCGCATCGACGTAGACGACATCCGCTCGATGAACGGCTAAAATCATTACTGAGTAGTGAGTGCCAAATCGAATAGATTAAAACAGTAAAAAGATGCCGATTAACTATGACCCGACTGAGAAAGTCCGTGATACACTCAAACGTAAAAGAGCATCTATCAAGAAAGCTCCACTTGAACCTGACTCTCCTAGTTGGGATCAAATATTAAATTTAACATTAGGTGAAATAGTTAGTAGGGCCAACCAAAAAGTGGCTGGATACAGAACGTTCAGAAAACTTCTGATAAGTAATCGTTTTGATAAGTAAAAGCTTTAAGGGCCAGTCTCATAGACTCAGGAGGTTATTATGAGTTTAGCGGACGAAAAAATAAAAGAGGTAGCCGAACTCCCTGAAGCAGAAGTCAATGCCATGCAAAAGTTGCTTGACTTTCTGGCTAAGCTGGAACAGCGTAAAATCTATTACAAGCTTAACTCTGTTCGGGATGCCATTATGGTCGAGGTTTCCGTACCAGGTGAATACTGGGAAATCGAGTTTTTTGCAGATGGTAACATTGAAGTAGAAGTATTCAAAAGCATTGAAGGGGTAACGGGCGAAGAAACGCTCATCCGCCTCTTTGAGGATTTTAGCGATTAAGCCAGGGTTGTTAAGCAGGAGAAAGAGACTATGACAATTGAAGCGGCCAACTCTAGCTTATCGCCAATCATTTACGAAACTCAGACAGAAGAGGAGTCCGAAAAAGTGGCAAGCGGATTGCAGGGTGTGATTGGCATGAATTTAGGCGCACCTATGGCAATCTATGCCCGTTCCAACAAATTAGGGCATGTCCTTAATTCTTCGACAACTTACAATTTCAACGACGGTTTACCGCGTCGAGAGCCGGATGTCTCTTTTGTTAGTCTGGAAAAGATGCCCCTGCCACTTGATGAAGAACTCACTTTTGCCCCTGAACTGGTGGTAGAAGTGGTATCTAAGACCGACTATATTTATGAGACTGAGAAAAAAGTCCAGCAGTATCAGCGAGCCGGAGTACGGTTGGTCTGGGTCGTCTATCCTGTCAGCCAAATTGTTTCTGTCTATCACCTTGCAACCGGGCTAACACCGCAAGCTGTAAATATAAGCGGAGAGCTTGATGGTGAAGACGTGTTACCAGGGTTCAAAATAGCAGTCAAGGTATTATTTGAGTGAGTAGAAAAAGTAAGTAATTACGTAGGCTGGGCCGACCACATAGGGTCGCCCCTACCCAGCATTGGTTGTAGGGTGCGACCCTATGTGGTCGCCCAAAGCGGGTAAGCTGTGTAGTTATAAAAGTAATCTAAGATCGCCGGAGGCGTGCTGTGCCTGAAGCAATTGGTCTGGTAGTCCTGTTCCCGCTATTGGGATTTCTGATAATCGCGCTGTTTGGCCCGCGCATGAGCGAATTAGGGGCCGCTTATACGGCCTGCGCCGCAGTTGGGCTGGCCTTTTTAGCGGCGGTCACGACCGCCCTCACCCCGCTAATCTCGAATAGCGGCTGGGGCAGTTATGGCCTGTTCAAGTATGATTGGACAGTAGCCGGAAGTTGGCGGGTATCGTTTGGATTGGCGGCTGACCCACTCTCGGCGCTGATGGCCCTGATCGTGACGGGGGTCGGCTTCCTCATTCACGTCTATTCGGTCGGCTATATGACCGAACGGCACGAGGACGGCAGCGTCCATTTCGAGAAAGATTACCGCCGTTTCTTCGCCTACCTCAATTTGTTCGTCTTTGCTATGTTGCTGCTAGTCTGTGCCGACAATTTTGTCTGGCTATTGGTCGGCTGGGGTAACGTCGGATTATCCTCCTTCCTGTTGATCGGTTTCTACAAAAACAAGCCAAGCGCCGTCGTCGCGGCCCGCAAAGCTTTCGTGATGAATACTATCGGCGATGTAGGTCTCTTGCTCGGTATTTTTGTGCTGATCGCCAATACCGGCGGAGCCAGCTTTAGTCAGGCCCTGACCAGCCCGAACCTCGCTTCGGGTAGCTGGCGCGATTGGGCGACCATGCTGCTGCTGGTGGCGGCGGTCGCTAAATCGGCCCAAATACCGCTCCAAACCTGGTTGCCCGACGCAATGGAAGGCCCCACCCCCGTCTCGGCCTTGATCCACGCTGCCACGATGGTCACGGCGGGCATTTACTTGATAGTACGTGCTCATCCGTTGTTTGCTGTCTCGACCTGGGCCTTAGTGGTTGTCCCGATCATTGGGGCCTTGACCGCCTTTTATGCCGCGACCTGCGCCGTCGCCCAGACCGATCTCAAGCGGGTACTGGCCTACTCTACCATGAGCCAACTTGGTTATATGTTTATGGCGGCGGGCGTAGGAGCCTACGAAGCGGCCATGTTTCACCTGCTGGCCCACGCTTTCTTCAAAGCCTTGCTGTTCCTTTCGGCAGGCGCAGTTATTCATTCGCTCGGCGGCGAACAGGACATGCGAAACATGGGCGGCTTACGACGCGATCCAACGACCCGTACCGCCTGGCTCGGCTTTTTGGTCGGGGCGCTGGCCCTGAGCGGTATTCCACCACTGGCTGGGTTCTTTAGCAAAGAGTCGATTTTGGGGACTTTCCCGCTCTGGGGGCAGACTACCAGCCATTACAACCCGCGCGGGCTTGACCCGATTTATCTTTCCATAATTGGCTGGGTCGGGATCATCACGGCCTTTATCACTGCTTTCTATATGTTCCGGGCCTATATGCTGGTCTTTGAAGGGCCGAGTGTCGAAGCCCACCCGCACGCCAACCCGCGCAGCATGAATTTTACGCTGATTGGATTGACCGGGCTATCGGTCGTGGGCGGCTTTTTGGCGATGCCGGGCCTGTGGAACGTCCTGAACGACTGGTTCAAGCCGCTCTTGCGGACTTTCGACCGCGAGGGCCGCGAACTGTGGTTCCCGATCCAGACCGAAAGCCTTGAAATAATTGAGTTGTTGATCGGGGTAGGGGCAGGGGTAGCCGGGATCGTGGTGGCGGTCGGGCTGTATACCTACGGTCGTCAGCGCGAGGCCGATAGGTTGGCTCCTTCGCTGGCGCGTCCTAACCAGGAACCGACCGCACCAACCGGGGCTACGCCACCCCTGCGCGATTACACCAATGCGATGCTTACCCCGCGCAGCATGAGCGAGGCAGACATCCGAAAGGTCGTCAGTGGCAAGGCCGAAAAAGAAACCCGCAAGGCTGCCGAACATCCGGCCCCACCCGGTTCTCGCGCCGAACGGCTTAATTATAGCGTCCGAACTGAGCCACCCCGTCCGCGCCCAAACCTGCTCAAGCTAGGCCAGCAATCGCTCAACTATTTCTTGCTCTACGGCTGGGGGTTCGATCTGGTTTACAAATTGCTGTTCTTCTGGCCGGGTCAGGGGACCGCCTGGCTGGTCTCGCGCTGGTTCGAGCCTGGGGCCGGAACCGCCGTCGATACCGGGGTCGGTGGTGGGGCCTGGCAAGGTAGCAAGCTTTCTCGCCTGACCGAAACTGGCTACGTCCGCAACTATGCCCTGGGTATCTTGCTGGGCGCGGTCGCCATTTTGATTTATGTCGCAGTTCAAAGCGTCCAAAGATAACATTACAGGCGGTGGAGCCAAACACCGCCAAATCGTCCAAACAGGCTGGTGCAACAATGAGCCAAAAAAGAAGCTGGTTTTCGCCCTACGTTTTAGAAGTTGACGACCCTTTTGGCGGGCTTTCGCCCGAAATGCTAAACCTGCTGCGGGCAGAACTAGCCGAGGGAGAGGATATTTTGTGGTTTGAGCAACCAAACGCCCTGAGCCTGTGCCGCGAAAATTGGAGTTATAATTATTTTCAGATTTCCATGAGCTTAATGATGGGATTTTTCTATATTGGTTTACCACTTTTAACTGGCAGACCTGAAAATATTCAAGGATTTAATCTCTTGATAGTAGGCATTTGGGTATTCGCCTTAGCTTTACTCCCTTTAAGGGCAGCACGTCAGGCTCGAAATTCGCTCTTTGTGCTAACGAACCAAAGGGCGATGCGCTTGAATGTAGGAGTCAAAGGTGTAGGCAGGGTAAAATCGTATTACATGCACCAACAAATACACCCGGCTACCCTTAAGGTGAAGGCAGGCCGCAATGAGCGTGGAAAATTGCTCTTTGCCAAAGCCAATGAGAGCTTTGCACCAAAAGGAATCGGGTTTTGGGGCATAAGCCGGGTAAAAGAAGTCAAACAACTTTTTGACGAGGTGCTAACCTTAAATGCCGAAAATTCGGTCGCGGCTTTGCCACTCCGTATCCAACCGGCTATCAAAGCCGAACTAACTACCGGAGAGCGGGTGCTATGGGCCGGACAACCCGATCCTTATTGGTGGGATAAGCAGGAAAAGACCGATGCAAATGTACTTGAGGGCTGTATGCAGCTTGCCTTATTGGGCGTTATGATTTACTCCTTGCTCTTAGTGGGAATTGGCATCCTCACAGGAGGTTTGATATTGTGGGCAGGAGTGATTATGTTTGTCGTTACTAGCATTGTGTTGGCCTTCTTTATTAGATACTCAAGTAGGAAGAAGTCTGGGGTCGAAAAGAGTCCTTACAAAACGGCCTATCTATTAACCACCCGCCGGGTGATGCAGGTCACAGCTTTTACGCCGAAGACAGAGAGGGTCACGTCTTATTACTATTCGGGGCAGCCCCAAAAAGAACGGCTTATGGTGGCAAAGCACAAGGACAATACCGGGGACATTTTCCTGTCGGTAGTCGAAGATGGTAAGGTCTTTAGGCCAAAAATGCAGTTGATCGGGGTCTGGGAACCTGATAAAGTGGAGCGGTTGTTGAGACAACTTTTAGCGAATAATTAAAAAATGAAAATATCTCTTAGCGAATTTCCGTTACTGACAGTAATAATCTTCCTGCCCTTTGTGGTCTCAGTCTTTTTGCTGACGGCTTCAAAGGTCGCCTCGCGCACGCTGTACTGGCTGGCGCTTTGCACAGCGATACTGACCTTTGGCTTTACGATAGCCCTGCTGGTTTTCTTTGCAGACGGCACCAGCAATGGCGGCTATTACTGGGTCGATCAAGTGACCTGGGTCAAAGAGCTTGGGTTGCGCTATCAAGTCGGGGTCGATAGTATCAGCACCTGGCTGATCGTGCTGACCGCCTTTTTGGGGATCGTGGCGGTCTTTGCGGCAGGCCAGCAGCAGGATCGGCCCCGCCTGTTTTGGGCGGCGCTTTTGGGGCTGGAAGGCGGCATCATTGGGGTATTTGCCTCAACCAATTTGCTGCTATTCTACATCTTCTGGGAAGTCATGCTGATCCCAGCCTACTTCCTGATCGGCGGGTGGGGCGCAACCCCCTTGCGGGTCAAGGCGGCGATCCGCTTTGTGCTGTTCACGCTGGCGGGTAGTCTGCTGATGCTGGTGGCGATTTTGTTTTTGGCCTTTAGCGCCACGCCCTTCTCGCTCGATTATCTCGACGTGCAACGGGCGGTCAAAGCCCTCTCGCCAGAGACCCAAAGCTGGCTGTTTTTGGCCTTCGCCGCCGCCTTTGTGGTCAAAGTGCCGCTTGTGCCATTCCATACCTGGCTACCCGACGCTTACGCCGAAGCCCCGGCCCCGGCCCTGGTCTTGATCGCGGGCGCAATGTCCAAGACAGGCGCATACGGCTTTTTACGCTTTGGCATCTTCCTCTTTCCGAGCGTAGTCGATGATTTTGCGCCGCTCTTTAATGTGCTGGCTTTGGCGGGGATTCTCTATGGAGCATTGGCGGCCCTCGGTCAGAACGACCTCAAACGGCTATTGGCCTATAGCAGCCTGTCCCACATGGGCTTTATCATATTGGGGCTGTTTGCGATCAACTCGCAGGGGGTTAATGGCGCTATCTTGCAGATGGTCAATCACGGGATCGTCACGCCCGCCCTGTTCCTGGCGGCGGCAGCACTTTACGCTCGTACCGGCACAAACCAATTAAATCAACTGGGCGGGTTGCAAAACCGTTGGCCCCGGTTAGCCGCCCTCTTTCTGGTTTTGGGACTGGCCTCACTAGGCTTGCCGGGCCTCAACCAATTCGCCGGGGAGTTCCTTATAATCGGGGGCGCGTTTTTAGCCTCGCCGATTTACGCCGCTTTTGCCGTTATCGGGGTGGTGCTGGCAGCCTGGTATATAATGCGGCTGTTCCAGACCGCCTGGCACGGGCCGGAACGGGTCGGGCTACCGCTTTCTGGTGCAGACATGGGCCGGGCCGAGTACGTCCTGTTCGTGCCACTGGTGCTGCTGATCGTGCTGTTGGGGGTAGCCCCTTCGCTCGTTACCGGCGTTTTGGATGGAGCCGTAAATGAGTGGTTGCGGCAGACCTTACAGCTTGCCCAAAATCGTTGAGAGTTGGTGTACTAACGGGATTATGTCATTCTGAGCCGCAGCGAAGAATCTTGGTTGCTCCGATCACTGGACTGCAAGGCTAAATCTGAGATTCTTCGCTGCGGCTCAGAATGACAGTATAGACTGGCTCTTAGAGATGAGGCAAAACTATGGATACAGTACAAATGAAAGCCGCCCGGAAAATTCTAGGGTTAATTGCGGAAAACGACGGTTTATTTTCCTGGTACAATATCGAAATACAGATGGGCATAATTGGAGAGGTAAATCCGCCGCCCTATTATGTGCTTGAAGAACTAGCCAAACTAGGATACCTTCGGATTGATCCAGCCAAAAGTACAAATCAGCCAAAGTATTGGATTACTGAGGCTGGGCAAGCTTTTTTGAATAGTAACAGTGATATGCTACCAGCCGAGAGAGCCTAAAGTTAATCGAGTTATTGGGCGATTTATGGCCAGACAGATTGAATTAATGGCTGACCGTATGCCAATTGGAGAGAGAGTTGATTAGCTCAATCATTGCACAAGTAACCATAACCCAGGCTGAGTTGGATAAGCTGGGCAAAGTAGAATGGGGAGCGCTCTGGCCGGCCTGGGTCGCCAGTGTCGGTATCCTGGTCGTGCTGCTCGCCGACATCACGCTACCCAAAACCCAGCGCAAGGCCCTCTCATGGATCGCCTTCGGGATGCTGGCGTTGTCCCTCGCCTCAAGTTTCTGGATGGACATGCCCGGCAAAAACGGCGGTAGCACGATTGTCTTTCAGAATATGATCGCTGCCGACGAACTGAGCCGCTACATGGCGGTCATTCTTTTCGGGACGGCGGCAATGGTCGTCCTCATCTCGCCCGACTATCTTTCGCGGATCGGGATCGAGGCGACCGGCGAGTATTATGCCCTGATACTAGCCGCTGCGACCGGGATGTGGTTGATGGCGGCTGCCGCCCACTTCATGATTTTGTTTATCGCGCTGGAGCTTTTCTCGCTGGCCCTCTATATTCTGGCCGGGTTCTTGCCACGCAGCATACGCAGCCACGAAGCCGGGTTCAAATACTTCTTGCTGAGTAGCTTCGCCTCGGCCTTTATGCTCTACGGGATCGCCTTGATGTTCGGCGCGACCGGTACAACCAGTTATAGCGGCATCCGGGCTTACCTTACGAATAGCCAGGTTAGCGGCAACAACGGTATTTTGGTGCTGTTTGGGTTAGCCCTGATCGCAGTCGGCTTTGCCTTTAAGATTTCGGCGATCCCCTTCCACATGTGGACCCCCGACGTATACGAAGGCGCACCCACCCCGATTACGGCGCTGATGGCGGTCGGTACAAAAGCGGCTATCGTAGCGGCTTTCTTGCGGGTCTTTACCGGCGCGTTTGGCCCGATTGGGAACGATTGGAAGCCGATTTTGTGGGGGCTGGCGATTGTTACGATGGTCGGCGGCAACCTGCTGGCGATCTCGCAAACCAACGTCAAGCGGATGCTCTCGTATTCGGCTATCGCCCACGCCGGGTATTTGCTGGTCGGGCTAGTCGCCGATAACGATCTGGGGCGGAGCGGCATCCTGTTCTATCTGCTGGCCTACACGGTTATGACACTTGGAGCGTTTGCGGTGGTAGTCGCTCTGGAAGGGCCACAAGGCGAAGGACTGGCCCTGACCGACTTTGCCGGGCTAAACCGCGATCACCCCTGGTTAGCGGCGATTATGACGGTCTGTCTGCTATCCTTAGGCGGTATACCGCCAACAGCAGGGTTTTTTGGCAAGGCGCTGGTATTTGGCGCGGCGATCCAGAGCGGTGGCTGGAATATAGCTCTGGCTATCGTCGGGGTACTCACCAGCATTGCGGCAGTCTTTTACTATTTCCGTATCGTCGTCCAGATGTATATGAGTGGGCGGGCTACCGAGCGACGGGCCTTTAGCAAAGGTCGCCCGGCAGCCTCGTTGGGCTTTGTGCTAGGGGTAACAGTCGTCGCAACGATTGGCCTGGGTATTCTCGCCAACTTCGCGCTCGATTGGGCCGGACAAGCCGCTTCGGTCATTGGCGCAGTCGCGAAGTGAGGGGAAATTAGAAGTCAGAGATCAGATATTAGAAATCAGATATTAGAGATTAGGTTGGCTATCGCTTGTAGATAAAACCGATTTTGTAACTACTCAGGCTGGGCGACCACACAGGGTCGCCCCTACCCAAAATCGGTTGTAGGGGCGACCCTGTGTGGTCGCCCAAAAGGAAGACTGAGTAGTTACACCAATTTTAGCTAATTTCTAATCTCTAATATCTGATTTCTCTTCTCACAGCCGTAAATCGCGCAGGACGGCCCGGTAGGAAACCGCGTCGTCGTCGTCGGCTTTCTCGGAATGATCGTTCGAGGCTATCTGATTATCGAGCCGCGCTACGCAATAAAAAGCCCCAGTCAAAAGGGCCAATGCCCCGACTACTCCACCAATCAATAAAATTACATTCCGCATATCAAATACGCCGTTAAAAGTCGCCAGGAAGTAAAAGACTGCCCCAAATACCGCCACAATCAGGAGGAAAGCGGTCGCAAACAGGAAGCCGTAGAATTTGCTGTGCATATGGGTTTTCATAGGGGAAACCTCTTCCTTTCGTTAACACCTTGAGGGCTATGGAGGGGATATAGCCACTTGAAACCAAATCGGTTGATCTTCTAGCCAATCTCGCGTAGTAGGTTTTTTATATCCGCTACTATATACGTAAATACGCTTTGCTAGTTTCAGTTACGGGTTTTTACTTGATTTTAGTGTGATCCTGGTAACACCTCTACTGTGCGCCAAATCACACTTTTAAACTAGTTGACAGAGCTTGATCTAAACGTTCAAAATATTCTAAACGTTCTGATTTAGTTGTAACACATTGTGAAATTTGTGTCAATAGATTTCAGAGCTTTTTGTGAAGACTCTCTCAAACTTCTGACACTCTTAGTTTAACAAGTGGGAGGCTGTAAAAAACAGGGGGTTTACTGTCCAAAGGTCGGAAATACTGTACAAAACTGTATGTCAGGCTGTCAGGGTGACAACAAAATCAAAGTGTCACCCTGAAGGTAATACTCTAACAGGTAAATCATGATATATGTGTCATTCTGAGCCGCAGCGAAGAATCTTTTGGCAAAAGCTGGCTCTTACCTAACGGGACGAGATTCTTCGCTGCGGCTCAGAATGACAATAATTGCGGGTCAAGATAGTAGCACAAGGGTCTTGACGGGGCGGGCTATTTGGTATCGTTGAGTAATTTTTCGAGGCGAGAAGCCGCTGCCAGCAAGCCTTCATCCCCAAAAGCGTCCCCCACCAGTTGCATCCCGACTGGCAAACCCTGGCGGCTAAACCCGACCGGCAGCGAAACCGCCGGTAGCCCCGCCAGATTGGAGGCCGCCGAAAGCTGGGTCATACGGCGTTGCCCCATCGAAAGGTTGAAAGGCTGGTCAATTGGGACGGCGGTGGTAGCAGTGGTGGGCGCAACCAGAAAATCTACTTCCGCCAGTACTTCGGATAGATGGGTTACAATCCGGTGACGCACCCGCAAAGCCCGGATATAATCTTTGGCGAGAATGGTCTCGAAGCTATAAGGATTTACCCGGTCTTCCGGGGCCGTTAGTCCGCTCACCTGGCCCGCCTCAATAAAATCCTCGAAAGCAGCAGAAGCTTCGGCATAAATCATGATCCGGGCGACCTCGGCATAGGGCAAGGCTGCCAGACTGATTTTCTTGACCGTCCCTATTTTTTCGAGATGGCCTATAGCGGCTTCTACTGTTTGGCCTACTTCGCCCTCGGCGTTTTCAACTTCGGCTTCTACAATCCCGAAACGCCAGCGATGGTTGGTAAACATGTGAGGTCGGAAGAAAAATTCGCGCCCACTGGAAGTCGGGTCGGCCCTGTCCGGCTGACCAATCACTTGCAAAACCTGGGCCGCATCGCTCACGCTACGGGCATAAGGTCCAATTTTGTCCAGTGACCACGAGAGCGCCATCGCCCCGTGACGGCTGACCAACCCATAGGTCGGGCGCACCCCAACCACCCCGCAATACGAGGCAGGCGACAGGATAGACCCCCAGGTCTCCGAGCCGAGGGCGAAAGGTAGCGCTCCGCACCCCACTGCTGCCGCCGAACCGCTGGAAGACCCGCCCGACCAGCGCTCCGGGTTCCAGGGATTTTTCCCCGGCCCGGTCAGGCTGGCGTTAGGCTGGTTGTAACCCATACCCCCGGCCAACTCGACCATCGCCAGTTTTGCCGTCAGCACCGCCCCACTGTTTTGCAATAGCCGCAGCACAGTCGCATCTTCGTCGAATTGCTGCTCACGCAAGGGGGCCGCGCCCCAAGTGGTCGGCAATCCGCCACCCGTCGCCAGCAAGTCTTTGGCCCCATAAGGCAAGCCGGTAAGTGGCCCGGCCCGATTGCTTTTGAGGCTTTCAGTGGCCCTGGCGGCTTCTACCCGCGCCCGCTCAGGAGCCAAGTTTACGACGGCGTTAAGTGGTTCGGCTCGCTCTTTGAGCGCGGTTAAAGCTAACTCCACCAACTCTTGAGGGCTGGTCTGACCATTACGTAGCCAACTACCCAACTCTTCGACTCCGGCTACGAGATACTTTTCCAGGGTAAGTTCGCTCATTCGTTCCTCCTGACCGGGCGCGGCGCAAAGTGTAATAGGGGTTCGTCGTCCGCCGTAAGCGCCACCTTGCGAATAGCCTCAAGACGCTGCTTTATGTCCACCAATCGCTCTATCACCTCTTTTTCTGCCTCCGGCCCGATCTTGTCACCATACTTGGCCTTCAGGATTTGTAGTTGTGGCTCAACCGCGGCTCTGTCTTCCTCGGAAATTTCCATATAATATAATGCCTTTTTCTTGATACCTCTTAAATTTAACTATAGGTCAGGTTAGCCTGCATTAATCGAGGCTACTTCCTCAAGCGCGGGTCGAGAATGTCACGGATGCTATCGCCAAGCAGGTTGAAAGCAAAAATGGTCACCATGATCGCTACACCTGGCCCGGCTGCCATCCACCAATAATTGTTAGAAAGATAACCGCGTGCCTGGTTGATGTCAAACCCCCAGGTCGGCGTAGGTGGTTGCGCTCCCAACCCCAAAAAGCTCAAAGTAGCTTCGGCTAAAATCGCTAGGGCGATAGATAGCGAAGCCTGGACAATCAGGATATTGACTATATTGGGCAGAATATGTCGCCAGAGGATGCGCCGTTCTTTGAGACCCAACGCCCGCGCCGCCTCGATATAATCGCGGGACTTCACCTGTAAAGTTTGACCGCGTGAGAGCCGAGCAAATACCGGGATACTAACGATACCGATTGCCAGCATCGAGTTTTGTAACTGGGGGCCAAGTGCTGCCGTGATAGCAATCGCCAGCAAAAGGGCCGGGAAAGCCAGCAGCGCGTCTATAAGACGGCTGATTAGCATATCCACCCAGCCGCCAAAAAAGCCGGCCACCAACCCCAACGTTCCCCCGATCAACAGCCCGATACTGACCGAAATAAACCCGACTGAAAGTGACACCCGCGCTCCCCAAATCACCCGCGATAACACGTCCCGCCCTACATTGTCTGTGCCAAGCCAGTAGTCGCCACCGGGAGACTGGTAAGCTTTGCTGGAAATGCCGGTTTCCGGGTCACGTAAGGGTAACACCGGGGCCAGCGCCGCCAGCGTTACTATAAACAAAATGAGGATGCCACCCACGATCAGGCGCGGGTTTTCTTTTAGCGTTCGCAGACTCCACAGGCGACGCTTGGGCGGCAAACTGACCACCGGTTGCGGCAAGGCGGCGACCGGCGCTTGTTCTATTCGGTTAAGCTCTTTCTCAAGCATAATTTATCCTGGGGTCGAGATAAGTATAGGAAATATCCACCAGTAAATTAATCGTCATATAAATCAGGGCGCTTAACAGCACTACCCCCTCGATCACCGGGTAATCACGGTTGCCAATACTCTTAACCGCCAGTTGACCGATACCGGGCCAGCTAAAGATGGTTTCGGTAATAAAAGCGCCTTCCAGCACTGTCCCCAGTTGCAAGCCTACCACCGTCACCAGTGGAATAAAAGCGTTTTTAAGAGCGTGGCGGATCACTACCCACGAACCCCGCAAGCCTTTGGCCCGCGCCGTTCGGATGTAATCCTGGGATAGCACTTCTAATAAAGCACTCCGTAACTGGCGAGTGTTGACCGCCGCCGAAGCCGCCCCCAGCGTAATAGCCGGTAATACCAGCCTTTTGAGGTTTTCGCCCAAATCTTCATCGTATGGGATATATCCACCAGGACTAAAAATCCGAAAGTAATAGCCGAAAAAAAGGATCAAGATGATACCGAGTAAGAAGTTGGGGGTACAGATGCCCAACATACTGATGAAAGTAGCCACACCATCGGGCCACTTGTTACGCTTGACCGCGCTGATCGTGCCGAGTGGTATAGAGATCAGTAGCGAGAAAAAAATCGCCGCCAGTCCTAGCTCAATGGTAGCGGGCAATCGCTCCAAAACGGCCTGGGTGACGGGTTGCCCATCGCGTAGCGATTTACCCAAATCACCGCTCACAGCCCGGCTCAACCACAATCCGTACTGCACCGGCACAGGCTGGTCAAGACCCAATTTGTTGCGTAGTTCCGCCACCGTTTGAGAGGTGGCTTCTTCACCCAACACCGTTCGGATCGGGTCGCCCGGTGTCAGCCGGATCAGCAGAAAAATAATAACACTGACCAGCAGCAGCACCGGAATTGTTACCAGTAACCGTCTAACAACATAACGCCACATAGCAATCCTTTCGTGAAGATGGACACGGGATTAGGGTAGCCCTGGAACCTATCCGAAAACTCAATTTGTAAGACATTTCTTTGTCAATCGACTTTTCGGATAAATTCTAAGGCTACCCTAATCCCGCCGCCCGTCTCCTACTTCATCCAGACCGTTGCAAAGCGGACGATGTTATCAGGCAAAAGCTGGAAACCCTGCACCTTTTTAGTGATAGCCTGGATCGCTACGGCGTGATTAATAAAAGCATAGCTGGCATCATCCATGATGAGTTTTTGGGCTTCCTGGTAAGCTGCCTTGCGCTCTTCCTGGTTGCTGGAAGTACGGCCCTTATCCAATAGCTCATCTACCTTCGGATTGTTGTAACCCTGGTAATTGAAGCTACCGTTGCTGCGGAAGTGATTGAAGATATTGCCATCCGGGTCAATCCGACCACTCCAGCCGACAATCGCGCCGGTAAAGACTTTCTTGTCCAAATCGTCCAGGATTTTGGAAAATTCCAACTGCACCAACTCGACGCTAATTCCGACCTCTTTAAGCTGATCGCGGATCACCTGGCCTTCCTGCAAGAGTTGGGGCGAACCCGCCGAAATCTCCAGCTTGAAAGTAAACCCATCCGGTTTGCCACCTTCCGCCAGTTTGGACTTAGCTTTCGCCAAATCACGGCTATAAGGCTTGAAATTAGGGTCGTAAGCCCAGGATGGGGGTGGAACTGGGCCATTACTGATTACCCCGACATTAAAGAAAACCGTCTTGAGGATCGCTTCTCGGTCGAGCGCATAAAGTACCGCCTGACGTAAAGCCTTATTATTAAACGGCTCACTGCCATTGTTCATATAGAACCCGGCCCAGGCTACCGAGGCCGTATCTTTATAAACAATGTCGGTATTGTTGCGGAGTTCGGGAATATCTTTGCTGGGTAAGTTATTGGCAGCTTCGACATCGCCGGTTTTGAGGTTGGTCAGGCGGGCAGTTTCGTCCGTAATGATCCGATAAGTAACTTTATCGAGATAAGGCAAAGCTTTACCACTCTCGTCTTTGCGCCAATAATTTGGGTTCTTTTCGAGGACGATGCGGTCGTCCTTCTTCCATTCTACAAATTTGAATGCGCCAGTTCCGGCTCCCTGCGGGTTACGGACAAGTTCGTCACCCAGCTTTTTGATTGCTGTCGGCGAAAGGATCATTCCGGCCCGGTCTACCAGATTGGCAAGCAGCGGTGCGAAAGGGGTTTTGAGGTTGAACTTGATCGTAAGCGGGTCAACCACTTCGACCGTATCAATCGAAGCAATCTCGCTTTTGCGAACCGAGCCAGTCCCGGTCAGGTAACGCTCGATGTTGAACTTGACGGCCTCTGCATCAAAATCGGTTCCATCGTGAAATTTAACGCCGGGCCGGAGCTTGAAAACATAGGATTTGGGGTCGGGCTGAGTCCAACTCAGGGCCAGGTTAGGGATAATATTTAGCTTATCATCAATCGCGACCAATGAGTCGTACATATTGTAAAAAACCATCCGCTCGACGAAAGCGCTCGAAGTCATCGGGTCGAGCTTCGACACGTCGTTCTCCAGCGCAAACCGTAGCGACCCACCAGTTTTGATTTGTCCGGCAGCAGCCACGGTAGTAGCGGCTGCCGCCTGGGTAGTAGCTGCCGAAGCGGTGGTAGCCACCGCCCCGGCAGCCGTAGTAGCCACACTCGCGGCAGTGGTGGCCGCTGCCCCGGTTGTCGCCGAAGCGGAAGTAGCGGTGCTGTCGCCGCAGGCGGCCAGAACGGTAGCCAACATCAAGGCTACCAGCAGGCCGTTAAACAAGCGGAAAGAAACGGGCCAGTTAAATCTTCGCATATTTTCTCCTCCAACGGTGAGCAGTATCCTGACTGTCACCGGCCTAGAAAATCGTTAAAAGACGCTTCCCCTCTGGGATTTTGATAATGCCTAACAAGCCTCGTAAATCTACACCCACTGCTGAGGAACTAAAAATGACCGATAAGCCCCCGCCGGGCAAAACATTGAAGATCAACTTCAAGTTAGATCAGATGACGGAGTACCCTACTATACTATTTAATATACGATCATAAGCACGTTATGGACAAGCCTGCTTTTGGCCTCGCTCCTGGTTTGGTAAAAATTGAGATGCTTTGCCAAAACCTAAACTTTCTTTACCTTTGATAGTAACTTATTTTTAGTCAGAGTGAGAGGTAAGACGTGTAATTATGAATAAAGAAATGGGGAAGAGAAAGTGAATAAAGGGTAGTTTTCTCGCAAGTCTTACTATTCGTCTATACTCTCGGCAAATTCTATTTTAAGCCTCCCTAGTAGTTCGCTATTCTCGATTGTGTAGCCGATTTTTCCCTTATCAAAATAATAATTGAGGTAAGGAACACGACCGCTTTCCCAATCAGCAAAGGAAAGGAGCGGAACTCGGAGCGGTACTTTGGCTGGTGCTAGTGTTATTCGACCTGCCACACGGTCAACCCGTAGACCTGCCTGGGCATACAGCAGACCCAAACAAGTCAAACCGCGCGGATAGAGCCGCAGGTGATTGTGACCGTAAGTATCTATAAAGCAACCACCCCGGCCAAATTCGCCATTTTCAAATTGCTCGAAAGCCCAATAGCGCTCCACCATGCCGCTCAAATCTACCCCCAGGAATCCAGCTACAGCGTCACGGTGAAGATTTTGGGAAATCCAGATATTACTTTTATCGGCACTAGAATGAGTACACCCGTATTCAAACAGGGAGTTTTGCAAGCTTTGCTCTAAATCCTGCCGAATACGGCTCAAGTTGAGCGGTGGTAAGTCAGTCGCAGCATTGGTCGCACTAGCCAGCAGATAAAGCAACCCATTGTTGGTGTAGAGCGAGTAAGCATCCCAGCCTTTTAGTTCATCGCCTTCTAACGGCTTTCCAGTCCAGGGGTCAACCAACCCTTCGGTGGTGCGGTCAAGGGTCACGGCATAATGGTCGCCCAGCCAGGCTTGCTTATCGAGCGTACTGGCGATAAGTTTTACTCTATCCAAACATTCTGCCATCAATTCGGGCTGCTGCTTTTCCGCCGCCAGCAACCGGGCGGTTGCCCAGCAAGCCGAAAGAGCTTTTACCGCCAGATAAATCTGCTCCTTGCCATACTGAACCGCCGGTGAAGCATCGTCAATTGTATTGGCGACTCCTCGATTCGGAAAGCCGTTACCGGTGGTATCGCTATCCAGCACAAATCTTATAAGGCTGGCTACTACCGGCAAATTACGAGTTACTAGCTCCGATTTTCCACTATAGTGCCACAGAACGGAGACCAGCAGGATAAAATTACAATTTTCCTCGACCTCCATTTGATGAGGATAGGTTTGATGGTTAGCTTCCAATACCCCGCCCATATCGTGATTAAGCCAGGTGCCACGCTCGTCCTTGTGGAGATAGTGTTGCCATTCTACCAGCGTTTTTTCGAGCAATTGGGGCCAAAGCAGTAAATAAAACCAGCTTAGATTGTACTCCACGTCCACCGTCGAATGAAAAGCACAATTACCTTCCCAAACACTAAACCAATCCTCTTCCAGACTGGCAGCCTCCGGCCCAGTCCACCAGGTATTTGTAATGTAATTTTGGAAGGCAAAGGCCATAAAATTTTGGTAGCTGTAGCCGAGCGAACTTTCGGGCCAGATTTGGTCAAAAAAATCGGTTTTGGCAATTATTTGGATTCGCTGCCCTACCGCAAAATCTATAACCGCCTGCAAATCGCCGAAATAATATTTGTAGCGGAAAGCGTGGTCTACTCCTCGAACCTGTAGCACCTTTTGGGCGACATAAGTAGCAAGCAAAAGATGGTAACTCCGGGCTGTATCACCCGGTTGAGTAGGGACGGTGAGCGCCAGGGTAGCCGATTGTGATGCCACTTTAGTAGTCTGCGCCAGTTGACCGTAAGCCCCAAAAAAGATTGGAAGGTGAAATTCTTGTTCGGAAAGGCTACCGGGCGCAGTCTTTGGCCCCCAATGGTTTTTAATCTGGCAGTAGGTAGCGGTTATAATTCCACCGGCCAGTTCACTCTCAGCCGAACTTTCTACCAACTCGACCTGCCCTTGTCCCTCTAGCAACTCAAGCTCGCTAATTAGTTCGACGGGTGAACCCAAAGGAGTTCTGTCTAGCGTAACGTCAAGATAGAAAAAGGGGGCAAGGCTGACCGTTTCGTTTTGGGGATAAAAGGGAGCCACGAAAGTAAAAGTAGCAACCAGGTTAAGCTGGCGGTCTCTGGCGTGAAAGATTATTGAAGATGGGCGTAATTCCATTTCAACTTCTGGGAAGTAGTCGGCCCGCTCTCCGGCAAACGGAAGCAGGCGAGTGGTGGTACCTACTCGAAAGCCCAGCCTTAGATGGCAGGGTAGATCAAAGAATTTACCCAACGGGCCAAGCAATAATTGACGCTGTTTTGGTACAAAATGAAGGGTAAAACGAGAACCTAGCCTTCCAAGCATTGCCTCAATGATTTGCACGCTAAATCGCTTTCTGCTAAAAGCCTAGCCCGCCAGAGGCACGATTGCCGACCCCCGGAGCGGGGAAACTTTACCTACAAATACTTTCGGTCTTTTGTGAATGAAGCTATGTTACATAACAAACAGGTTGATCTTGTCTAATTCTATCACGTTATCTCAAGACTCTACAAACCAGACATCTGGCTTATTGGGCTGTTATTCCCTATAAAATATAAGTACTCACCGCAGAGAAAAGCTAAACCACCGCCAGTTCTTCGCTTTCGGGAGCTTGTTCTATAGCATCTCTTTTGAATTTTAGCTCTCCGCAGATCATACCACCGAAGATTAAGGCGCAACCGATCCAGGCCGGGATAGTCAACGCCTCGCCCGCCAGATAGCCGAACAGTCCGGCAAAGACGGGTTCCAGAGCATAGATCAAGGCGGCGCGAGTGCTGCTGGTAAACTGCTGTACCCGGTTCATTACGGCGAAAGTAAAGGCGGTTCCGATTAGGCCCATAAAAAGCACCGCAACCCAGATTTCGCCCGGTGGCATCTCGACTGGTTCACCCACAATGGGGGCAAAGACCGCTCCAAGCAAAGCGGTGGTAGCTACCTGTATTATCGCCAGATTAAAAGCATCTTTGCCGGGGGCCAATCGGCTGATAAGTACGATCTGCCAGGCGAAACAAAAGGCGCAACCCAGTCCTAGCCCCTCGCCCAGTCCGAATTGCAAATCGAAGTTGTTGCCGACCGAGAGCAGCGCCATGCCAATCGCCGCCATTATTACCCCCAAAGTCGCGCCGAGGCTCGGCCATTGCTGCAACACAAAGATGCTTAAGACCGGTACGATTACGACATTTAGCCCGGTGATAAATCCAATTTTCGAACTGGTCGTATATTGCAAACCGAGCGTTTGCAAAGCGTAACCGGCAAACAAAAACACCCCGATCAAAACTCCGCTACCCAGTTCGGCCCTGGTTAGCCGCAACAATCTCCGATGAAAGATAATTCCTAGTGCCAAAGCCCCGATTGCAAAACGCAACGCAATGAAGGAGTACGGCCCCATCAGCTTGATACTGTTTTGGACTACCAAAAAAGTGCTGCCCCAGATCAGCGTCGTCAAGAGCAGCAGTCCTTCGGCCTGTAGCTGCCGACTGCGCCCCGACCGCAGCGCCAGCCATCCGAAGCTCTTCTTTGATTTATTTTCCGCCAACATTTTCTTCTCAACTCTCTGAATAAATCTTTTTTGTAATTTCGCAACCTGATAATCCCACGCCGAAGAGGGATGTGCTACGAACGATCAGTTATTTTCGGATGGAGTGCTTTGACGAGCATTATTCGACAGTAGATAATAGCATCTTTCCGGCCCGAAAATCATCCGCCATTTAGCTAATTGCCAGGTGCTGCGGGTGGCGTTACACTGAAGCTGACCTACAATAATAACTACTCAAGTAACTACTGACCGCAGAGGCGCAGAAGACGCAGAGAAAAATAAATTTAGTAACAAATATATACTGCATTTATACGATGCCTATAGGATAAAATCTATGTCTGGGGAAAATTTGAAGGCGGGCGAAGTATTGGCGGCGGCCCATCGGCTGAAGTCGGCAAATTTGCTACTACCGACCCCGCTCGAACCGCTCGAAAGTCTAAACGGGGCGCAAGTCTGGCTAAAACTGGAAAATCTGCAACGTACCGGCTCTTTCAAGTTGCGTGGTGCGGCTAACAAGCTGCTCAAGTTGGGCGAACAGGCGGGCGAAAAACAGCCTGTTGTGACCGCCTCTGCCGGCAATCACGCGCTTGGATTAGCCTATGCCGCCGCTTATCTCGGCTTGTCCGCGACTATCGTCGTACCGCTCGAAGCTTCCTCGGCCAAAGTCGCCGCCTTAAAGCGTTACCCTATCGAGCTAATCCAGTATGGGGCGGGCTACGAGGAAGCCGAGCTTTACGCTCGTCAGCTTGAACGTGAGCGCAATTTAGTCTTTGTATCGGCCTATAACGATGCGGATGTGATAGCCGGGCAGGGAACGCTTGGACTGGAAATCATGAGCGATTTGCCACAGGTGACGGATATATTAGTGCCGGTCGGCGGAGGCGGTTTGATAAGTGGGGTGGGGCTTTTGGCTAAAAGCCTTAACCCGGCGATCCGGGTGATTGGGGTGCAAAGCGAGGCTTCGACCGCTATGAGTGCCGCGCTTCAGGCCGGGCAGTTGGTCGTTACGCCGGAATATCCGACCCTGGCGGACGGGTTGGCAGGTGGTTTGGAGCAGGGTACGATCACGTTTGATTTAGCCCGCCAGTATGTCGATCAGATGGTTTTGGTCTCCGAAGCGGCAATTGAGGAGGCGATCCGCTTTATGGTCAACCAGTTGCATATTATAGCGGAAGGGTCGGCGGTGGTTGGGCTGGCGGCCTTGCTTGGTAAAAGCTGGCAACCTGTGGCTGGCTCTAGCGTGGTGTGTTTGATTACCGGGCGCAATATCGCTACCGATAAGCTTTCTAAAATACTTGAGCGGACATCATCCAGTCGTTCATGATATAATTCGGTTGTAAAGATTAGAGGAAACCTTCATTCGCTGGGATGGGCCAGCGCCAATGAAATTAATCGGTACAGTGACTAAAAGAAGGTCAAATTATCCTATTACTCCTGTATATCCTTGTTAAATTTAGGGGATCAGAAGATGATAAATTCGGGTCTGGGGACGGTGCTGGCGCTCCTGGCGTTAGGGTTGGTGGCCGGTTTTGGCTATTATCGCTTCTTTATAACCCTGCTAACGCGCCGGGCAAGTCTTAGCGAGGGTCGGGTTGTGCGAGGTGGAGCAGCGATAGCGGTTGGGTTGGTGCAACTGCTGGGGGCGATAGCGGCCAGTGGGGTAGCAATTCTTTTTTATTTTAGCCAGGTCAAATAAAGTATGGCAAGTGGTAAAGAAAATTTTATTAGCAGTTTCAAAGCGGCCCGTACCGCCTTTTTGCAAACTTTAGAAGGGCTGGACGAGGCTCAGGCTTCGGCTATCACCCGCACCGAGGGGGGTTGGCCTTCGATTAAAGATGTAATCGGACATATTGCGGCGACCGAGCGCGAGGTGGTAATGGCCGATGAGTTGATAAAGCGGGGCGAGGAAGGTGATTTGAGCCGGATCGAGGACGTGGAGTTTAACCAGGCTCAGGCTGCGCATCGGCGTTCCTGGCCGTTGGCCCAGGTGCGGGCCGAACTAGATTTGAATTATGAAGCGCTTTTGATGGCCTGGGACGAATACGAGGGCGAAGATGGGCCGTTCGGCCCCAGCACGTGGCTCAAGCAGCCCGGTTCGCTCTGGTGGCTTATCACCCAGCAGCTTGAATATGGACGCGATATTGCCGCGAGGCGGGGAATTAGAAAATAGAAAATAGAAATCAGAGATTAGAAATCAGAAATTGGGTTGGTCGGTGCTTTCGCTTTACTCTGTCCAGCATAGGCTTTCGCTCTACAACTGATTTCTAATATCTAATATCTAATCTCTGATTTCTGATTTCTGATTTCCAACCACTCGAAAGGCCAGCATGGATTTTAAGGATTACGAAGAAGCGGCACTGCGGACTGTCAATCTCGATTTGTTGCCACGCGAGTTTACGCTCGAACAGATCATTCTTTTGAATGCGGCCCTCGGTCTGACCGGGGAGGCGGGCGAGTTTGCCGATGCGGTAAAGAAGGGTTTGTTCCATCAGCACGGGCTAGACAAAGATCACCTTACCAAAGAACTGGGCGACCTGCTTTTCTACATTCGGTTGGCGGCCCTCGGTTTGGGTGTATCGCTCGAACACATTGCCGAAGAAAACGACCGCAAGTTGCGCGAACGTTACCCGGAGGGTTTTAGCGTCGAGCGCAGCAAGCATCGCTCGAAAGAAAGTTAAAAGTTATGGCAGAGGTAGCGAATGTCTTTATAATGGTGCATGGGATGCGAACCGAGCTTGAGCCGCTCAGCCCTTTCCCGCAATATGACCAATTTTGGAGAGACTTGTGCCAGGCCCAGCCCCAACTTCCGAAAGTCATTAACAAATTGGTTAAAGTCCAGTGGGGTCACGCTACTTCAGTGCGCCCACCCAACATCCGCCCGGACGAAGAGCTAACTGAGGTGCAAAAGCTGATCGGTGAGAAAGTTTCTTATGAAGCAGTCCGCAATCTCAAAGACCCCAATAACGATTTGATGTCGGGCTTTCCGGGTGTTCAGGCGGATTTCCCGCTTTCGTCTACTTTGCGGAAACTGGCGATCTTTTTGCGCGATAATATTATTTTGCGGGGGTTTGGCGACGCGATCTACTATACTTCCGAGGATGGCGAACGGCAGGTGCGGCAGGTGGTCTATCAGCAAATTTTGGAAAAGATCGACCCATTTGAGGTACATCCCGAAGTGCGGTTGCATTTGTTTGGTCATAGCCTGGGGGTGACTTTGACCCACGATTTTCTGTTTGGATTGTTCAATCCCGACCCGAATTACAGGCCAGGCTTTGTGCAGCAGGGTGCGCCGCATACGGTCGCTCTTTTTCAAAAGTGGCGGCTCAAGGCCCAGCAAGGTCAACTTCGGCTAGGCTCGCTTACCAGTGCTGCTTCGCAATTGCCTTTGTTTATAATGCGAAAGCAGGCTTTGATCGACCGGCTTTATCACGGGAACCTAATCGACCCGGCCGATATCGGTATCCTTGACCCGGCTCGGACGCGCTGGCTGACTTTTTATGATGTGGATGATATTGTCGGGTTTCCGACCCGCAATTTGTACAGCCCTAATACGGCGATCAAAGAAATCCAGGTTGCTACAGGCGATCTTCCCGAAGACGCTCACGGCAAATACTGGGTGAACAAACGAGTGATCGAAGAAACGGCTGATTTAATCTATAATAATGCTATTTAGAAATATTTCGGAGAAATAATATGCCTGTACTGGTAAATTATAATCGCTGTAGTTGTATGCCGACTTGTTTTGCGGCGAATGTTTGTCCCAAAGATACCTTGCGGGTCGATAAAACCCTGATGAAGGTAGTGGTGGACGCGACCGTCTGTGGCGATTGTCCGGCTCCTTGCCTCAATTTTTGCGATGCGGTCGCCCTTAAATATGCGCCGACGTTGGAAGAACTCGATGTTATGCAGCGCGAATTGGACGGAGTGCTGACGATAGAAGCGGCCCTTGAGGAGCGCAAGATTATCGCCGAAAAACGTAAAGCGGCGGAAGCTGCCGCCAAAGCAGAAGAAGAAGAAGAAAAAGCCCTGGCGGCCCTGGCCCCAGTCACGCTGACCAGCCAGAACTTTGTGGCAGAGGTGGCCGAGAGTGAGTTGCCGGTACTGGTCGATTTCTGGGCCGAATGGTGTGGGCCGTGCAAACAAATTGCCCCGATCATTCAGCAATTGGCCCGCGAGTTTGCCGATGTTATCAAGTTTGGTAAGCTCAACATCGACGATGAACCGCAGATTGCCAGTCAACTCGGTATCCAATCGATCCCGACCTTGATGATCTTCTTTGGCGGGCAGGTTGCCGATATGATTGTGGGGACGGTTCCCAAAGAGCAGTTACGCGCCCGGCTTCAGCGGGTCGCTGATGCGGTCGCCCAGTTGCAGGCCCAGCAAGGAATGGCCCCAACCCAACGGCCTACCCCTGCCGCACCGACCCAGTTGCCCGCTGGACAGCCTCGCCCAGCCGCGCAACCCCGCCCTGCCGCACAACCCCGCCCAACCGGACAGCCCCGGCCAGTGGTGCGACCTACCTTTGGCACACCACCGCGTCGTCCGCGCCCCTAGGTTATGACGATGCAGACAAATTTGCAGGATAAAGCCGTAGCGGTTTATTGTTCGTCCAGTAGTGCGGTTGCGCCAATTTATTTTGAGGCGGCGCAGAGGTTGGGCCGCTTGTTGGCTGAAAGTGGCGCGAGGCTGGTTTACGGCGGTACGAATATCGGGCTGATGGGGGCGGTTGCGGATGCGATTATGGCTGCCGGAGGTCAGACGGTGGGGGTTATTCCGATGCTGCTCAACCAGGTCGGGATTGCCCATCCTGGCCTTTCGGAACTGGTTATCACCGACGGTATGCGCGAACGCAAGATGGTGATGGAAGAGCGGGCCGACGCTTTTATTGCGCTACCGGGTGGCTATGGCACGCTGGAAGAAATCTTTGAGATTTTGACCCTCAAGCAACTCGGCTATCATCAAAAGCCGGTCGTGATTTTGAATACCAACGATTACTATGGGCCGCTCTTGGCCCAGCTTCAAACCGCTACCGAACAGCACTTTATGAAGCCGGGTAACCTCGGCCTCTTTCAGCTTGCCGCCACCCCCGACGAGGCTATCACCTACCTGGCGACCTATCAGCCCGGCCCCTTTGAGGCCAAATGGCTCACCCCCAGCCCCACTCAAGCCGAAAGCGGCGAAGTACCGGGGACGGAGTAAGGGGAAGGCAGAATAGAGAATGCAGAGTGCAGAATAGGGGAAGCGGGATTGTACAGAGTAGGTAGGGTGGATTTGGCTGAGGTCTAATATCTGAGCTCTAATATCTTATTGACAAAATACTAAACTTCCGCTCATAATATTGCTAGAGTCATCGAAAGGCGATCTCGCCGCCCAAAGTCGTCGGAAGAAACCATGTCACTATCGGAGCAGCGTCGCCAACAACTTGAAAATCAACTTGAAGCCGCCGTTAAACTTGAAGACGAGTTGAACGAGCGGCTTTTAGCCAGCGCCAATGACCCGGTCAATCGCAATAAGCATCAACTTGAACTGCGTCAGGTGCGGGGCCAGATAGACCAGTTGGAGGCAGAGCTTAACCGACCTGGCAGTCTGCCAACTTCCCCGGCGCAAGCTGTTACGAACCAGCCCTTGCGGGTTTTCTTGTGCCATTCTTCGGGCGATAAGGCAGTGGTACGCCAGCTTTACCAGCAGTTGTTGGCGGACGGCTTTGACCCCTGGCTGGATGAAGTAAAGCTGTTGCCAGGGCAGGAATGGCGCGAGGAAATCGAGAAGGCGGTCGAAAGCTGCGAGGTGGTAGTGGTTTGCCTCACGCCCGAATCGATCACTAAAGAAGGCTATGTTAACCGGGAAATCCGGGTGGCGCTGGATGCCGCCGATTATAAGCCGGAAGGCACTATTTTTATCATTCCCCTGAAGCTCAAAGAGTGTGATGTTCCCCGGCGGTTGCGACGCTGGCAGTATGTCAATTATTTTGAGCGGCAAGGCTACGAGCGGTTGCGGCAGGCCCTTAATGTGCGGGCGGCTTCGCTGGGGATGCGTGAAGTTGCCAATACCGCCGCCCCACCTACCCCAACTTCGCCCGCCCCGCCCCCGGTCAGCAATCCGGGCTTGCCTGCCGCTTTTCAGATTGTCGAACTGCTACCGCGTTTGGCCCAGGCGGAAGCGTCCCAGGATTGGGATAGCGCAATTGAGATCGGCGAATATATTTTAACCCTGAACAAAACTCACCGTCAGGCAATTGGCAAGACTGCCGCCGCCTACAAAGAGCGGGCGATCATCTATCATAGCGAAGGCGGCTATGAGCAGGCTATCGCCGAATTGACCCGCGCTATCGAGCTTGTTCCCAATAAAGCGCAATATTATTACGAGCGTTGCCGCAGCTATCAAGCTTTGAACCGTCTCGCCGAATACCGGGCCGATTTGGAACGGGCGGCGGAATTGGGTCATCTCGAAGCTAAAATCGAGTTGGTAATGATCGAGGCCGAAGAAGCTAAGGCTCGCGAAGCCAAGGCTCGCGAAGCCAAAGCCCGCGAAGCCGAAGAAGATCCCACTCGTTTTGTGGCGGCCCTCAACTCGGATGATCCAACGACCCGGCAACAGGCGGCGGAAACGGCCCTGGCAATCCGGCTCCAAAATCTACGCGGTCTTGACCCAACTTACATTACCTACGCCGAATACCAGCTTTTTTTGGACGAGAAACGCCAAAAGGGTGCGTATTTTCAGCCCGACCATTGGGCAGATTTTAGGTTTCCTAAAGGACAGGCCACTATACCAATTACCGGGGTGCGGGCCTGGGATGCTCAGGCTTTTTGCGACTGGCTCAATGCGCGAACGGGTGGCTCTACTCGCTATCGATTGCCCTACCCTGGCGAAGTTACTTCCTATCCAGTTATCGACCCGCTTATGGCTGCCTGGTGTCGGGATGAAGAGGGTTACTATACTTTGAAGGGGCTATCCCCACAATCCGAGCAGCAACTCCGGCAGCAAATTGGACGACTATCCAAAACTAACCTGCCTCCACCTTCTGATCGCGCCCTCGACCTCGCCCTCGACCTCGACCTCGCCTTCGCCCTCGCCCTCGCCCTCGCCCTCGACCGCGACCTCGCCCGCGACCTCGACCTCGCCTTCGACCGCGCCCTCGCCCTCGACCGCGACCTCGACCTCGCCCGCAACCTCGACCTAGCCCGCGACCGCGACCGCGACCTCGCCCTCGCCCTCGCCCTCGACCGCGCCCTCGCCCTCGACCTCGACCGCGCCCGAAAAGGGGCAGGCAAAGAAGAATTCGAAAAGATTGTAAAGGCATTGGAGGGCTATGATTGGGACGAAGCCGAAAGGCTGACCCGTATTTTACAGACGGCTTCGGATGTATTTATAGTTCGGCGGGCGACTTTGCTCATCGATCTTATAACAGTGGCAAAGGCGGCAAAGGCTAACAGGTTCTTTGAATGGCGGAGGGCTTACCGGCAATACGCCGCCCATTTAGCCGAATATGCTTATATCGGCTACAAAGAATGGAATACCCAAAAATATGCCGAAGAAATGCAAATAATGGTCGATCTCTACTGGTGGGCGCAAATCGTGATGGCCCGCGAGGAAGGCAAGCTACCGGCCTGGGAAGGGATTCGGATTGTAGCGGAGGGGTAGGTTAGGGGCTGTGCCTTGTAAGGGTTGCCTATCGGTATTATAATTCAAGAGGAAGCTGGTTCTTGCTTATGTCGTGGATTGATTATGGTCGTAGCTTTTTCGCCCAAAAAGGTCGGGGAAACAAAGCTGATAGTGGGATTTTGAAGGAGTTGCACGACCGGTTAGGGAATGAACCAACCGTGAATGAGGTCAAGGATTGGCTTCAAGACCAGTATGAAGAGGCCAGAGCTGCCGGAGATAACGGAAGAGCTGAGAGAATAAAAATCACTCAAAAGGCTTTAAGAACACGCCGGAGCCGGGAAGAATAGAAAGGAAGGCCGTTATGATCTGGTATGCTGCCCATATTATCCAGTATTTGAAATACCTGGACGGAAAGCAAGAAAGCTACGAGGTTTATGAGAATATCGTTTTGATACAGGCTGAAACGTCCAAAGCTGCTTTTGCCGAAGCCGAGAAAATAGGCCAACGCTATGAGGTGGATACAACGGTCGGCCCGGAAGACCGCCTGGCCCGCTGGACTTTTGCGGGGATACGTAACATCGTCGAATGTCAAAATGTCGAGACCGATAGCCTGGAACAACCACCCGGCTTCAGGCCCACGCACGGAACCGAAATAACCTATATTCCACTAACTATTGATAGCGAGGAAGCCCTTTCCAGGCTGGTGAACGGGCAGTCTGTCGCGGTAGCCCTGGACGATACAACCCCGCTCGATGCGAAAGACCTGGCTGAAATACTAAATCCCTTTGCTGGAACCGGGCCTAAAAACAAAAGCTAAAGGCTTATAGCAGGTATCAGGTATCAGGTAAGCAACCCAGACGTGACACCTGCCAATGGATTTTTCGGATAGGCTCTAAGTATCGAGGGGCTTGAAGAGTAGCAGGCTGTTCTCTTCAACTGGGTCGTAGCCGCCGGACAAGAATTGGTCACGCTCTTTTTCGTCGCGGGTTAGTAGATATAAACCGGGTAGACCAAAGGAGGCCGCATCCCGTTCGAGCTTGGCCGCCAGCGAACGCCCGGCCTCCCGACGGCTAATATCGGATAAGTGAGCTTCAAGCAGACCATCAGGCCGCATACGGGCCGTCAGCCGTCCGACTTTCTCGCCATTGTCGTAACATTCGTAGGCCAATTCGCCTTCGGTTTCCGGCTCAACCTGTTTGATTACCAGCATTTTAACCTCGAAAGCTTCTTTTCAGCTTTGCCTTAGCTACAAAATCCACTCTAGCTCCAACTTATTCGCTCCCTCAATTTTACCACACCCTCACAATTCGCCCCAGGTCTGTGTTAAAATATGGGCTGCACCCGGCAGGGGAAGAGAATATATTAACAGGGATAAACGAAATTTTGGATTTTGGATTTTAGATTTTGGATTGTAAGAACAGGTATTACCTGCTTCTTATTCTGGAGTAGCTTCAATCGTAAATCGTAAATCGTAAATCCCGTTCATCCTGTCTATCCCTGTTAAAAGAATTTAGAGAAAAGTAGGAAATGATGAAAATACAGGCTGTGACTGGAACCCGCGATTTTTACCCGGATAAGATGCGCTGGCGAAATTGGTTATTCGAGACGGCCCGGCGAGTGTCGTTACTCTACGGCTACGAAGAATTTGATGGCCCTTTTGTAGAATATTTTGATCTGTACGCCACCAAATCGGGCGAAGAACTGGTCAACGAACAGACCTATATTTTCGATAGCCGGGGCGGTGAGAAGTTGGCGATCCGGCCCGAAATGACCCCAACCCTGGCCCGGATGGTCGCGGCCCGCCAGAACGAACTACGCAAACCGATCCGCTGGTTTACGATCCCAAACGTCTGGCGGTATGAAAGACCGCAACGTGGTCGCAAACGCGAATTTTATCAATATAACATCGATCTGCTGGGGGTCGAGTCGATGGAAGCCGAAGCCGAAATATTGGCGGTGGTGGTCGATATAATGAAAGCGTTCGGGCTAGAAAAGGGCGAATTTGTGATCCGGGTGAACAATCGCTATTACCTGGAAGAATTGTTGCGTAGCCTGAAAATTGACCTGAACCTGAAAGATGCGGTCTACCGCGAGATTGACCGAATTCAAAAGTTGAAACCAGGAGCCTTTCAGACCAATCTAGTAAATGCCGGGGTCAGCGAGGAGCAGGTAGTCGCCCTCGAAACAGCTTTACGCAACAAGGATTTTGGCGATTTTGGGCCGCTCAAGGCTTTGTGGACTTCGCTGGTGGAGTACGGTATTACCGATTTTATCGAGTTCGACCCCAGTATTGTGCGCGGTCTGCTTTATTATACCGGGACGGTCTTTGAGGTCTGGGACGCGACTGCGAAATTTAATCGGGCGATTATGGGCGGAGGCCGGTACGACAATCTGGTAACGGCCCTGGGTGGTCAACCGCTCCCGGCGGTCGGGATCGCCTTTAGCGATGTAACGATTGAGGAAATGCTGACCCAGCAGGGCAAACAACCTAACTTGCCCCGTGAAGTCGATGTTTATGTGGCGCATTACTCTGCCGCCGAACGACCCACCGCGATCAACGTCGCCTCGCAACTACGGGCGGCAGGGCTGCGTACCGAGCTAAATGTCCTGGATAATTCGCTGGACAAACAACTCAAGGCCGCTTCTAGCAGTGGGGCGCAGTACGCGGTAGTCGTCGGCCCTGCCGAATTGGAACGCGGCGAGGTCAATGTTAAAGACTTGCGCCAGCGTGAGCAGCGCACCGTCAGGCTTGAGGAACTGGTCGGGGTTTTGAAGCAAGGCCAGAAATAGACAGGGTCAAATTAAGCAGTTTATCCTTGATGAACTGGCTAATTTGAGTGGCAGACCTACGCCCCGCGTGGAGCGTATGTGCTGTTTTAGGTATTCCCCTAATTTTAAGTGAAGCATAGATATTGCCAGACCTCTTTGAATAGGGAAGTGCCATCGGGTAATTTAGGAACATTACGGTCAACTACGACACTACCGTGATATTCGCCCGATGTAGCCGGTATAGCCTTAGTAGTAAGCTTATGGGATTGTCCGAAAGGAATTTTCTGACCGTCTACATTTGTTACTACACCGGGTAGCTTCATAATATTCCAGGCTTGTTGCTGGTTGTCAAAGCCGGGGTCCTGGCTATGGCTGAAAGCATAGTAACGGTCAGCCGGAGTTGCGGAAGGCTTACTCACCCAGGGAGCGTTACCTTTAGAGCGAGGGCTAGAATCGTTGGGAGCGCCAAACATTACGACCCGCGCCACGTTATGCTGCTTACCGATAAGAGCAGCGTGACCACCACCCTGAGAATGGCCGGAAATAGTTAAAGCAGACCATTTTAACTGAGTACCATTATTCTCAAGATATTGATCCCAGCCTTCGTTCGGCTTCTGTTTGTGCAAGTAGACCAGGAGTTTAATCAGCCGATTTTCGATTGAGTTAGCCCGGTTAATTGTAACTTTATTAGTGCGATCTGTGCCATCGAGGATTTCTAGGCGCACTTTTTCGGTACAATCCTGGTCGGGGTCGCGTTGGCATAATTGTGCAACCGTCCAGGAGTTAGGATAAGACAGATTGATAGCATGATAACCGTTAGCAGCGGCTTGTTGAAGCAATAAGTGACTACTGGAAGGTTTGCCATAAGACCCAACCAGGTGTACAAATAGTTTGCCTTTAGCAGCTAAGGTGCTATTGAAAGCTACCAAATGGGGGGCCGGCCATTGATCGATTGCGCCATCAGTGGTTTTGGGCAATACCTCATACTCTCCCTTGCTGGATATAGCCGCCGACGCAATTGCGTCCAGGTCGCTTTGTTCGCTGCTTGCTTCCGGGTCAACTGGCTCCAATCCGACTTTATTGCCAGGACTACTCGGAACTGACCCGATGCTTCCAATCTCAGCTTCACCGCATGCTATCAGTAAAATCGGGAGTAATAGTCCTACTAACAATAGGGCTGACCAGGCAAATTTACGCATCTGCAACACCTCTTTATCCAGCTTTGCTTATTGTCCACTTTTAGCTACCAACCCTGCTAGAGTAGCAGGGGAAGTTAAAGAAATCGCAAAGAGTTGTAAAATACGTGTAAACTTTACCGTTGGAGGTGAAATAACTGATAAAATGTTGGTTGATCCTGCCCCGGTTTAGGTTTTGGAGGCTACCACGCACGAAAGCGAATTGCCGCTGCCCTGGGTCACAATTTGCGGGCCGCGAAAGCCCGTCACCCGCAATCCATAAAGATTCGCGCCACCGCCGAGCGTCAGGCTGTCTGTTCCGGCCAAGGCCCCGGAGCCGTTGATAGTGATGCCCGGCCCACCTGCACCGCAACTGCCAAACAGGGTCACGCCTGCGGTTATAGGTGGGAGCAAACCCTGCAAATTAGTGATACCCCCCGCCAGTTTGAATATGATAATTTGGCCCGGTCTGGTGGTCGCCGTCAGTAGGGCGTTTGAGAGCGTGCCGGGGCTGCCGTTATCGTTCGTAATGGTAACGGCCAGGGGTGGGGTGCGGGCCAAGATCGCCCCCAATTGCCCAACCGTAAAGCAAGTCGTCGTATTTAGACAGGTGATCGCGCTCAACTGGTAATTAGTTCCGGCGTTTTCGGGTAGCCAGCTATTACCATCGTACTTGATAATCGTTCCCGATTGACCTTCACCGACCACAAAGCAGCGATTGATCGCCGGGCAATTGACTCCAACCGGGTAGAAATTAGCACTTAGCGTGCCGGACGACCAGCCCACACCGTTATAGCTTAACAAAGTATTGACATCCCCGACCGCAAAGCAGCGATTGGTGGCCGGACAACTGATTGAATAAAGCCAACTAAGGCTAGACGATGAGACCAACGACCAACCCGCCCCTTGATAGATCAATATTGTACCGCCCTGCCCAACCGCAAAGCAGCGCGTAATTGTCGGGCAATTGATCGCCTCTAAAGTATTGGCGGTGAGGGACGGTAATACCGACCAGCTATTGCCATCATAAGCCACCAGCGTACCAGTCTCGCCGACCGCAAAGCAGCGCGTAATAGCTGGACAGCTAACCCCCTTCAGATTAGCGGTAACGGGTAGGCTGGGTGTAATAACCGCCCAGGTCGTGCCATCATAAGCCAGCATCAGGCCAGCTTCGCCGACCGCAAAGCAGCGATTTGGCGAAGGGCAAGCAATCCCTTTCAGGTTGTTGGTGATCGGGCTGGCAGGCGTTACAATCGCCCAGGTCAACCCATCATAGCCGAGCAATTGACCTGCCGTCCCGACCGCAAAACACCGGTTGGGGGCCGGGCAACTGATCGCGCTCAGGTTGTTGGTGGTGAGGGCGGTCGAAAGAGTTGTCCAGCCACTAGCATCAAAAGCGGTGATGACCCCGACTTCCCCAACCAGCAAGCAAGCGTTAGAAATACAGCTTAACCCCTTGAGATTGGTTGTGGCAGATGAACCGGCGACCATCGCCCAGCTTACGCCATCGTAAGTAACGACTGTACCGCCCTCGCCCGCCGCATAGCAACGAGCAGTACTTGAACAGGTTAGGGCCAGCAAGGTGCTGGCGGTCGGCGAACTAACCACTTCCGCCCAATCAGTCCCGTTGTAAGTCCAGAGCGCCCCGCCATAGCCAACCGCAAAACACAAATTGGCGGCAGGACAGCTAACCGAATAAAGGGTTAATTCAGCCAGAGCGGGCAAGTTTGGCACTTCGGCCCAGGCTGTACCGGAGCCGACATGGGTCATGATAAGCTCGAAGCCGACCGCAAAACACAGTTGCGGACTAAAGCAACTCACTCCAAACAGGTCGTTAAGACCGGGGTGATGTTTGGGAGAGACAACCGAAGCGGATGGTTTGGGTGGGGGTGGGGGAGCCAGAATAATAAGCCAATTGGAGCCGTCGTAATACAAAATAGTCTGCTTTTCGCCGACGGCATAGCAAGTGTTATTCGATAGGCAAGTCACGCTATAGAGCCAGGTCGAGACCAGACCGGGCGCAACTTGCGACCAACCCGCACCGTCATAAGCTAAAATCAAGCCTCCTTCGCCGACCGCAAAGCAACTGGACGTACTGAGGCAAGCCAGACTGCGAATAGTTTTGGTGGTCGGGGCGGGGGTTAGAACCGTCCAGGTCGGGCCGTTATTGGTCAAAATAGTCCCCGCCGCTCCGACCGCAAAGCAACTCCCGGCAGGATAAGCCGCGCCCGGACAAGTTACCGCGTAGAGGGCGTTGCCCTGCGGCAAAGGGTGTTGCCAGACCCAGCCACTCTCCCCGGCAGCGCCGACTGTATCAATCGGCCCCAGCCCAAAGAATAACCCCAACCCGACTAAGATAAAGGTATAGTAGAAAGCTAAATGTAAAACACGCTTCTTGAGGGTATTAGAAATGCAAAAGCGCAGGCTTGTTAAAAACGGCTCAACTGATGGAGAACCAAAAGATTGACCGGCGAAACTGGATTTGGGCATCGACGAAGCTCCTTAGTAGTTGCAAATTCCGGCATTCTAACTATAACACCTTTGTCTCGCTTGTATAAGCTTTATTTAGGGCTAAATTTCCCTTACTTTAGTACTGTTTTAGTCCTAACCCCCTTTTTTATTGGGTTAGCATGGATATAGAATAGAGTTGCGGTCTGCTAGTTGGTTTGATAGGGAGGTAGACCGTCCATAAGCTCTTAATATTTTTCAGCATCCTGCATTCTAGTAACGTTTTAGTGTAGACGTAGCTGCAACAGGTTTAGTCAGGAGTTAGTTGATGTATAGATTTACCGCACGGCGCATTTTCTTGCTGCTGTTAGTCGGTCTGCTGTTAGCGGCAGGGTGGCCCTTGCAAGCGGTTCAACCGGTCAATGGCGCTGCCCTTTCTTCCACCAGTCTGAGTTCGACCGAAGGCCAACCATCCCCGGTACAGCCGAATAGCGGCCCTGGGATCAATGTGCTGACGCGCAGCTATACTAATAGCCGCCTTGGTCTGAACAATCAGGAAACTTTGCTCAATACTTCCAACGTGGCCTCCGCTACTTTTGGCAAGTTGTTTAGTCGAGCGGTAGACGGCCAGATTTATGCACAACCTCTTTATGTTTCCAATCTGGCCTTGCCCGGTCTGGGAACCCGTAATGTGGTCCTGGTGGCAACCCAGCATAACAGCGTCTATGCCTTTGATGCGGACGACCCGGCAGCCTCGGTTCCACTCTGGCAGGTCAATTTGGGGCCATCCGCCCCCACTCCCAACCCCGACTTTGGCAACCGCTACGGTGCCTATCACGACATTAATCCCGAAGTCGGGATCACCAGCACACCCGTGATTGATCTCTCTACCAATACGATTTACGTGGTGGCCTTTATCAAAAAGAGTGGCGGCTATCAGCACCGCTTGCACGCCCTCAATCTGTTGACCGGGCAGGACAAAGCGGGCAGCCCCAAAATTATCGCCGGGGCGGTTCCGGGAACTGGCATTGATGGTAACATCGACGGCAATCCCAATCTGGTCACTTTCGATAGCAAGCAGCAGTTGCAACGGGTCAGTTTACTTTTGAGCAACAACACGATCTATTTTGCCTTTGCTGGCTACGCCGATACCGACCCTTATCACGGTTGGGTGATGGCCTACGACAAAACTAGCCTTCAACAGACCGGGATTTTTAATACGACCCCCAACGGTGGCCCACCCGAAACCAACGGTGGTGAGGGCGGCATCTGGATGTCCGGGCAAGGGATCGCCGAGGATGGTCTGGGCAAGCTCTATCTGGTCGTTGGCAACGGCAGTGTTACCTCCAATACGGGCGGTCGTGATTACGGCAACTCGATCTTAAAGCTAGGTCACAGCACTTCGATCACTATCGAAAGCTGGTTTACTCCCTGGAACTTCAACAATCTCAACGCTGCCGATGCTGACCTGGGGGTAGGTGGTATCCTGCTATTACCCATCGTCAGGCCAGACGGCAAGAAGATGTCGCTCAGTGGCAGCAAAGAAGGCAAGATTTATATAACTGACCGCGATAATATGGGTGGCTTCTGCGCCGCCTGTAACGCCACTCTAGGCGATACCAACGTTTTGCAATGGTTCCAGGGAACCAGCAGCACCCATATTCACGGCTCGCCGGTCTACTGGGATGGCCCGGCAACTGGCCCGACTATCTACGTTTGGGGTGAAAACGATAAGCTCAAAGCTTACCGCTACGACACCAATACCAACCTGTTTATCACCACGCCAAGTTCGCAAAGCATGATGTCCCCGCCCAACGGCATGCCCGGCGGAGTCCTGACCGTCTCGGCAAACGGCAGCACCGTCAATAGCGGGGTGGTCTGGGCCTCGATGCCGCTGGTCGGCAACGCTAACCCAACCACCCGCCCCGGCATCTTACGGGCCTTTGATGCCGCCAACGTTGCGACCGAATTATGGAATAGCGAACAGGTTGCGGCCCGCGACTCGCTCGGCTATCTTGCCAAGTTTAACCCGCCAATGGTCGCTAACGGCAAAGTCTATGTCGGTACTTTTTCCAACCAACTTATCGCCTACGGACTGCTCCGTTCGGTCGTAACTAAAAACAATGATGACGGCAGTTATGGCTCCCTTAGCTATGCTTTGCAAAACGTCACCTCTAGCGAAGTGATCCAGTTCCGGCTAACCGGTAGCAGCACCATTAGCGAAACAACCAGCCTGAACGTACCACCGGGGATCAGGATTAGCGGTAGTTGCAGTGCCAGTGGGCCGGGCATCACCATCAATGGAGCAGGGGCCGCCGCCGGTACGGACGGGCTGATCCTGACCAACAATAACCTGATCTATGGTCTCCAAATCGCCCAATTTACCGGCAAGCAAATCAAGACCGGGTCAGGCGGCGGCAATCAATTAAGTTGTGTCAAGGCCAGTAAAACTTAGCAGCTAACCCAATAGGTTGGTTGTAGGGGCGACCCGGGGGGGGGCCCCGCGGGGGGTGCAAAACGGGCGGCCCCCACGGGCGGCCCCTAGGGGGTTGGTTGTTTGGGGGGTAGGTTTTTCGGTTTGAG
>JBBQWM010000023.1:0-99920 GCA_038210655.1 Chloroflexia bacterium
TTGCACCGGCTCTATCCTAAACTGACATGACTTACTGGACTGTCTACTCAGTAGACAGTCCAGTAAGTCTTGTCAGTTATTTCTCGATCAATTGACCTTAAAATGGCTAACCAATTGGGACAAGACTTACTGGACTGTCTAGTGAGTACAACGACACGTAATTATTGTCATTCTGAGCCGCAGCGAAGAATCTCGTTCTGTGGGCTAGAGCCAGCTTTTGCTAGAAGATTCTTCGCTGCGGCTCAGAATGACAATTTTGATTGGCTGAGTGGTTAGCTTGATTTTGAAAAGAGAGCAAGTTTGAAGCGGCTAAATCCGTGGTTGTTTATCCTGGTCGGTGGTCTGGGAGCCTGGCTGCTGCTGACGGTGGTTTATTCGCTATGGGGCGAGTATCGGCTGACAGTAGGCGAACTGGGCGATGGGCCATACGTTAGCGGCTTCAACGGGGACGAGGCCGGTGCGCCACGCTATCGCTGGACGGGCAGCCCACGTCTGAAAAAAGATGCTCCCGCCGTCGGGATCGTGACCCTGCCTCTCACACTCGCCTCAAACGGCAATAACCGCGTACAAATAGCACTGCGGGCGGCAGGCGAATCGCCGGTCGTGACGGTCACGGTCAACGGCATAGTGGTGGGGACACCTCGCGCCGATGTCGGGGTCTTCAAGACCGTCGAACTGTCGATCCCCGCTGCCGCCGCTGATGGCGACCAGACCCGAATCGAAATAAGCTCGAAAGCTTTCAAGCCCGAAACCGATAGCCGCTACCTGGGGGTGCAAGTCGCCGAGGTGCGGCTATTGACCGGGGCCGGTTTGCGCCGTCCGCCGCTTGAGGCGGTCTTTTGGGCTTGGCTTTATATTACCGCACTAGGGCTGATCTTGCTACAAGTCGCCGGGCGCGACCGATTGTACTGGTCGGCAGGGGCCGGGGTCGCCGGGTTACTGCCCTGGCTGTTGTTGCCTTTTGCGATGCCGCCCAACCTGAATTTGTGGTATACCCCCTTTTTCTTGCCGATTTTGGGAGTGAGCATGGCAGGGGTGGCCCTGTTGACCTGGCGAAACGAAGCCGGGGAATGGCTGGGCCGTTTCCTAGATCGGCTAGAGCAAGAAGAAAAGCTGTCCCGCAACATTCTAGTCGGGGCGCTGGCCCTCTATACTCTCTATGCCCTTATTATCGTGGCCCGCATGGACTATATCGGGCATGCCGACTATGCCGATAATGCCGTCGCCGCCCGTAATATTGTGCAAGGGCGGGGCTACTCGCTGGACTACGCCGCGCAGTTCTATCAAGCCTACCAACTGCCGCGTCCGGCGGACACCTGGCCTCCCTTGCAACCCTTTTTGATCGTGCCGTTTTATGCCGTGTTCGGCCCGACCGTCTGGGCCGCCAAACTGCCTAATCTGCTCTTGCTCCCGGCGCTCTCCTGGGCGATCTATTACTACGGTTCGCGACTGTTCAACCGACGGGCCGGACTCGGCGCGGCCCTGCTCGTGCCTATCGCGGTCGTCCCGGCTTTTTCGTCTGCGCCCGCCTTCTTCGAGACCATCGCCTACCCGATCAACGACCTGGGCTTTACCCTGCTGGCCTTCCTCTTGCTGGCAACCATCAGCACCGCGATCCGTCCGGCAAACTCGCTCACTCTGAGCCAGAGCCAGCAGACACCGCTTCTCCCCCATCCGGCGGAAGATACAAGCGAAGTAGCACCTAATCAAATCAACCCAACGCCAGATTCGACCCAACCCATCGTTGATTTCGACGAGCAAGACCTATTCAAAGCTTTACCCGAACTCAAACCCTCCGCCAAAATTATAGATGAGGCCGAGCCTGCCATACCGCCCCAAACCGAAGCCGCAACTGCCCCCCAATCAGAAGCAGAAGCCCTTACCTCCAACCCTCCCTCTCATCCTTCATCCCTCATCCTTCATCCCTCATCCCTCACATGGATTTGGGCCGGAATATGGAGCGGGTTACTGTTTTTGAGCAAGCCAAGTGGGGCGGTGATTTTGGTAGTGGCGGGACTGTGGGTACTAGGACGCAAGTACATCGGGCGGAACCGGCCCTGGCTGCCCTGGCAAAATCTGCTAATATGGGGCGGGATTGCCCTGCTGGTCGTCACACCTTTTCTGGCCCGCAACGTGTTGCAATTTGGCACGCTCTACCGCTCGACCGAGCAGTACGATGCCTGGGTGACAAAGTGGAACCCGCCCGACGAGCGCATTTACGATCTGTACAAACCCTTCTCGGAGCGCGAATCGCCTCAGCCACGTCAATTGCTCGAATACGGCTGGGACGCGGCCCTCAACGCGATCAACAACCAGTTCAAAAAGTTCTTTAGCAATCTGCTGGAAGGTCAGCTTTTCCCACCCCTGCTCTTGATGCTGGTGGCGGTCGGTCTGACAATCTTGCCGCGCCGCCGTTATGGGCTGGCGAGTTTGCTAGGATTGGGCTTACTGATCTATATTTTGCTCTTTAATATATTGTGGCACTACGAGCCGCGCTACTTTTTGGTCTGGGTTCCCTGGATTTATCTGTTTGGGCTATATGGTTTAAGCAAGCTATGTGATAGAATTACGTCAAGTAGATTTAGACAGGAAGCGGCCCGCACGGTCGCCCAATCGTCAAAAGCCGGGTATTGGTTGGTGGGAGTCGCCTTTTTAATCCTGGCCTTGCCGGGGGTCAGCGCCCTCTTGCAGGAAGGGCCGAGCTATGCCACGCCAACCGGGATCGTGACGACTGCCGAATGGATCAAGCAAAATACGCCGCCAGAGGCCGTCATTATGAGCCGCAACGTCTGGGAGTTAAGCTTTCACAGCGAACGCCAAAGCGTAATGACCCCTAACAATGCCAGCCTCAACCAGGTCAAGAGCATTATGCGCCAGTACCGCGTGCGCTATGTCCAACTCGATCACCTGGAAGACGACGACCGGACGGTAAATCGGCAGTGGGGCCAGCGGGCGGCTTTCTGGCCTTTGCTCGACCGACAGGGCGGCAAGGCTAAAAATTACGAGGGGTTTAAGCTGGTCTACGATAAGGGTGGGCTGTTGGTATACCAGTGGGACGGAAATTAGGCGAGGTAGAGCAGATGCTAAAGCCACACACAGAATTAGAAGCCTATATGGAAATGGAAGCTCTCGACCAGGATGGGGCCGATGAAGAGCTTTACTATTATTACGACCACGAGACAAACTTTGAGAAGCTGAGGCAACGCGACATGACGGGAACCGGGCATGAAATGCTCAAGCATTATCTGGTAGAACTATTAGGCTGGCTTTATCGGGCCGAAAAGTGGGCGGTTTACGCCGAGCTAAATTTTTATGAAACAGCCGACCAAAACGAAACCCCACTCTACCCGGACGTAGCCCTGCTGAAAAACCAGTCCTGGCAATATCTCAACAGCTATCAGATAGACGTAACCGGGCCAGCCCCCGATCTTGTTATCGAAATTATCTCGACCGATAGTCGTAGCCGCGATCTGGTTAGCAAGCCAAATCGATACGAAAAATGGAAAACGGCGGAATATTTTGCCTACGACCCCCGGCCTCGTCAGCGTCGCAAACAAGGCCCACGCTTATGGGGCTGGCGACTAAACCAATCCGGGAAATATGAAGTGCTATCCGCCGATAGGGAGGGCCGAATTTGGAGCGAGGAATTACAAGCCTGGCTCGTGCCGGACGAATTATATGTGAGGCTCTACAACCGGGCAGGGCAATTATTACTGACCAAAGCTGAGGCAGGTCAGGCGGCTAAAGAGGCGGCCTGGGCCAAGTTGCGCGAATTGGGGATCGATCCGGAAACGTTATGAAGAAGGGCATGTTGAGCAGATATACAAAACAGGGCGGGGCTTGCTTCTTAATATTGTGCTTAGCTTTGTTGTTACTGGCGGCTTGTGGTGAGAGCGACCGAACGACCCCGGCTTCGTTTGGAGTGCCGACCGCGCCACCAACCCCGGCCAATTATAACGGCGTGCCGGATGCTGTGACGGTCGGTTCGGCTACTCGCCAACCGAGGTCAGGTCGTAGCCCATCGCCGGTGGCTGCCGACCCGCGCTTAAACCAACCGGCCCCGACCCCAACCGTGACCGCTCCCGATGACGAAGAAGACGGCGTGGGCGGGCCGGGTGAACGAATCATTAATGATGCCGACCCGACCGCCCTGGCAAAGCTGTTCGGTACACCCGGCCCCGGCTATCAACCGGGTGGGTCGTTGCCGTTGACCGCCGGGCCACGCCGGAGCGGGCAAGCCAGCCGAGCGGCCCCGACCCCGACCCTCAATACCAACCCCGGCGCGGTACGGATCGAGTCGTTACGCACGACCCAGGTTACATTCCTGACGGCTTACCGACAAGCGACGGTCAAGGTAGTCGAGGCTAGTCGGAGCGCAAAAGTGGTCTTTGCATCGGCTAACATTTTGAAGCCGGAGCGGACGGTCTGGAGCTTTTTGTTTGTGGCTCCGGAAGGCCCTCGGATGTGGCGAGTGATCTACGATAGCGAAGGTAGCAAGTTGGACTTGCGCGAGGTTGCGCCTTCGATGGTGGACTCGATCAAATTGATTGATATGAGCAAGGTGCTGGATAGCCCGGCCCTGGTCGAGCAGGCTGGAAATAACGGCTTGAATGTGACCTTGCCAGTCGATATTATAAGTTTCCAGGTCGAGGGCCTCACCAAACAGCCCTGCTTTATCTTTACCAACGTAGCGCAAGGCAAGCAGGTCGCTATTCATGCCTACACTGGGCAGGTGCTACGCAACGATTTTACGGTTTAGCCTGGAACCTATTCTGGTAGGGTCGCCCCTATGTGGTCGCCCTTGAACACTTTGCACGGGCGACAAGGGCGACCACATAGGGGCGACCCTACCGTCAACCGATGGTCATAAGCTTTATACAAGGCTTGAGAGAAGCTGCTTTGATGAAACACATAAAATTGGGTTTTGTGGGTCTAATAATAGCCGGGCTGTTGGTAGCCTGTAGCGATAATAGCCGACCAACGGTCGTGCCGACCAAAGCGCCCGCACCGCCGACCGAGACAGTCGCCCCTACGACACCTACACCGGGCCTGACTCGCCCGCCCTCGACTACCGAGGTGGTAGCAGCGTTGCTGCCGACTGGTACGCCGCCGATTGTGCCACCGACCCGCTTTCCGACTGCTACGCCTCGGCCTGGTCAGTCGGTGCCGGAGGTTGGGCCATCTCTGACCGCCATCCGCACGACAAAGGTCTCTTTCCAGACGGCTTACGGCAAAGCAGCGGCCCGCATGTCGAACGTCAACGGGGCGGCCCGCCTTGTGCTGGCCCAAACGACCCTCTTTACGGTAGATCGTACCGTCTGGACTTTTTTCTTTACGCCACCGCAGGGGACTCGCAGTTGGTCGGTCATCTATGACTCTGGCGGCGCGAAGGATGCCAAAGAACTCCTGACCCTGGTAGACCGCCCCGGCGCGTTGCTGCCGGATGAGGCCGGGCAATGGCAGGCCAACAAACTGCTTGATAGCGACGAGATCGGCACCCGCTTGACCCGCGAAGGGCTACCACCCGATCTGCCGATAGATACGGTCTACGTCCAGCAAGTTACTGCCAACAAGCAGGGCAAGGTTCCGGCCTATGTGCTGGTCAATGGGGCCTTGAACAAGCAAATTATTATTAATGGGCTGACCGGGGCAGTTATTCAAAATGATTTTTTGTAGGCCGGAATAGTCCTGTAGTTCTATTGCACCGCAAGCTAAAAACCATTACAATAGAGCCAGGATTACATAATCTGCAAACGAATTTCTACGAAAAAGGAATGAGGTAAACCAAATATGGCAATTGCGGTGGATTTCGTGCTTTTTCTCTTTTTGCTCTTTTTGCTTTACTTGAGCTTTGCAAGCGGCGTTTTGAAGGTTTTGACCGTTCTGATCGGGATGTATCTTGGTTTGCAGATTGCCGCCCTATCCTACAAAATCTTTGCCGAGCTTACAGCCGACAAATCCAAAGTTGGTTCGGGTACAACCAGCCAGATCATCTGGTTCTTCATCCTTTGGGTAGTCTTTTCGATTATTTTCTCGCTGGTAGTCTGGAGCTTTTTGGGAACGGTCAGATTGCCGAAATGGGCCACTAACCTCGATCAATTGCTAGGGTTGGGGCTAGGCGTATTGGCCTCGGTCTTTGCTATTCTGGTTTTGGGCTTTGTGATGAAAAATACTATCACGATGCTCTGGTATGGCTCCGGCACACCCGACAACTGGCTCAAAGCAATCAAAGACGGCTTCGAGGGTTCGATCTTGATAAAAATCTTCAACTCGATTAAGGTCGTCTATCTAAACGTCTTATCACCCTGGTTGCCCAGCAACGATTTGCCAGTCTTTAAAGAGACGCTATCGGGGGTCTAGGGCGGGCCGACCAGAAAACGGAGGCTAGGCCCAGACCCAACGTGACCATTAGCACCGCGATCAAAGTAGGCCAACCACCGGCCTGCCATAACAAGCCCGGCACAAAACCGCCAAAACTGCCGCCGATATAAAAGAACATCTGATAGAGCGAGACGGCACTACCCCGTCCGCTCCCTTCCTCGACGCTCTCGCCGACCAGTGCGGTAGCGGTGGACTGACAGGCGAACATCCCAAAGCACAAAATAATTAGGCCAATCGCAACCATTGGCAGGCTTGGTATAAGGGTAAGCAAAACCCCGATTAACATGAGGCTAAAGCCGCCCTTGAGAATGCCGCGCCGCCCAATTCGATCCGCTAACCGGGCGCTGAGGGGAGCGCTAAACGTCCCGACCAGATAGACCACATAAATTGAGCTAATCCAGAGGGTAGACAGGTTAAAAGGCGGACGCACCAGATAATAAGGCAAGTAGGTAAAGAGACCCAAAAAAGAGAACATCAGACTAAAACCGATCAGATAGACGCTCAATAGCTGGCGGTTCCGCAGATGGACTAGGACGGTCGCCGGGTTGAAGCGGGCAACCGTCACAGTCTCGGCCCCGACCGGCGGCGGTGGCTCTTGGTTGGCAGTACGCGGCTGAAAATGGCGCGAGACTGGCAGATAACGCCAGAGCGCCCAGCCCAGCGCCAGATCAGCCAACCCCATAAAGACAAAAGCCAACCGCCAGCTTCCCGTCAAATCCGTCACAAGCCCGCCCGCCAGCCGTCCAAAAAAACCACCTGCCACTGTTCCTGATACGTAATAACCCAGCACCATTCCACGCCGCCCGGCCGGGATTTCTTCTTGCAAATAGGTGATCGTGATGGCGGTATAACCCGGTATCAGCGCCCCTTGCAAAATTCGGAAGAAGATCAAGAGTGGAAAGTTCGGTGCAACCGCGCAAAGCAAAGTCGGGAGCGCCAGGGCGAAAACGCTGGCGATCATTACCGGCCTACGTCCAACCCGGTCGGAAAGCAAGCCATAAAAAAGCGAGGCTCCTGCAATCGCCAGCACCATACTGCTGATGGTTAATCCGGCTTCGGCAGGTGATAAACCGAACTCAGTCCCGATAATCGGCAGAATCGGCTGGGTCACATACATATTGGAAAATACGGTGGTGGTGGCGATTAGAATAAGTGGCACGACTAGCCGCGCGTCCCCTTCGGCGATTTTGATTGTCTTCCCAGGGTGGGCTGTAATTGTTTTTTGCTGCACTGTCCCGGTCCTTTTATTACAAACTTAATTCAATCATTACTCTTTAAGTGTAATAGCAGACCGGGGAATTGTCTAATACTTGTTTTTTACGAGAGTGATAACCTCAGCTTATCAAGCCGGTTCAATATGGCAGGGTTTTTATAACTAGAGTGAGTTATTAACAGCTTTTTAATAGTTAGCCTTCGGCCTTTCTTACTTTTAATTCTTCTAGTTTTTGCGGCTTTTGTGCTTCTGAGGTAAGTTGCTCTTGTAAATCAACGTCCAGTCTCAAGCGGTGGCCCAAGCGGGTCAGGGGATTGAAGAACTGATCGGCTAATTCGGCAGCTTTAGAAGGTTCGACGCTGTAAAGATCGGGTCGCAAGCGTTCGGCAAGGTTCGTATGGGCCAACATCGGGCCAAGCAGGATTACCCGCATTCCCAAAAGCTGCCGCTTCAAATCGGTAATCAACCGACTTGTCTCGGTCAAATGCTGCCCCTGCTCGATTATTAAGACCAATACGCTAGGGCGCAGTTCCAGAACCCTGCCGGTCAGGGCTAAAATCGGCACATTCGTTCCCAGGTTGGTCACGCTCCAGCTAAGTTGTGAAAAGCTGCGGGTCGCCTGGTTAATATGCATGGCGGCCTCGCCGGCCGACTCCAGGCTGGCAATAACCACCCGTTGTAGACTATGAGCGCCAGACTCGGCGGGTTTATAATTGGGTGGCTGTAGATGAGGCGGTATAGTAATCTGCAACTGCGCTTCGTCCAGCGCGACGGTTTCAGCTCTGGCGGGTGGTTCGGGGTTGGGAAGGCTGACCAGTTCGCCTAGCCGTTCTTCGAGCCTTTCCCAGGCGAATTTTAAGGCCGGGTTGGCTTCGACCGCACTACCCGAACGATTGGCTAACTCGACCAGACCTTCGGCTAATTTGCTGACCTGCCGCCGGGCCTCATCGCGTGCGCCAGCTTTAGGCAGGGCAAGTTGGGTCAGGATATTGAGCGCATGGACAGCCTCGACGACTTGGGTTGCCAATATCTCAACCGAAAGGGTCGGCAGCGCGACGGTCGTTTCAGCTTCTGGTTTAAGCGCTTGCGACGCACTAGAATCAGGCTCGTGATTGGCAGTTTCGCTTTCGTCAGGCGGGGGATAAACATGAGACATAGACAACCCTTTCGGACTAATATAGGCGGTTGCTTCAACTTTTCTGTGTTAGAGTGGCTCATCAGATCGTATTTATTATAGCATAAGAAAGTTCGGACAATTTCCGGCCCTTCTACTTGCTACAACTGTTCACGATAGCTCCCACACCAAACGAATGTAAGACAAGCGCTTCTCACCGCAGAAACTCAACTTACACCGGGGTCTTGATAGATCAATCATTACTAATTTTAGGACAAGTAGGTTATAATAGGCCAGACGACCAGCCGTAGTGATTTTATCTTTGTTTTTTATCTTTGTTTAATGAAAGGCAGGTAGCATTATGACTGCCAAACCTGATACAGTCCTACACGCTCAATCCCTCGACCTCGATCAGACTGAGGAAGATGAGATCGATTACTTTTACGATGACCAGAATAATTATCTCAAACTACGCCAGGAGCGCGGCGATATGCCAAACCCCAAACATAACCAGGTGGTCGATTATCTCAAGCAGACTCTCCAATGGCATTACCATCTCGAAGGCTATCAGATCGACCGTGAAGTCAATTTCTTTGAAACAGCCGACAAAAAAGAGACCCCGCTCTATCCCGATGTCTTTGTACTAAAGACAAATCAGGAAATTCCGCAAGAGCGAGGCTATCGATTGGGGGTAGACGGGCCAGCCCCGGCGGTAATCTTCGAGATCGTGTCGAACAAGACGGTGAAAACTGACCTGGAAGAGAAGCCCACGCGGTACGAAAGCTGGGGCGTAAAGGAATACTTTGTGTACGACCCCCGCAGCCGGATACGCAAGCGCAAAGAGCCAATCTTGAAGGGTTGGCGGTTAGTAGGCAGGCGCTACGAGGAACTAAAGCTCGAAGAGAATCGGCGGATGTGGAGCGAAGAATTAGAAAGCTGGCTGGTGGTGGATGGCAAGTCGATCTGGCTAGAGGATCGGCTGGGACAGCGCTGGCTAAACGAGGGGGAAGAGGAAAAAGCCGAAAGGCAGGCAGCCGAGCGGCGGGAAGCCCTTGAGCGACGAGCCAAAGAAGCGGCGATGCGGCGCGAGATAGCCGAGCGGCAATCCAAAGAAGCGGCTTTGCAACGCGAGACTGCCGAGCGGCAAGCTAAAGAAATAGCGATGCAACGCGAAGCTATCGAGCGGCAAGCTAAAGAAATAGCGATGCAACGCGAGACTGCCGAGCGGCAATCCAAAGAAGCGGCTTTGCAACGCGAAACTGCCGAGCGGCAGGCTAAAGAAGCGGAGCGACAGGCTAAAGAAGCGGCTTTGCAACGCGAAGAAACCGAGCGGCAAGCTAAAGAAATAGCCATGCAACGCGAAACTGCCGAGCGGCAGGCTAAAGAGCTTTTGCAGCGACAGTTGGAGGAGATGGCTGCAAAGCTAGAGGGGCTAGAAAACAAGTAAGCCTTATATTCCAGTTGCTGTGGAACAGAGAGATTAGTTCGCAGGGAACCTGGCAGTACAGAGCTTGACCCAAAAGCGGAGTGTTATTGCTTACCCTCTGGCAAAATGAGCGGGGTTGGCGGTGGAATGCGGAGCTAGAAAGCTGGTTGAGCGCAGACGGCGCTCATTTTCGGCGGCGCGACCAGCATAATATTTTAGGCTTGAATGCCGAAGATGCCGCCTCCCAATAAGTCAGGCTTTCAATGGCAACCTCGTAAAGCTAGACCGAACCCTAATAGCCCTAAATCAGCAAGACTTTATCTTTCTTCTTCTTGGCGAACTTCCGCCATTGACCAACGCCCCCGTCGTTCGTTCCAATAAAGCTGTACACCGGGCGGCAAAGTTCCCCTGATTTGAGCCAACTTTCTGACCCGGATGATACCGCTATTTTGATTAGATAAGGCCGCCGCTGAGCGCGGTTTGGATTGGTGAAACCAGCCCGCCCGATATAAGACCCCGATAGAGACCAAACCCGCCACCATTCCCTCCAAACTGAGCAACCCCAGCACCGCCAGTCGCTCCGGGTATTCCGGCCAAAAAGCTCCCTGCAAAAGCCAGACCAGACCGGCACTTAATTCGCACCAGACAAGTTGGATACCCAACGATAGCCAGCGATAACCATCCGAAGTGCTGACCCTCTCCGTCATCCGCCTACGTACTACTGTGATAGCCGCTACTAACCCGCAAACCAGTACTAAAGATATAACTGGGGTCATAAAGTCTCTCCTTATTAAATTAATAGCGATAAATGCTTTCTTTTGAGCGTTGACATGATAGCTGTGCAAGCTTATATGCAAATAGGGCGTGATGCCGCCCGTCCTGCACACTAGCTATATCCGAGGAATTAGAAGAAAGTGCCTTGCTGAGGAGAATTGGGGGATTTTGGGCGCACCCCGTAAGCTGGCCCTAGACCTTTATCGTCGTCCTGGCGCAAACCGAGGCCGTTCATACGGTAGCGTAGGGCGGTCTGGGTTACACCCAGTTCGGTAGCGATTGCCGCTACGTCTCCAGTGTGCTTCTTACTGAGCCAACGCACCAGTTCAGAGGGCATCAAAAGGCCGCGTGCGAAAATGTTAGCTTCCCATTCGAGTCGGTTGGCTAAATCGCGCAGCCGGATAATCTTGGCGAGATGGGTCTTGGATTGAAGGTCTTCTAGTTCACGCCGTCCTAGCCGGGTCGGTTTTGCGTCGGTTGGGGAGGTAGAGGGGTTGTCGGTTTCTTCTTCGACCAATTCCACTTCGCTGCAACGGAAAAACCGCACTGGGCGGGGTTGCTCGGCCCGCTCCAGTTTTTCGTCTGGCTCCGGGTGGGGAAAGTTTAAGGTGTCAAACAGGGTCGGCTGCCGGGCCATCTCTACCGCCGGGAGATAGTGCAAAAAGTAATGGCCTAGTTCGTGAGCAATCGTAAAATTCTGGCGACCGGGCGCGTCGGCTTCCTCGTAAACAATCTCAGCCTGGGCCATATCAAGCATACCGGCCAGACTCTTGCCTTCGTGCAAAAGTTGCTCGACACCGCGCACACTCAATTCGGTAATGGTTAGGGCCAGGTATTCCGAGGACACCGGTGGAATTTCCGGTACGCTAAGGCCCGCCGCTTGCAACTTGCGTCGAAATTCGGCTACCTTCTGGACTGCCATATCTTCGATCTGCCCCTGATTGGGCCGACCTCTCCATTTTCCGCCGCGCCATCCGGCCATAGGTGGAAACTCCCAGTGTGTGATTTACGATTTACCCCCAGAGGGGGCTGCCGCTCAGAATGACAGGGGTCGGGAGTCTTTGTAAGACCTTGCTCCGCCAATGGATGTCCCCATTCATCCCTCATCCCTTGTTATGGATGTCCCCCGTAAATCAATCTTCTTCACTCTTTTTTTGCTCTTCGAGGTGCTGGGCCAACTCGGTCTCGGTTAGTGTTGGTTGGTGCGGCTCTTCGTCACGGGCAAAGACCATACCGCGTGGTGCGCCCGGTGAAGATACGCTCAGCTTGTTACCCAGGCCCTTGAGCCATTTTAGCATACGCGGAAAGAGGCTGTCTTCCACGCCGTAACGCCGGGCGAGGGCCGCGTAGTCATTGAGCTTGTAGCCTTTTAGCTCGTTGAGCGGGGTCGGGTCGGACTTGAGTGCTTCGAGGGTTGGACGAGATAGGCCCGATTCCTTTAGGGCGGTCTGTTCGCTGTGGGCCAGCGTCTCGGCGACATAACCACCCAGGCTGGCTTGCTGCACACTCGCCGGAGTAAAAGCCCGCGCTCGGAAGCTCTGCCAAGCCGTCTCGACCGACATAGTTTGGAGGGCGGCCCGTTGTGGCACGCTCAACAGGGCCATTGCCTGCTGCCATTGGGCTAACACTTCCGACGGCATACTTGCCAGCAAAACCGCCGGGTCTGAGGTCGTCTCAGCACCGTTCATCTGTTCAAAATAAGCCGCCAGCGCCTCTTGTATTTCGGGAGTAATCTCCTCATCGTCACTTGCCGGACGCGCGGCCTTGTCAAAATTATCCTGCATAATGCTGCAACTCCCTTCATAAAGGATGAGGGATAAAGGATGAGGGATGAAAGAATTTACGGTTGCACCAGCAAATTTACTATTCTGCATTCTGCATTCCGACTTCTGCATTTCTTCATCCCTCATCCCTCATCCTTCATCCCTCCTACAACAGCCAATCATCTGGCGTACCTGGCATTCGCTTTTGTAACCACTTGATACCACGGGCCGTATTATGTTTGACCTGATCGAGGGTCAAATCCAACTCGGTGGCAACTTCTTTTATTCGCATACCCATCAGCCACTGGCAGACCAATGGAGCGCGATACTGGACCGGCATCTCGGAGATCAAGGCCCGCAAGACGCGCACTAATTCTCGCCGAGCGGCAGCCTCTACCACGTCGGCGCTGGGGTCATCCAGGATATTGAGCAAGTCCAGTTCTTCCGAGTCGCCGTTAGCACTGTTGGGGGCCACGTTGAGCGAAACTATCGTAGCGCCCTTCACCTTGCTGCTACCGACCGTCTCGGTATCAACCACCGTTAGCCCGGCCCTGGTCAGTTTCTTGCCCTGGAAGAGCTTTTCTAGGAGTGTCGCATATTCGCGCTCGAATGAATGACGCACCAGCCCACGCAAATTGGTGATGATTTCCTTGCCGTTCAGCCGTTCCAGGACGGTCAACATCGTCTCCGCCGCCAGTTCATCCGCGTAGAGCGCTCCCATCTTACTTGAGGCCAACGAGTGAACATAAGGCCAGTACCGCTTGAAAATCGGCTCAAAAGCAGCCGAGGCCGCTTCGCTACGGGGGCCACCTTTAAGAGCCGTCGCCTCGTGGTACGCCTCGACCAGTTCCCCATCGCTTAGACCCTCCTCACTACCGCGCATTCTTTGCCTCCGCCAATATATAAATCCGGCTTCAGTAGTTGCGCTTTTTGGTTGTATCGCGTCTAGCTTCACATCAAACACGCCACGTCCTCCCTCTTTCAAGTATCGGCTCAAAATCAAAGTATCGGCTCAATTATTAGCGCCTGATGTATCACGTTCGCTTTACATATCTCGTTGCTTTCCAAAAAGTGCCACTTTTATTGCTACCCACCTATAATATACGATTTTTGGGTTTTTGACCTCTTTATAACAAAATCCAGCGATATTGACCCCTACAGATATGTGGATAGCCCTCATTCTAACTTATTGAGCCAAGCGCAAAGCAGGCCAGATTTGCGGTTTTCGCCCATAGTTTGTAAACTGTGGTGGCGAGTGGCAAGATTAGGCGGTTAAGCAATAGGGCAACCAATTTTAGCTTGTTGATCCCTGTTAAAAATTAAGGAGAAGGTAATGGCTGAAGATCGCAAGTTTGGCTTTAATACGAGGGCCTTGCACGCCGGGCAGCGACCCGACCCGACCACCGGCGCACGTGCCATGCCGATCTACCAGACGACCTCGTTTGTCTTTGACGATACCGAACACGCCGCCAACCTTTTTGCTCTGCAACGCTTCGGTAATATCTATACCCGGATTATGAACCCAACGACGGCCGCTTTTGAAGAACGGGTCGCTTCGTTGGAAGGCGGGGTTGGCGGGTTGGCGGTCGCCAGTGGGCAATCGGCCCAATTTATTACCCTGTTTACCCTGCTCAATCACGGGGACGAAATCGTTGCCAGTAGCACCCTCTATGGCGGAACCTATACCCAGTTCGACATCAGCTTTCGCAAGATGGGGATTAACACGACTTTTGTAAATGCCGACGACCCGGAGAACTTTCGGCAGGCCATTACGCCGCGCACGCGCGTTCTCTACGCCGAAACGATTGGCAACCCCAAAATCGACGTGCTGAATATCGAGGCCGTCGCCAAAATCGCCCACGAAGCCGGGCTGCCCCTGGTGGTCGATAACACCTTTGCTTCGCCTTATCTGTGCCGACCGTTAGAATGGGGAGCCGATTTGGTGGTACATTCCGCCACAAAATTTTTGGGTGGGCATGGGACGAGCATCGGCGGTATCATCGTGGATGGTGGCAAGTTCCCCTGGGACAACGGTAACTTCCCCGGCATGACCGAGCCAAGCAAAGGCTATCATGGTATCCGCTTTTACGAAACCTTTGGAGATTTTGGCTTTATCATGAAGGCGCGGGTAGAGAGTTTGCGCGATATGGGGCCAGCCCTTAGCCCATTCAACGCCTTTATGTTCTTACAAGGGGTCGAAACGCTGGGCTTGAGAATGGAGCGGCACGTCGCCAACGCCCGGCGGGTGGCAGAATTTCTGGTCTCACATCCCCAGGTAGCCTGGGTCAACTACCCTTCGCTATCGAGCAGCCCCTATTATGAACTGACCCAAAAATATTTGCCCAAAGGGGCCGGAGCAATCTTTACTTTTGGCATCAAGGGCGGCAGCGAGGCCGGTCGCCACTTTATCGAGAGCGTCCAACTTCTCAGTCATCTTGCCAACGTCGGGGATGCCAAGTCGCTGGTGATCCACCCCGCCAGCACTACCCACGCTCAACTCAGCCCCGAAGAGCAGATCGCCAGTGGGGTCAGCCCGGATATGATTCGCCTGTCGGTCGGGCTGGAAGATGTCGAAGATATTTTGTGGGATTTAGATCAGGCTTTGACGCACGGATAGTTTGAGGGATGAAGGATGAGGGATGAGGGATGAAGGGGAGAACGTCCATTGGCGGAGCAATGTCCAGCCACCGGGCTACTCAGTCCTCAGTCCCCCTTCATCCCTTATACGGCTCCACCAATGGATTAAAATCTTAACCAGCTAAATACCTAACTTCTTCTCTCATCGGTATTCATCCGTCCCATCTGTGCAACCCTGCGGGCCGTCTGTGTTATACATCTCCCGCCCAGAAAATCACCACTGCTCCTGCCACTCAAGTTCGACCCGCCCGAACCGCACCATATCGCCGCCCTTGATCCCGGCCTGTTCGAGCGCCCGGCTGATACCCGTCCGGTCAAAGACGATTTGTAGCCGTTCCAGCCCTTCCTCATTTTCGAGGCTGGTCATAGCGACGACCCGCTCAATCCGCTTGCCGCGCACCCGGAAGCGGCCCTCACCTTCGACGCTGATCTGGAAAGCATCCTGATCGAGGGTTCCCGGCTTCAAAACGGGAACTTCCCCTAGCACATCGCCGGTCACAAGCGGACGAGTAGGCGGCAATTCAGCCAACCGCGCCGCCACTTTCTTCATTAGTGCCTCGGTATGGAGCATGCCGATAGCCGAAACCTCGAAGACTTCGAGGTCTTTGCCCCGGAAGTATTTTCGCAGACGCGGCAAATTCTCCTGAGTTTCGGGCATATCAAGCTTGTTAATAACGATTATCTGATGCTTTTCGGCTAGTTCCGGGCGATATTCGGCTAATTCCCGGTTGATCTGCTCGTAGTCTTTGATCGGGTCGCGGCCTGCCTGCCCGCTACCATCAATCAGATGTAGCAGCAACCGGGTACGCTCGATATGACGCAAAAATTCGTAACCCAGCCCGACCCCTTGCGACGCGCCCTCGATCAGACCCGGAATATCGGCGATCACAAAGGCTGTGTCGTGGTCAATTCGGACAACCCCCAGGTTCGGTTCGAGGGTGGTAAAGGGATAATCGCCAATCTTGGGCGTGGCGGCGGTGACTGCCGTCAGCAAACTGCTCTTACCAGCGTTCGGGAAGCCGACCAGCCCAACATCGGCGATCACTTTTAATTCTAAACGTAGCCAGCGTTCCTCGCCGGGTTCGCCATTCTGGGCAAACTTGGGAGCCTGGTGGGTGCTGGTCTTGAAATGGACATTGCCGAGACCGCCCCGCCCGCCACGTGCCAGCATGAACGACTGACCCACTTCGGTCAGGTCGCCCTGCAAGAGTGGCTCGTCCGGGTTATCCGGGTCGGCTTCGGTGTAAAAGATCGTACCGGGCGGTACTTTGATATAGAGGTCTTCACCTGCCGCGCCGTGCTTTTGCTGGTCGCGGCCCGACCCACCCGACTCAGCCTTGAAATGAGTTTTGAATTTGAAATTTAAGAGCGTATTAAGGCTATTATCGACGGTCAGATAAATCGAACCGCCGCGCCCACCGTCTCCGCCATCCGGCCCACCCAGTGGAATAAACTTCTCGCGTCGGAACGAAGCCGACCCATTGCCCCCATCACCGGCCTTTATAAAAATCTTGGCCCTATCATAAAACATATTGTTGTTCCCAACCCCCCCTTATAGTGTTCTCTTTCTTCGCTCGATTATTATACTACAAATCGAGCGCCTCTTGCGTACTTATGATAGAATATAAAAAACGACTTGACGTAACATGCAGAAAGACCCTGGTCAAACAGGATTTATAACAATCCGAGAGGTATGTAAAGAGAAGCGTTATGGAAATTTTGCCCTTTTTATGCTTAACGGTCTTTATAGTTGGCATAGTCGCGGTGGTATACGTTTTTATTACCCGTAGCATGGAATTTGTGACGGAAGGCAATATAGCGGTGGTGGAGCGTAGCGGCAAGTACCGCGACGTTCTTAGCGCCGGGCGGCATTTTCTGCCCCCGACCGACCGTATACGGGCCACCGTCGGTTTGCAGGAATATAGCGAAACCATCCCGGCAGACGCGGTAATCACCCAGGATGCGACTATTTTCGGGTTGGATATGGATATTAGCTATCGCATTGCACGGCTACCCAAAGATGCCGCCGACCCGCCAATAGATAAATTTATCCGTTGGAAGGGTGGGCGTATTCTCAAAAGAGATGTCATAAACGCCGTCTATAACGTCGATAACTGGCAGGAACGTACCAAACAAGAAGCGACTACTTTTATGTTCGACTTCTTTTCGATGGTAGACCTCGAACGGGATATTTTTGGCAACGATGGAGCCGCTATCAACCGCATCGCCTCCTCGATTCGAGATGAGGTCAACGAGAAGACGCTCAAGTTTGGGGTGGAAATTACCCGCGTCAAGCTCTATAACATCTTTGTCGATGAAGCGACCCGTATGGCCCTAACGACCAAAAAGCGGGCCAAACTTCAAAACGATTTACGGCTGCGTCAGGCCGAATATCAACGCCAAATCCGCGATACGCTACATCTTAACAACACTGAATTGCTGCGCTGGTGGGAAATCGAAGCCAACAAGTCCGGTTCACTGGGTGACATCCACTCTGGAACAGGCGGCGGCGGCGGTGGTGGCGGCGATGAACGCCAGACCGGGCGCAGACCCAACACTGGCCCCTTCGCCCCTAATTCGGGCGCAGCCAGCCCTCCTCCTCCTAATGGGGGCGGCAACAAGGGATGATGGGGGACTGAGGGATGAGGACTGAGGACTGAGTAGTCCAGTTGCTGGACACTGCTCCGCCAATGGACGTTCCCCCCTTCATTCTGCACTCTGCATTCTGCACTCTGCATTTTTTCATCCCTCATCCCTCATCCCTTGTCAGATTTCCCCTTAGTATCTGCGTAACCTATTTTCAACTCAACCGTTTTATATCAAGGTAGCCTGAATTATTCAGGTTATTTTAATTGCCTTTTTCGTGCCTACTTTTCGTGCATTATTTTTCGGACGCTCAACTGAGGAGCGACTATTATCGGCGAAGCTGCCAGGGTCATTTTTACTTTCTAATAAGTGTGGATGTAGTAACAGTATGATAGGCGGCAAAATATGAATCTGCTCAGTGCCAGGTTGTTTCAACCCCGGCAAGCTCGTGTGCGTTCCAACCCTACAGCGCGGGAAAACGGGCTTTCTTCTAATATAGCAATTGTCCCGGTGGTCTTGACTACCGTTGAAATGAGGCGCGGTCAGCGACTAATGCGCCGCGAAGGTGCGTTGTGGTCGGTAATGAATACGATAACCGCCGGAACGGTCGTAACGGCCTTCGCGCTGGACTTACAGGCGGACAGTTTTGTGATCGGTTTGTTGAGTGCGTTACCGTTGGTAGCGGCCCTCTTTCAACTCTGGACACCTCAATTGGTCGCTTCTTTTGGCAATCGTAAGGCCGTCTGTGTAATCTCGGCGGCGATCTCGCGGTTACTATGGGTTCCGATAACGTTGCTAGGATTAGGGGCCTGGCTCTGGCCCGGCTATTACCCGATCTGGCTGGGATTATTTTTGGGATTGGTGACACTCTCCGCCGCCTTTACGTCGCTAACTGGTTCAACCTGGCTTAGTTGGGCTACGACGGTAGTCCCGATTGAGCAACGGGCGACCTACTTCGCCCGGCGCACACTTTTGATCGGCCTGGTCGGTCTGATTACTTCGCTCTTGATAGGGGTATTTCTCGATTGGTGGACGGTTCCTGGCCCTGGTGGAGCAAAGCCACATCCCGGAACTTATGTCGTATTATTTTCCATTGCAGCCCTTTCTGGAACTCTAACCGTCTTTATTTTACGGCGCACCCCCGATCAGATCATCACCACCATTAGCAGCCGACCTCGGTTCCGCGATAGCCTGATTACAACCTGGCAACACCTGGTCTTACGGCGTTATTTAATCTTTCGCTCGGCCTGGATGTTCGCGGTCGGTCTGGTAGCGCCGTACTACACGGTCTATATGCTCCAAAATCTAAAGATGAGCTTTACCGAAGTCTTTTTTTTGCAAAACCTGGGCATGGCGGTCGGGCTTCTAAGTCTGCCCTGGTGGGGTCGCGTGATCGAACGCTATGGTTGTAGCCGGATAATGTGGTGGATTAGCTGGTTTAAGGTTTTGTATGTGGTGGCGTGGGCCTTTGTAACACCCGGTCAGGCGTTTTGGCCTTTGGCAGCCCTACACGCCAGTTTGCTGGTGGATGCCGGGCTTAATTTAGCCTCTGGAAATCTGCTGATGAATTTAATGCCCGAACACAATGCCAGCAACGTCGGCTATTTTAGCGTCTTTACGGCTGTAACCAGCCTGGTAAGCGCTATCGGGCCGTTTCTCGCCGGTCTCTTGATAGGGCTACTCGCTCACAACCAGACCGTCTTTGGGGGGATGAGCCTGGGAGCCTTACAACTTATGTTCCTACTATCGGCGGTGCTGCGTGTGCTGGCGTTGGGGCTATATCGAGGCTTTAAGGATGTGGGAAGTAGAGATTAGAAATTAGAGATTAGAGATCAGAAATTAGCTTAGGAGCGGGTCTTGTTGGACATTGCTCTGTCAAGGGATGTTCCCCTAATTTCTAATTTCTAATCTCTAATTTCTAATATCTTATTTCACCCCAATCTTCTCGCGGAAGGCAAAGACCTTTGGATCGATCTCTGGGAAAGGATTATCGAGATCGTTGTATTGGTGGGCCGCTTCGAGGGTCGCCGGGGATAGAGCGCCGTTGGAAGCTTCAAGACCGTCCGCTAGAGTGTTAAAACGCTCGGTGTGCTGCTCAAAGCGTTCGACGGCATAGTCTTTGGCCTGCCCGGTAGTTATCAAGAAGGGCCAATCGCTGCTTTCGAGCAAGAGTAATTCGCGGGCGGCCTGTTGTAGCACAAAATGGACATCCGGGTCGGGGTTGTCGCCAAAGCGGGCCGCTAATTCTTCCATCCGGCGTTCGGCGGCCCCGATAGGCCCCCAAATCCACTCGTTCTCATCGTTCAACCAGACGAAATGCGTCCCCTGCTGACCCCAACTACTCTCCGGGATTGCCATGACGATTTCGGGAGGATGCTTTTCGAGCCAGCTACTGGCGGTTGTTACCTCGACCGTCTCGCTGACGGACAAGCGTTGCAAAACAGCCTTGATCCAGTCTACCCCCTCGAACCACCAATGCCCAAACAACTCGGTGTCATAGTTACAGGCGATAATACCCGGCTTGCCGTTAGCCTCGTAATATTCGCCAAGTTGCTGCTCGACCAGACTGACGAAATGGTCGGCGTGTTCGGGGACGCGATACTTTGTCCAGTCAGGATGATAGAAATCCTTGTCGCCCAGGTCTACTTTCGGGCCGGTAATCCGCCAGTATTGCAAACCGCTCCCACTGTCCTTGCTATGGAATTCGCGGTAATCCTTGTCGCCCGGATAGCCCCAATCCGCCGACCAGACCTGCTGCCCGGTGCGGTTGTTGCGGCCCAGCACGGCTACACCGGGTTGCGCCACCCAGTAGGGCAAGAAAGTGGTATTGTTGGTCTTGGGGAACTCCTGAGCAGCAGGGATGACATAGGAGCGGGTCACAAAGCTGTAAGGGCCGATGATCGTGTCGCCCGCCGCCTTGCCCACCGGCACGCCACCCTCGATAGTATGGGTCTCACTGAAAAACAGGCTGATACCCTGCTCGGCCAGGAAATCCTCAATGCCGGGCTTGAGATACTGATTGCCTTGCTCGTCGGTCGCATAATAGGCCGGACGATAGGCACACTCCGGCAGCCAGATTGCACGGGGTTTACGACCATAATGCTTCTCGTAACTGCTGACCGCTGTTGCCAACTGCCCATAAACCGACGAATCGCGGTCGAGCAAAGGTAAATAGCCGTGCGTCGCGGCGCAAGTGATAATCTCGATCAGGTCTTCATCTTGCAAAGTCTTGAAGGCCCCGACAATGTCGCGCCCATAGCGATTGACGAAAGTATCCAAAACGTTGCTATACCAATCCCGATAGAACATCGCCAGATAATGACGCTGGTCGGGCGGCACGGGTTCGGTGTCTTCTACCTCGGTTTCATCTTCAGGTGTGACCGAATCGAGGGCTGCCGTTGCTTCGGCGACCGTCGGCGGCTTGCCAGTCTGGATTGCCAGAGGAGCCAGATCAGTCTCAAGGGTCTTGCCAATTCCGCCGACAATCAACTCCTGCGCGGCAGCCTGCTTGATCTGGTTGGCGGCTTCCAAAGCGGCCCGGCCCTTCAAAAGACCCGGCGCAGGCGTAGCAGGCTTAATCTCAACCGTCGCAGCGGCTTCCTCTTCTTTGAGTTTCTGCTCAGCCTTAGCTTTAGCCTCCGCCTCGGCCACCGCCTTTTTAGCCGCGATACGGGCTTCGTCCCTGGCTTTGGTCAATTCCTCCGAAGAGAAACGCCCAATATCCTTCTTAGCGGCTTCGATCCGTTCGATCAAATATTCCTCGAAATGCTGCTTGATAAGGCCATCCGCTAACTGCTCGGTCAAGATCGGAGTAATCCCGATAGTAAGCTTGAACGGCACCCGGTCGGCCCGCAAATCGTAGAGCGCATTGAGCAATGGAATGTAAGTCTCGGCTGCTGCTTCATGTATCCATTCTTCCCCATGAGGCCAGCGCCCGGCCAATCGGCAATAGGGGAGATGACTGTGCAACACAAAGGTAAATCCGCCTTTTTTCATAAATATCCTCTAAATCTCCTTTGATTCAACCAAATCCTTCAAGAGGTGAGCCTGTTAAATTATATCCACTATTCTACCCTAAATTCAGCCTAAAAACAAAACCTAATCTCCGGTTGGGTGCGCGTCTTTTTTAGCAAACTAAGCCGGTTATACTATACCAAAACCGGGGAAGGGGTATATTAGAAAAATTTTCTGCGGAAATTTTCCTAATATACCCCTTCCCCGCCTCCCCTGGGAGACATTGCTCCACCAATGGAGGTTCCCTCATCCTTCTTCATCCCTCATCCCTCATCCCTCATCCTTCGTCCCCCTCATCCCTCATAAGGTTGGTACGGAAAAAGCTTGCTATTTTCTTTAACAAAATTTATAATAGAAATAATTCTAACCCAAGTTTTTAAAGGCCGTTTGCTGTTGGGCTGATAACAGGAGATTTACAGAGCGTTTTTAAAGGTAGTTAGGGTAAGTTAGGCTTTCCCATACGTTCAACCCGCATAGTTTGGATATGTACTTTATAATCCAATTTTAGGGATTTGATAAAACAACGAACACTAAAATATTATGACCAATGAACAGTCGCAGCCTGCCAGGATTTTATTAATTGATGATAACGAGGATAACCTTACTTTGTTGCGCGAACTGCTGGAGCGCGAAGGTTACACCGTTTCGGATGCCGCCGATGGGCTGACCGGCCTGGAACAAATTCGGACAAGTTATCCCGACCTGATTCTTTCGGACGTTATGATGCCCGGCCTCAACGGGTTTCAGTTGACCCAACGGGTCAGGGCCGATAGCAGTCTGGGTTTTATTCCTATTATTCTAATTACCGCCCGTAACGATACCAACGACAAAATCCGCGCCCTCGAGGCCGGAGCCGATGACTTTTTGGTCAAACCAATCCAGCGTCTCGAACTGGTTGCCCGCGTTCGTTCGCTTATCAGGCTCAAACAAAGCACCGATCTTTTGATGCAATCCGCCGAGGAAAACGCCCGGCTATATGTTGAAGCCGAGACCCGTGCCGCCGAACTCAGCACCCTTCATGAAGCGTCGCTGGCGGTCGGAGCGCAATTAACCCTGACCGAGCTACTCAGTTTGATCGCCCGTAAAAGTTGCGAACTGGTCAAGGCCGAAAGCTCGGCGATCTACCTTTGCCACGACGATACCGGGAGCCTGACCGTCAAGGCCGAATATAACACTCGCACTTCTTATTTGGGCCGGATGCTGACCTATGGCGAAGGGGTCGCCGGTCTGGTAGCGATCACTGGTAAGCCAATGCGGATTAATAACTACACCGAATGGAGTGGCAAGGCCGGAGCGTTTAGCAAGGATACCGATATAACCGCTGTGTTGGGTATCCCACTTATCGCCGGGGGTCAGGTGGTCGGCGTAATGGATATTATGGACGATATGAACCGGCGGGTCTTTAACGACGACGATGTACGTCTGCTGAACTTGCTGGCTCCCCAGGCGGCGATTGCCGTCCGCAACGCCCTGCTTTACGACGAAGTATGGCGGGAACGCGACCGGGTGGAAGCCGTCCTGAACTCGGTCAAAGATGGTATTTTGATGCTTGACCGCAATTACAATGTGGTGCTGGCAAACCCGCGCTTTACCGAACTGATGAACCTCGAAACCGACCAGATTCTCAACCGAACGATCAACGAGGTCGCCGATATGCTGGGTGAAGCGTTCGAGAGCGAACCGGCTTTCGGGGCCGATATGGTAACGCGCATCCTGAGCGATCTGCGCCGCCACCCCGAAGCCGCGTTCCAGCGCAAAGTTATTATTAACGACCCCAAGCGTCGTTATGTCGATTGGATGATCTTACCAGTGCTAGATCATGGCGGTGGAGTTGTCGGCTGGTTGAATGTTTTCCACGATACGACCCAGCAGCGCGAGTTGGAACAATTGCGCGATGATTTTATCAGCATGCTAGTTCACGACTTGCGTAGCCCGCTTACCTCGATTATTGGCGGTATCGAACTGGTCAGCACTCTGATGCCGGAAATTTTGGATGAGACCGGCGAGCGACAAGCCGAATTTCTTAACCAGGTCGAACGTAACTGTTATAATTTACTCAACATGGTCAATGCCTTGCTGGAAGTCAGCCGCCTGGAAGCCGGACGCATGCCACTCACCCTCGAAACGACCGGCCTGGAAGAACTTTTAGCCAGCAGCGTTTCACAGGTCAGCATTACAGCCCAGGAAAAACGAGTCTTGATCGAGGCCGATGTGCCGGAAATCAATCCGATCCTCAGAATAGATGTCGAGAAGATGCGCCGGGTGATCGTCAATATTCTCTCTAACGCGCTTACTTTTAGTCCTATCGGCGGCAATATCGATATATCGGTGCGGGTCGAGGATAATGTACGCCGCAGAGGAACAACTTCGGCCCTTGACCCCAACCAGTTGCTCCGGCGCGGCACGACCACTTTCCTGCGTGAAACCCGCAAAGAAGGCGAACCCCAGCCAAAAGCACTACTCGTTTCGATCAGCGACGAAGGGCCGGGCATCCCACCCGGCAGCACCGAGCGCATCTTCGATAAATTTACCCAACTACCGACCATCTCCAAAAACCGCAGTGGGACGGGCCTCGGTCTGGCCCTGTGCAAGTTGGTGGTCGAAGCGCACGGCGGACGCATCTGGGTTGAAAGCGAACTGGGCAAAGGTAGCACCTTCAACTTCTCAATCCCATGTGTAGTGGACAAACTCGACCCGGAAAAACCCAGAAGTCTATTAAGAGATTAAATGACACCATTTGAATTTCGGCCCCGTTTGCAGGACGACCGCATCTATATGCGGTTGTTGGAACCACCAGACGCGCCTGGGCTGCTGGCACTCTATCTCGAAAACCGCGAGTTTCTCAAACCCTGGGAACCCACGCGCGGGGACGATTTCTTTAACCTCGAAATGATGAAAAACCTCTTGCAAGCTACTTTTGAGGCCGCCCAGACCGACCACACCTACAGCTTTGGGGTGTTCCTCAAGCCCTCCGGCGAACTGATAGGCCGGGTCAACCTTAATAATATCGTGCGCGGAATTGCCCAATACGCCAACCTGGGCTATTTCCTGGCCCAAAAATATAACGGGCAAGGCTTTACTACTATCGCCGTCCGCCTGGCAGTGCGGTTCGCTTTCCACGATATAGGTTTACACCGGGTCGCTGCCGGGACGCTCTGCCATAACTATGGCTCGATGCGTGTGCTGGAAAAAGTCGGGTTCAGTCGTGAAGGTCTGGCCCGGCGCTACCTCAAAATCGACGACCAATGGCAAGATCATTATTTGTTCGGGATCACCGCCGAAGAATTTAGCACCTAGATCAACCTCCGCCGTTATTTTTCTTTTATCTTTACCCATTCTTTCCTCTAAGCAAGCGTTGAACCGGCTTAAAGAACGCTATAATAGCGGGGTTATGACAATCCAGCTTTGGCGTACCAACGTATATCTGCTTATAGATCACCAAAATTTAGATAGAGAGGACAACCGTTAAGTGTTTTTAACTCGGACAAACCGAATTTTTTTGATCGTATCTTTTGGGATTTACTGCTTTATCTACCCCTCTTCGCTCTTTTTGCTGATGACCGATGGCGTGCCTGCCGGAACCGAATGGATGGCAAGCTTAATGTTAATCCTGGAGGGGCTGGTAGCGACCGCCTGGGTTATTATCAACTACGGCCCCTGGCGCGGCTTTTGCGGTGCATTGGCAGTTTTGTTCGGCGCGTTTACGGTCGAGGCCATCGGGGTCAGCACCGGCTTTCCATTTGGGCAGTATGAATATACCAATGTGTTGGCCCCCAAGTTGCTGGTTGTACCTATTGGCATTATGTTCGCCTGGCTAATGATGATACTCTCATCCTTTTTCATGGCTCATTTTATTGTCGAACGGCTGTGGCCCCGGCGCGGCTTGCCGACGGTGATCGTGTTGAGCGCAAGCATGGCCCTGGCAAGCGATTTGTTGATGGAACCGGTCGCCGTTCATATTCAGGGCTATTGGACCTGGCTCGATAACGGCTCTTATTATGGTGTACCGACTTCCAATTTTATCGCCTGGGGCGTTACCAGCCTGTTGTTAGTCTTGATGCTCAGTCGAATCGTGGGCGCAAACCGCACTCCACGACTATCAAAAGGCTTTCGCTATCGCTTTATCCCAATGGCTCTTTTCATGATGAATCTGGTGATGTTCGCCGCGATCAACCTGACGCACGGCAACTATCTGGCGGGGTTTATCGGGGCAGTCGCGGGCGGCCTGTGCGCCTTCCTGATCGGTCGCGCTCAGGGTCTCGACTTAATAAGGCTGAACTTACGTCAGGAAGCGGCAGGCTTAGAGTAGGGATGAGGGATGAAGGAGGATTGAGGATTGAGGATTGAGGATTGAGTAGTCCGGTTGTCAATGGATTTATGGCTTGGGGACGGTTTAGGGTAGGGGCGCCATCCAACAAAATTCCCCCTCATCCCTTGTAAGACCTTGCTCCGCCAATGGACGGCCCCTCATTCTTCATTCTGCACTCTGCATTCTGCATTTTTTCATCCCTCATCCCTCAATTTTATAGACCAGCAGATGATATTGGTCGCCCGGTCGGGGGGCGGTAAAGACGAGGCGGAAGGTGAGCGACGGGAAATTCTGGCGGTAGGCTTCCAGGTTAGGGCTGTCTTTTGGGTCGGTCAGAACAAAGAATGTCGGGCCAGTTTGCAAAGCTTGCTTTAAGGTTTCGTCCATCCCGGCCAGGTTGGGACTGGCGTAAATTACCTCAAAATTGGGCCGACCGCTAAAATAAATCGACAAACCATTGTAGGGTATTAGGTCGGTTCCCAGTACGGTCAAAGGCCGACTGGCCTGCTTTTGCTCTCCCTCCAAGAACTGCCCCACCTCGGTCAAGCCATAACCAGCAGGCCAGCCCTCCACATATTGAAACCGATCAAAGGTCGGTATAGGGGCCTGGGCCGGGTCGGAGAGGGCTAGATAGTCGAACCAGAGGGCCGGTAGCGTCAGCAAGCCCAAAAGAGCCAACCCTAGCAGTAAGCTAGAACGGCTTTTCAACCGCGCCAACCCGTAAGAGATACCACCCGCCGCCAGCGTCAAAATCGGTATCCAAAAGGCCACGATATAGCGCGGGAACCAGGTTCCAGCCAACACCACAAAAACCACAGTCAGGCTCAGAGCTATTAGCAGTAAATAGCCGCCTACCTGCCGATTGGTGTAAACCGCCCAACCTACCCCCAGCACCACTATCAGCAGGAGCGGTACGGTCAGATAGTTATAAGACCATTCAGCCAGCAAGGTTAGATTATGCCACAGCAAGTCCGGGCCGACCTGAGTAACTTTTTCGCGCTTCTGGATGCCGCCCCATTCACCCTTAAAAAGGCTCATCACCCCCAGCGTGGTCAGCCCGGCCACCCCGTAGAGGGGGATTAAGCGAGGCAGGAGACCCAACCGCAACCGACTGGGCGGCAGCAAAAACACCGCCAGCACCGGCGCGGCCCCGATCATCACGCCCGGCAACTTGGTCAGGATCGCCCCCGAAAGCGCCAGCCCTGCCAACAGACTATAAGCCAGGATTGGCCCAACCCGTTGTAGATCAAGCAACCGCACCGAGAAATAAATAACCAGCCCGACCATTGTCGCCATCAGCGAATCGACCAGCGCCATGCGGTCGTGCCAGAGGGTGAAGGGCGTTATGGCCCATAGCCCGGCAGCCAGCAAACCGGCCTGCACCGAGAACAATCTTTCGGTGAGTTTATAGCAAGTCAGCAGGGTTACTACCCCAAACAGGGCCGAAAGTAGCCGCGCCCAGATCAATAAATTGTTGCTACCAACCCAGTTATAAAGCGTCGCCAGGAGCCAGCCATGCAAAGTCTTGCCGTCTATCGCCAGCGAAAACAGGCTGTATTCGTTGAGTTGACCGCTACGAGCAAGCAGGGCTTTGGAAATATGAATAGCTTCATCACTAAAAATCGGTAAGGCCAGTAGGTTGATCGCGCGTAACCCAAAACCAACCCCCACGATCAGCAGGAGCGGCCAGCGAGGGAAATCCGCTCGGCCTGCCTGGTCGCTGGTTTTTGGCGCACTTTGCCCGGCTTCGACCGAACCCGACATAGCTAATTTAGTCCTGAAGGTTAGATGCAAGCGAAGCCCCATTTGGACTTTCCGGGCGGGCCGCCTGCAAGTGGGCTAACCGGGCGGCATGCCGGGCGCGGGTTCGCTTTGCATTAAGCTTACCTTTGAAAAGAGTCTCGAAAGTGCGAGCGATATAAACCAGCGAATTTTTTACGCTGACCGAACTGGACTCCTCGGTATAGCGGGTCGGGATCGCCACTTCTTCCAACCGATAGCCCAGAACCACGGCATCAATCACCATTTGGCTATCAAAGACAAACTTATCGTTGTATTGATGGTAGTCCAGTTCTTCCAAAAAGCGCCGGGTATAGGCTTTCAGGCCGCTATGCAACTCGGTAAAATTCGTCCCTAGCACCGCATTTTCGATCCGGGTGGTCAGGGTATTACCGACATAACGATAGAGCGGCATCCCGCCTTGCATGGGCTTACCACCGTTGGCAAAGCGCGATCCAAAGGTAAACTCGGCCCGGCCCTCCAAAAGCGGCTTGACCAAATCGGGTAGTACCTTTGGCTCGTACTGATAATCGGGGTGGAGCAGCACAATAATGTCGGCTCCATCAGCCAGCGCCAGATCGTAGCAAGTCTTTTGGTTGCCACCATAGCCCCGGTTGGCAGTATGAACTTCCACTCTCAAGCCAAGTTCGTGGGCCACTGCGACCGTCCGGTCGGGGCTGGCATCATCCACCAGAATGACCTCATCGGCAAACCCGGCAGGAATATCATACAAAGTTTTGGCAAGCGTCAATTCGGCCCGGTACGCCGGCATAGTCACAATAATCCTGGGCTTGTGATTTTCCACCGCATCTCCTTTATCTTACTAACCATCATACGTTTTAAGGAAAGCACAGTTAGGGTGGTTGCCTCTTGTGTTAAAGTCGTCTCGATGCGTTTGAAAACCAGCAAGGGTGGAAAATGTTGGTTAAGCAATCGTCTCAGCAAAATCAAGGTTAGAAGGTTGGTCGGAATATTCTAGGCTGGTGTCAAAGGAAGTACTAGGGACATCCAGACTGACCTCCTCGAAGCGGGCCGTACTTAGCCAGACCTGACCTTTCCCTTCCAGCAATATGCCAAACGCTACGTGAGTAGCTTCATCCGGCACATCCAGGACAATACTGTAAAGCTGTCAATCGGTGGTCGCTTTGATTGGGCGATTCTGCATATTATCGAAAGCCAGATGCTTGCCCGGTTCTGGACCGTCCATCCGCATCCACAGTCCGGCCCATTTCGCCACATCCTGTGAACGTACATAGGCCGAAAAACGCATCCGTTTACCCCGGTAGTGATCGGCCTTAAACATTTGCATCATTGTCCCAAACCCGCCCGGTCGAGCCGCTTTCGACTTCAGGTAGCCGGTAGGCCGACCCTCAAAAGGCATGGCCGAGTCGATACCAAGTTCATAATCTTTGGGCTGACTTCCGGCCAGAAACCAATTATTCTTCATACGCTTTCTCCTTACTGTAAAGGTAGAAGAGATTAGTACCTTAGATTAAGTTATTCGATTTGACGCATCAAAAGGATTTTAGACTCAAATTATAAGGATTTTCGAGTTACCTGTCAAAGCGAGATTAGGCTTGATTGCCGAATAAAATTAGCTTCTTCATCAAAACCTTAAAACATCTTTGCATCATCTAAAGAAGATTTTAACACTTCAAGCCGGTTTGTTTGATATGCTTACCTTTGTAATTATGGAAGTCAGACCCAAAAATTAGCAAATAGAATAATTTTACTTAAATATGGAGAATATTTGATAATGAAGGTTTCGGTTAGATCGAACAATTCAAAACCAAGCAGCAAATTTTATTTCCTGAGATTTTGCGTAATAATACTCCTGCTTTGCTTTGTCAGCGCCCCCAATTATCAGGCTCAAGCCGAGAGCGGAGCAAATAATAATACAACTTTTATTACCGCCGTTCCGGTCGGTCAGTTGCAAGCGACCCCAGTTATTTCGACCTCTAACTCAGTCTCGGCGACGGTTTCAAGCGGCACTGTGACAGCCACCCTTACCACGCTTACCCCCTCGGCGGGCGTGACAGCAACCCTGGCGGCTTCGCCCACCCCTGGCCCAACTCAGCCAGCCAGCGGGCCTGCTACTCCTACCCCTGGCCCGACTAGCGCGGGACCTACCCCCACGCCGGAAGCTTCTCAGGCCGAGAAAGAGAAAGCCGAAAAAGAAAAGGCTAAACAAGAGGCTTTGAGCAAAGCCCGCCGCTATGCTTTGAGTGTAGGCCAACCGACCGCCCAGGCGATAGACGATTGGCTGGCCCGTTGCAACAGCCCGCAACTACTCGAAGCTTTACCCGGTAAGACTATCGGGCAAACCTATCTCGAAATGGGTTGGAAATATGGGGTTAATCCGGCTTTTGCACTGGCTTTTTTCACCAAAGAATCCAGTTGCGGCACAGCCGGTGATAACCTTAGCGCCCATAACTTTGGCAACATTCGCTGGTCTTACGGCTATGCTACGCTCGATCAGGTCTGGCGGGCTTATCCGACCTGGACTGCCGGAATGGAAGCCTGGTTCAAACTTATCCGGGATAACTATTATAATCAGGGCGCACGCAGCCTGGCCGATGTTTTACCGATCTATGCCCCCGAAACCGAAAATGATACTACGCTTTATATGAATCAGGTAATGGACTGGGTAGATACGATTATGTTAAGTTCGGTTGATCGCAATCTTAACCTGAAAAACAGCCAGGTCTACGGTGCAGATGGTTTTCAGATTGGCTGGGACTTCCTCGATTACTGGAAAAATCACGGTGGGGTAGCGACACTGGGCTGGCCTATCGGCAACCAGGAGTATGAGGGCGACCGTATTGTACAATACTTTGAAAGAGCCGTGCTGGAATATTTTCCCGAAAATCAGCCACCCGATCAGGTTTTGCTGCGGAACGTCGGGCGCAAATTGGGGCAGACTCAGCCACCGCTAAAAGAGGCTAATCAACCAGATCAGGCGGCAATCTATTTCCAACCGACCGGGCATTGGTTATCGGGTCGTTTCGTCCAGACCTGGGAAGCACAGGGCGGTATCACTCAGTTTGGCTATCCCATCGCAGAGCCACAAATACAGGGAACCATTTTAATTCAGTGGTTTGAACGAGCGCGTTTCGAGCTAGACCTCAGCCAGAGTGAGGCCCCGGTGAGGTTGGGTCTGGTAGGCAACGAAGCCAAGCTCAAAATGGAGCAAGACGATGATAGCTTCTTTACCTTCTCTACCCGGAAACTTTAAGGTTGCCAAGTATAATAGCGCTCCCGTTGGTTGTGGCGCAAGTGGGTTGTAGGGGTTGTAGCCCGCTTCCCTCCTGGCGATAGCCGCCCAGGGTCAGGCGATATTGGCCCGGTGGCAGATTAGACGGCAAGACAAACGATTGATCGATTTGAAGCGGTTTAGGGCCGCTCCAACCGGTCAGCGGTCGGGCTTGACCCTCGGTCGTGGCGGGCAGGTCGTCGCGCTGGGCCAGCACCCTGCCGTTCGCATCTTCTAAATGGACAAATAGGGTATAGTTGCGGGCGAAAGGCGTACCAGCCTCCCAGTAAGTCGTCAAAACCAGGTTATCCCCGGCTTTTAGCGGCAGATTGCCCGGCCTGATACTCCAACCTGTCAGGGTCGTCTGACCCAGCCCATTGCGAACTTCCGCCAGACTGCAATCGGGTAGGCGATACTGCGGAACGGTCGGACGAGCGCGAGGCCGCCATAGATCAATGCCATCCGGGAAGATCAACTCATAATTGTCGTTGAGGGTCTGCCAACCAACTTCCGACCAACGCCGGGTCTCGTGTTCGAGCAAGATCAGTCCAAACCGCCGATCACGCAAGTCCTGTAAAAACTTGCTATCGTCCCATTTCCCGCTCTGGCTTTCGACCCGCATATGATAAAGATTGTCGTAGGGGACGTTTCGCCCTGCCGAAAGCGCCAGATACATATCGTCGGTCAATAAATCACCCGGAGCGATGGCAATCTGTTTTTGCAAGTCCTTTACCATCTCGCGACGCACCTGGCTCGGCATGCTGCCCCAGTCAAAATAAGTTTCGGGGCTGGCGGTCGTCAGGGCTTGCCAGACTAGCAAGCCGCCTACCAGCAGCCCAACCGACCCCAGTAGCGTCCGTCTCCTAGATTGCGGCAAACGCTCCACCGACCGCGCCAGTAACGCCAACACCGTCCCAACCCCGATCAGCAAGGGCGGGAACAAATCGAGCGTCAGGTTATAATTGCCCTGATATGCGCCCAAAGTCAGGAGACTAAAAGCGCCCGCCGCCAGATAAAGCGGAAAGAGCCAACCGCCTATTATGTGGTGAAATGCTACCCATCGTTCGCGACCGCGTGCCAGCCAGACCGCCCGCGCCAACCAGCCAAAGCACCCTAGCAAATAGACCCCGCCCAACCCAACCAAGACCCAATGGTCGCGCACCACCTGACCCAAGTGTCGGGTCAGATCGTTCAACTTCCAGGGGACAAGCTGATAACCGATAGTGTGGTTGTAATAGCCGTTCTTGGTCAGCAAATTGAAAGCCAGAAAGGGGACAGCAATACAGAAAATGGTTAGCAAAGTAAGTTTGGAGCCGCGTCGCCAGTTATGGACGATCATATAGCCGCAGCCGACCCCGGTCGCCGCCAGTTCGTTTTGCTTGGCGAAAAAGGCCAGCGCCATCAGAGGGGCCGTCCACCATAACCACTTGTGATCCTGCCAGCGATAGACCAGCGCGATAGAAAGCAAAGCGATGGCGATAGCGACCATATCTTGCTTGAAAAAAGTACTCCAGATATAAACCGGGGTCGGGACGAACCAGAGCAGGCCGCTAACTAGCGCCGCGCCCCCCGCATCCAACCGCCGGACTTGCGACCGCCGCGCCACCATCCAGACGCACCAGCCAATCAATAGGGCTATCCCCACCGATGCCCCAAACGACAGTAGCCGTCCGAACTGAAACTGGATGCCCCACAGCTTTATCCCGACCGCGTTTAGGGCGAAATAAAGCCAGGGATAAGGCGCGGCGATAAACCGTTCCGGCACACTATTAGCGTAGATATTGTGGCCTTGCGACAAATGCCAGGCCGAACTGAGGTTCAAACCCTCGTCGTAATCGACCTGATAAGGCCAGCCGATCACCTCAAAAGAGTGTATTAGAAACCCACTCAAGCGCAACAAAAGCAGCGCCGCCACCACACCCCAAGTCAGCAAACGCACCCGCTCAGAGGTCGATAACGCTTTGAACCAGTTCGGCTGAGGCGCGGGTGGCCTTAAAGCAGGCTCCGATGCGATAACGGTCTGCCCTGGGGGTTTTTCAATTTGGGTATTAAAAAGCTGGGGCAAATCTTTCAAGAAATACTCCTGGCAGACCAGTATAAGCAAGTTTTCAAAGCCTTCCTGCTCATTTTAACATATCGAATTGTGGTCTGCCAGCGCAGGGTTAAGGGTTATCTATTGGAAAATCTAGTCATTGTAACTATGCAGGCCTGTCACCCTGAGCCGCAGCGAAGGGTCTAGATTCTTCGCTGTGGCTCAGAATGACAGGCCTGAGGCTGGCTGAACAGTTACGTGGCATTTAATAAGGGATGAAAGATGAGGGATAAGGGATGAAGGGAAACATCCATTGGCATAACAATGTCACACAACCGGACTACCCAGTCCTCAGTTCCCTTTCATTCCTCATCCCTTGCTAGATATGACTCCGCCCATAGACCGTCCGCCCCTGGATTTTTTAATTACTGTACGCCCAAGCCGATAGCGGTAACCAGCATACCGTAAACGAAAAGGGTTGTGCCGGTCGTATTGTACCAAATGGCCTTGCCTTTGGGATCGCCCACAAACTTTTTTTGGAGCGGAATTTGAATTAAGAGGAAAAGTAGCACAATTCCGGCGTTCAGGCCCTTGTTATTCAGGAAAAGAACGACCGTCATGGCGAGTTGCGATATATCCATGATAACGACCGCAATCCAGGCGGCAGGTTTGACCCCGTACAAGACCGGAATAGTCTTTATATTCATCACGGTATCGCCCGCAATACTTTTAAAGTCGTTGACCGTCATAATGCCGTGTGCGCCCAGGCTGTAGATACAAGCCGCCGCCAACGAAAGCCCGGTGATAGCAGTCCAGGAAGATTGATTGTTGGGGCCAAAGGCGGCACTTCCAGCCAACCAGGGTAGCCCTTCGTAGGAAATTGCGACCAGCGCATTGCCGATCCAGCCGTTGCGTTTAGCCCGAATCGGATGGACGCTATAACTCATAGCGAGAATAAAGCCGAACACTGCCAGCACTGCGACCGGTTGACCCAGGTAGACCGGGATAGCGACACCCAGGGCGGTCAAAATCACAATAGTCCAAAGTACCTGCCCACCGCTAACCTTGCCGGAGGGGATTAACCGTTGTGGCTCATTAAGCGCGTCTACCTCGCGGTCGAACCAATCGTTGAGAACTTGCGACAAACCGCACAATACCGGCCCGGCTAACAAAATACCCAGGCTCAACCTACCCAGATTTTGCCAGTTGCCCCAGTCCATCCCGACCGCGACTGCTCCGCACAAAAAAGCCCACATCGGGGCAAACCAGGTAATCGGCTTCATCAAGCGCAGGCTGTAACTCAGCCGCAACTTCAAGTTGGGGCGTAATAACGCAGGCGCAGTTAGCGTCCGGGTCGGGTCGGGCGTAGAGTCGAGGTTGGCGGGTAATACCGGGTGGGCAGACATATCAATCACTCTCCTATCAGGTTCAGATTTCTTTTCAGGCATTGGTTATCTCGGAAACTTCCTGCTTACTACCATTTAAGCGAATCGGCGGAGCGACATCAGTAGTTTACACTACCCACCTCTTTTTTGCCATCACCATCATTCGTCCTGATAAGGTTCTGTCATCCGCTAAACAGGGGTTGGGTATCACTTAGAAAATTATCTGCGAAATTTTCTAATCTATTTTTAGTGGTTTAGAGCAGGCTTTTCAAATTCGCCTGTTCTGGCTGTTTGAACCCGTGCAAAAATCGGACGCTCACCCCTTTGACTAAACAAGCCTCATAGTATAGCGCAAGGCCGGTATAGTATATAATAGGTAATCACTCAGCCCAGTTCAAGCCGGGCGGGATTGTGGGAGGGATTTCTAATCCCGATTTGGCCTTAGCGGGATAGAAATTCCGCCCACAAGTGAGTAATTATTATAACGTAAGTGGCAGATGGAGCGCATGTGCGCCAATAAAATTAGCCAGTTCATTAGGTATACGGAAACCTACCTTTATCCTGTTAATCCTGTTTATCCCTGTTAAATTTAGAGGAGAGAATGCGGTGGCACAAACTTTAGTCGAAAAAATTGTCGAAAGATATACAGTAGATAGGCCGATAGGCCGGGCAGTCCGGGCCAACGATTTCGTTTCAGTACGTCCCAAACACGTTATGACCCACGATAATGCCGGGGCGGTCATTCCAAAATTCGAGAGTATGGGAGCGCCGGGCATTTTCGACCCTTCGCAGCCCGTAATCGCGCTCGACCACGATGTACAAAATAGAAGCCCCGAAAATCTAGCTAAATACGCCCGGATCGAAAGTTTTGCCAAAGAGCATGGGCTGGCTTTCTTCCCGGCCCGCACCGGCATTGCCCATCAGGTGATGTCCGAAGAAGGTTTTGTGCTGCCCGGTACGCTGGTAGTCGGGTCTGACTCGCATTCCAATTTATATGGAGCGTTGGGAGCGGTCGGCACTCCTGTCGTCCGTACCGACGCGGCGGCGATCTGGGCCACCGGGCAGACCTGGTGGCAGGTTCCCGAAGTGGTCAAAGTAACCCTGACCGGGCGTTTAAACCCCGGTGTTACCGGCAAAGATGTTATATTGACCCTGATCGGAGCCTACGCCGAGGATGAAGTCCTTAACTACGCGGTCGAGTTTGTGGGCGAAGGGGTCGCCAATCTTACCATGTCGCAGCGCATGACTATTTCCAATATGACTACCGAATGGGGAGCGCTGGTCGGGATTTTCCCTTACGACAGGGTATTGCGCGACTATCTGTTGGCACGGGCGGCTTATTTCGAGCGGCGCGGCGATGCGCGGCCTCGGATTACCCGCGCCCTGATCGAAGAACTGGACGCGACGGTTCCCCAGGCCGACCCGGACGCACATTATGCCAAAGAAATCCAACTAGATTTAGCCCAGGTCGCGCCGACCATCGCCGGGCCGAACGAGGTCAAAACGATGATCGCCTTGCCCGAAATGGAGCGCCGGGCCGTCAAGATCGACAAAGCCTATTTGCTAAGTTGCGTCAACGGTCGGCTGGATGATATTAAGGAAGCAGCCCAGGTTATCAAAGGGCAACAGGTCGCGCCGGGGGTACGCTTTTATCTGGCGGCGGCTTCCGCCAGCATTGAGGCGGAAGCCCGCCAGTTGGGTTATTGGGACAGTCTGGTGGCGGCAGGCGCGATTGCCTTGCCGCCCGGTTGCGGCCCCTGTATCGGGCTAGGCGAGGGCCTGCTGGAAGCGGGCGAGGTCGGTATTTCCGCCACCAACCGCAACTTCAAGGGCCGAATGGGGTCGTCGCAAGCCAACGTCTATTTGTCCAGTCCGGCAGTCGTGGCGGCTTCGGCGGTCGCAGGCCAGATCGCTGGCCCTTCCCGGCAAGAAGATCAAGCCCCCGGCACTTTCCCACCGATAAAGATTTTCGACACCCCTGCCGAGCCAACCGCCCCGGTCGAGATCGTCACGGGCTTCCCGCACCGGTTGCAGGGCGAACTGCTCTTTGTCCCCAAAGATAATATGAACACCGACGGCATCTACGGCAAAGAATATACCTACCGGGATAATATCCCTCCCGCAGAGATGGCGAAAGTTGCTATGCTCAATTACGACCAAAATTTTCAAACGCTGGCCCGCGAAGGTGATATTCTGGTAGGCGGCTGGAATTTCGGGGCCGGGTCTTCGCGTGAACAGGCCGCCACCGCCCTGAAATATCGCGGTATCCAGCTTGTGATTGCCGGATCATACTCGCAAATCTTCAAGCGCAACGCCTTTAATAACGGTTATATCGTGCTGGAATGCCCGGCCCTGGTAAACTGGCTCAAGCAAACCTACGCTGAGGCGACCGACCTGACTATTCGCACCGGCCTACTAGCCGTGATCGACTTCGAGCGGTCTGAAATTAAGCTCGGTTCTCAGTCCTATACTTTCTCGCCACTAGGCCGAGTAGCCCAGGAATTAGTAGTGCTGGACGGTTTCGAGAATATGATAATAGCGCAAATCAAGCAACGTTTAGCCCAGTAATAGAGAGGGGGAAGTATGGCTTCCGCAGAAGAAGAAAAGGATGCGCCAGTAAAATTCGATCAGGACAGCGTCTGGAAGGAGATGTTGGACTATTATTTTGAGGATTTTGTGGCTTTCTTTTTTCCGGCGGCTTACACTGATATAGATTGGAGCCAGCCCTACGAGTTTTTCGATAAAGAACTAGAAAAGGTAGTCCGTGACAGTACACTGGGTCGTCGGCTGGCCGATAAGCTGGTCAAGGTCTATCTATCGGATGGCACCCAAACCTGGCTCTTGATTCACATCGAAGGCCAAAGCTCACCCGACCGCGAATTTGCCGAGCGGATGTATGTCTATAATTATCGTATTTTTGATCGCTATCACCAGGAAGTAATCAGTCTGGCGGTACTGACCGATGCCAGCGAAAACTACCGTCCTACTTCTTACGCGGTCAGGCGGTGGGGATTTGAACAAAGCTTTAACTTCCCAATCGTCAAGCTGATCGACTATAATAGTCAGTGGGAAAGTTTGGAGGCCAATCAAAATCCTTTTGCTATCGTGGTGATGGCCCATATAAAAATCCTCCAACTACGTGGTACGGCTGAACTGCTGACCTGGAAGCTTCGGTTAGTGCGGATGCTATACGAGCGCGGCTATGAGCGCCAGCAAATCCTCGAACTCTTTCGGTTTTTGGACTGGCTCATCGTATTGCCAGCGGAGCTTAAAAACCAGTTTGAAACAGAGTTAGACATTTACAAAGGAGGAATGGTTATGCCTTATGTAACTACTTACGAACGCCGGGGAATTAGAAAGGGCATGCTTGCGATAATATTGCCTGTGTTAAAGCAGAAGTTGGGTGAAGTTGATGCTTCTTTAGAAGCAGGCATTAATCGTTTGTCAAAGAGACAACTCGAAGAATTGGGAGCCTCTGTGCTAAATATTTCTACTTCTGCCGACCTTACTTCGTGGTTAGATAAAGCACCACTCGAAGAAGACCCCGACTAAAACAAACCGACCTCATAGCGGAATTATTAAGGGCTTTTTAGCCTAATCCCACCATACAGCGTACTGCTGGCGGATATATAGTGGTTTTGGCGGAAAGCCCTGGGGATAATGGCGGTTATTAGTGGATAATGGCGGATATTTGGCGGATTTATTAACAATCTCTCCCCTTGCTCTGCTATAATTAGAGCTTGAGCAAATAATCCATTGGCAGAGCAATGTCATACAAGGGATAAGGGATGAAAGGGAACCGCCCATTGGCGGAGCAATGTCTCACAGGGGCCGGACATTTTGTTGGATATGGCTCCGCCCTTAAATCGTCCCTAGACCGTTCCTAGATTTTTCATTGGCAGAGCTAATTTAAGCTGGACAGATTTTAGTGTTAGATACAACTTCGTTAGAAACCCTATTAGAAAGCGGCGAAACACCCACCCTCGAATTTAAGGTCGCACCTCCGCGTATTTCCGAACTGGCGGAGCGGTTATGCGGCTTTGCCAATTCGTTGGGCGGGATGCTCGTGATTGGCGTGGCCGATAAAAGCTGGGAAGTGGTCGGGGTCAAGAACGCTTCTGAGGCGGCGGACACTGTTTTGCAAGCGGCCCGGTTGTGCAAACCGACGGTCAGGCTGGAACCGGCTCACCCGCAAGTAATGGAACTGAAGGGCAAGCCAGTGCTGGTGGCGACGGTTCCACCCAACGATGGCACGCTCTATCAAGCGGGCGGTGTTTTCTGGGTACGACGCGGCACGCATACTATACCGCTCGACCTGACCGAGATCGAGGCTTTCCTTTATATGCGCGGCACGCTGAACTGGGAAACCCGCCCCGTCCTGCGGGCGACCCTGCAAGACCTCGATATGACGCTAGTCGAAGCCTATCTAAACCAGCGGCCCGACCGTAGCAAGTTGAGCGGTCGGCTGGCTAATACCGGCGAGGTGCTGATAAACCTGGGTTGCGCGACCGCGACCGGGGATGGGGCCGGGCAGATGATAACGCGCCCTACCAATGCCGGGATGTTGCTTTTCGGCTATGCCCCCCAACAGTTTTTGATGCAATCCGAGATAGTCTGCACGCTCTACGCTCAGGGCGACAGTTTGGGTCTGCGCCGCTATGCCGACCGCCGAGTGCTGCACGGTACACTTACCCGGCAAATCGATCAGGCCGAAGCTTTTTTCAAACAATATGTGCCAGTCGCGGCTCGGATGCAGGGTTTTCATCGGATTGATGAGCCGGATTACCCGCTTGAAGCCTTGCGCGAGGCGGTCGTAAATGCGGTCGTCCACCGCGATTATAGTTTGCAAGGGGAAGCCGTCCGCCTCTTTTATTATACCGGCGACCGGGTTGAAATCCACAATCCAGGGCTGCTTTTGCCGGGGGTCAGGCTGGAAGATTTGCAGCAGGGGCAGGCCCGTTCGAGGCCACGCAACGCTATTATTGCCAACATTTTGCGCGACTTGCCGGGCGGTTATATGGAGCGGGTCGGGAGCGGGATTAGCTTTATGCTAAACCAAATGCGCTTGCTGGGCCGACCCGATCCCCAGTTTAAAGAACAGGGCGAGTTTGTCGTTACCTTCTGGCAGACTGCCACACCTGCTACCGATCTGGCAATTGCCGGGGGAGCGGGCCGGGACGCTCTAGTTCGCGCTCCCGTCCCGATTAATAGCGAACCGCCCTCGACCGCGCGGCCTGCGCCGATTGATACGCTGGCCCCGGCCTTCAACCAATCCGAACGGCAAGAACTGGCCTTGCGCTACGTCCATCAGCACGGCTCGATCACCAACCGCCAGTATCGCGCTCTTAGCGGCACCTCCGAAAATACGGCTCTGCGCGACCTGGAAGCGCTGGTCGAACGTGGGGCGCTCCGGGCGATAGGCGAGAAGCGCGGCAGGCGCTACGTCCTTTGATAGATGCTAGAAAGTACTCATCGGCACAATCGAGAAGCTAGAAAGCCTATTTTAGCCTGTTAATCAGGGCTATCTCGGTTAATTTTGGAGGGATTTCCCATGTTTAGTCCGATCAAAGGCGCAAGGTGGGTTAGACTTATCGGCTGGTTGGTTCTGAGCGGGGTGCTGGTAGCCTGTGGCGACCCGACCACGACGACGGCTCCAACCACCCTTATAACCTCATCGGCAGTATCGCCAACCAGCGCTATCTCATCGCCAACGGTGGTAGCCACGACTGCCCCGCCGACCACCCTTAGCCTTCCGACTTTAGCAACTAGCCCAACCGTCGCAATTGCCGCCAACGAGGTTTCGCTTGTAACCATCAAAGAATTTCATTCCAACAACCTGAATAATGAGCGCCGGGTAGATATTTATTTGCCGCCCGGTTACAACACTTCGACGGCCCGTTACAAAGTGCTTTATATGAACGATGGGCAGGATACCTATACCTACGATATGAAGAAAGTGCTGGAAAAATTATATACAAACGACCAACTCGAAAAGATTATTGTAGTAGCCCTCTTTAATACTCCGGCCCGGCTAAGCGAGTACGGGGTGGCCGGTATTCCCAATTCCAAAGGGATGGGTGACAAGGCCGATGCCTATACCCGCTTTGTGACCGGCGAGGTGCTGCCCTATATGAAGCAAAACTATCGGGTGCTGGAAGGCCCGGCTAATACCGTCCTGATGGGTTCTTCGCTGGGCGGATTGATGGCTTTTGATATGACATGGCGACACCCGGAGCTTTTTGGCAAGGTTGGCGTTTTCTCCGGGTCGTTCTGGTGGCGCAGTGAGGACGGCAGTTCGGCGGCGCAGCAAAGTTCGCGCATTATGCACCGAGTAGTGCGCGAGAGCCAAAAGCGGGAAGGCTTGAAGATGTGGTTCGAGGCCGGAACCCTGGACGAAACCAGCGACCGGGACGGCAACGGCGTGATTGACGCGATCCAGGATACCACCGAATTGATGGACGAACTAAAAGCAAAGGGTTATCAGGTCGGGCCTGATCTGGTTTACGTCCAGATCGAGGGCGGCAAACACGACCAGATAACCTGGGGCAAGGCGCTGCCCGATTTCTTGAAATGGGCCTTTCCCATCAAGGCCTAATCTGTCCTGCTTGCACAACGATTTACGGCAAATTGCCCAGAAATTGAATCGGTAGGGGCGACCCTGGTGGTCGCCCCCGAAGATTGTGCCGGGTGTTCACGGGCGACCACATCGGGTCGCCCCTACCAGAACCCGCCGCCTTGAGGGTTTAGCCCTTTACACCTTTTGGCCTATACCACCACCGATAGAATAACATGAGGGCTAGATAAAGTACGAAATTTAAAAACGGCGCTTCGCGCCGATGGGGGCTTCCCCCCAAACCCCCTTAGAGGGGACAGAGATTTCAGAGATCAGAGGGGCGCAATAGAGGACGCACCCACCACCCGAAAACCGAGGAGGTAGTCAGCGTAGTCCGGATCGAAGTTGAGGCGACACACACAGGTGGCGAAACTAGCACCGTAAAAGAACGAACCGCCCCGCAGCACCCTCCGTTCGTTATCATTAGAATATTTGTTCAAGCACCACTCCCAAACGTTCCCGCTCATATCCAGCACCCCAAATGGTGAAACCCCCTCCGGGAAGCAGCCTACGGCACTGGTCGTGACGAGGCCGGTTTCAATTGTGTTAGCTTTGGTCGCGTCAAATTTGTTCCCATAGGGATATTGCCGCTCGTCGCGGCCACGGGCGGCGTACTCCCATTCCATTTCAATCGGTAGCCGAAGCTCCCAACCCTCTCCCAACCAACCGGCCGCCAGGTAGCCTGCCGACAGCCAGCGCGTAAAAGCCACCGCCTGATACCACGATACCGTATTGCGCGAGTGATTGGCAACCTTCTTGTACTGTTTCCCTATTGGCTGCGGTTGGTACTCCTTTGGGAAGCCTTGCCACCAGGTCGGTTGGTTGTATTTACCTGAGTCTACAAAGGTCTGGAACTGCCGATAAGTGATCGGATACTTCGACATTTTGAAACTGTAGTCCAGTTCGACCTCGCGGCGCGGGTTGTCGTCCTGATCGTCCGCCCCCATCATAAATTTACCGTGGGGCGGGGCCGGAATTTCACACCATTCGAGCAGGGGTAGCTCCACTTTGCGCGCACGTATCACCACCTTGATAGTGCCAACGCCGGGACGCGGGTCACCGATCTCGCTCAATCGGTCGCCGATAGCAAGGCGGCGCTCGGGAGTGGTGTCAGAATGGGCTAGTTCGCGCAGAAGGCGTTCCCTTTGGATTTCGCTCGACTCTGGATTCAACAACAAATCGGGAACCTTCATAGTATCAATGGTTTCGGGTGGTTTGGGGATCGGTGTTGCAACGGGTGGACGGGGCGGGGTAGGAGGAATGGAGAGAGAAGAATCTTTCGGCGATGAATATTTGCCGTATTCATCCTCAAGTGCTTTTATCCGCTTGTCAGTGTTTTCTAGTTCCAAGTTTAGTCCGGCCCGTACAGTTGGGCTGGTTGTCACCAAAAGAGCCTGCTCTACCTCCCCTTTAAGCGTGTAGGCTTCCTGTAGGCCCTTTTTAATTTGCTGTCGGCGTGCTTCAGAGGGCGGCTTACTCGAATCGGATGAGGATTGGGGGGATTTATTAGTTTCCGGCTCTCTAACCGGCACTTCAGCCTGAAGCATATCCGGCTTTAGGCCCAGTTTTTCAGCTTGGTGGAGTAACCCTCTCAATAGTTGGTCAAAACCGCCTTCCTCGAAATAATCCACCCAGTGCCATGTATCTAACCGCTCCGGTACTTTGCATTCTTCTAATCGCAATGGTATCACGAAAATAGTATCTTCCGGTTTTTCCTCAGCCACATCCAGAGCGTATACAATCTCTTTTTGGACATAACCCGCTTTGTTGATTGAGTTTTCAGACAGACAAACCAACACAATATCGCTCTGGCGCACCGCTTTGGGAATTTCCACTCGCCAATTCTGACCGGGGAGTAAGTCTTTCTTATCTAGCCAGGGTTTGATCCAATTAAGTTTGGAGAGGCGGTTATATAGCTGCATCACCGCCTGCTTATCCACCGAGGCGTGGCACAGAAAAACCTGTAGTTCATGGGTGCGAATGGGTTCCGACACGGCAACGCTCCAAATCTAAATAATATGGCGATTTCTACTATGTTCGATTATTATAGCAAAAGCTCTTGATTTTAGCTACTTTGGTTGAATCAGCGATAGAGCGATAACAAAGTAATAGAGCGTCACCCTAAACATAGCCCTTTCACCCTGAACATAGCCCTGTCACCCTGAGCCGCAGTCCTGTCACCCTGAGCCACAGTCCTATCACCCTGGACGCAGTCCTGTCACCCTGAGCCGCAGCGAAGGGTCTCGGCCCGTTGGGTTACACCACGCATGGGGAAAGCTTAGATTCTTCGGCCTTAAAGTTGGATCGGGCAAAACCGGTGCTAACAGTCGGCCCTCAGAATGACAGGGGTGGCTTTACTCCGACCTTGCTCCGCCAATGGACGTTCCCCCTCATCCCTCATCCCTCATCCCTCATCCTTCATCCTTCATCCCTCATCCCTTGCCGCCAATGTATAATCCTCCTGATTAAGCCGATCTCGAAACTTGTGAGGCGCTACCGAGAGTGCTATAATTAGGCCAACAAGAGTAACAATGATTGTTGCCCCACACTGGGGGCTTTTTTCATAGAAAATATTGATTGAGTGCAATACTAAGCCGTCTTGAGCAAAGGTAAGCCTTTTGCAAGGCTGAGTCCCTCATGCAGCACTCAACCCTAAAATAGGAGCGTCCCCTGATGAAACTGGATCGGGAAACCGTCGATAATGTGGCAAGATTGGCCCGCCTGGGCCTGAACGACGAAGAAAAAGAGCGGATGCGCGACGAACTTAGGCCCATTTTGGATTATTTCGAGATGTTAGAAGAACTGGATACCGACCAGATACCGCCGACCGCCCAGGTTATCACGGTTCAAAACCTGATGCGCCCGGACCAAGTGCGCCCCTCCCTGTCGAACCGGGAAGCCCTGGCAAATGCGCCGATGAGCGAAGGGCCTTATTTCCGGGTACGCTCGGTTTTTGGGGAGGAATAAGATGGCGGAAGAACTTTACTACCTTACTATAAAGGAAGCCGCCGACAAGCTAAAGGCCCGAGAAGTCAGTAGCCGGGAGTTGACCCAGGCGGTGCTAAACCGCATCGACGCAACCGACCACAAAGTACGCGCCTTTATGACCGTCATCGCCGAGCAAGCTCTGGAACGGGCGGACGCGATGGACAAACGGTTGGCAAGCGGTGAAGCAACCTCGCCTCTGGCGGGTATCCCGATCAACCTAAAGGATGTGCTTTCGACCAAAGGAGTACGCACGACCTGTAGCTCCAAAATCCTGGAGAATTTCGTGCCGGTCTACGACGCGACCGTAGCGGCCCGCCTAAACGAGGCCGGGACGGTGCTGGTCGGCAAGACCAATATGGACGAATTTGCAATGGGCAGCAGCACCGAAAACAGTGGCTTTTTCACCACTCATAACCCCTGGAACCTCGACACAGTGCCGGGCGGGTCGAGTGGCGGGAGTAGCGCGGCGGTCGCGGCGGGGATGGGTTTTCTCAGCCTGGGCAGCGATACGGGCGGCTCGATTCGCCAACCGGCCTCGCTGTGCGGGGTGGTCGGCTTCAAACCGACTTATGGACGAGTCTCACGTTATGGGCTGGTGGCCTTTGCCAGTTCGCTCGATCAAATCGGGCCGTTTACCCGCGATGTGACCGATTGCGCTCTGGTGATGAATGTTATCGCCGGGTTTGACGAACGCGACAGCACTTCGATTAACAGCCCGGTGCCGGATTATACGGCGGGTCTTAATGGGGATGTAAAAGGCGTGCGGCTGGCCCTACCCAAAGAATATTTTGTGGAAGGCATGGAGCCGGGGGTAGAACAAGCCGTGCGGACGGCGGTCGCCAAGTTGCAAGAACTGGGCGCGATAGTCGAGGAAGTTTCGATGCCCTACACCAAGTACGCCCTGGCGACCTACTATATTATTGCGCCGTCCGAGGCGAGCGCAAACCTGGCCCGCTACGATGGTATCAAGTATGGCCTGAGCGACCGGCAAGCTAAAAATCTGCTGGATGGCTATCTTTCGACCCGTGACGAGGGCTTTGGTCGCGAGGTCAAGCGCCGCATTATGATTGGAACCTATGCCTTATCGAGCGGCTATTATGATGCTTATTATTTGAAGGCTCAGAAGGTGCGAACTCTTATCAAGTCCGATTTTGACAAAATCTTCGAGAATTTTGATGCGGTGATCGCGCCTACTTCGCCAACGGTGGCCTTCAAGATCGGCGAAAAGGCCAACGACCCGCTTGCAATGTACCTTTCGGACGTGTGTACGCTCCCGGCGAATATGGCGGGAGTGCCGGGTATTTCGATACCGTGTGGCTTCTCGGATGGGCTGCCGGTGGGTTTGCAAATAATCGGCCCGGCTTTGGGTGAGGAAAAAGTTCTTCAAGTTGCCTACGCTTATGAGCAGGCGACGGACTGGCATAAACAACACCCGCCTTTGGCTTAGGTGGGCAATTTCGACTCGTAGCGGGTAAGGCGCAGCAGTTTTGCGCCATAGGGTTGTCCCGCTACGGCTTGTAGCACCTGGCATTGTAATTTTGGGCTGGGCTGCTTATATAATTAATTTTACAGGTACAAAACAACGAACAGCTTCAAGGAGAAAGGAGGGGTACGCTTCTTCTGCCCTAGCTTCTTGGTGCAACACCGGGCAAGTTGCGGCACCTTTTGGCGTACAAAACTTTTATGACCGAGACTATTTCGCGTGAGCAGGTTGCACAAGACGAAGAAGGAATTCGGTTCCACTACGATCTCCCCGCCGAATTCTTCCGTCTCGCCCTGGGGGATAGCTTCAACTATTCTTCTGGCTATTATCGCACCCCTGGCGATTCGTTAGATCAGGCCCAGCTTAACAAGATGGAGCTTTACTGTAAAAAGCTGGAACTTGGCCCGAACGATCATCTGTTGGACATCGGGGCCGGGTGGGGCAATACGATGTTTTACGTCACCCAAAAATACGGTTGCAAAGTAACGGGGGTCTCGCTTAGTCCGATTCAAAAAGAATACGTCTTGAAAAAGGCTAAGGAGCTAGGGGTGGAACACCTGATCCAGTATGATTTAGTTCATGCGCTCTCAATGCCCTATGCGCCCGGCAGCTTTACCAAAGCCGGGTCGCTTGAAGCGACCGAACACGTCGAAGACCTTCCGGCCCTCTATCGCAGTCTCTATCACGTACTATCCGACGATGGTATTTTGTGCGTCCAGGTCATCACCGGGCGGACTGGCTCCAAAGAAAACGAACTGCCCGGTGTGGAAGAAGCGACCGATTTCATGCGCCGCTATATCTACCCGGTCGGGCGCTGGGCGACGATTAGCGAGGCAGTCGTGGCGGCGGAACAAGCCGGGTTTGAAATTGTCGATGTAGAGAATATCAGCGACCATTATTATCTAACCCATCAGCAGTGGTACGGCAATTTACAAGCGGCCTATGCCGATAAAGCCGCCAGCACCGGGGTCGAACCCGACCGCTATCTAGCCCAACTGCTTTTCGCAGCGGGCAGCGTCGATACTTTCCGGCGCAGCACCAACCTCGATTATCAAATGCTGGTTCGCAAGAACGGGCCGGGCGCACGTCGTCCGCTCCAACTCGACCGGGCGACCCTCACGCTGGACGGCCCGGCCCGTCGTACTGGGAAGCCTTACAAGCTTACCGGCTATGTCGAGCTTGAGATTGTCGATAAGTCGTCGCAGGGCAGCGCCGATGGGGGCAGCGATAGCCAGAGCATCTGGCATGTTGACCTCGAAAAGCCCGAAGCCGGTATTCAGACGGGCCGGGTCGCTAACCCGATTTGCAGACTGAGCATCGATCAGGCCGATCTAATGGCCGTCCTGACCGGGCAACTCACCTGGCCGGACGCTTTTGTCCAGGGCAAGCTTGTCCACGAAGGCGACCTGACGGCGGTTCTGTGGGTGCGAGATTTGTTGCGGTCGCCAATAGGCTAGAGGGATTTACGATTTACGATTTACGATTTACGACTGTAGGTACTCACCTATGTCATTCTGAGGCGGGAAATTACTTCGATTTTTGCCAAAGATAGCTCTCCGCCGAAGAATCTAGACCTTTCGTGGCCTCACCCTCTCTGGGGGCTGTGGCTCAGGGTGACATAGGTGAGTACCTACAGTCGTAAATCGTAAATTATCAGGCTTGAACAATATAACTCGATGGTTTGAAAAATGGTGGTGGGCGGTTGGGCCGGGGTTGGCGCTAGTGGCGTTCTTGCCCGGTCTGACCGCCTATTTTACCGGCGAAGATTTTGTGTTTATCCGCTTTGTGGCGGACGGCAAAGCTTTTTACGAGCCTTCCCAAAACCTCTTTTATCGTCCGCTCCCCAACTTGCTCTGGCAACTCGATTATAATTTGTGGGGCTTGCAAGCCACCGGGTATCACCTGACCAACTTGTTGCTACACGCCGCAAATGCTGCTTTGGTCGGCTGGTTGGCCCGGCGGGTGGCGGGTAGCCCGACGACTGGGGCGCTGGCAGGCGCTCTGTTCGCGCTACATCCGCTTCATGTCGAGCCAGTCGTCTGGCTGGCAGGCCGTCCCGATTTACTGGCGACCTTTTTCTTTTTGCTGGCGCTGCTGACCGGGCTGAAATATTTTGAGGGAGCCGGATGGCCTTTCTATGGGATAAGTATCCTGGCGTATGGGGCGGGCCTATTTAGCAAAGAAGTCGCCATCGCGCTACCGGGGTTGCTTTTAGCCTGGGCGCTGCTGGGCAAGAGACCGACAAACCGGCGGAATTGGCTGCTGTTCGGCTTCAAGTTTGTACCCTATCTCATGATAGCGGGTCTTTATCTGGTGGCCCGCATCGCCGCATTGGGCAATCTGGGCGGCTACAAAAGCGATGGGCAGACCCTCTTTAATATAGCATGGAATGCGACTTTTGGCCTGTGGCTCCCGCTTCTCTTCCCGCTCAACCTCGAAAGCGGCGGCTGGATACTGAGCGGACTACTGGCGGTTGGTTTAGTAGCGCTCTATGGCTGGCTAATCTGGCGACTGGGCCGGAGCGGTTTCAAGCCGCTAAGACCAACCATACTCCCGACCCTACTCCTAATCTACGCCGGACTTTTGCCCGCCCTAATCAACACCCCCATCACCACCAACCTATTCCAATCCCGTATTTTGTACCTACCCTCCGTCGGGTTCTGCTTGCTACTAGCGGTAGGTATCAGGTATCAGGTGTCAGGTGTTAGGTATCAGGTATCAGGTATCAGTCCTCAGTTCCCATCCCTCAGTCCTCAGTCCTCAGTCCTCAGTCCCCTTTCAGTCCTCAGTCCTCTTCTCTACCTTTTGGCCCTGCTGCTGGCTCTACTGCCCTGGCTACAGGCAGGCGGGTTGGTGGACGATACTTTTCGGCTGCTGCAAGCGGCGAAGTTGCCGACCGCCCCCGGCGATAGCATTTATTATGAAGGTGTGCCGGACAGCGTGCGTGGCGCATATGTCTGGCGCAACGGCCTCGATGAAGCGACCGGGTTGCTGGTCGGGCCACAGATTGCAGGGTTGCGCCGTACTGACGACCTGATTGTCGATTATCGCAAGGCCGAACGGGGTCGGCTCTGGTTTGTGCGCTACGAGACGAACCCGGCCCAAACCGGGCTGTCCTATCTTTTTAGCTACGGGGTCGATAATGCCAGAACGCCCGACGCGCCGCCCGCCCAAAACCTCAACTTCATGGCCTGCTCTCCGACCGAACCGCCCGCCGACTGGAAACTCGATAGCGGCACGGGCAAACTGGTCTGCCAAACTGGGCGCGGCCTATTGTTCGATACTCAGGGCCAGAAAACCAGCCTGCTCATGCGTAGCTCGCTCATCACCCAGACCGCACCCCTCTTGTCTCTCGAATTGAGCGCCTATGTAAACTACGACTTTCAGCAACCTCAAATCCTGTGCGAAGTAGTCTTGAACGAAGCCGGAGGTCGCGAGTTCTTTCGTCAGTCGTTCGATCTGGCGGCAGACGGCAAAAATCATCGCTATCGCCTGCGTGTGCCGCTCCCACCCACCCAATCCGGCCCCTTCCAGGCTAACCTCAATATCTACCGGGTACGAACGAATATTTTGCTACAAGCGTTGCGCTGGAGCTAATAGGCGATGAGGGATGAGGTATGGAAAGAGACTGAGGGATGAGGACTGAGGACTGAGTAGCTCGATTGCTGGACATTGCTCTGCAAAACTAGATGAGCCGGAAGCAGCTAGTTGACCCAAAGCTGGACACAATTCTTTTGTAGGAGCGGGCTTCCACCCGCGATTGTCCTGCACTACTGGTCTTGCCTGACGAGGTAAATCTGGCTATGGGCAAAATCGCGGGCGGAAGCCCGCTCCTACAGATTAAGCTTGTGTAACCTTCAGTTGACCAGGTGCAGGACGACGGCCCGACCCCAGGCGCGAGTGATGGCTTCGTTTAGGGTTTCCCGGTGTTGAATAGCTGAACGGTGGGCCAGCTTGCTAGAACAGAATATAATTATGTCAACTTGATTGGAGCCAGGCGACCGAGACAGACTATCGACCCTTTCCAGCAATTCAGGCCGGGTCTGCTGCGCCTCGATCCCCAAGATTTTACCGCCCAGGCTGCCCAGCCCGACCCGCTCCAACTCGGTTTGCACCCGCTCCCAGCCTGCCAGGGTTGCGGCAGGCTCCACCGACCAACGTTCGGCCCAGCCTTGCCGCAAGAGGGCTTGCTCGTCCGATAGCGCCTCAACCGCCTCGACTATCTCTAACGGCGACCGACCGACCGGCCCTGCTGAGGCTGGCTCAACCGACGCTCTCAGGGGATAAGTCTCCTGCTTTGGTTGGGCTGGCCCGGCGCTCTCAGCTTGCCCCAACCCAACCTTAGCGACCAACTCTTCCAGCACCCGGAAGAAATAGGCCATCCGGTTGCGTCGCTCGACGCTTTCGGCAGGGGTAGCCTCCGCCAGCGTGACCCATTTTTCGCCCGGCAAAATTGCTTTTTCGGCTCGTTCCAGCCCCGAAGTATGGGTGCGGGTCAGGTCGCGGGCCTTATAGACCAACTGGACAAAATCTTTTTCAGCCAGTCGCTCTTTATCCCACAAATTCAAAGCGTGCTTGATATTCGGCAAGCGGTGGCTTATATCGCCAAATTGCTCCCCAATCTCGGTAATCAAGTTGCCGATATAAGCCGAATATTTCCCGGTGGCGGTTCGTTCGGTTGACATCGGCAAGTCTTGTGCTTGTCCAGAAGGGCGACCACAAGGGATCGCCCCTACTATCGCTTTGGGTTTGCCGCCCTTCTTGAGCGAACTGCTTTGAGCAACCTGTCCCGAACCGACAGTGGAACTGGCCTTTATTTCCACCAAATTTATTTTAGATTCGGCTTTATCTTCTATGTCTCTGCAATTCAGAGTTGGAGTAGCAACCGTCCCGCTCTGTTTTTCAGCGACTGCCGTACTCTGCTTTTCAGTGGTCGCCGCGCTTTGCTTTTTAGCCAGTGGTCTGGCAAGTTGCGCCGACCGCTCGGCCCGTTGTGGGTTGCCCTCCCAGCCCAGGCTATACCAGGCCCCTTCCGGCCTACCGCCCCGCAGCGCACCCGGCTTGACCAGCACAATATAACCCTTTTCCAGCGCGATTCTCACCCCATCATTGACTGCTTGCAAGCTCATCTTCATCTCACGGGCGAAGGTACTGTACGAAATCTGAGCTTGCTTGCGACGCTGCCCGTTCTCGTCCACCCAGCCGAGCGTCAGCCGCGAGATCAACCCAACCACCTTGATTACGCAAGGTTTCTCGTTGCACATGATCTCATCAAAAAACTGGTTCGGAACCATCGTAAAAGCATAACCGCCGTCGGGCTGTTGACGGAACCCGGCGAAGGCTGCATTGCCCTGAATTTTTGGCATAGCAAATCCTCCAACAACGCACCGCTATTGACATGGGCCAGCCCAGGCGTTATAATCAAATTGGCTTTAAGTAGCCAAAGACATAAAAAACCTGAGTACCCTTGCGGGTGCTTGTGTTTCCAGAAAACAACCCTCTTAGCTTGGCGGCGTGGGGTTGTTTTTGTTTTATATACTGTCGTAACTATCGGTTGTGGGAGGGATTTCTAATCCCGAATTAGTTCTATCGGGATTAGAAATCCCTCCCACAATAAGACCGGTTGACTAAATTTAATCGTAAATCGTAAATCTGCTAGTTTTCTCCTTTTTTCTCGGCTCTTACCCGCCTTAGCTTGGAAAGGTCTTTCTCGTATAAGTCGATTAGCCGATCAAGCTCATCGACCGAAAGCTGACGAGTATCGGCCCGGTTTGTATTGCCCCACTGATGAAAGACATCTAGCTCGTCTGTTCCGAGATCGACGAACGACAACTGGCGACTGGCGTTATCCTCGCCCACCCCCCGGTCAGCCTTGATAAGCTCGATTACGTCCTTGACCGAAAGCTTGACCTGCGCGTTTAGTTGCCGACCAATCCGCTTTAGAAGATCGGTTTGCTGTTCGGGCGAAAGGCTGGTCAGCCGCCGGATAACCTCGACACTGTTGAGCGAAGCGGTCGCAAACTGCTCTACTTCGCTCCGTTCGAGCAGATCAGGTTCTTCTGCTCCGTTATTGTGATTTTCTTCACTTGCGGGTACGGACGTACCCAAAATCGACCAATCACCCGTTGCCAAAACTTCCTTAACGACTGGCGAAAGCTTCTCCGCCGCCCGTATCCGGGTCGAGACATACGGGCGGCTCTTGCCGATTTTGCGGCCTATCTCGTCGTGCGTCCAGCCAAATTCGTTGGCAAGTTGGGCGTAAGCGACCCCCTCTTCCCAGGCTTCCAGGTTGCGCCGCTGGATATTCTCGATCACCGCATCAATTACGGTGTCTTCCTCCTTGAGGCGCTCGACCAACACGACCGGCACGCGCGGCAAACCGAGTTCTTTAGCGGCCTGCAATCGACGATGGCCGGCCACCAACCGCACCCGGCTTTCGCTCGACTTGACCCCCAACAAGGGCTGCAAAATCCCCCGCGACGCGATGCTCTGTTTTAATTCTTCCAGCGCGGCCCGCTCGATTTGCTTGCGGGGCTGATTGGGGTTTGGGTCAATCCGGTCGGGCGCAACATAGGCCAACACCCAATTCCCGGCCTGCGACCGAGCCGCGAAAAGTTCACGCCGGGTGGCCCGCGCTTCGGTCTCGCTGCTCAGGCTGCCCGGTATCATCTCGGTTAACTCTGCTCGATTATGTCTGCCCTTGATCGCCATAACCTCACGCTTCCAACCTGAAACTGTTCGCCGCCGCCTCGACCGTGGGGGCCGAAATGACTCGTTCGCCCCACGCCGTCCCCACCAGCAAGGTGTTATAACCGATCTTGCAAACCTCACGCGGCACGCCCCGCGAAAGCGCCACAAAGCTATCCAACGCCTCCGGGCTGTAAATGTCCGGCCCCGACCCCGCCACATTGAGCCTGAACTGTATCATAGCCCGCGTCTCATCCGGGCTAAGGGGCTTGAGCCAATTGGTATTGACCACTCGGCTGGCAAGGTTCTCACGGCTGGCGACCATCCGGGCCAATTCGGGCTGCCCAAACAGCAAGACCTGTAGCAGCTTATCGCCGTCCGCCTCAAAATTGAGCAACAACCGAATAAGCTCCATCGCCCGTTTGCTGGCGGTCTGCGCCTCGTCGATCAGCAGCACGACAGTCCGCTGGTTGTTCTGAGTTTCTTCTATTAAAAGCTTCTTGAATTGGCCCTTGAGCGGTTCGACCTGGCGGCTGATTGGGCTGCAATTAAATTCGAGCAGCAAGTTAGTCATGACCTGGCTGTTCGTCCCTTCCAGATCATCGAGGTAGGCGATAGCGTATTTTTCAGGATAGGCCGCCAGCCGGTCGTACAAAATATTGGCAATCGAACTCTTGCCACTTCCGACCGCCCCTAGCACCATGCCGAGGCCCATCCGGTCGCGGATAAGTTGTAAGCAGTTCTCGATAATCTGGCGGTTCAACTGGGTCAGATGAACAAAGCGCCGGTTTGTGCCGCTCACCTGGAAGGGCGGTTCCCACAAACCAAAATGGGCCAGATATTGCTCTTTGGTCTCAATTTCGCGTAAGACGGTTTCGGCGCTATCGGGCTGAACTATCTCGGTTTCGGTTGGCCCGCTATCGGCCCCTGCTTTAGCTTCGATTTGAACTGCCATTTCTTTCCTACCTTGACTACTCATTGATTGAATATTGCCGGACGGACTAACTAAACTGCCTGTTCGTCTTTGTTATACATGATTATACCGCATGGAGTCAATAGAATTAGAGGCCAATTTGCTCGGTCGGGACAAAATTGCCCAAAATTGTCCCATAGGCTCAAAAGCATGTGGAAAACTTTTTAGACCTATCGTCGCCCACTCGCCTTTTGGTGCGCCAGCCACTCCTGAGCCTGCCCCACACTCGGCAATCCGGGGGCTATTGCGCTGGCCCGCCCGATCAGCCCTTCCGCTTCCAGCAAGGTCGGAGCCGTAAAAGCGACCCACAGCATAAGGTCAATATTATCGAGGTTGCGCCGTTCGAGCGTCTTGAATTGCAGATAGGCCGCCATTTTATCCCCGCTCTGAGCCTGCCCCACCGCCCAATGAAAAGTCGGTAGGTCTGCCGGATGAATGGGTAAGAGTCGCGCAGGTTGGTAAGGTTGCTCATAACCGGAATAGGCTGGAACATAAGGCAAATAGGCGGGCGCTTTTTCCTCTATCGACAGCAAAGCCAGCACACCGCTAACTATCAATAGCCCCGCCGGTAGCCAGTAAAGCGAGTTGGTAAAGCCAAATAAAGTTGCCAACAATCCACACACAAGCTGAAAAATACCCGCCCGCACCGGGTAAGTCGCCACCTGCCAGCCTGTCCGAATCGCCGCCAACCCCATCACCCCTAGTGGCAAACTAAAGAAGGTCGTAAAATTAAGCACAAAAAATCGGCTGAACCGAAAACCGCCCAGATTAGTATTCTTCAATAGCACATCCAGAATAATAAGAAAGAACGGCCCAATCGCTACCGCCAGCAAACTCGCTCCGCCCGCCAGCGCCAGATACTTCGCTATCTGTTGCCACTGCCGTTTCTTTTGTACAGTCGATTTAACCAATTCAACTCTTTAGATCTAACAAATGTAGCCACAGATGAACACAGATGAACGCAGATAAAATAAATAGAAATTAAAACAGAACCATTCAATCCTGTCATTCTGAGCGAAGCGAAGAATCTTCTGTCAATTGTAACTTTTAACCCAACAGGCCGGGATTCTTCACTGCGGCTCAGAGTGACAGGATTAAGGCTAGTTGAAGATTTACCTTATTTTAGCATAAAGTAAGAACCACCTAGCAACAAAACTACGGCAAATATTTTTGTGCCGTCTATCGGACGGGTTGCTAAACCAAACCAACCAAAAGAGTCAAACAATAACCCCATTAAAAGCTGGCCTACTACTACAAGCGTCACTGCCGATGTTGCACCCATTTTGGGTATGGTATAACTTAGAGTGAGATAAAGCACCAACCCTAAACTACCTAATCCAAACATATACCAGGGTAAACTTCGCCAATTATCAACTCTTTCGCCACCACGTAATAATAATAGCACGCCAGAAACGACCGCCCCACTAACATGAATAATAAAACTACTGGCGGCACCCCCAACTCGTTCGCTCATAACTCCTGATAAGGGTGATTGTAACCCAACCGCCACCCCGCCTGATAATCCGATCAAGACCCCTAAGATTGCTTCAATCATGTAAGCTAGACCCCTTTCCATTTTTAGAGCCTATTACCATAACCTCAAATTCTAAGTTCTTGTAAGATGAAAATCACCTCAAAATATCTTATCAATTTTGGCGGTAATAGGCAAAAGGTGGTCTTTAAGCTCAATGGATCAAAGCACCCTCGTTTTTGAGAGGATATGGTTTTTGGATAGAAGTAATATACTGCCGATATTATTCCCCAGTCCCTCTTCAACTCTCATTCTTTATCCCTTAGAAAATGTTTTCACGTGAAGCTTTTTTTCTAATCGGGCTAGTTCTTCTTTGAGGCTAGAGATTTCGCTTAGAAGCGACTCGCGGCTTGGCTCGTCGTCGATTTGTTCCCAATTCTCGATGGCTTCGCTGATATATTCGCGCATTCGTTGAAATTGCTGCGGTCGATAGCGCCAAATACGGGCCGATTGGTCTGCCGGTCGTTCGCGAATAAGTTCGAGCGCACCCGCCGCTTTCTGACCTTCACCGGGCGTGCCATCGCTCACCCCCAACTTCTTCAAACGCTGGTCAACGTAGCCGTGCGAACGATTTATCATCTTGGCAATATCTCGATTTGAAACATTGCGTTCAACCGAAAGCTTGTAAAAAAACTCGGCCTCATCGTGCGGGTCGAGGTCTACCCGTTGCAGATTTTCGACCAGCGAGACAATCTGGGCGGCTTGATCGTCCAGTTCTTTGATAATAACTGGCACTTCACGCAACCCTGCCGCCCGTGCCGCCCGCCAGCGCCGCTCTCCGGCGATAATCTGATACTGTCCGTCCGGGCCACCCGGCATAGGCCGCACGATAATCGGCTGTAAAATACCGCGCTCTGTAATATCGGCAGCTAGTTCAATATCCTTTTCGGCATTCGCTTTCTTGCGGGGCTGATCTGGATTTGGTTCAACCTGATCGATAGGCATAAAGCGAGCCTCATCCATCGGGTCGCCATCCTCCGCCAGGCGGTTCTTAACCTTTAATCCGGCAAATACATCTTTATTGGTTGCTACTCGGTTATTTCTCGACACGTTGCATAACCTCCTGCGCGAAATTATTATACTGCCCGGCAGCCTGATGACGCGGTTCATAAGCCTGGATTGGCCCCTGATTGCGTACCCTGACTAACGCCGAATAGTCGCCGATCCGAGTTGGGAAAACCACATCACCCAATATCTGCCGCACCCGGCCCTCGATTTCTTTGCTGATCGAGGTGCGAGCATCATACATCGTGAGCAACACGCCCGCCAGTCGTAGCCTGCGGTTGAGCTTACGTCGCACCAAATCAATCACATCGTTAAAAGCCTTCAGCCCATCAACCGCAAAAAGCTGACATTGCAACGGGATAACCACATAATCCGAAGCGGTCAAAACGTTGAGGGTCAGCAGACCAAGCGAAGGTGGGCTATCGGTAATCACATAATCGTAACCCAATTCTTCGACTCCCTTGAGGGCCAGCCCGTTTTCGTCCTCCACCCCATCATATTTCTCGCGTAATAAACGCTCTCGGTTGACCGCTTGCACCAGATCAAGCTCGGCGGAGGCCAGCGAAATATGGGCTGGGAGCAAGTCAAACCCATACCTGGTAGGCTGAATAACCTGCTCGATACCAACATTTTCGTCGGTCAAAACGTCGTAAGTCGAAAACTCCAATTCAGTCGAATCCACCCCGCAAGCCATCGTCAAATTGGCCTGGGGATCGAGATCGACCAGCAAGACCCGCTTGCCACTATCCGCAATCGCCCGGCCTGTACAAATCGCCGAGGTGGTTTTACCAACCCCACCCTTTTGAATGCCAAACGCAATTCGCTTTGTCGCCATTAGTAAAATCCCTTATAATATGTAAATCTATTTGTTCTAGGCTTTATTGTAACACATCGACTGCTGGTTTGGTTCATTAAAGCGATTGTTTATAAAATCACAAGTGGCTGAAAATAGCCATGAGTTATAAAAATCACAAATGGATAGCATTATCCAACTGTGAAGGAAGTAACAATCCTGTTTGCTCTTTACAAACTCGCTCAGAATCGTTAATATATCATCTAGCTTTAGTTCTGGCTCAATCTGCACACCGACCTCCTATTATAACATTAGGTTGCTCTGAATTGCATCGCCTAAGCTTCTATATAAGAGCAGAGGCAGTCGGTAGAGGGTAGGTGCGTCAATCAAATTAGCCAGTTTGTCAGGAGATAGGTAATTCTTTTATCCTGTTAACGCCCGTATGGGTGTGTATATCCCTGTTAATTTTAGAGTAGGAGAGAAATTCCGATGGACTTAGAAAAAGAATTGAATACCTGGATGGACGAGCATCAAACCGATCTGTTCGACTTAATTCGAGAGGCGATGGAAGAATTCGAGTCCGCGCATCCCGGTGTCGATCAAGCTATGGTTCGGCTCAACGGCCTGTCGATGGCCGACCGCCGTTTTGTAGCTCGTGCGCTAGGTGCCGTTCTACCCAAATATCTTGGGCAATCCAATTCGTAAAGGCCGCTTAAAGCTAAAAGAGGCTTTATTAGTTGGCCCATAAGGGCGCTAGACTAGCTCAATTTTACGCCCATAAGAGGGTGTAAACCCTGTGCATTCCTGTTAATTTATAGGAGAACAATTATGGATTTAGGCTTAAAGGGGAAAGTGGCGATTGTAGCTGGGGCCAGTAAAGGGCTTGGCAAGGCCGTAGCGATGGAGTTGGCCCGCGAAGGCGCGAACGTCGTAATCTGTTCGCGTAACGAAAACGTCCTGCTCGAAACCGCCCGTGAGATCGGCAGTCAGACTGGTGTGCAAGTTCTGGCTCTACCGACCGATGTCTCCAAGCCAACCGATGTTGAGAACCTTATCGCTAAGACGGTCGCCCGTTTCGAGCGAATTGATGTTTTGGTCAACAATGCTGGTGGCCCACCGACTGGCACTTTCGAGAGTTTTGGCGACGAAGAATGGGCCAAAGCCATCGAACTTAACCTGCTCAGTGTTGTCCGTATGTCGCGGGCGGTCCTGCCCCAAATGAAAAAGCAGGGGAGCGGACGGATCATCAATATTACTTCGCTGGCGGCTAAAGAACCGATGGACGGTTTGATCTTGTCAAATTCGGCGCGGGCCGGAGTATTGGGTCTGGCGAAATCGATGTCCCAGGAATTTGGTAAGTACAACATAACCGTCAATAGCGTCTTACCCGGTTGGCATCTAACCGACCGCGTAAAAGAGACCACCAAATATATGGCTGACCTGAACAAGACCACCCCGGAAGAAATTATGTCCCAACGGATTAAAACGATCCCGGTCGGTCGGATTGGTCTGCCGGAAGACCTGGCGGCGGCGGTTACTTTCCTGGCAAGCGAGCGGGCCGGATTTATTACCGGGGTAGCCCTAGTAGTTGACGGCGGTTCCAGCCGTAGCAATTCTTAGCGCCTTGACAGGCGGGCTACTTGTCGGTAAACTTCAAGGGCTTTCTAAAAGTCAAGGAGATAACTGGATTTGAATAACGCTGATACCGAGCTTGTCAGCCCGCCTGTCGAAAATCGTTCCACCTCCCAACCGGGGAAGACCCAGGACAGCCCGTTCCGCGCTACTTTTGGGCCGCTCTGGGCTACCTTGCGTTCGCCTCTTTTTTATCTTAGCTTGCTTATTGCGTTTATAACCCTGGTCGTCGCCTATCAACTTCCTTATCACAAGTCGATCAGCCTGGACGCGCCGGGCGACCGCGCCTACATGGTCGATTATTATTCGCGTGAGCAGTACAAAGATTTTATCTATCGCTGGGTAAAACCGAGCAGCAATCTAGAATTACCGGGAGTCGGGCAGCCGCCCATTCTCCGGCTGAAGCTCGAAATGGCCCCTCGTCCGACCGGCCTGGTTCAACCCGCTATTGAAATGCGTGTCAATGGCGATCTCTTCCAGACCGTTCAGATCGACCCTGCCGCCCGCAAAATCTACAACCTGACCTACTATGCCTCCAACCGACCGCTTTTCACCATCCAGCGCGGCAACCTCGATTTTTGGATGAAGATGGAGCCTTTTCTGCCCAAAGGCGACCCGCGTCCGCTTGGTATCGTGGTCAGCCAAATAGAAATCGAAGCCAGTGGTATCTTCGAGACCGGTCGCCCGACTATTCCGCCCTGGGGAACGCTAGGGCCGCTCCTCCTATCGCTGGCGATTTTAGGACTGGCAACGCGACAGGCCGGTTGGGGAGCGCGTGGTTCCGCCTCCACCATACTCGCGACGACCGTCCCCCTGTTAATCGGCGTAGTTGCCGACCGCGCTCTGATCGGGCTAACTGCCCCGGTGCTGCTGGTTAGTGTAGTTTTGGCCTACTTTTTCATGACCAGTGGGTTGCTTTTTGTTGGTTGGTGGCTGGGCAGGCGCGGCCTTTTACTGAGTATCCGGCAGGCCGGTTGGCTTGGGCTGATTTTTCTGCTGGTCTTTACCGTTCGGGCCGTCGGGATTAATCATCCGTCTTTTCAGACCCTCGATCATGGTTTTCGCGTCCACGAAGTCTACGCCCTCCTCAACGAGCCAGACCTGATCTTCTCACGCTATTATAATATGAACACGGTCAACTCGAACGGGCAGGATAGCAACGGTGTTCAGCGTTCGCAGACGGCAGGCCAATGGGAAGTTGCTACTGTTATTCCCTACTCGCCGCTCTTCTATATTAGCGATTTTCCGCTCGGTCAGCTATTTCGCCAGGATGAGAAAAGTTTTCTCTACTGGACAAATATTTATGCGCTCTGGTGGGAGACCACCACCGTTTTCTTACTTTACATAATTGCAAGACAGGCTTTCGGGCGGGTTGGCAATCTGAGCGGGCTGATCGGCGGTGTGTTGATCGGGTTCTTTCCGCTTACCTTCCTGATGTCCTCCGACGGCGGCTACCCGACCATGCAAGCCGAATGGCTCACCCTGCTCTTCTTCGCCTTGCTGACCGGTTGGTTGTACAAAAGGCAGGCCGAAAGATTGCCACTTGGTTGGCGCTCTATCCTGGGCGGCGGCTTCGTTCTCGGTCTGGCAATGCTATCTCATACCGCTACGCTGCTTTTGCTGGGCGGATTTATGGTGCTATTTTTGATACTGCTCACGCTGTGGGGTGGGCGCTATCGCTATCTCAACCGACCTATCGTGCTAGTCGGCGGGGTTGGGCTACTGCTATCTTTTGGCCTCTATTATGGTTTTTACGTCTGGCCGCTCCTGACCCAGACCCTACCGACCCTAGCCGGAAAAGTCGGGCAGGGCGATGGCGTGGGCAAGCGTAGCGAGACCCTAAACGGCTTCTGGGAGGCCCTGGCCGCCCATTTCCACCTCTTCCCCTTCCTTATTACCAGCGCGACCCTGGCTTATCTGGTTTATCTCTACTGGCACGGTTCTCGCCGCCCGACCCGCTCCGCAATCACTGCCGATTTCGAGCTAGAAGTCGCCCGCGAGATCAGCCGCCCGGTTATGCTGGTGTTGGTAGCCTGGTTCGGTATTTTCCTGCTTTTTAGTGTAGCTGCCAGCCGTATCAACTTATTGCAAAAACATATGATCTTCGCCATCCCGCTTTTCGCGCTCGGCTGCGGATTGGCGCTGGCCCTGCTACTCGAAGCGGCCTACCTCTGGTGTTCTCGCAATTCGGCTTCATCAAAAAGCCGTTGGCCTCAATTGAGCGTCTGGACGGCCCAGAGCGCAATCGTGCTGCTGGTCGTCTACTTCCTATCGGTAGGGGCTTACACCTGGTTTCAGCGTGTCATAAACTATGTATTGCCGGCAGGTAGTGGTTAGAGGCTAAAGCAAGATGTTGATAATGGGCCAATTGGAAAAGTAATCCAAAACCAATCGAGGAAAATGCCTATGTATATGACACCTTATTTGAGCCTATTTCGTGAGCAAGCGGCCCACGAAACCCGCGTTTTAACCACTATAAGTCATCCTTTGCTGCCAGATGATGAGTACGGATTGCTAGAATATTACTGTACTGACCCCGAATGTGATTGCCAGATGGTGATGTTACAAGTCCATCCTGCTTCCGATCCTAATCGCAATCTGGCTTCAATTTGTTATGTTTTTGACCCAACCGAGGATATGATAACAGAACCAATTCTTGATCTAACCACCCCTGCCAGTCCTTACGCCCATGTTCTGTTAGAATTGGTCAAGCCGATCCTGGCTGACCCAGATTATGCCGCCCGTATACAAGCTCATTATCGGCAGGTCAAAAATGCTACATCGCGGCCCCGGCGTTTGCGATCTACCAAACCCCTAACGGCAGGTCTACCCACTAAACCCAGGTCGCCCAAAAAACCGTCCCGTAGCCCAAAACGAAAATAAACCTACCCGTCAGCCATAACTGTTTTTCCAGAAGGTTCTGTGACCGCCACCCCCTAACGCGCTATATGAGAGGTTTCTTCATGTCAAAATCGTTTATATCCTTTTAACCTTTATCTATCCGCCTATTTACTTCCGATCTATAAAATTAACCCAACCGGAAATAAAGACCTGCACCAAGTCTTTGCGACATATCACACTAAACCTGTTTACCTGCGTTAGATTTACACAAGTGATCTTCGTTACAAAAGTTGCAAATTGGTGATATAACGTATTGACTTATATCGAATGTTAGGGCATACTAATACTATCATACTAATGATAATTGTTAGTAGATACTAACAAAAACCTTATGGGTCGGGTTTTGATCTTTGCGAAGGAATGGTAAAATGGGAAGCTTACGAAATTTTAGCGACAACGGGCAACCAAAAGACGAAAGCAAGGCGCTTCGCCCCTCAGAGCAAATTCAGGTCGAACTGGATACTACCAACCTCCAGGAGCCAAAGTTGAAGTTACGTCAACAAAGCTGGGCCGAAGGGATGGGCTGGTTTACCCAGAAAACTATTACGCTGGATGCGGAGCAAGCCGTCACCCTCACCTACGACCTTGAGCAAGCTCTTATCAGCGCCAAACTAGCCGCTTCCCAGGCTCACCATAGCCCTTCTACCAACAAAACTTCCGCCCCAGTGAGGCCGGAAACGCCTTCCAAAGCCAGTATTATCGAGTTCCCCACCGACCGCACCGCTCACAAAGCATCCGAAATTCCGGCTGCCGATGGGGAAGCCAAAATACTGACCTTCAAACCACGCAAGCGAGCTTAAAAACAGATTTCATTCGCAACCTGCTCTACCGCGAATGATATTTAGTATAATAAGGAAAGCGCGAAGATTATTTTAGACCCGCACGGGTCTGTCTTATTTAAGGAGACACGGTACACAGAGCCAGGTAATTCGATTTAATCCTGTTTACCCTGTGCATCCCTGTTAAATTTAGAGGAGGAAAAAAATGGCTGAGACCAGTCAACCTTTTGGGAGCGAGTCGGGAACCGAGCGTAAAATAGAGGCGCTCAACCAGATTTTGTCTTTGGAGTACGCTGCGTTCCACCAATATACCCAGCACAGCTTTCTGGTTCACGGCCTCGACCGCAACGATTTTCACCCTTATTTCGAGGAGCAGGCCGAAAGTAGCTACAAGCATGCCAAAATGATTGGCGATAAAATCGTTGGTTACGGCGGGTTGCCGGTGGTCGAGATAGCTACGGTCTACCAGTCAACCAACCTCCTGACCATGTTGGAGCAAGACTTGGAGTTAGAGCGCCAGTTGCGCGATGCCTACATCGCCGCACTTCCTCTAGCCGAAGCCGATAACGATGTGCCGCTCAAGTTCTTGCTGGAAAAGCAAGCTTACGCCGAGCAAGAAGATGTCGAAGAGTTGGAGCGGTATCTCAGTCTGCACCGTATCGCTCTCAGCGAAGAAAACCCCGCCACTGGTGGGGCAACTAGGGCGGTTTAGCAAATAAGCCTTTTGGGTAATAGGCAAGTGTATAGAGAAATTTAATCCTATCCTGTGAATCCTGTCTATCCCTGTTAATTTCCGAGGAGACGGTAATGGCGGTTTTGGATTTAGCAAGTAAAAACAACAAGACGACTTTTGCCACTGGTGCTTTTGGGGCCGGGCAGATGCTAGTAGCTTGCGATGTTCAGGCCGTCAGCCGTCACCTTCAAACCGCCCCTTACGATCTGAGTGGGGCGGCCCGGCGCAGCCAGCACCAATATCGTTTTCCGGCCCAACTCGCGGGCGGCCCTTTGTTAATAGACGAAGGTTTGCGCTTACCGGTCAGCCTGGGAACCGCCTTACAAACGGCAGCGATGTACCAGGGGTTGAATTGGTCTGAGCCGGTCACGCGCCGCTATATCGCAGGCGAGTTCTTCCGGCAATATACCGAAATGCTCCTGAAAGAGACGGTTGGGCTGGCGGTCGTCCGGCAAGTCGGGCTAAATTTGGCCGCGACTAATCTGGTTATCGGGCTGTTACGCGGCGCACCAACCGGGCTACAACTGCGGCGGTTGGGCGGAGCGGTCGGCCCGGCCTTTGCCCAGCCCGCCGAAGGCTCGAATTTCGAGGCGGCTTCTACCACTCTCGATTTTTACGCTCAATTCTTTAACGGGCTGCTCGAACACAATTTGCGCCCGCTAGTAGCGAAATTGGTCGAAGCCAGCCAGGTCAAGCCGGATGTTCTCTGGGACTACGCGATTGAAGCAATGTTGTCCGCCCTGGACAACTTGGCCCTGACAGAACCTATTCTGGCTCAGGCTCGCACTGCGCTCATGATCGAAGAATTACACCCTGGCGACCGTCTCGTCCCCTCTTCCGGCCCTGCCACCCTCACACCCGGCGCTCTCCTGCTAGGTGGCGGCACGATCTACCTCAAACGCAAATGCTGCGAGAAATTCAAAAAGAAAGACCGTTGCTCCAACTGCCCCGGCAACCGAAAAAGATAATCTAATCTGATGTCTAATTTCTAATATCTAATTTCTACAAACAAAAAAAGCCGGTTCCCTCACTCTTGGAACCGGCTTTGTCTTTGGTGGATTCACTTACTCACTGTCACTAACTATATTGACTTGCTCGCCTACTTAACCGCCCGACTCACCTGCTTGCGCTTCGATACAAGGCTGGTTTGCTAGTCTCTCATCCATTCATTGCCTTAACAGCCCTGAATGGCGCTTGCTCACAACTGTAATAGTTCCAAACAAGCTACTGATCGACCTCATCCTTGCATTTGGCTGTGCCAGTCAGCTAATTAAGCTGAATTTGTCCATATAATCCTGTGGAAGCATGTTTCTGGCTGCGACAGTTATCCACCATCATAACCAGAAGCCCACTCCTACAGAGGAAAAAGTTACTTAATCGCAATCGCCGCGTTGGGGCCAATCGATGCGTTAGCATCTTCTGCCTCAAACCACACGTCGAAGGGGGTAATGTTCCCACGGGCAATGGTGTTGACAAAGCTCAAATAGCCACCACCCTGGAACAGGTAATTATTCTTGCCGGTCTTCTTGCGGAAGGTCGGGTTGGCTTCCTTAATCCGCCAGCCATCCGGCGTACCCAGGTTATAGTTAAACTCTAGGTCTAGCGGGATCGGTTGGGCCGGGATGCCGTGATGCAAAATTGGCAACTGCGGATGATCGATAACCTTGAGTTGACCATCTTTGCGCTCGACTACGCTGGGTAGTTCGGCCCGCGCCTCGATCCGAATCGAGTCGGCAGTCGTCTGGAACTTACCCTTGACGTAAGCTTCGCGGCCTTTGAGCAACGAAACCGGGAACAAGCGCGTCCAGTAAGTTACCCCATCAACCTGGCCGGTCCCACTGGTTACGAACGTCACCCGGCTAAGGGTCTTACCCTCGCTGGCACTCAGGGTACGCACCTGAATATCTTCGTAAAGCTGCCCGGTAAGGTCGCCGGTGCGCCACAGTGGGCCAAAGAAGACCGTTTTGGTCAAGACCTCGCTGTTGCGGGCAGTCACGGTGCGAACCTGCTCCCAGGCTTCGCGGGCAATCTGCGTATCAAGAGCGATACGGGCGGTTACATCGTGGAACAACCGACCACCGATATAAGTCTGCGACCGGGTCAAGTTGAGCGAACTATCCGGCACATAAGTCTCGCGCCGAACGGTTCCGCGCCACTCGAACGGATGAATAAAGTCCCCGACGATCACCCGACCATAGCCTTTGCTTTCACGAGTTTTGTCGTCTAGGTCGGTGATAAGAGCATTGATTTCTAGCCCTTTTTTGACCCCTTCAACCATTGATTCGATCCGAACGGTACATTCGGAAATATCATCCCCTTTGGGTCTAGCCCGAAATTCTACTTCTAATTCTAAAGGATACTTGGGTACGGCAGTTGGACATCCGAGGATAGCCTGTGCGCTAATATTGGCCCACCAATCGTTATCGTAGCGACAAACCCAGTTGGCTAACCCTTTCCCCTGCTCTGCCCGCCCTTCAAGGAACGCTGGCATGTGAATACCTCCATTTTCTAAAAGTGCTGAGTGGTGAATGCGAGGGGGATGTACCACCAAACCGGGGGTACATCCCCTCGCACTAGGGTCAGGGTTGACCGATAGGCGCTAACACCGGAACATTTACATTCGGTCTCCAGGCATAACCTACACCGAGGTAAGTGAAGACACAGATAAACACTCCACTGTAGTACAGGTAGGTACCTAACATCCGACTACCTACCAACGTCATGACCCAGCGTTCAGGCACCATGTTGATGCCAAACCACTTTTTGAGGGCCTGACTGAAAATATACGCCCCTTCTAACCGACTTCCCCGGAACTCGAACCAAAACATGAAACTTAGTAGCCAGACCAGATGCCCCAGATAGAGCAACATAGTCAGATGACCGTCATTCCAGATTTTGCTGGTCGCCTGGAAGATGAAGAACAACGTTCCGGGTCGGCCAGGGAAACTCGTATCACCCTGTGGGTCTTTCGGGTTTATTGCATACTGCAATGACCCAAAATAAACACCCATCATGTACCAAACAATTACCGAGAGAGGCTTGACTGCCCATAACATTGCTAACCAGACCTGGTCTTGTATGGAGTAGCCTCAGGTTCCGCCATAGGCCGGGCCTAGACACGGATAGTCAAAACTGCGCTTAGTAATCCCTTTTGCGTCGAAGAGCGGACTACGTCTTGTAAAGAAAACCGCTCGACTTATAGGTATCCCGACGAAGAAAAAGCCTGCTACTAACGAGTGTATAAAGACCCAATCACTTACGCTAGTGTGATAACCGGGCCAGACGTGTAGTAGTCCTGGGGTCAGCCATTCCATCACATAGGGTTTCAGGCCATCGATGTACCACTCCTGGGGGAACAGCTTAAAGTCCACCATCGAGTTGATACCCATCACGCTCCAGGCCGAGAACCCGGTAAAGAAGGCTAGTAGGAAAATTACACTGCTGATGCTGGCCTGCCGATCCTGATTGTCGAACCAGCGCACCCACCGAGAAACCACCCAGGGGTTCTTGGTGTCATCTTCGCGCACATCCCACAGATATTGCGCTCCGTGGAAAACGCCGCCGATGATGTAGAGGGCCGATACATTGATGTGGTTCCACACAAACAAGTTGAGGGACACATCGCTCCACTGCCCACGCACTACATCGGCTCCACGCGGGAAGGTGAACCAGGCAAAAACGCTGTACAACATACCTGTCCAACCGAAGACCACTAGATTGACGTGAAGTTGAGCTTTAGGGTCTTCCAGATGCCGGTTGAAAGTCGGCGGCTTGAGCCATGTTAGATAGCCGACTACTACTAGCACCGCGGACAGGCTGAGTAGCAGCGCATCCCCGTTAAAGGTTGTATTTTGCGCCCTCGCTGCATCTGTCAAAGCGAAATCGCCAAACTTAGGGCCGCGCTGCATTACTATCGTTGACCACACGTTCCAGGCGAAGAGCCACCACGCAAGATAGATCAGGTGTCCACCCCAGGCTTTAGCATAAGTCAGGGAGGCGGACTGTAAAATCTTATTGGTGTAGTGCCACCAACCAAAGAGGATCAACCCTAACCCGATTATGACGTGAATTAGTGCGTAGGTTAGAACTTTTTCTTTGGTATCGATGCCTAGATTATATAACTGTGGTTCGATAGTAAGGTAAAAATAGTTACCCGGAAAGGTGACACCGCTGCCTATGTTGAACCCGACCATTGTGCCGATTGATCCGGCTACGATCAGGTGTCCCCCAAAGATTTGATCTTCGGTGCGGGGAAAGGCAAACAGTTGATACCACCGATAGCCAGGTACGTGCAGCTCAGCCGCCTTGTTCAACGCCGGTCGGTTAATCAGAGGCCGGGCGCCGGGTTGCAAGGTGATACTCATCGGTTGCGCTCCTTACTAACGAGTGAGTTAGCCAAATTTAGTAACATTTCGTAACACTTTGTTACTGTAATAAGTCCAAAAGCTATTTTTTAGAAGTCTGCTGTTTCAGATACAGCATGATGTCTATCGCTTGCTGCGGTGTGGCGATACCGGCTGGCATCGGGTTCCAACTTCCACTGCGCGGGCCATCTTTGCTATCGAGCCGAATAGAAACTCCATCATTATTCAAATTGTGCGATTGACTGCCGAGCAGGATGAAGGTTACAACGTTGGCATCGTTGAGCGGCTTGCCATTGTAGAGCGTTGTAGTCTGGTAGAGATTACCAAGCCACGGGCCGTTGCTGGTAGCATCGGGTGGGCCGAAATGACAGCCGATGCAAATACGTGCATAGTTGGTCTGGCCCCGCGCCAACGAACCTTTATATTCTTTATCGGCCTGGGTCGCGATTTTTGTGTCGCTCGACTTCATGTCGGTCAGCCATTTCTCGACCTGCACTACTTTGCCGTCGGCGGTAATTTGAACCTGGGCTACTTCTGGCCCCTGGTTTTCAACCCCGGTCTGGATGTTACGGTTGCCTTCGCCCAGAGCATTTGTTCCTTTGCCGATCAGTAGTACGAACAGCACGAACAAGATTACCCCGGTGAAAATCCCGACCAACCAAACCCCGTAGTAGACCACTTGCGACCGAGGTTCGCCCAGGGCCGAGCGTGCATTCCGATTCTGCCTGGGTTGAAATGCCACCGGTCTACCTCCTCTCTACCTATGTTTGAGCCAATTGATTTTCTCTCCCGCAAAGTGGTTTAGTACTGTGCTGAGTGAGCATTGTGCGAAGGTTTCAGGAAGTTTTGATGTTCCTGTGGTTAGTCATATAATAGTGCAAGTAGTTTTTAACAGCAGTAGTATTTGCTACACCCCTTTTTTACTCCAAGTGATGATAAAATTGTACAAATCCTCAACAAAAATCATACAAGCGGTTTTAACAGCCTCCAAAACTTAAAAATGCTATAATCGGCTCTAAATGCGATCCCTTTTAATTCTTGTCAAACCAGTAAAGCTGGGTTCATCGGTGTTAATTTAGAAAAGAGACCTGGTACGCAGAGTGCAGGTGGGCCAATCAAAGTAACCAATTCAGCAGGAATAAGTAATTTATTTTATCCTGTACATCCCTGTTAATTTTAGAGGAGGCGACAAATTGGATTTCTTGTTTAAGCTCAACCAAGACCAGCAAGCAATCCGGGCGGCGGTGCGCGAGATTTGCCTTCGCTATCCCGACGCTTACTGGCGGGAGGTAGACGAGCAGCGTAAATACCCGGAAGCTTTTGTTCAGGAATTGACCAAGGCCGGTTGGTTGGCCGCCTTGATCCCGGAGGAATATGGTGGGGCCGGTTTGGGTATCACCGAGGCCAGCTTGATTTTGGAGGAGATCAATCGCAACGGTGGCAATTCTGCCGCCTGCCACGCTCAGATGTACATTATGGGTACGCTCTTGCGCTATGGTAACGCCGAGCAGAAACAGCGCTATCTGCCCGCCATCGCTTCCGGCAATTTGCGACTACAAGCTTTTGGCGTGACCGAGCCAGATGCCGGTTCGGAGACGACCCGCATCAGCACCACCGCCGTCCGTCAGGGCGACCACTATGTTATCAACGGACAGAAAATCTGGACTTCACGCATCCAACATTCCGACTTGATGTTGCTGCTGGCCCGTACCACCCCTTACGATCAGTTGAGCGACAAGACGCGCGGCCTGTCGGTCTTCCTGGTCGATTTGCGCGAGGCGGGCAGCGCAATCGAGGCTCGACTCATCAACACAATGCTCAACCACGAGACCAATCAGGTTTTTATCAATAATCTGGAAGTGCCGGTCGAGAATCTGATCGGCGAAGAAGGGGCGGGCTTCCGCTATATCATCGACGGCTGGAACGCCGAGCGCATCTTGATCGCCTCCGAATGTATCGGGGACGGGCGTTGGTTTATCGACCGGGCCAGCCATTACGCCAGCGAACGGGTGGTCTTTGGTAGGCCCATTGGGGCGAACCAGGGCGTACAATTCCCGATTGCCCGCGCCTACGCCGCTATCGAAGCCGCCGACCTGATGCGCTTCAAAGCCGCCGCCCTCTTTGACGGAGGCGAGAAGTGCGGCGCAGAAGCTAATATGGCAAAGCTGTTGGCCTCGGAAGCTTCCTGGGAAGCCGCCAACGTCTGCCTTAACACGCACGGCGGCTACGGCTTCGCAGCCGAGTACGATGTGGAGCGCAAGTTCCGCGAGACCCGCCTTTTTATCGTCGCCCCTATCAACAACAATCTCGTCCTGGCCTACATCGGGCAGCACGTCTTGAAGATGCCGAAATCGTACTGAGAAATTAGAAATTAGCCAATTCATCGGGAATAGGCAAAGTCTTTTTATCCTGTTAATCATGTTTATCCCTGTTAAATTCCGAGGAGTTCTATATGACCGTGAAACCGGGCTGGGAAGGCCGTTGCTACGAGGATTTTGAGATTGGCGATGTTTATATTCATCCGGGCGGACGGACGATAACCAGCACCGACAATAGCTGGTTTACTTTGCTGACCCTTAATACAAACCCGGTGCATTTCGATCATCACTACGCTGCCGCCACCGAGTTTGGTCGTCCTCTCGTCAATAGCTGTTTTACGCTGGCCCTTGTGACCGGCATGAGCGTAACCGACGTAAGCCAGAACGCGGTGGCGAATTTGGGTTGGGACGAGGTACGCTTGCCGCACCCAGTCTTTGAGGGCGATACGCTATATGCTCGTTCGGAGGTGTTGGAAAAGCGCGAGTCAAAGTCGCGTCCTAATGTCGGCTTAATCCGTATCAGGACTATTGGTTTCAATCAGGATGATACAACCGTGATCGAGTACCAGCGTTCGATAATGGTCTACAAACGCGGTCACGTCCCTCAGACCGCCCGCAACCGCGCCGCCCAACAAAGTTTTGAGACAAAATAAACTAACATCTAATCGTCCTGGTTTAGCCACTGGGTTTTTTTAATCAGTTCGATGGTGCGTTTTTCGCCCAGAAAAGCCATTACGAGAACTGGCGAACAGGCAATCCACCATGAGAAGTAGGCGACCACTGCCACCAGACCGTGCCAGCGTCGCCAGCGTGGATTGTCGCGGATACGCGATTGCCAGCGTCGCCCACCCAAGACGGTCAGGGTCATGCTGGCGGTCGGGACGAAACCGCTTATGGCAAAAAACCAAAAGAGGGGTCGAGGTAAGTGCTTGCGGTCGAATTGCAAGCCACCATTTTTGAGAATAAGGGGTGTGGCAGCACTAAAAAAGGCCGAAACCCCCAGATCGAGCGCGAAGGCCAGCCCTGAGAAATAACGGCGACGACGTTCTTCATGCTCGGTCAGCGGTGTATTGGTTCGGCGACGACGTAGACACAACACTAGAACATAGGTATAGAGGCCAAGTCCCAGCAGACTTATCAACGACATCAACCGCATGCTCCAATGAATGCCAGCATTGCTGATAGCCGGGTTAGACTCAGTCTCTTGGGCTTCGATATAATCGAAACTATCAGATTCGATAGCGGTTGCCAAGTAATTTATCCTTCTGAACTGATTTCTATTTCTGTGATGCTGATCGATCATAGCAAGCTGGCCGTTTGTAGTCTGTGTTCTAAACTACCAGTCTCTTATCGGGATGAAATCGGGGCAAATAGATTTAAGAGAATCGAAGCTGTTTCAACCGCTATTCGGTGGTAAATCAGGCCGAACATTCAGCTATACGAAAAAGACAGTCGGAAACCATAATGCCGCTGGTCATGCCTTGCGTTGACTTAGACACTCCCCCAGACCTGTCCCTTGTAGGGGCGATCTTTATGATCGCCCGGTTCGGAACACGCCGCGCAACCATAAAGGTCGCCCCTACCGACGCGGTTCTTAAGCCAGCTTTTCCTTGAGGAAATTGATTGCCAGAGGCCATGCTTCGGCTGCTGCCGCTTCATTACCCATCCCATGATCGGGGTTAAGAAAGGCGTGACCGGCCTCGTAAACCTTGACCGTAATGTCTTTACCGGCCTCCTTGTAAACCTTCTCGACCTTCTCGACCTGCTCCATCGAAATACTACCATCCTGCTTGCCGTAGAAGGCCAGTATCGGAGCGTTAACGTTGGCAACATCGGCGGCGGTTGGGTCGTAGCCACCGGCATAGAAAGGAGCTACCGCCCCTAGATCGGAGTAACGTTCGGCTACTTTGTAAGTCAAAAACCCACCCACGCAAAAGCCAATTAACCCCAGCTTTTTGGGTTCGACATACGACAACGCTTTTAAGGTTTCGAGCGCCCCAATAACCTCTTTAGCGGCTTGATCGACATTGCCCGCAATCATCATAATCATTTTCTGGGCATCATTCGGTTCGGTCGCTATCTTGCCGTGATAGAGATCGGGAACCGCCACCACAAAACCTTCTACCGCCAGTTTTTTCGCCAAATCAAGGATGTGTGGCTCGATGCCCCACCACTCCTGAATCAGCACCAGACCGGGATGTACTTCATCATCGTCCGGCTGAGTTATAAAAGCGTAAGCCTCGTTGCCGTTTACCTTCAAATCCACCTTCGAGGTGCGTACTACTGCCATAAAGCGCTCTCCTTATGATTGTAATTGTAAGTGTTATAGTATTTTAAGCGTGCTGCTGCTGCTAAATATAGCCAGTTTGTGAGTTATGGTCAATCGGGCATCGCTTAGGGACTCAAAAATAAAATATCCCGGTAGGGGCAACCCTGGGTGGTTGCCCTCATTGACCGCGCAAGGTGTTCACGGGCAACCACCCAGGGTTGCCCCTACATTGGGACACTTATTTTTATTTGCATCGCTTAATGGGTGAGCGTCGATTTTCCAGTATATTTAACCTCGGTTTTAGGGGATCACATAGTCTGGCTGAATAGGCCGGAATGTGGTAAGCTATAGCCTTGCAGGTCTAACACAAGTCTAATGCCGCAGGTCTTGAACTCTAACGCTAAATTTTGTATTAAAAACCTGGAAACTGTGAAAATCTAATTGTATTGCCAAGAGGAGGCGATTTTAATTTTATGACGGTAGAAGCACATAAAGAGACACTAGGCTTCCAGGCCGAAGTCAAACAACTGCTCGATTTGATGATCCATTCGCTCTATAGCAACAAAGAAATCTTCCTGCGCGAACTGATTTCAAATGCGTCGGATGCCATCGACAAACTTCGTTTTGAAGCGCTTTCGGATAGCGCCCTCTACGAAGCCGATTCTGATCTCAAAATTCGGGTTGCCTACGACAAAGAGGCTCGTACTGTTACCATTTCGGACAACGGGATCGGTATGAACCGGGATGAGGTAATCGAGAATATCGGCACAATTGCCAAGTCGGGGACCCGCGAGTTTTTCCAGGCTTTGACCGGTGACAAACGCAAAGATGCCAACCTGATCGGACAGTTCGGAGTCGGCTTTTATTCCTCTTTTATCGTAGCCGACCGGGTAACGCTGACCACCCGCCGGGCCGGGCTTGGCCCTGAACACGGTGTACGTTGGGAATCGAGCGGTCAGGGCGAATATACATTGGAAACCGTCGAGCATCCGGCACGCGGAACCGAAGTGGTGCTGCATCTGCGCGAAGACGAGGACGAGCTATTGAGCGGCTTTAAACTGCGTTCGATCATCACTAAATATTCCGACCATATTGCCCTGCCGATAATAATGCAGGCCGAAGGTAAAGAGGAAGAAGAAACCGTCAACCGGGCCTCGGCCCTCTGGACGCGCTCCAAAAATGACATTACCGACGAAGAGCATAACGAATTTTACAAACACGTCGCCCACGACTTTACCAACCCATTGGCCCGTGTTCATAGCCGCATGGAAGGTAAATACGAATATACTTTGTTGCTGTATATCCCCTCGCAAGCCCCTTTCGACCTGTGGAACCGCGACCGACGGCACGGCGTTAAGCTTTATATCAAGCGCGTCTTTATTATGGACGATGCTGAACAATTGATGCCCTCTTACTTGCGTTTTGTGCGGGGCGTAATCGACTCGAACGATTTGCCCTTAAACGTCTCTCGCGAGATTTTGCAGCACAGCAAAGTTATCGAAGCGATCCGGGCCGGGGCTACCAAAAAAGTGCTTGGCCTCTTGGAAGACCTGGCGACAAATGATAAAGAGAAGTACGCCTCTTTCTGGAAAGAGTTTGGGTCGGTGCTAAAAGAGGGTGTTTCCGAAGATAATTCTAACCGCGAGACTATCGCCCGGTTGCTGCGCTTTTCGACTACCCAGACCGGCAGCGAAGTCCAGGATGTATCCTTCGAGGATTATGTTTCGCGCATGAAAGAGGGGCAGGATAAGATTTACTATATCACGGCGGATACTTTCGCTGCCGCCAAAAACAGCCCGCTTTTGGAAATCTTCCGCAAGAAGGGGCTTGAAGTCTTATTGCTTTCAGATGTTATCGATAACTGGCTGGTTTCAAATCTGTTCGAGTTCCAGGGTAAGCCGCTCCAATCGGTCGGTAGAGGCGAAATCGACCTCAGCCAGCTAGAAGATGCCGAAGAAAAAGCTCAGCACGAAAAAGCGACCAGCGAGTTTAAAGACTTGCTCGAACGTATCAAAAGCGTCCTGGGCGATCAGGTTAAGGATGTTCGCTTGACCAACCGCTTGACCACCTCCCCCGCCTGTCTGGTAGCGGACGAACACGACCTGGATGCCAATTTCATGCGGATTCTCAAGGCGGCAGGTCAGAAAGTGCCGGAAAGCAAGCAGATTTTGGAGATCAACCCAGAGCATGCCGTTCTAAGCCGGATGCGTAACGAGATCGACGAGCAGCGTTTCCAGGATTGGAGCTATATTCTATTCGAGCAGGCCCTCCTGAGCGATGGTGGACATCTGCCCGACCCGGTTAGTTTCGTCAATCGACTCAACAGCCTGCTGGTAGCCCTGAGCGAGAAATAATTCTTGCTCCTATAGCACCTTGCAGCCATATTATAGCAAAATGTCGCGATATTAACCCATGTAGGAGCGAGCTTCCGCTCGCGATTGAACACCTAGCTGTATCTTCAATCGCAAGCAGAAGCTTGCTCCTACAGATTATCGTATAGCCCCATCTATTAGCAATTCGTTCTATCATGAACCTATTGGGAGCGGCTCTTAATTCTTAATTTATTATTTCCTGGGATCATACCTTTTCTACCTATTCTAGTTGGAGGTGCAGTTGTCTTTGTATAGACCCTACTCAATTTAAGGAGAATAAAATTGGCATGTATTACGGTCTTATGCTCACACCTACCAAATCAGGTGTAGTACCCGAAGCGAAAAATATAGTGAGATTTCTAAACTGGCTGGTCGAAAGCGGCGATATATTATCTCCTGAATCGGGCAAACCTATTATAGTTGAAACTTGGTTAGGAGCTAGAGAGGAGGAAGATACTGAGGAAGAAGAATTTGTGACGATTGATAACCAACTGGAACTCTATTTACTTAATCATAAAAGCTGGGATATTTTTTTTAATGATATACCTTACAAAAATAAGCATGCTTCTGGCTCCATTTCTTATAACTTTAGATTCCAAAAGACTGGGGAGGAAGCTGAATTTACCCGTTTGAAAACTATTGGGATTTCTAATATGAATACACAAGCCTTTGGTTGGGGTGATTGGGATAAAGACTGGCCTGATAGAGATTTCTCAATAGTTTCATGCACCATTTTGAAGATAGATGACGATTATCTAGAAGAAGACTATAAGGAGATAGTTTGGGAAAAGCTCGTTTCTAATGGAGTAATAAGCGAGATACAAGAAGTTTTGGGTATTTCCCTAGAACCCTGGCCCAATATTTGTTAAATATATTTAATACTACCCATCGTCCGTAAAGCTTCATTATTTACATCCACTTTCATGCTACTTCTGTATCGGGTAGCGAAGTAACCAACTATACCTACGATGTGCGTAACCGACTGGTGGACTGGAACAAGCAGGCCAAAGGTACTGTTCTCAACGCGGCGGCTTTCTCGTATGATGGAGCCAATACTCGTCTGCCCATGAGTTACGGCGGCAAAATTTTAAATAAACCCCTTTCTTCTTCCTCTAAAGCCAGCCTTTATTCCGAAAATTCGGTTTTTTATACCGAAAGACTATAACAAAATTTAAAAGAGATGTTATAATTTGAGAGATGAGCGGTAGACCTTTTAATCAAATCAATTGGGCGGTCTATTTTACTAACAGGTTTTAGCCCTTTGCTAACTGATGCGTTTACTATTCTATTTAGTAATCTATAAAGCAGAGTTTTGACCATAATCATTGGGTAAGGGAGTGCATGAAAAAGCTATTCAATCCGGCGGTTGCCTTGATGAACCGTCTTAAATATCCTCAAAAGTTCATTCTCATCAGCGTGATTTTTATTGTACCTCTGGCTTTGGCAATGACTTTCTTGCTAGTAATTATTAACGATGGCAAGGAAATCGCCCAAAAAGAAATTTATGGCAACCGCTACTTGCGACCGCTCCGTCAGCTTATGGAGCATGTGCCACAAAGCAAACTTCTAGTCAACGACTATCTGGGCCTGGATAAGCCGATCCCCGCCGTCGCCCTCTTGAGCAAGCAGGCCGAAATTGACCAGGACTTTAAAGACCTGGAAGCGGTCGAGCGTGAACTGGGTGACGTTTTACAAACTACCTCTAAATATCAGGAGCTAAAAAGCAGTTGGAAAAACCTACGGGGTAAGCAATTAACACTGCAAAAGGCCGCCAGTGTCGATCTGCACGATAAGCTTTTGGCAAATGTGCGCGGGCTTATCTCGTTGGTTGGGGATACTTCAACCCTCATTCTTGACCCAAACCTCGATACCTATTACATGATGGATTTGACGTTGCTCAAAGCCCCCGAAAGTCAGGATTTGGTGGCCCAGCTTGGTTTTGTAACCGATGATTTATTAGCCCGCCGCTTTGTCAACCCCCAGGAAAGGGCGCAACTAATCATCCTTTCCGGATTGGTCAAATCCAATCTTGATGAGATTGAGAAGGGTAAACGAGTCGCTTTTAGTCGCAATCCGATGGGCAACCTCAAACCCAGGCTGGACCCTTATTACCTCGAAGTCCAGCTTTCGACCCAGCAATTTTTGGAAACCCTCGACAAAGGGGTTGCCAATGCTTTTGTTATCAACCTCAAACCGATAGAGTTTCGGCTATTGATTCAAAAAGTCCTCAATGCTAATTTTGCTTTGTGGGACCGGGCCATAGTCGAATTGGATAGCCTGCTACAGGCCCGCGCCGATAGCTTTAGTCAGCAGCAAGCTCTGGTCATAATCTGTTCGTTTCTCGCGCTCCTGGTCGTTATTTACCTGCTGATCGGCTTTTATAGAGCCGTGATGCGAACCGTTTCGAGCCTGGACGAAGCCTCCCGCCGAATGGTCAGTGGAGATTTGACCGGGACGGTCAACCTGGACAACCGGGATGAACTGGGACTGGTCGCCCAATCGTTCAATAGTGTGGCAACTGCGCTGGTTGCCGCCAGCAGTTATCGTCAGGCAGTGCTGGACAACGCGGTAGACGCTATTTTAACCATCGACGGACGCGGCAAAGTTCGGTCATTCAACCCGGCAGCCGAGCGTATTTTTGGCTATTCAGCCGCTGAAATGATCGGTCATAGCTACGTCAGGCTCGTAACAGAGCCTTATCGTGACCAGGCGAGCGGGGTCGAATCAGGCATCGAGATCGAAGGACAAAGCAAAAACGGCACGGTCTTTCCGATGGAAATAGCGGTCGGTCAAATGGATTTGCAGCAGGAACGCATGTTTATCGTAATGGCGCGGGATATAAGCAATCGCAAGAAAGCTCAAGAAGCTTTGCGTCAGGCCGAAGAAAAGTACCGCGCTATCTTTGAAAATGCCCTCGAAGGTATTTTCCAGACTAGCCCCGAAGGTCACTACCTGAGCGTTAACCCGGCCCTGGTGAGGATTTACGGCTATAGCTCGACCGAAGAAATGCTTTTTAACCTTCGCGACATTGAGCGGCAATTATATGTCGATCCGAACCGGCGGGCCGATTTTATTCAGTTAATGGCTGAATCAGAGTCAGTCCAGGAATTTGAATCAGAAATTTACTGCAAAAACGGGACTATTATTTGGATTTCGGAAAATGCTCATGCTGTCCGGGACGAGCAAGGCAAGTTGCTCTATTACGAGGGGACGGTCGAGGATATTACCGAGCGAAAGCGTACCGAAGCCGAATTGCAACGCGCTAAAGAGGAAGCCGAAGTCGCTAACCGGGCCAAGAGCGCCTTCTTAGCCAGTATGAGCCACGAATTGCGTACTCCACTCAACGCGATTATCGGTTATAGCGAGATGCTTCAGGAAGAGGCTATCGACCTGGGCCAGGAAGAGTTTGTCCCCGATCTTACCAAGATACATTCGGCGGGCAAGCACCTGCTCTCCCTTATCAACGATGTGTTGGACATCTCCAAAATCGAAGCGGGTAAGATGGATTTATATCTCGAAAACTTTGAGATAGCCACCATGATCCAGGAAGTTGTGACGACAATTCGCCCGTTGGTGCAAAAGAAAAATAATCGGCTCGAAGTTTATTGCGATGAAAATATCGGGCTGATGCGGGCCGATATTACCAAAGTACGCCAATCGCTGTTTAACCTGCTCAGTAATGCTTCCAAGTTTACCGAAGAAGGGGTTATTCGGCTCGATGTTGCACGCGGGCCACTCTCCAAAGGCCAAGCCGGGCCGGAGGGGATTGTGCGAGACGCTCTAAATTCCTCGGTCGAATACATCAGTTTTCGGGTCACAGATAACGGAATTGGGATGACCCCGGAGCAACTTGGCAAATTGTTCCAGGCGTTTACCCAGGCCGACTCATCTACTACTCGCAAGTATGGCGGAACCGGGTTGGGGTTGGCGATTACCCGGCGGTTTTGTTTGATGATGGGTGGCGATGTGTTGGCCGAGAGTGAATACGAGAAAGGTTCTACTTTTACCGTTTTGCTCCCGTCTAGCGTAGTCGAACCAAGACCAGCCCTGTCCATTCAGCCCGCTACCAACGAGCAGGCTACTATAGGTACTATCCTGGTTATCGATGATGACCCCAGCGTGCGCGATCTCCTCAAACACACTATGAGCAAGGAAGGCTTTCGGTTGGAAAGCGCCTTGAACGGTAGCGCCGGATTACAACTTGCTAAACAGCTACATCCTGATATTATAATCCTGGATTTGTTGATGCCGGGTATTGACGGCTGGTCGGTGCTAACCAGCCTTAAAGCCGACCCTGATCTAGCGGACATCCCGGTTATTATTCTTTCGGTCGTAGAAGACCGTAGTATGGGTTTCGCGGTCGGTGCTTCCGATTATCTGACCAAGCCTATCGATCACGACCGGTTATCGGCAGTCTTGCAAAAGTACCGTCGCGATCAGAATACCCACACGGTTCTGGTAGTGGAAGATGATTTGCTGACCCGTCAGATGATGCGGCGCGGTTTGGAAAAAGAAGGTTGGTCGGTAGCTGAAGCGGCCAACGGTCGGCTCGGTCTGGAACAGATTTCTCAAAGATTACCCGAATTAATCTTGCTCGATTTGATGATGGCTGAGATGGACGGATTTGAATTCGTGACCGAACTGTACAAACACGAAGCCTGGCGGTCGATCCCAATTGTAGTAGTAACGGCCAAAGATATTACTGCCGAGGATCGGTTGCGTTTGCAAGGTCATGTCGAAAGAATTTTGCAAAAGGGTTCTTATACCCGTTCAGAATTACTATCTGAAGTGCGTAAACTGGTGATGGCCTACGTTCGACAAGGGTCTATTGTTAAAGCCTAGTTGAGCTATTAGATTATACCTGTCGAGAGGAGAAAGGACTCATGGCTAAAATACTTTTAGTCGAAGACAACGAGATGAACCGGGACATGCTTTCCCGACGGTTGGAACGCAAGGGATATCAGGTGATTTTAGCTCTGGATGGTGAGGAAGGGGTTACAATGGCCCAATCGGAAGTGCCTGACCTGATTTTGATGGATATGAGCTTGCCGATGATGGATGGTTGGGAAGCCACCAAACTTATAAAAGCCGCCCCCGCCACCAGCCAAATCCCAGTCATTGCCCTGACCGCTCATGCGATGTCGGGCGACCGCGAGAAAGCTATCGAGGCTGGTTGCGATGATTATGATACCAAGCCGGTCGAGTTGGCCCGTCTACTGGAAAAAATCCAGGCTTTGTTAGCCAAAAGAGGGGTAGCCTGAGCTACCCCTTCTAAATCGGGTCAGTTTATGGTATCTAGTTCGGTAAGGCTAGTCTTACTTATCCTCTTCGCGAACCATCCAGTGATAAACTCGTTTCCCCTTTTTGAAAGCCCAGCGTGGTAGCAAGGCAGGCCGAGGGGAGGTTTCTTCGGCCTCTAGCGTTTGTTGGGTCTGGCTCAAATGCTCGACAGTTGTCAAATCGCCGTTGTTGCGTAACTCCTCCAGGTTATGCCGCAGGCGTGACAAATAATCTTCTTTTATCACGTACAAAGCTCCTTTGTCACTTACTGAAAATGGTAAGCAAAGATTACTTGCGGGAACCTTTGCCACCTAATCCTATTTATTAATATTATTTTACCACTTTATCTTAATTTCGTCTAGCCCTCTAATGACTAGTTGACTGATGAGTGAGCGTCAGATTTTTGCAAGGGTTCAAACAGTACTAGCAGGAGATTGTGAAAACCTAGCTCCAAACCACTCAAAAGTATATATTAGAAAAATTTTCGCAGAAAATTTGTAGCTACTCAGCCTCCCCTTTTGGGCGACCACATAGGGTCGCACCCTACAAAGGGTTTTGGGTAGGGGCGACCCTATGTGGTCGCCCGATCTGAGTAGTTACGAAAATTTTTCTAATATATACTTACCTCCCCGGTTTCTGGTGTAGCACAGCCTGATTAGTTTGCAAAAATCTGACGCGCATCCATGATTGGGATAATGTACCGAAGTCTAAGGGTCGGTTTTGAAAGATTGAGGTTGGCCTACAAAACAAAACCTAGTTATGGAGCGACCATCATAGTCGCTCCATAACTAGGCTTAATCGTAACTAATCACCAATCGTAAATCGCGGCCTCGCCCCTCTGGGGGTAAATCGTAAATCCGCCTACCCCTTGATACCACCACTGGTCAGACCAGAAACAATGTATCTTTGCAAAAGCAAATAGACAATTGCGACCGGCAGGGCGACCAGGATCGCAAAGGCCGAGAATTGCGCCCAGGGCGTAGTACGCGCATACTGCCCGGACAAGGTCGAGAGGGCCATCGCCAGCGTAAAGTCCGAAGGCTTGCTCATAAATTGCCACGAGTAGGCAAACTCAGTCCAGCCACCGATAAATCCGAACAGGGCCGTTACCGCCAGGGCCGGAGTCGTCAACGGCAGTACAATCCGTAAGAAAATCTGATTGCGGTTAGCCCCGTCAATTGAGGCCGCTTCTTCCAGGTCTTTCGGAACGGTGTCCAGGTAGCCCTTCAAGTTCCAGATTGCAAAAGGTAGCAACCCGGAGGTAATTGCCAGACCGACCCCCCACAGCGAGTTCCGCACATTAAAATCCCCGAATTGCAACTGGTTCAAGAAAGTGTATAACGGCGCAATCGTGGCTACTGCCGGGAGCATCAAAACTGCCAGCACGGTCAGCATAAAGAAGGCCCGTCCCCGGAACTTGAAGCGAGAGAAAGCGTAAGCGGCACTGACCCCGACTAGCACTGCAAAAAGAGAAGTGCCGAGGGCCAGCTTCAAACTGTTAAAAGTCAGTTCCCAAAAAGTTACCGGGTTGTTGGTCGGCTTGTCCAGCACTCTCTGATATGCCTCTAAACTCGGCGTATCCGGCCAGGGCCAAAAACTGGTTGGCCTGGGTTTGCTCAAAGGGTTAAGTGACAGAGCGAAGACCCACAGAATCGGAAACAAAACCGTAAGAGAAATAAATACGCACAAAAGCTGCAATAGTAGTTGTCGGCCCAGGGGCAGCCTCCGACTGGCTTGTAATTCGCGTTGTTTGGCTTTCCGGCCAGCCCGTAGCCCCGTTGCGGTTGTGGTTGCCATTCTCTAAAACCTCCTCGAAAATTACTGACTAGCGGTTATAAATCGGCACTGGCCGTCGCTTTTGTTATTCGGTTGGTAATTAGCGAAAGAGCCAACAGAATAAAGAACATATAGATCGAGAAAGCGGCGGCTGTGCCATAAATGGCATAATTGGGGTTCCCCGTATTTACCATCTTAAAGACCTGGGTCACCAAAAGCTCGGTCTTGCCAAAAGGCTTGCCTTCCGACATAAAGTAGGACAGGTGGAACAGGTTAAAGGTGGTGATAAACCCGAAAACCGCATAGGGGATCATTGCCGGGCGTAGCATCGGGACCGTAATGTTAAAGAATTGTTGTGAGCCGGTCGCGCCGTCTACGGTGGCGGCCTCGTACAAATCTTTGGGAATACTCTGCAAGGCCCCGGTTGCGACCACCGAGTTGAGCGGCCAGCCTAACCAGACGTTGGCAGTCAAAAGTGCAAAATAGGCCAGTGGCAAAGGCCCAATATCGGGCTGACTCTGCTCCAACCAGGGAATATCAAAGGTCGTACCGGGAACTCCAAAAACCCCGAAAATGGCCTTTAATAGCCCGTTGACTGCACCATTGGTGTTATCGAAGATGTTTTTCCAAACCGTTCCGACAATCAAGGGAGGAATAACCACCGGCAAGATATAAATCGCTCGGTAGACTTTCTTACCCCACAAGCCTTCGGTGTTCAACAGTACTGCAATCAGTACGCCTAACACAACGTGAATAACTACGTTCGATAAGGCCCACCACAGGTTGAAGAACAAGATGCGCCAGAAGTCGAAGGTGGGGATATTGGCTTTAATCGTGTCGCCATTCAAGATGTTGATGTAGTTTTCCAGCCCTACGAAGTTTGGAGCAGGGGAGCCTGCCTTAAGATTTTTCAGTCCATAGTCGGTAAAAGACATATAAACCTGAAAAAGTAAGGGCCAGAGGCTGATAACACTCATTATCACCCCGGCAGGTATCAGGTAGAAATAGGCGCTGCGCGTATCCCGCGTGCGGTACCAAAAGCTGGCGCGTGGCGCAGTGGTCGCAGTGGTGACCACTCCTAATTTATTTTCTGTAGCCATAGACTACTCCTCAACAATGAGATAACTACATACCACTTAATCGTTAAAAAACGATTCTTTGATCTGTTCTTTTTCTTTATTTAAAGAGAAGCACACTTCAAGCAGGACAGGCGAGCCATCACAAAGCTACAAATACAACCTACCTACCGATAATAGCTGGCGGAGTGTAAAAGTAGCCTTGAGTAAAAAAAGCTTAACACACTTTTTGATGATCTGCAACCTTAAATCTCTATAACATTTTGCGAATTAGCGACCCATTTTTGGCAGAGACGTTCTTTGTGAGCGATCTAGGGAAATCTGGTAAGCTATTGGAGATTGATGACAACCACTGCCCCGATCAATCCAATCTCTATGCAATTTGTTATAGTGATGGAAGTGTCGAGTTACCCCAACACTTCCACCTTTTTTACTATAGCGAATTACAGGAAATGCTGACCTGTTCCTGGTAGGGGCGACCCTTGTGGTCGCCCTCGGAGACCCGACAGGGTGTTCACGGGCGACCACAAGGGTCGCCCCTACCAGTCCAGTATCTTTGCAAATTCTGTAATAACTAACTTACTTCTTGTTCGCCTTATTCATCGCAGCGGTTGCAGTGGCTACCTCGGCCTTCGGGTCGCCATTCTTTTCGATCACCACGCTGATAGCGTTGCCGAAGTTGTCCCAGTAGGCGCTCAATTCAGCGTTCTGAGGCCGGGGGAAACCGGTCGCAACGGCGGTACCAAACGCCTGGGTCAGTGGGTCGGCAATCTTGAGGGTCTTGTCAGCCGGGATATGACCGGCCTGATCGATGAACATTTGCTCAATCTTGGGACTGGTCATGTAGAGGGCGAAGTTAACCGCGTTGTCGGTGTTCTTGCCGCTGGAATTGATGTACCAGCCGTCAACACCGGTCAATGGGCCTGCTGGGCCTTTCGGACCAGCCGGGATTGGGGCTACACCCAGTTTGTCGCCGAGGGCCTTCTTGAAGTCAGCCAGTTTCCAGGGGCCTTCTATTACTGCATCCAGCGTACCGCCCTGGAAAGCCTGTCCGAACTTGTCACCATCGGTGAAGAACTGCGAGCCTGCACCCTTCATATCCTTGAGGAATTGAAGCGCTTCGGTGTAACCACCCTGATCGGCAGTCGCTTTGCCGGTGGCATCAAAGAGTTTGCCGCCAAAGGCCGGGAAGAAGCCAAAGCTGTGGTAAGCACTTTCCTGGAAGCCGAACTTGGCACCCGCCTTCTGAGCCGCCAACATTTCGTCGGTGGTCTTGGGTGGGGTCTTAACCTTGTCCTTGTTGTAATACATCGCAACTGCTTTGAGCGACTCAGGCACCATATACAGCTTGCCATCGACCTTCGAGCCATCCACCGCTACCGGTAGAATGTTCTCCAGTTTGCCCTTCAGCTTGTCGTCCAGGTTCAAGAGCAAGTTAGCGCGAACCAGATCGCCCAGGCTGTCGTTCGGGGCGATAAACAGGTCGGGGCCGCTACCAGAAGCCGAATCCAGCTTAAACTTGTTGAAGAGTTGGTCAAACGGAATGTCGAGGACTTCCAGGGTCGCACCCGGATTGTCCTTCTTGAACTCAGCCAAGGCGGCTTCGAGGGTCTTGCCTTCGGCACTACCACCGGAACCATAAGCGTGCCAGACGGTCAGTTTGCCGGTAACTTTTGGCAAAGCCGCGCCAGCGGCAGCGACGGTCGTCGCGGCAGCGACGGTCGTCGCGGCTGCCGCGGCGGTAGTGGCAGCCGGAGCGGCGGTCGTCGCGGCAGGAGCGGCGGTCGTCGCGGCAGCCGCAGCCGTGGTGGCAGCGGCAGCGGCGGTAGTGGCAGCAGCCGCAGCCGTAGTAGCGGCAGCAGCGGCGGTAGTGGCCGCCGGAGCCGCTGTCGTAGCGGCGGGAGCCGTGGTAGCTGTCGGATCACCGCAAGCCGCCAGGGCCAACGTAACCATCGCCAATACCACCAGTAGCGCAATGCGCTTGTACAACTTGTTGGTCACAGTTTCTCCTCCTTTAGAGAATGTAACTTCACTGTAGCTTGTAAAGTAAAGTCTCAATTAGACCCGACTATTTTCCTATCAATAGCAAAAAAAAGCAAGTAGTCGGTTCTAGCGTTATTTCGAGCTTTTAAAAGACAGCCATCAACCTCTGGAGTCATAGGATATGATACCCGACTCCTGGTCGAACCTTATTAGTCTTATCACACCTATATTTGCGGGTGCGAGGCCAACGACCTTTGTTAAAATGCTCAAGTTAGATTTTTAAAAGTATCAATTTGCGGTTGCGTACTAGGTTAAGCAAATTAACTACTTGTGACAGCTAGTTCTGGGCCTCGGAAAACTTCCTGTAAGACCATTGTAGCTGCACCGATGGCAACCGCCTCGCGTCCTAGCTGGCTAATTACAATCTTGGTTTGATCGTAACTGGCTAACAGGCTGCGGCTGCGAACGGTTTCCCAAATCGGGTTTAAGATTAACTCGCCCACATTGGCTACCCCGCCCCCTAGTATAATAATACCAGGATTGAAGAGGTTGATTAGATTTGCCAGAGCGATTCCAATGTAGCGACCGGCAGTTTCCAGGACTTCCTGGGCGAGTTTATCACCGCCATAAGCCGCGTTCGCAATGTCCTGCGGTGTCAGATCATCCAGCGAGCTATGCTGGGTCAGGCTTGTTTCGCGCCCGGCCCGGATCGCCAGTCGCACCCGATTGATGATCGCCGGGGCGGCGGCCATACTTTCGAGACAACCATAACTGCCACAGCGACAGGGCGGGCCATCCCGGGTAATCGTAATATGACCAATTTCCCCGGCACTACCGCGTTGCCCGCGATAAATCTTGCCGTCCACCATTAGTCCACAACCGATACCAGTTCCGATTTTAACATAAGCCAGATGCTGATAACCCTGTCCGGCCCCGTTCCAGCGTTCGGCGATAGCCCCGAGGTTCGCGTCGTTTTCGACCAACACCGGCATGCTAAATTCCTGGCTGAGGTAATGACGTAGTGGAAAGCGATCCCAACCGGGCATAATCGGTGGCGCAATTACAGTGCCAGTTGTAAAATCCAATGGGCCGGGAACACTTACCCCTATACCGAGTACTCGCGGGTGTTGTACCCGATGGATAGCCAGCGCTTCTCGGATGTATTCTATCACTAAAGGCAGCGCTTTGTCAGGCCCCATATCAATGTCAAAAGGGCGCGACTGCTCGGCAACTACATTACCTTCCAAATCGGTAATCAGCGCGATCAGATGATTGGCCCCAATATCGACCCCCAGTACGTAACCGGCTTCGTAATTAAAGTTGAGCATCATGGGTCGTCGCCCGCCATTGCTCTCGCCAGTACCGCTAGGATGTACCAGACCTTCTTCCAATAAGCTGTTGATAATATTGGACACGGCGGTACGACTGAGCTTGGTACGCTGGGCTATCTCAGCCCGCGAGATAGTTCCCTCCTGGCGGATCATATTCAGGACGATAGAGCGGTTTAGCTCTCCCATCAACCGAACATCGGCGCTTTCTTTATCGCGTCGAATTACGTTGGGCCAGACTAGCTGTTCTTGGTCGCTTTCTCGTTCTCTGGTCATACACGTGTTCAAATCTATGTAAATATTAAATATTGCTATTTGAGCTTTGTTTTTGTAACCTTTTGCTTGATGCAACCAATATATCAGCCCCAACTTAGTTTGTCAAGTGGAAAAACAAAGTTTTTTGAAAATGTTTTTTCTTACTCCAATTTCGTAGAGTAGACATAACCAGTAAACGCTTAACCAGAGTCGGAAAACGCTTTATGAAATTCTTTGTATAAATATTGCATAAGACTTGTATAGCTAGTGTTTTTGGTTCCCAAAACTTTTGTTTTCAAAATGCAGAAGTTCGGTTACAATATATCATATCCTCCATCGTTAAGATTGGGTTGAGCTTCAATTTTGCACGGGTTCAAACAGTAAGAACGGGCAACCGTAAAAATCCCCACCCAAACCACCAAAAAACATATATTAGAAAAAAATTCGTAATATGTATTCATACCCCGGTTTAGGCACTGGCACAGCCTAGCTAGTTTGCAAAATTGACGTACACCCTGACTATGAAAGATGGAAGCGGCTTTTGAAACTACATGATATAATACACTCAATACTGCTTGAAAAACCCAACTAGCAAAGAACCCGTCTGGGGTGTTGAGGAAGAGGAGAGATAATTAATGACCACTGCTGTCAAGCAAACGGTTAAGATTGTGACCGATAGTACTGCCGATATGCAACCTGAAACGCTCCGCCGCCTGGGAGTAGCGGTTGTGCCGTTGATGGTCTTGATGGGCGATCAGACCTACCGCGATGGAATTGATATTACGGCCCAGGAGTTTTACCGCCGCTTACCCCAATTGAGTAAGTTGCCCAGCACTTCGCAACCGGCTCCCGGTAATTTTATGCAAGTCTACGAAGAAGCCCTCGCCGATGGGTCTTCGGTTATTTCGCTCCATCTCTCGGCTAAATTGAGTGGAACTTATCAAAATGCAGTGGTCGCCGCTCAGAATTTCCCGCCCGGTCGGGTGCGCGTGATTGATACCCAGGTAGTTTCGGCGGGCATTGCTATGTTTGTCCAGACCGCCGTTGAAATGGCCCGTAACGGGCGGACTATCGACGAGATCGAAGCAGAGATGCTCTCGATGTGCGAACGGGTTAAGATTATTGCAATAGTTGATACGCTCGAATATTTGCGTAAAGGCGGTCGGATTGGGGGCTTGCGTAGCTTTTTGGGTTCGGTCTTGAGTGTAAAGCCTATTTTACACCTCAAAGATGGGGAAGTGCAGCCCTTAGCCCAGGTGCGTACCCACACCAAAGCGCTCCAACGGGTCGCCGAAATTGTTAAAGGGATGGGCAAATTAGAACGGTTAGCGATTATGCACGCCGCCGACCCGGATGGCGCAGGCGAACTGGCTAATCTACTTTCGCCGGTTTTCCCGCTCAAGGATATGTACATCTCGGACATCGGGCCGGTAATCGGAACCCACACCGGGCCGCGTTGCATTGGAGTCGGCCTGGAGAAAGCAAAATTGTAAGCGGGCATGGCAGCCGACATCGAAAAACTGGAAAAAATCTTGCGGTTGGAAGCCTCCGATAATTACCGCGATCAAAAGGTCGTGCGGGGGTTGGCCGCTTTTATCAGCAATTGGACCCGCGACTCGCTCAAGTCCAATCCGACTTCGGAGGAAGCCCAACTAATTGAACGGGTCGCCGATCAACTGATCGACTATGGCTCGATGTCGGTTCTCCAACGGGCCAAAGCGATCCAGGGCGTACTTGACCTAACCGCTCGGCAAAGAAATTCAAAAGCGGCTACTGCCGGGCAGTCCACTCGTTCCAATCCTAATAACCAAAGCACCCCTGCCGCTCAGAAGCCCGCGCCTGCCCCTCCCAAAGCACCGCCCGTCGCAACTGTAAATCCTAGCCTAGCGCCCGCTCCTTCAGGTCAGGTTGCTTTATCCTCGACAAAAGAAAAAACGCCTGCCTCTGATAAGGCCAAATCCTCAAATTCGCCAGCCCCCAATCTTTACGCTCCGCTTACAACCGTCAAAGGCGTGGGCGAGACTTATGCCAAACTACTGACCTTTATCAACCTGTATACCGTTCATGACGCGCTCTATTATTTCCCTTTTCGGCACGAAGATTTTAGCTCGTTCAAAAAAATTAGCGAGTTAATCTATGGTCAGACCGAAAGCGTGGTGGCCCAGGTTATCGATGCCGGTGGCGGCATCCGTACCCAAAGTGGTAAAGAGATTATAGAAGTAATTGTAGGCGACGAGACCGGTCGTCTGAGTTGTCTTTTCTTCAACCGACGCATGACTTATGGTCTTAAAGAAGGGACACGGGTCGTTTTGAGTGGGCGGGTCGATAGATGGGGCGAGCGCATCTGCTTTAAAGCGCCGACCTACGAACCGGCCGACCAGGAATTAGTCGGAACCGGGCGGCTTGTGCCGGTCTACAGCACGACCGGGCCGCTCAAGGTTGCCACGCTCCGCAAGATTATAAAGAATTGCGTAGACCGCTACGCCTCGGCCCTGCCCGAACACTTGCCCGATACGATCCGGGCGCGGCACGCTTTGCTTGATCTGGGCAGTGCCGTCCGCGATTATCATTTCCCGCCCAGCCTGGCTGCCAAAGAAATTGCCCGTCACCGCCTGGCTTTTGACGAGTTTTTTATGATCCAGCTTGGCGTATTGCTCAAGCGGCGCGAATGGCAGGAAGAACGCCCCGGTGTGCCTATCGAGGTCGATCAGGCTTTGTTAGAGCAGTGGTACGAGGCGTTGGTCTACAAGGTGCAGGTTATGGACGAGCAGAGCGGGCAGATCGAAGACCACTATCACAAACTGGAATTGACCAATTCACAACACAAAGCGATTGCCGATATTTTGCAGGATATTCAAAGACCGAAGCCGATGAGCCGCCTATTGCAAGGCGATGTGGGCAGTGGCAAGACGGTGGTCGGCGCGACCGCTCTGGTTATGGCGGTTGCCAACGGCTTCCAGGCGGCACTGATGGCTCCAACCCAGATTTTGGCTGAACAGCATTTCCAGGGCTTGCGGCGGCTGTTTGATCTTTTCGAGCAATCGGAAGTAGCCCAGGCGCGGGGCCTGAAAATTCGGTTGGAACTGCTGACCGGTAGCATCAAAAAGAAGGATGTTCTTTATCGCCGGATCATGGATGGCGAGGTTGATATTGTGGTCGGAACCAGCGCCGTCATCCAGGAGATCGTTACTTTTAAGCGTCTGGGGCTGGTTATTATCGATGAGCAGCACCGCTTTGGAGTTTTGCAGCGCAAGAGTTTGCGCGGGAAAGGGGCGACCTCTGCCGCTAACCCGGAAGGAGCCAACCCTCATCTGCTGGTGATGACGGCTACGCCGATCCCGCGTACCCTCAATCTGACCGTCTATGGCGACCTCGATATTTCTTTGATGCCGGAAAAACCGCCCGGACGCTTGGAAATTAAGACTAAGTGGGTGATGCCCAACGAGCGCAAGGCCGCTTACAACTTTATCCGCAAGCAAGTCGGGGCCGGGCGACAGACTTTTGTAATCTGCCCGTTGGTGGAGGAGTCGGAGAAAATCGAGGCGAAAGCCGCCGTTGAAGAACATCAACGCTTACAGAGCGAGGTCTTTCCCGACCTGAAGCTGGGTCTGTTGCACGGGCGTATGAAGCCCGCTGAGAAGGATTTAATTATGCGCCAGTTCCGCGACCGGGAGTATGATATTTTGGTCTCGACCTCGGTAATCGAAGTCGGAATCGATATTCCAAATGCGACGGTAATCTTGATCGAAGGGGCCGACCGTTTTGGTTTGTCGCAACTGCATCAATTCCGGGGTCGAGTCGGGCGCGGCAAAAATCAAAGCTATTGTTTGCTTTTGGCAAGCGAAGAACTGAGCCAGGTTGGGCGGGAGCGGCTCAAAGCGATTGAAGATACCAATGATGGTTTTGAATTGGCTGAAATTGACTTGCGGATGCGCGGGCCGGGCGAGTTTTTCGGGACGCGCCAGAGTGGAGTGCCTGATTTGAGGGTGGCCGGGGTCAACGATGTAGAGCTATTGGAGTTAGCCCGGCAGGAGGCGACCCGGCTTTTCGAGCAAGACCCCGATTTGTCAGGGGTCTCGCACGCGCTGCTTTCTAAAAAGGTCTCTCAACTTTGGAGTTTTGAGGGCGATTTGAGTTGAGCTAGTTTAGAAGTGGTTGAGCCAGACGACCTGGGGCTTGGCCGGGTTCGGACGAGCTATAAAGCTGGTTTTCGGAGCTTGCGGTTTGGGTTTTGGCTCGAAATGGGTTGCCTCCAAACGTTCTAAATCCTGGCGTACCTGGGCCAGTTGGCGGCGCACTTCTTTAAGGTCGCTCATAAATTGGGTAATAGTGTCGTGTTGGACTTGCTGTGTCACGGAAATTGCTCCTTAACGATTAGTATACTAGAAGATGAAGACAAAAGATTGGTTAATAATCTCTTTTCATTTGATAATCGGTTCACAGCTCTATTCTAACCGTTAAAAAGCCAGTTTTGTAGGAACTTCCTCACTTGCTAAGTATTAACTACATCACATTTTGGCTCTGAACCCTTCTTGTTAAATTTTATTCGATCTATAGCAAGTTGCAGCGATATTGACTCCTGTAGGAGTGGGCTTCTGCCCGCGATTGAACACCCAGCTGTTACCTCCATCGCGGGCGGAAGCCCGCTCCTACAGGGGATTGGATAGTTCAAGTACTTTGTATTGTGATTTAGCGGTTTCAAATTTAAGATGAGTGGAAATAGCGATAATTATTAAGAAAGAGGAATTAGTGATGGATGATTTTGAACGTCCCGACCCGCCCAAAGCCGGCTCCGAGTTGGAGACTTTGAACGGCTTTTTGGACTATCACCGGGCGACTTTGTTGCAAAAAGTAGCCGGGGTTAGCGATGCCGACTTACGTCGGTCGCCTCTGGCAGGGCAAACGACCAACCCGGTCCCGCTTAATTTGCTAGGTCTGGTTAAGCATTTGGCTTACGTCGAACGCAACTGGTTTCAAGTGACGTTTATGGGGATCACCGATTTACCCGTTCCCTGGACTAAAGCTGACCCGGATGCCGATATGCGGATCGAGCCGGACGAAACCACCGAGGCGGTCTTGGAATTCTACCGGGAGGCCGTTCGCCGATCTCGCCAGATCGTGCAGCAGGCGCTGGTCGAAGCTGGCAATGAAACGGCAACCCTGGAAAGTCGCGCTAAACATCCGCAGCGAACCCAAGTTAGCTTGCGCTGGATAATAGTACACATGATAGAAGAAACCGCTCGTCACAATGGTCATGCCGACCTTCTGCGCGAGTTAACAGATGGTGTTACCGGCGAATAACAGGTTGTGTTTAGAGTGTCAGCAAGTCGGCCAGCTTTAGATCGCCCGTATAAAGCGCTCGACCGATAATAACCCCTTCGGCTCCCATCGCGGCCAGACGCTGTACGTGTTCGGGCCGCGAGACTCCCCCACTGGCGATGACAGGCCGCCCGGCCGCCTCCGCGAATTCCTCAAAAGCCTCGTAATTTGGTTCGGTCAAGGTCCCGTCCCGGCTGATGTCGGTATAGATAAAGCGGGTTGCACCCCACCGGGCCAGGTCTTCGGCCAGCAAAGTGGCGGCTACCAGCGAAGTTTCAGTCCAGCCCTCAACCGCCACCAAGCCGTGCCGGGCATCAATTCCGATCACAATTTGTTCGCCATATTTGTGGCAGAGTTGCCCGACATGGATCGGGTCGCGCACTGCCGCCGTACCGAGTATCACCCGGTCGATACCGTGCGTCAGCAACTGATTGATCGTGGCTTCGTCGCGTACTCCACCGCCGACTTCGACTGGCAGCCCACTGGCTTCTTTGATCTTCACAATGACATCCAGATTGACCGGGTAGCCCGCTTTTGCACCATCCAGGTCTACCAGATGCAAGTATTGCGCTCCCTCGTCGCGCCAGCGCCGTCCGACTTCTGCCGGGTCGTCGCTAAAAATCGTGACCTGATTATAATCACCCTGATAGAGCCGGACACATTTACCATCTTTAAGATCAATTGCAGGGAGTATAAGCATCGAAAATGCCTCCTCTTTTATTCACAGGGATACACAAGATATACAGGATTAAATCGAATTGCCTTAACCTTGCAGATTAGTTAGTTTGATGGCCTACCTGCGCCCTGCCTACCCTGTCTTCTCGAAAATTAACAGAGTAACTAGCATCTTGTTACTTAACCAGACAGGCGATCAGACTTGTAGCCTGATCGCCTGTAAGTTCGGATATATAAAGCTAGTCTTGGGAAGAACCGCCTGGCTCCAGATTGTAGCTCATCAAATTAGACAAGTTAGAAGCGCACCCGTTTGTTGTTGCCGGTAAACAAATTGATTAGCCAGATGACGATCATTGCACCAATTGTCGCCATAATTAGTTCGCCGATAAAACCGCCGGCGGAGATTTGTAACAACCGAAAGACCCAACTTCCCAAAATCGCCCCGGAAATACCCAGCAAAGTGTTCATCAGCACCGAGCTATTGGAACGCCCCACAATTGCATTGGCGATCAGACCTGCCAAAAAGCCCACCACCAATAGGACGATAAACCCGATGAGATTAAAACTGGGCAGGGCTGCCAGGATCAGCCAGCCTACCAGAATAATCGCCAAAATACCAACGAGACTTATCCCATCATTCCGTTTCATGGTTATAACCTCCGTGAGTGCAGAACTATTATTACTTTCGACGTGCCTGGAAAGGCCAGCAAAAAATCAAGATAATCGAGGCCGACTGTCAAGCGCCTCGCTTGTTTTTACTACGCAAAAGCACAGGCGAAGGTTACACTTTTATCCGACCAAATTCGGTTGCAAAGTTAGGCCAAGCAACCCATCAATCCAGCTTTAATTTCGGCGTTTTTGATATTCCATGAAATCAATTGGCGCTTTTGGCTCGATCCGGCGCAACATCCAGGCTTCGCTCGAATTGTCTGGCTGAGGCTTAGGTAAACTTTTCTCAGTGGTTGGTTTTTCTTCCTGAGCTATCAGTTCCAGCCGTTCCCAAATCGTAATGGTGTTCAAGCCAATAATGCTTGGATCAGGAACCAGACCACCTGGCAAGTAAAGATAGCGGCCATATTTAGTGAGGGCCGAGATTAAGAAATTGGGTTTTTCAGAAGAGTTTTCAGGCTCCTTTGCCATAATCCACACTCCTCTCTATTTTTAATCTTACTCTTTTTGGCTTGATAATATTGGTAATTGCGTTTGTCTCGTCTGATTGTACCTCTTTAGGCTGGAAAAGTAAAGAGATAATTAAGAAAGCGTTGAGTTTTGGTTGAGAATAGAAAATATAAGAAGTGTCTAAGGAAAATCCGACAGACCGTCATAGCAAAATGCCGCGATATTGAACGATTGTAGAAGCGAGCTTCTGCTCGCGATTGAACCATTGTCCGGATGTTCAATCGCGAGCAGAAGCTCGCTCCTACAGGTTATTGGATAGCTTCTTTGCTTTGCCTTCTGCTACAAAACTCAGGCACTGACCGCCAGTAGGGTCTCCCCTGGATTAAACCGCGCCGCGATAGCTTCGGCTACATCGGTAGCCTTGAGGTTAAAGGTATGGGCAACCAGGGTCAGGTCGTCCAGGCTGGTTTGCCCGCCACGTGCCAGGGCGATCAATATACGTCGCCCGGTAGTCTGGTAATCGCTGGTAAAATCTGATATTCTATTTGTAGTTTTTATTAGTTTGGCGTTATACATCGTTAGCTCCATCTCCATCTACAAAGCTCTCTACAAATTATCTAAAAAGCAGCTGGGTCGATTGTTTTATGCTGGCTCGTACCTAAGCTAAAAATATTTTAATACAACAACATTACAATAGTATGAAGTGACACCCACCTTTTGTGACAGTCCTATTACAATTCCAGTACTATTCTCTCACTACACCAGACCCAATAGTACCAGTAAAATATAGGCATAACCACGTTTAATTCATTACCGTTTAGAACGGTAAGGATCGGAAATATTTCCGAAAGAAAGAGCAACAAGGAGTAGGACAATGGCTTTGGGTCAGTTAGCGGATTTGTTAGAGGCAAATAAAGATGAAATCGCTCTCGAAGCGGCGGAAGCGATTCTGGAAGAAAAAATACCTTCTTATATGGCATTGGGTCGGGAAAAATTAATCGAGGCAGTTCACGTCAGCATTGATGCAATGGTCTATCATATTCGAGGTGGTAGTATCGAGCTATACCAGCAGCACGTTGTAGATGTCGCGACCGAACGGCGTAAACAAGGCAGCAACCCCCTGGAAGCGACTGCCGCTAATTTGTTGGTGGCAGAAAAAATCAAAGAAATGATTGAAAGAGAATTGCCTGGCCCGCGCAACGAACAGACCAGGGCCGGTTATATCCGCCGCCTGGATGTGTTGCTGGCTTTCGACCGGGTTACGGGTATTACCACTATCCTCAAAACCGAGTAGATTTCTATTCCGGGCCGAGGGCTGTCAGTTAGGTTTTCTCTAGGTCTCGGCGGTGAATAGTTATCTTATATAGGTGGAGCGAGGTTTTCATGTCTCCTGTTATTACTGTTTGAACCCGTGCAAAAAGTTGACCCGCACTCCCCAGTCATGGGCGGTTTTTCAGCTTGAAAAAAGCGGGTGGCTGTGCTATACTCTACAGGCTTTTGAAAAAGAAGCGCCGGAAGCTTATGCACTTCGGCGTTTTATTATTGTCACGGCCCGGTTCAGCCTAATTAAGGCTGGTATGACTGGGTTAAGCAAAGGAGAAGTGCGGTTCGATGCCCAAGATGAAAACCCATAAGGGCGCACAACAGCGATTTAAGATTACCGCCACCGGCAAGGTAATGCGGACGAAGGGGCAGAAAAGCCACTTGCGTCGTCGCAAGCCCCGTCGGGTAAAGCAACTCTACGATAAATCGCTCTTGATGTCGCCCGCCCTGGCCCCCCACATCCATCAGGCGTTGCCTTACGGCTTGCCCGATTAGGCCAGGTAGTGCCAGGAACGATTAGTTTCTGGTTGTTAGTTATTGGAAATTGGCCCCACCGGCTGCGACCGTGCCGGAAGTCTGCCGAATAGGTAGGCGGGGCTGTAAATTGCTTAATAGCAAGAGAGGACTCTTGAACTATGCCACGAGCAACAAACGGCGCAGCGAGCCAACGTCGTCATAAAAAGACACTTGACGCAGTCAAGGGCTATCGCGGCGCTCGCCATCGGCTTTACCGAATGGCTATCCAACACCGAATGCGTTCGCTGTTTTACGCTTTCCGCGATAGGCGGCAGCGCAAGCGCGACTTCCGGCGACTCTGGATCAGCCGGATCAATGCGGCTTCGCGGGCGGCAGGATTGCCCTACAACCGTTTGATCGAAGGTTTGACTAAGGCCGGGGTTGAGGTGGATCGCAAGATATTGGCTGAATTGGCTGTGAACGACCCGGAGGCTTTTAATAGCTTCGTCGAACTGGCCCGCCAGCATCAAACCGCTCCTGTCGCTGCCTCCTAAGCTTTCGTGAAATAGGGCCGGGCGTGTCCCGGCCTTTCGGTAAATCTAACAGGCCGGGTTGTCCGGCTTATTTTATTAGTGAAATCTGACTTTCGCTTGTGAACCCAAGCTTGGATGCTTTTAAGTGAGTTTTGAACTCGCAAATATTTGTCACGCGAAAGTCCTATTGAGAAGAAGTAACAATGCCATTTAAGGGAAATTATAACAAGCCGGATGGCCCCCAAAAACAAAATCCGAGCGGCGATCACCGCAACAAGCCGCGCCCTTCATCGTCCGCCACTGCTGGGCCGAGACGGTCGCCTGCTCCCAAGCCAGTTGCACCGCCGCCTCCCGAAAAACAACCGGGTCTTTTGACCAGCCCCGATAACGATAAGGCCCGCTTTTTGCGTAATTTGTTGAACAAGAAAGATCGTTACGCGGCCCGGCATTTCGTAGCCGAAGGGGTGCGTCTGGTTGAGGAAGCTTTGCGCGGCCCTAAGCCACCGCTCTACACCCTCTACGACCCCGATGCGTTGGCTGGCACCGACGCTGGACGCAAGCTTTTGATGCGGCTGATCGAAATGGTCGAGGATAAAAAAGGAGTTTTTCCGGCTACCGCCCGAATTATGGAAAGCGTGAGCGATACGGTTGCGCCGCAAGGAGTGGTGGCGGCTGTCCCGTTCTTAAAGTGGGAGCCGTCTAGCTTTGCTGCCGCCAATTTGCATATCGTTTTGGATGGGTTGCAAGACCCCGGCAACCTGGGGACGATTTTGCGTTCGGCAGGGGGAGCGGGTGCGACGGCGATTTGGCTGACCGAAGGTAGTGTCGATTTTTATTCGCCAAAAGTAGTCCGGGCCGGGATGGGAGCGCATTTTCGAGTTCCGTCCGCCTTTGGCCTCAAGTGGCCCGAATTGCTCGATCAACTCAAGGCTGCCGGAGTGGAGCAGATTTTGCTGGCCGAGAGCGAACTGGAAGAAGCCCCGCCCAGTGTCCGGCCTCGCAAGACGCTTGATCTGCCCGAAGTGATCTATTACGAGGTAGATTGGACTAAGCCAACCGCAGTTATCATCGGCAACGAGGCGCACGGGGCCGGTACGGAAGCCTGGCAAGCCGCCACCCACCTACTACATATCCCTATGCCCGGCGGGGCCGAATCGCTCAATGCTGCCGTCGCTGCCAGCTTGATTATCTTCGAGTCGCTCCGACAACGCCTCAAGCCTGAGACCACCTCTTAACCGCCCTTTGGCACAAGCTGTGGGAGGGATTTCCAATCCCGATAGAACCAAATCGGGATTGGAAATCCCTCCCACAATGAACCCACAATCAAGCTGGCTGAATAGTACAATCTGCAAACTAAAGCCCAAACGAATAGAGAAAGGCCGTCCCGGAGGCGGCGTAGAATGTTATCAGCAGAGCGGTAATGACCAGACTACTGACCAATAAATAGCGTCGTAGCCCATCAAAAGAAGCCAGTGGGATAAGATAAAGGATCAAACTCAGGCCGGTGTTATTACGGGCGTGGTCGATCAGATAGACAAAGCTGGCGGTTGGCAGCACCAGCAAAAAAGCGCCCTGGGTCAGCAAGATAAAAAACCAGGGATTGCCACCCAGCGCCGCATTCCACAGTCTGCCCTTCCACCAGGCCCAGCCCAACAACAAACCGGCAAGTAGCAAAGGCCCGATGGTCAGCATAACTATTCCGCTCCGTTCTATGAGGGGCGGGTGTTGGCTGGAGGCGGCAAAAAACCCTCCAAAGGGTAGCCAGGAAAACGGCTCACCGGCGCTTAAGCCGTCCTTGCCAAAGCGATACCACAAAAGTATTTGCCAGCCGACAAAGGGTAGCAGCCAGGCGCTTGCCAGTTTGAGGCTATTGCCCCATTCGCGGCGAGCCAAATAAAAAAGTAGCCAGCCCAACCCATACAGCAAGGCCAGTTCTTTGGTCAAGCTCGCCAGCAGCAATATTCCTCCTATCTGCCAGACCGCCGACGGTCGCCTTAGTTGAAGCCAGAGAGCCGCGATAATTAGGGCAAAGCAAAGTGGTTCGCTCAGGTCATACAGGTAGGCGCAAACCGTACCGGGCCACAAAGCGTAACCAAAAGCCCAGGCTGGTGCTTTCTTGAGATCGGCAAACAGCCGCGCCAGCAGATAAGTCGCGCTTACGATTGCCAGCCCGTTGACTACAACCAGCATAAGCGGGATCAGTTCTTCGCGCCCCAACGCAAAGGTACGCACAACCAATGGATACACCAGCCGAGCGCTGCGATAGGAAGGTTTATCAACGCTGGTTCCAGGCTGAAAAGGGTCGCGGGCCAGATCGTAGAACCATTGCCCATCGTAGCCAATATATTCGATATTAAAGGGTCGTACTCCTGCCGGGTCCCACTTTACGCCGGGCCGGATAAACATAAAGAAACGGTCGGGGAAATCTGCTATTTCAGCGTGTAGGTCGGGAATACGCCATAACACAAGCAGGGTTATGGCCAGATAAAAACTCCCGACCATCGCCGCCACCTGCCCCGGCGTGATTTGAGCCACTTTGTTCCACCAACTTGTATTTATTACCTTCCTCCTTTATTAACGGGGATAGACACCACCCTTACGAGCGTAAACAGAATTTACGATTTTCATTATTCTAGCCTCACACATCAGCACAAATTATACCTGTCCCAACCACAGCTTGCCAAATTTAACAAAACATGGTAAAGAACAGCTTTGTAAGCTGTAAATAATTAGATGATATTTTTAGGAGCAAATTGACAATCGATATACCGTCGCCTTCAAATAATCTCAGGGCCGAAGATAGGCCGATAGTTTTTGTACCCGGCTTTATGGCCTCGACCCTGGAACGCGAAGGGCGCGGGCTTTTGCGACCGCCTCTACTGGTCTGGCCGCTCAATATTTATTCTTTGACGGCACAATTGCTGGTTTTGCGAAATCCGACCCCCTTAAAGGCGGAAGGGTTGGTCGGTCACTATTACGATGGACTATTGGATTTTCTGGGTCGGTCGCCCGAAGAAGGCGGTCTTGGGCGCGAGTTGTGGGTCTTTACCTATGATTGGCGGCAGTCCTGCCATTATGCGGGCGGGGCGCTGACCGAATTTATCACTCAAAAGCTGCTCGAAGCGAATACCCGGCGGGCTGCCCAAAACTTGCCGCCCTGGGAAGGGGTAGACCTGATTAGTCATTCGATGGGCGGGTTTGTGGTGCGGTCGGCCCAACGCGAGTTTGCCGCCCCGATCCGCCGGGCGGTCTATATTGCTTCGGGACACTACGGCTTTACCAAAGCCTATTTTGCGCTACACCCTGATACAGCTACAAAATTGCTGGACGACTTTATCAAGGACTTTATACCGGGCTGGTATTGGGATCTGGTCAAGACGCTCCCGAACGTCTGGTTTTTGCAGGGCTGGTTGGCAAAGCTGTTGCGAACTTTTCCAGCGATGTACGAATTGCTACCCGACCAGTTCTACCTGGAAGAACCGCCCGGTCTGGTTTTGGATGCCACCCAGACCCCGCCAATGCCGATTACGGGCCTTGAAGAGACCTATTATCGGCATGGTTGGCGGCTTCCACCCGTCTTGCATGCCCGGATCGCCGAGGGTATGCGCTTTAAGGAACGATTGGGCCGGGACTTGCCAGGCGAAGCTAATCTGGTCATTTATGCGGCGGCTGAACCAACTTACGCCCGCGTCACCTACAGTGGCTATCTTCATTCGCCCGAACGATTGTTATTGGGGGATGGGACTGTAACAGCTTCCAGTGCCAACCGCGCTCAAAATGCTACCCAGGTTGTAGTCGAGGCCACCCACACCCAAATACCGAACCTCCCCGCTACTCACGAGGCGATCCGTAGTTTTTTCTTTCCACCTGAAGCCTAGCAGGTGTCAAGCCAAACAGCCTGGCCTAATATTTGATACCACTTTGATGAATATGCCCTTGTAGGGGCTTTCTTCTATTTTGAAGATTTAAAGGATATACATAACAAATTGTTGAAATTGCTGATATAATCTTCCTTAGAAGAGCATCTGAAGAATAGATGGGTAAGCTAATGACAACCAAGCGTATTACCTTTCGGATAGAAGGTTTAGAAAAAGATAATAAGAACGTCCAGTTTGATGACTTCATCAAACAGCTTACCTTTGTCAAACAATCCTTAAGTGAAGTTGACAAAATTTTTTCAGAAACTCATCACGAGACGCTCTACTATCGAGTTGTCAATTTAAGCCATAATAATCCAGCAGTCATTGAACTTGAAGCAGTATCTATAAACGAAGACCTCAGTACCCCTGAGCTAGTCATTGCTAAGTATTATTCGGGCATTTCCCAGATTTATCGGGAAGGCACTGCGCCATCTGAGTTTGACTATGATGTCTTACAGGCACTTAGCGCTCTCACAGGGTTAATCGGAAAATCAATCACTGAGCTAACCATTGCAACCAATGGTTCCTCGCTTCCAATTACTAGCCCTTTATCAGAAAAAATTAATGCTATCTTAGGGCCGGATTTTTTTGAGTATGGCTCAATTACTGGCATGTTAGACCATCTAAACCTCCACGCAGTCACTTAAGTTTGTGTAAGTAGCCGAGGAAGTTGCCAAAAGCGGTCTTCCTGCTTAAATTAAATCGAGTTTGTTGACAGCAGACCGATTTAACTAGACAGGAAGGCCAAGAGTATGATACCGCTTATGCTT
>JBBQWM010000024.1:0-92678 GCA_038210655.1 Chloroflexia bacterium
TAAGCAATGATTGTCGACCGCATGCAAGAACCCATACTTGCCCGCATCATAGATAGCCACCATGGCCAAAAGTAATCCGCTATCCTCGCAATTCTTTACCGTGCGCGTGTGGCAAGAGAAACTAAGTGAAGAGCTAGTCGAAGTGCGCTTCCATGTCACCCATGTCCTCAGTGGAGAAACCCGGATCTTCCGTAAGGGTGAAGCGCTACTCGACTATTTAAAGGCGCAGCCTGAGAATGCGCAGCGCGACTAGCCGAACAGAATGGGAAGCTCCGATGTCAAAGATCGGAACTTCCCTATTCTGTCCACTTTCCCAACTGGGCTTAGTCTACATCCTTGCTCTGCGCAGGCGCAACGAATTACTCACCACAAAGATCGAACTAAACGCCATCGCGCCCGCCGCCAACATGGGCGTAAGGAAGCCAAACGCCGCCGCCGGAATTAGGATGATGTTGTAAAAGAAGGCCCAGAACAGGTTCTGCTTGATCTTCCGCATCGTGGCCTTCGAGAGGCTGATAGCGGTCGCGACCGAGCGCACGTCACCCTGGATCAAGGTCACGTCGGCAGCTTCCATCGCAATGTCTGTCCCGGTTCCGACCGCCATTCCCACGTCAGCCTGAGCCAGTGCGGGCGCATCATTAATACCGTCTCCGACCATTGCGACGGTCTTGCCTTCGGCCTGAAGCTGCCGAACCAGCGCAGCCTTATCCTGGGGCAGCACTTCGGCAAAGATACGCTCGATCCCGGCCTGTCGCCCGATAGCCTCGGCAGTGCGCCGATTGTCGCCAGTCATCATTACTGGCTCGATCCCCAACGCCTTGAGTTCGGCGACTCCTTCGCGGCTGCCCGGCTTGATCGTATCGGCTACCGCCACCAGTCCTGCCAGATCGCCCTCAATTGCCACCAGCATGACGGTCTTGCCTTCCGCTTCGAGGCCGCTCATTTGCTGCTCGGCGGCGCTATTCAGGCCGATCTGGTTTTGGGCCATTAGCTTGCGAGTGCCGACCAGTACTTTGCGTCCGGCAATTTCGGCCCCGACTCCGGCCCCGGTATAGCTCTGAAACTGGCGCGGTTGCTCGTTGGCATCGTCCAGGTAGAGACCGCTCGCTCTGGCTCCCTTGACGATAGCCTCACCCAACGGATGTTCGCTACCCTTCTCGACCAGCCCTGCCAACTTCAAGATGGCGCTCTCGTCGATCCCGTTCAAGCTCACCACGCCGGTTACTTCCGGCTTGCCGCGGGTCAACGTGCCGGTCTTGTCCAGCACGACCGCCTGGATATTGCGGGCGCGTTCGAGGCTCTCGCCGCCTTTTATCAAAATACCCTGCTCTGCACCAACCCCCGTCCCAACCATAATCGCGGTCGGGGTCGCCAGACCGAGGGCGCAAGGGCAAGCCACCACCAACACTGCGACGGCGGGTAATAGCGCCGCCTGGAAACTATGGCCGGTCAGCAGCCAGCCGACAAAGCTTAGGAGCGCGATAGCGATTACAATCGGCACGAAGATGCTGCTAATCGCATCGGCCAGACGCTGCACCGGGGCTTTGCTGCCCTGGGCCTGCTCCACCATGCGGATGATCTGTGAGAGTAGCGTGTCGCGTCCGACTCGGTCGGCCCGCATCCGCAAGAGGCCGTTTTGGTTAACGGTTGCTCCGACCAACTTATCACCGGGCGCTTTTTCGACCGGCAAACTTTCGCCCGTCAGCATGCTTTCATCGACGCTGCTTTGGCCCTGCTCAACGATGCCATCGGTCGGGATTTTCTCGCCGGGACGCACGATCAGCAAATCACCGACGACAACCTCCCCAAGTGGTATATCCTGCTCCTGACCGTTTCGCACCACACGGGCGGTTTTGGCCTGCAAACCCATCAGCTTACGGATCGCCTCGCTGGTGCGGCCTTTCGCCACCACTTCCAAAAATTTACCCAGATAGATCAGGGTGATAACCAGGGCCACGATCTCGAAATAGGTGATCGCCTCGCCGCCGGTCGGCCCGATGCTCATCTTGCCGCCGGTCGCATAGTTATTGCCAAAGAGCAGCAACCAGATGCTATAAAGATAGGCTGTAGTCGAACCGAGCGAGATCAGGGTATCCATGTTGGCGGATAGATGGCGGGCCGTCTTGAGGGCCGTCCGGTGGAATTCCCAACCGACGACCACCCAGACCGGCGTAGTCAGGCTGAAAAGCACCCAATCCCGCACCCGCGCATCCAGCCAGTTCATCCCAAACATACTGAGAACGAAAACCGGGATGGTTAGCGCAAAGCTCAAAATCAGTAGAGTGCGGCGACGGTCAATCTCGCGCTTGCGTCGTAAGCTATCCCGATCCAGCGGCTCTTCTTTAGAAGAAGTTTTTTCTGAAGCTTCGGAAATAGTTTTGCTGGTAGGTACAACTTTGAGCGGGGCAATAGCTTCCGGCAAGTCGCCTGCGCCATCGGCGGCTGCCGGGGCATAGCTGGCAGGTCGGGCATTCCTAACCACCTGTTCGCCGTAGGGCCGGGCCTTGTATCCGGCGGCCTCGATAGCGCTTACAATCCGGGGTAGATCGACCTGCTGCGGGTCGAAAGTAATCGTGCCGCGTTCGGTCGCCAGATTGACGTTGACCTTCTCGACCCCCTCGACTTTTTGAACCTTGCGTTCGATCCGATTGACGCAACTCGCGCAGGTCATGCCCTCGATCTCTAGTTCCAATGTAGCGCTGGCTGGGGCCGTATCCTCTTTTTTATCGATATTAGTTTTGATATTAGTTTTATCGATAGTAGTATTTTCTGCTATTGCTATAACCGGGGCCGGGGCAGACCGCGAAACTTCTTCTTCTAAGGGAGTGGCCCGGTAGCCCGCCGCTTCGACCGCTTTTAGCAAGGTCGCTACATCGGCCTGGGCTGGATTGTATTTGACCGTACCTTTTTCGGTTGCCAGATTGACATTAGCCTCAGCTACGCCCAGCACCTTTTTTAGCTTCTTTTCGATCCGGTTGACGCAACTGGCACAAGTCATGCCTTCCAATTCGAGCGTAACCGTCGCGGTATCTGCCAACTGGTTATGTTCAGATCTACTTCGATCCTGGGCGGATGGCCCGTTTATAAGTTGTGACATTTTTCCCTCACCTTTTCGTTGTGCTTGAAGATTTTAGAACTTTACTTACGAAAGTAACTCAAGACTTGACGTAGCGTTTTAAGACGGTCATTACTTCGCTGATTTTCTCTGCGCCGTTACCTTCCTGGATCGCCTCGGTCACGCAATGCCGCATATGATCTTCCATCAGCAAAAGCGAGACCTGTTCGAGGGCGGCCTGAACGCTGGCAACCTGGGTCAGAATATCTACGCAGTATTTATCTTCTTCTACCATGCGCTGCAACCCACGAGTCTGCCCTTCGATCCGGCGCAACCGGGTTAAAATCTTTTCTTTGTCCGATCCATAAGAAGCCATTTTCTACCTCTTTCCTAACATTAACCGGGATAAACTGGGTCTATCCATTTTATTTTACTCTACTATACCCTGGTAGGGTATCTATCTAAGGATATTATAATACCCCCGGTGGGTATTGTCAAGGGGTTGGGGGAAATGCTGAGGAGCAGTTTTTGCACAGAGTTAAAAGCAGGAACAGCGACCGAAGAATCTCCAGCCCAAATTAGCCAAAAATATAGCCTGGAAAGTTTTCTACAAAACTTTCCAGGCTATATTCAAAATGTTTAGGAAGCGATACATTCAGGAAAAAACCGTTTTTATCCTGTGAATCCTGTCTATCCCTGTTAATTGTCCCTAAGTCAGACGCTCTGTTCCTCTTCCATCTGGCTCAGAGCTTCTTCGACCACTTCGGAGGTAGGCGACATGAGCGTCTGGAAGATCGTCAGGGCCTGCTCGACCATCTCTCGACCTTTCTTATGTTCGCCCAGTTGCCAGTAGAGGACCCCGGCATTGTTCAGGACGGTCGCCTCGGCTTCCTGGTTGCCAACCGCTTGCAGGAAAGGAAGGGCTTGCTGGTAATAGTCGAGAGCCTGAGTTTTATCGCCCATTTTAGAAAAAACCCGCCCGATATTGGTCAATACCAACGCTTCCCCGCCCCAGTCGTCCACTGCGCCATAAAGCGGCAGAGCTTGCTGGTAATATTTGAGCGCTCCGGCATTGTCGCTTTGACGAGCCGCCAAACGGCCCATATTGGTCAGGATGTTAGCCTGCCCACCCCGGTCGCCGATAGTGCGGTAAAGGGTCAGGGCCTGTTCGTAACACTGTTGAGCTTGCTGATGTTTGTATTGGGCCGAATGAACCTGCCCAATATTGCCGAGGGTCGCAGCTTCACCAGTTCGGTCGCCTACGGCTTGATAGAGTTCCAGGGCTTGATTGTAATATTCCAGGGCGGGCGATTTCTCATTTAAACGAGTGACTTTGCCCGAAAAAGTCAGGGTTTGCTCAAAATGCTCTACCCCTTCTTCGGTCCTAAGTAACGGCAATTTCTGCTCGTAATAAGCCATCATCTGCATCTGCCCATCCTGCGCCGAGTAGGACAGACCGATATTGTTGCGTGTATTGGCCTCACCGCCCTGGTTGCCAACCGAACGATATAACTCTAAAGCCTGATTATAATATTCGAGGGCTTTTTTGTGTTTGCCCCGGTCGGCATACACCCGCCCGATATTGTTGAGCGTATTCGCTTCGCCGTCGTGGTCTTCCACCGCCTGCCAAAGCGGTAGGGCCTGCTCGTAAAATTCCAGAGCGTGCGTTTCGTCGCCCCAATCAGCGTAAACCCAGCCAATAGCATCCAGCGTCGCGGCTTCCCCGTTACGGTCGCCCACCGCCCGCGAGAGTGGTAGAGCCTGCTCGAAATAGCCGACTGCCTGAGCATTTTCGCCCAAATCGGCATAGATCCGCCCGATATTGTTAAGGGTATTCGCTTCGCCATCCTGGTCGCTCTGCGAACGCCAGAACTTGAGAGCTTGCTCTAAATAGCTCAAGGCTTTGTTCTTGTCGCCCAGCGAAGAATGTACCTGGCCCAATATATCCAAAAAGTGAGCTTCCTCGTGTGGCTGGGCTAACTTCCGGCTCAAGGTCAGGCCCATTTCCAGCCAATCAAGTTGGCGTACCTCGCGCCGCTTGTCCAGGTAGCGCCGGGTATTGATCGCAAACTGCAAAGCGCGGCGGGCTAATTCGTCGCTCGGCGTACCTTCGGCGACCTGGGCCGTCAACCCTAACCCAACCGTATGGACGTGTGGAAGATAGGGGGTTAACTGGCCCCATTCTTCGGGCGGCAACTGGTTGAACTTAGCCGTAAACTCGATTACGTGGTTTTCGTAACGATAACGGACAGCGGTCTGGGTTGGATCGACTTTTAGCAAACCCATCGCATAAGATTGCAACAGGGGATGTTGGCGATACCAGCCATCGCCATAGTTGCTGCTAGTTCCGTTATCAACTTCCAAGAGCGAGAGAAGCCGCAAATGATCGCAATAATCCTCCACATCGCTGGCATCGACATCCCAGAGCGCCGCCAGCATTGGCAAATTAAAAGGCTGGTTGTAGGCCAACACCCCTAACGCCAGGAAGCGGGCCTGATCGTCTTTTTCGAGTTCGGATAGACTGTAAGAGAGGGCCAGGGTCAGGTTATCTTCGCGGCCTTCGCCCTGTTCCAACTTTAATTTGCTAAAGTCGGTCCCTGCCGCCAACCCACTTCGGTAGGCTACGACCTGCTCGACCAGGGCTTTGACCTGGTTCGCTTTGGATAGCACCCGCTTGGCCGCCAGCGCCAACGCCAGGGGATGCCCGCCCAATACTTCCGACAATTCAGCCAGAACTTTCGGGTCGGCACTCGGTAGATAGGTTTTTAACAGATCCACCCCTTCCGAATTTTCCAGGCGACCCAGGCCCAGGTTTTGCGCTCCCAGGCGGATCGCCAGCGCGTTCGAGCGACTGGTTATCAAAACGGTCGATTCGGCGGGGCAGGCTTCGCGTAATAGGCGCACCGTGTCAACCCCGTTATCCCATACATCGTCCAGGACTACCAGGGTGCGGGGCGGCTCACAGGCTTCGCACTGGTCTTTAATCAAGCCTTCCAGCATCGCTTTGACCTGACGGGCGAGTTGGGGCAAAGGCTGTGAACCGGGCGTGAAATTATCATCGGCATACGAGGCCCAACTCAGCAGCAAATTCAGAGGGCTGGGGTTAAGCGTCACGTCGGCCCACAACACGGCCCGAAAGACCTTGTCATTATAGAATAGTTCGTGGGCAAGCTGACGAGCCAATACGGTCTTACCAATCCCACCTAGCCCCTGGATCGAGATCAAACTGTTACCAACAGTTGATTTTAAGCGCGTCTTCAATTCTTCCAGATCGGTCGCCCGACCACCAAAATTATCTGGACGCGAAGGCGGCGAAGGACACAGACGGGGTCTACCACCGCTCACACCACCCTTCGAGTTGCTAGAACTAAGGGCATCCAATTCGGATTGAAATTGCTCAATCTGTTCGCGAGCATCTTCAATATCCCGTTTGAGCCTGATTCGCTCTTTGGGGCTTTCCGAAGTGAGCAGCATACTTTCGGCTTCCGAGATAATCTCGTAAGCTTCAGATAAATTCTTTTCCAGTTTTTTACGACGATCTTCAGCCATTACAGAACACCTTTTGCAATCTTACAACTACCCTACAACCTAATCAGGGTTCCTCTAAATACTTTACCTTAAGTATACCAGATTAGATAAAGTAGAAAAAGTATTTCGGCCTGCACATGGGTAAAACGGCTAACTTTTTGGAATTTGCAGAAAATGGTACAATAGGGGCCTAAGTGTTCGGCCCGCAAAACTAGAATGAAGAACCTTATAATATTCTGCTATCTTTATAAACGTTACGAAAGGAGATTTTAGAGCGATGAGTATGAACCAGGAACCCCAGGAAATCCAACCCAAACCATTGAGCAAATTACAGAAGCGGCTTTTATTTATTATTCAGCGCAGCCCAGGTCTGCTTACAAACTTGGATTTATTAAACCTGAATGTCCGTCTGGGGGGAGAGAAAGAGATCGAAGCGGCTCTGCAAGGGCTGGAAGAAGCCGGACTACTCCGCCGCACCGACAAGCGCAAATGGCAACCAACCGAGCGCGGCGCTCAACTGGTCATCCCAAAAGACCAATTATCGCGCTAAAGCGGTCTACCGCAAGTGGCAGAGACATTGGAGTGGTCGGGGCGACTACCAGGGTCGCCTATGACAGCTCATAGGGCTATTTTAGCTAAATCCAGGCAACTAAGTAAGGGGAGGGTCGTGGTGATCGTTGTACATCAATTTTTCTTCAAGAGTGGTTGAGGTAATTAAGGTCCCATTAGCATTGTAGATTAGCTGGATAAGCCATCCATATACCTCATCCGGCCAATTTTTCGGAAGCGTATTGGGTAATGCTCCCAAAGCTTTGGCAATCTCAAGCAGTTTTTCGTGATGCCAGCAGATTAAAATGTTGGCTCCATTAAACTCTGAACTGGTTTGAATATAGTTAACCAACTCAGCAATGTCCTTATCACTATCCGTAAAAAGGTTGTTGATCTTAAGATTAAGTTGTAGTGCTAAAGGTTGAATGGTCAGGTAAGAGCGGTTACTGTGCGAAGATTGAGCGGTAGCAAAAAGGTAATCGAGCTTAATAAGCGCAGAATTGATCTGAAAATTCTGGAAGTAACTAACATAGGCCATCGCCCGCGCCTTACCAGCTGCCGTTAAGCCTAGATCGGTAGGATCGGTGGGCTTCTCGCCGTGACGGATCAAGAGAATGTTAGTATTCCGGGGCATTGGTTACTCCTTTTGCACACTGTTTTGATAAAAGAAAGCTGCGCTAGGAGTATACCACTTCCACCGCTGGCTTTACCACAGTTTTAATAATGACATTTTAAATTAGCTCTTAGATTGTTTGATGAAAGCAATCGACGGAATAAAAAAGGATCAGGACATAGCCTGATCCTTTTTTATTCTTTCACCCTTTATTTTTTGTGTAGCGCCATTAGCACGCGCTCCGGGGTAGCCGGTATTTGGTCGAGCCAGACCCCGGTCGCATCGTAAATAGCGTTGGTGATCGCGCCACCACCAGGAATGATCGGTGGTTCGCCTACGCCACGTGCGCCGAAAGGCCCGGTTTCGGAGCCGACTTCGACCAGGTGGACATCAATATTGGGGACCTGGCTGGCGTTTTGCAAAGCGTAGTCCATCAAACTGCCGCTCAAAAGCGTACCGTTCTCGTCGTAGACCATCTGCTCGTAGAGCGCCCAGCCTAAACCCTGAACGACCCCACCGTGGATCTGGCCGCGCACTTCGCCCGGATTGATCGCAAAACCGACATCCTGGATTGCTACATAATCCAGCACTGTAACATCGCCGGTCTCCTGATCGACCTTGACGCGGGCCAGATGCGCCGCAAAGCCGGGGGCTTGCTGGGTTTGGGCGCTGGCACCGTTGCCCAGTACCGGCATATACCGACCGCCAAAGCTCATCGACTTGCGGGCTATCGTAATCAGATCAACCGAACGCGAGGGCAAGCCTTTGACACTGGCTTTGCCATCTTTCAGTTCGATGTCTGCCGGGGCCGCTTCGAGTTCGCTGGCAGCAATCTGCTTAATCTGTTCGCGGGCATCCTCTGCCGACTTGAGAACCGCCGCCCCGACCGTGTAGAGCGTCTTGCTGCCGCCGCTACCTCCGGCGTAAGGGGCGCTATCGGTGTCAGCCAGCACGATTGTCACCTTTTCGGGTGGCAACCCCAATACTTCCGCCGCTATCGAACGTAAGCTAGTGCTGACCCCCGAAATATCGCTGACCCCAACCGTCAGGGTAAAGTTACCATCGTGATCCAGACGGCAAAGCGCCGAAGCAGGTTCTAACCCGCCGCCCCAACCTCCGACCGCGATCCCAACCCCTTCGCCCGGTTGCTTGGCGTGGCGGTTAAGGTAGGCCGGATGCTGTTGCAATACTTCCAGGCACTCTTTTAGGCCGATCAGGGGCCAGGGCCGGTTGCTGTTGTTCAGGTCGCCCTTGACAACGCAGTTTTGCAACCGAAATTCAACCGAGTCGCGCCCCAACTGATGAGCCAGGTCTTCCATCGCTACTTCGGCAGCAAAAGTGATCTGAGGAGAACCGGGCGCACGATAGGCCCCAACGTTGACTCGATTGGTCAGCACTTCGACCCCTTCTATATCAAAGTTGGGAAGCCGATATGACATGCACAACGAACCTGCCGCCCAGAAAGGTGAGCCGGGATAAATCCCACTATCAAAGACGACTCTTGCTTTCATAGCGCACAAGGTACCGTCGGCCCGCGCTCCTAGCTTCAGTTCGATCAGACCGTCCTGGGCCGGGTTAGAAGCCAGCAAATCTTCCATACGGTAGAAGGCCAACCGAACCGGGCGGGCGGTAAGTTTGGCAAGAGCGGCCGCCAGTGGCTCGATCAATACGAATTTGCCTCCAAAGGCCCCGCCAACCATCATCGTGACCACTTTTACCTTATTGAGCGGTATATCGAGGGCCTGGGCGACTTCCTGACGACAATAGAACCCGGCCTGAGTACTGGTGTAAATAGTCAGGCCACCGAGCGGATCGGGAGCAACCGTCACCGATTGGGTTTCAATATAGCTTTGATGGACTGCCGGAGCATAGTAAGTTCGCTCCGAAATAGCGGCAGCCTCGGCGAAACCGGCTTCGACATCACCACGTTTAAGATGCATGGTATTCGAGACGTTGCCGGGTTGCTTTTTTTGCTCATCTTCCGATGAAGCACCGGGAGCGCCTGCCGAGTGCATCTGAGCTTCCTCATCGGCACCATGCGAAGGCTTGCGCTGAACCAGGGGTGCGTCTGGTTTGATGGCATCGAGCAGATTTGTTGCCGCCGGTAGTACATCATATTCGACTTCGACCAGTTCAACCCCATCCAAAGCCGCCGCCTCAGTCTCGCCCAACACGATAGCGACCGGCTGTCCGTAGTAAATCACCTCATCTTTTGCCAACGGATTACGTCTGCGCGACTCGGCTTTTTCAAGCTTGATCGGCAAATCCCCCGCCGTAATCACCCGCACTACTCCCGGCACTTTTAGGGCCGCCGCAATATCAATCTTTTTTATCCGAGCGTGCGCGTGCAAACTCAAGACCAACCGGGCATGTAAAAGGCCGGGCAGGTTCAGATCGGCGGCATAAAGAGCCTGTCCGCTAACCTTTTCGGGGCCATCGACCCGCTTGACCGAATGACCAACCGCTGTATAAGCGTTACCGTTCTGATTACTTTCGATCTGACTAGCGATATTTTCTAACAAAGGAATTATCCTTCCCTTCTATTTTTAAAAATACTTAATCGTTCTGAATCATCTGCTATGCTAAACCCTGGCCCGACCTTTAGTCAAGGGAAACCGCCACCGGAATCGAAAAGATACCCGCCTATATTATACCTTGTCCTATTTCTTTATATTAAACGGCTAGAGTGTTATAGCCGCATCCGTGACAGTTGAAAAGGATTGCGGTGGTTTAAGAGGTAGTGCAATATAAAAGGTGCTGCCCTGGCCCACTTGACTGGTAAGCCACATTCGCCCACCTTGCTGAGTAATTATCTCGTAGCTGATATATAAGCCCAGCCCCAGGCCATCCACTTTGGGATTATTGTTGCTTTGCACCCGGTAGAAACGCTCAAAGACATGAACCTGGGTTCCTTCCGAAATACCAAAACCCTGGTCGCTCACACTTATTATTATTTCTCCCGCTTCTTGCTTAGGTTGTTCAATTCTGATCGTAACGGTGGTATCAGGCGGGCTGTATTTTATCGCGTTGTTTATCAAATTATCCAGAACTTGCTCTAGCCGGTCTGGGTCGTAGGTCGCCAGGATTTCTTTCTCTTGCGTTTCAAACACCAGGATGTGGTCATTGGTCGTAAGACGTTGCCGCTCCACTATCTGCTCCACCAATTCTACAATATTAATGCCTGAGGTAAAGTTGAATCCCATTTTCTGACCCTGAACACGCGAAAAATCGAGCAGTTGTTTAATCATTTCGTTCATGCGGTAGGTCTGGCGGATAATATTTTCAACCGAGCGCAGTGATTTAGCTTGCGCCGTCTGAGCTTGTTCACAAGCGGCGGCTTCGATCTGTTTGACCAGAGTAAGCTGTATCATTTGGGCGTAAGCTCGGATAGAGGTAAGGGGCGTGCGCAATTCGTGACCGACCATCGACATAAACAAATCTTTGAGATAATCGAGTTCTTTTTGATTAGATAGAGATTTTTGAGCTTCCTCAAAAAGTCTGGCATTATCAACGCTGATCGCTGCCCGGCGGGCTACTTCTTTTGCTATCACTAAATCTTTAGTTTCGTAGTGCCGCCCCGAATCGGAGCAGCCGAGCGTCAGTACCCCTATCTTATAATCCCTTATCATGAGTGGCACGCTCATTATCGAATGAGGGTTCAAGGTTTGAAGCAGGGCTAAGTATTCAGGATCGTAGGCCAGAGCCTGAAGCATGGTTGGGGTTATCTCGGTTACGAGTTCTGGTTCCCCACTGTTTAAGACCTGAGTGAGGGGATGAAAATGTACTTCTGGCTGGTAACTACAATCTATTTTTCGTATTAAAGCTTCTTTTTGCGGGTCACTGTGGGCAAGTGCCACACGCTCGAAAGTGTACTGGCTTTCTTCTTTTACCAGATCAAACATACAATAGTCGGCTAGAAGCGGAACCGTAATAGCGGCAACCCGTTGCAAAGTAGCCTCGTAATCGAGCGAAGAGGCCAATAGTGTACTTACTTCGGTCAAAAACCGTAAGGTTTTTTCAGTCTGATTGCGCTCTACTATTTCACTTTCCAGATTTTTATTGGTATCTTTGAGTTGAGCGGTACGGTCTGAGACCCGTTTCTCAAGTTCAGTATTATAAGACTGCAATTGGAGCGTCACCTGCCTGCGGTTAGCTATATCACGGTTAAAATAGTAATAAACTAGACCGAAAAAGCAAAAGTTAAGCACCAGCAATAAAGTAACAAGAATTAGAGTAGTTTGGTTACTGATTTGCTGCTGACTTTGGCGCTGCTCCAGTAAAACCCGCTCTTCGCTATCCATTTCTTTAATGACCTGACGGATAGCATCCATAGTTTGCTTACCCTGATCGGTCTTTACCAGCTTCAAGGCGGCTTCCAAACCCTGTTCTCGGCGCACATTCAGCACTTCTTTAAGAATACCCAGCCTAGAGACAATCAAGGAGTCAAGCCTGGTTAGAGCAATTTGTTGTTTAGAGCTATCGGCGGTTAAGTTACGTAGGTCTGCCAGCTTCTGCGGAATCATAGGTAAAGCCAGGTCGTAAGGCTCTAAATAGCTTTCCTGTCCGGTCAACAAATAACCCCGTTGCCCGGTTTCGGCATCCTTGAGTTCGGAAAGAATATTTTCGAGTTTTTCTATTATTACCTGGGTATGAGATACAGCATTCGAGGTATTGGCAAAGTTAAACACACTCCAATACGAAACTACCCCAATGGTGATTAATAGTAGGGCAAGCAGAACAAATGAAAGTAGAAACCTGTTTTGAATTAGTCTCTTCATCGAAATTATCCGACTCACCCAATTTATCAATCAATATTTCAATGCTGGACTGGTTTTGTTGGATCGATTTTAACATCCCCAAAGAGTTTGAGAGAGTAGAACATTAAAAAAGACACCAAAAAACCGCCTCTAATTTAGTAGCAGACACCCTGTTCAAATTATATCCTATTTCCCCTGAATTGTCTTATCTAAGTCGGCTAAAAGCCGTTTAAATCAAAAAAGCCAAGAAAACCGATTGAGCATAGGACTATACTTATACCTGCAATCATCGTATACAAACAGAGCAATGTCCCGCAAAAAACGGCCTTGTAAGAAGCTGCTTCACTAGGTTTTTCGGATAGGTTCTTATTCTCCCAGGTCAACGAAGCGCACATTCTCCACGCCGTCAATCTGGTTGAGTTCTTCAAGGATCGCATTCTCGACCTGATCGTCGATATTGAGGATCATAACCGCCTCGCCACCCCGCGACCGCCGCCCGACCTCCATCGAGGCGATGTTAATCCCGTGAGTACCGAGCGCCATCCCAACCTTGCCAATAATACCGGGGCGGTCGGTATGACGGCTGACCAGCAAATAACCAAAAGGAGTTACATCTAGCATGAGGTCGTTGATACTGACGATCCGAGGCTCACCGTTAATAAGGGTTCCCTCGAAGGTACGCAACCCCGTCGGAGGCAATTTGGCACCTTGCACCACGCTGCCGGTATGCGCTTTAACCTGTAACGAGATCGTTAGGCCGGTAAAATGGCCTTCCTCCTGGGTAGATTTTTCGATAACCTCGATCCCCCGGCGGGCCGCCACCGAGCGGGCATTAATCAGATTAACCGGCTCATCCGGGTTAGCCCCAGTTTCGAGCAACCCCTGTAACGCCGCCATGCAAATCAGCTTGGCGTGGTCGGGCAACACTTCGCCCTGGCAAAGCACTTCGATCTGCTCTACCGCACCATCCGAAAGCGCAGTTCCCAACCGGCCCAGCTTGGTAGCCAGCACTAGATAGGGCTTCAAAAAGGCCAGTCTCTCTCGGCTCAGGCCGGGCAAGTTGACCGCGTTCGGCACCAACTCGCCGTTAAGGGCGGCTACGACCGACTCGGCGGCATCGACGGCTACCTTGATTTGGGCTTCTTCGGTGCTGGCTCCCAGGTGAGGAGTCAGTACGACATTGGGTAGACTCAAAAGTGGGTTATCGGACGGGGGCGGTTCCTGCTCAAAAACATCCAGACCGGCCCCCGCCACTTTACCATTTTTGAGGGCTTCGGCCAACGCCTCTTCGTCGATAATACCACCCCGCGCCGCATTGATAATTCGCACTCCCGGCTTCATAAGTTCAAAAGCAGCCGTACTAATCAGATGATAGGTTTCGGGTAGCAGGGGCGAATGGACTGAGATAAAATCGGCCCGACGATAAAGCTCATCCAGACTCGTCATTTCGATCCCGTGCTTTTCGGCATACGAAGCCGCTACAAAAGGGTCATACGAAATCGGCTTCATGCCAAAAGCGGTCGCCCGATAAGCCAATTCAGTTCCGATCCGCCCCAGACCAACGATACCCAGGGTCTTACCGGCTAACTCGACTCCCATAAACTGCTTGCGCTCCCATTTGCCGGATTGCATGCTGACGTGGGCCGGAACCAGCTTACGAGCAGTCGCCAAAAGCAAGGCAAAGGCTTGTTCGCAGGCCGCAATTGTGTTGCCGCTGGGGGTATTAACCACGATAATACCACGCTCGGTCGCCGCCGGAACATCGACGTTATCGACCCCGACCCCGGCCCGCGCCACCACTTTCAAGCGAGTGGCCGCCCGGATTAGCTCCGCCGTTACTTTCGTCTCGCTCCGCACGATCAGCCCATCATAGTCGGCGATAATCTTGAGCAACTCGTCCTTTGGTAGCCCAGTACGGACTTCAACTTCGAGTTCCAATCCGGCCCCAGCCTCGCGCAACCGGGTCAGCCCTTCCTTTGCAATTGGGTCGCTCACCAATACCTTGAGCATTTTTATAGCCTCTCTTTGCGATTAGCTGTCAGTTGTCAGCTATCAGCAGTCAACTTCTACCCCTAATGGAGCGTGATAGCGGCTGCCGGTTAGTTTTTACACGCCAAAAATAGGCTCGTGCCTATCAAGATTTGTGATAAATTGTACTATTAGCATAGAAGCCTGTCAATATTGACAAAGAAACCGGCTATGCTATAGTGTGAAAAGCGGCTGCCAAAAAAGCACCGCAGCAACTTCGGGTCATCTCCAAGCCTTAAACTTAGCAAGTGTATTTTACAAAATACGGCGTTATATGGAAAGGGAATTAGATATGCCAGTTGCAGCACCTCCGATTATTGACAAACTTTTACCCGGCAAAGCGGGTCGGGGTCGGCCCAATGGACTAAAGCCAGTTTTGTTGGTTATGCACATTCAGGAAGGTACAAACGACCTGGCCGAGTATTTTAAAAATATCGACTCCGATTGCACCATCTGGAACCCGCCCAAAGTGGCTGACCAACTTATCCGCTTGATGAAAGACGAAGATACGGTCTGGACCAATGGCCGGTGGACTGAACCGATCAACCATGCTAACCCGGTGATCGAGGATTTGTACAAGCGGGACATTCATACCAACGATATTTCGCTGACCATCGAACACGCCGGGTTCCACGACAAAGTCATCAGCGATGCTCAACTGGAACGGTCGGCGGATATGTGCGCCTACTGGTGTGACAGGTGGGGAATAGCGCCCGACCGTAATCATATAGTAGGCCATTACGAGGTCGGCGAACATAAACAGTGTCCGGGGCCGTTTTTCCCTTTCGACCGGTTGGTTGCCAGAGTAAGATTAAAAATGGGCCTCGATGTAGCCCAGACCCCGCAGATCCAAAATATTGCAATGAGTTATCAGGTGATCGTGGCAGGCGGCAAAGCGACGGTACGCAGTGGGCCGGGCCGAGGTTATCCGATCCTGGCGAGCCTCAGCGCCGACCGCAACCGACGCTATCAAGTTACAGCCGAAACGCACGGTGAGTTGATCGGGTCGGACGATGTATGGTGTCTCATTCCGGAAGTCAGCAACGGCTACGTGACCCGTACTGCCGTTACAATGGTGCATTAAAACTATAAGAACCGATCCTGGTAGGGGCGACCCTGGGTGGTCGCTCGTGAACACCCGGCATGGTCTCCGAGGGCGACCACCCAGGGTCGCCCCTACAAAAGCGTTGGGATCGGTTTTAAACTGGAAAGGTGACGGAAAAGTGCTGGACAGTCGGCGCTATATAGTTCATGGGCGGATGCCGTTACGACGCACTCCCCAAAGCGGCCTCTTTACCACCCGGTTCAAAGAAGATGCCTTTTACATCGATTATAACGAACGAACCTTGTTCTTTAATAGCGGAGCGCGTACCGAGCAATCGCTCCAACTGCCGCTCTATTTTATTGAGGAAGGTTATTATATGCAAAAGAAGATGGTCGAGTCGGTCGGCTTTACCGGGGGTGAAGGGAAGCTCGAACTTTTTCTTCAATATCCACTGCTGCCAGTCCTGGATAAAGCTTCGCTGGATAACTTTCGCCAGGAAGTAATCCAACGGGCCGAAACGACCCGGACAACCCTGCTTCCTCGTCAGGAACAGCAAGCTCTGATCGATATGCTGATGCTCGGTTTTTGCGACGAACCGCTGATCTTCTTTGACTACGACCGACCCAATTTCACGCTACGTCTCAAGGCCCAAATGCCAAAGCCGGGTAAATTGCCGATAGCGGCCCGAACCAAGCGCGGGCGGTTGAGCTTCTTTCGAGAGTATGAAGATTTAGTCTGTTCTAAAGCCGGGTACTATCTGGTCAACGGTTTTGAGCAATTACCCTTTGTGCAACAGATCGAGCTAACTTTGCTTCAGATGGGTAGCGAACCGATCAACGGCCTGACCGTGGTGGATGAAACTGAGGAATTCCAGCGGGAGGTTGGTCTGCGCCGGATTGACCCGGCTAATCTTCCGCACATCGAAACCTCTAAAGAACGCAAGGCCCGCGAAAAAGCCGAAAAAGCTCGCCAGAAAACGGAACAACTTCAACTTAAAACGCTCTCCAAAGATAAGCAACGGTTGGCCTTTACTCAGCGTGAGCCAGACCCGTTTGACGAGCTTTTCGATGGTTCATTAACCTATCAAAGTCCGTTGCTATCGGCCCGTATTCCGCGCCAGGGTTTTATGGACTTGCAGAAAAGCAAGCTCAGTTATAGCGCTCGCCGGGCAATGGAGATGTTTGAACTACATCTGGAGACCGATGAGGAAACCAGCCGTTTTAGCCAGGTAGAGTCCTTTTTCTAAGGGGGATTGGAGATTGGAGATTAGAAATCAGAGATTAGAGATTAGAAATCAGGTGTGGGAGGGATTTCTAATCCCGATAAAGCCAAATCGGGATTAGAAATCCCTCCCACACCTCAGCACCTACCACAAATCAGTACCTACAATCGTAAATCGTAAATCGTAAATCGTAAATCCCTACACCTGTTTGAGCCGTTCGCGGTCAATACCGGCTTTGAGCATTCCAATAGCTCGATACCAATCCTTTGATTCAGCAGCCTGCGGATAGGACAGGATTTGTAAGGCTGTAATCAGAGCGGTCAGAGTGCTGGTCTTATTGTAATCGCTGGCCTGGGGATGATAAGCGACCGAAGGGGTCAGCCGTTCGGTGATACCATTACTCCTGATATAATCGGTCATAGTTTCGACCGCTTCTTCGACCAGTTCCTGCTCGATAAAGCAAGCCAGGCAGCAATTACAACGTAGTTGGTGGGTAGCTTGTAGCAAAGTAAAATCGTTGGCCCCACACTCGCGGCAAATCACCGGTTCATCATAGGCAAATACATAGAGCGCCATCCCCTTTACACTCCTTTCACAATTATCAGCCGGGAATTAGTTCGTTACTACATCCGCACTTTCCAAAAAAAGAGCCTGGCTCACACTATTATTTACACAAGAAAAGGCCGGATGAACACAGCCAGCTAAATCTGGGGTTCATCCGGCCTATGTTTGTTCCTAGTGGCTTATTTGCAGATGATCGAGGACAGCCTGAGCTACTTCCAGGCTAATCCGGCGTTGGGCTTCCCCGGTTAGCCCGGCGACATGGGGAGTAAGTAGGGCATTAAGACCGTCCTGGGCAAACGGGTCAGGTTGAGTGGGCGGTTCTTTCTCGCGCACATCGAGGGCCGCACCGCCTAGCCGATTGCTCATCAACTCGTTTAACAAGGCCACTTCGTCTACCAAACCACCTCTGGCACTGTTGATAACAAACGCGCCCGAAGGCAAAAGCGCCAACCGTTCCGCATTCAACAAATGCCGGGTTTCATCGGTCAGAGGGACGTGCAAACTGACAAAATAGCTAACCCTCAGCAAATCCTCAATTCGCTCGTAGCGGGTTAGTCGTTCGCCCCATTCGGACACCACCGCCGTTGCCAGATACGGGTCGTAAGTCGCCAACTTCATCTCGAAAGCCAGAGCGCGACGAGCTACCCGGTGGGCAATATCGCCAAAGCCGATCAGCCCCAGCGTCTTACCACTCAATTCTTCACCGCCGAACAAGCTGCGTTGCCAACCACCTCCGGCAGTCGAAATGGTAGCCGGGACAAACCGCCGGGCCAGCGCCAACATTGCGCCTAATGTCCATTCGGCGACGGCGTTGGCGTTCGCGCCAAACGGCACGACCAACCCAATTCCGCGCTCTTTCAAAATCGGCTGTGAAATATTATCCAACCCAACCCCCAACCGCCCTACTACCTTGAGGGCCGGGGCCGCCGCAATTAATTCAGCATCGACCTGGGTCTGGTTTCGCACAATCAGGCCGTCTACCTCGGACAGGGCGACCAACAGTCCGGCCCGGTCGCGCACCAACTCCGGGGCATAGTGCAAGTCCACGCCTTCTGTCCGGCGGAGCAGTTCCAGCCCAACTTCGTCTATAAATTCGGTTATAAGAATATTTTTCATGTAGATATTAGAAGTAAGAAATTAGAAATTAGAAATTAGAAATTAGAGATTAGAGATTAGAAACCAGCTAGAACCTGATTTCTAATCTCTAATCTCTAATTTCTTACTTAAACTCCGCCAGAATCGGCTTAGCTTTTTCGGCCATTGCCAGGGCCGCTTCTTTCGGTTTAGCTTTGTTAGCCAGCACGTTCGCCACGTAGACCTGGATTACTTTCGAGGAAATCTCGTTGTAAGCCGGTGTGACCGGGCGGGGCTTGGCGCTGGTCAGAACATCGTTGAGGAAGGCGAAGGCGGGATATTTATCCTGCAACTCCTTGTTCTGGAAGGCTACTTTGTTGCCCGGTGGCAGGCCAGTACCGAGCGCCCGCACTGCCGAACCCTGCGCCCCGGTAAAGTACTGCACCACCGACCAGGCCGCTTCCTGGTTCTTGCTGAACGACGACACGCCCATGTACCAGTTGCCCAGACAGCCTGAGGCTTTCTGGCCCGCCGCCGCTACCATCGGCTTGACCCCGACCTTCCCGGCTACTTTAGAAGTAGCCACCTGTGAAGGCTGATAGCCGTCAAACCAGTCGCGCATAAAGACCGCGTTACCTTCGTTAAAGACCGCCCGGATGTCCGGCGACTTCCAGCCCGCTACTTTGTCCGGCGTGATCTTGCGAGTATAGATGTTGTCGTACCACCACTGAAGGGCCTTCTCGCCTGCATCGTTCTTGTTGACCGTGACATCGCCGGTTTTGGGGTCCCAGAATTCGCCGCCATAACCCCACAAAATTTCCAGCCAGTTGGCGCTCAAGCCTTCGTTCTGGAAACCGCCGTGAATAAAGCCATACAGACCCTGATCGGGCTTTTGCAATTTAGTCGCTGCATCAACCAGTTCTTCGTAGGTATTCGGTGGCTTCACCCCGGCAGCATCTAAAATATCCTTGCGGTAGTAGAGCAATCCAACGTTGATGTACCAGGGAATACCGTAAAGTTTCTCCTTAAAGGTTGAGCCTTCCAGCGTACCTTCGTAGAACTGGCTGCGGAAATCGGGGGTCATAAATTTGTCGAGCGGAAGTAGCCAACCCGCCGAAGCAAATTCGGGAACCCAGGGAATATCCGCCGCAATCACATCATAGGACGAGTCCTTTGCGGCAAAAGCGGTCGTATATTTCTCCTTGTTCTGGGTGCTATCCTGCGGCAATTCCTCGTAAGCGATGGTAATGCCGTTGTTAAGCTTGTTAAAATCGTCGATCAGCTTCTTGAGCGTCCCGGATGGGTCGCGCCCGGTAGCAACCGTAACCTTGCCACTCCCTTTGACCGCAATAGCGGCGGCGGTCGTCGCATTACCGGCAGCAGCGGTGGTGGCAGCGGCGGCGGTCGTCGCAGCACTACTGGCGGTGGTTGCGGCGGAGGCCGTAGTTGGGGCGGCAGTCGTTGGGGCGGCAGTCGTGGCTGCCGGAGCGGTGGTCGCGGTCGGATCGCCGCAAGCCGCCAACAAAGTCGCGCCACCTACACCGACTCCCAAAAGCCGGATCACTTCGCGCCGGGACAGGCGACGCTGGCTGCGAGGTTGTTTCACATTACTCTCCTCGTATCGTTCCATTCAAAAACCTCCTCAATTTAGCAAACATTAGGACACTAACGCTCAGTTTTACGAGCACCCAGCACCTTGATATAGAGCAGGGCGATCAACATTATGTAACAAAAGGTTATAATGGCCTGAGCCGAACCCTGCCCGAAGTTCAAGTCCTCAAACAGAGTTTTATAGGTGTAGATATTCAACGACTCGGTCACTCGACCGGGGCCACCCCCGGTCAAAACATAAATCAGGTCGAAGACCCGGGCCGCATCGATAGTACGGAATAAGAGCGCGACCAGGATCGTCGCCCGCAAAGATGGCAGCGTAATATGCAAGAAGCTCTGGAAATAGGTCGCGCCATCGACCCTGGCGGCTTCGTACATATCTTGTGAGATAACTTGCATGCCCGCCAGCAAAATCAGGGCAACAAACGGGGTGGCCTTCCAGACTTCGGCTCCGATCAGCGACCAAAAAGCATAATTTTGGTCGGTCGTCCAGCTTACATTGCTTTTAAGGATACCCGCCCCGCGCAAAATACCGTTCAAAACGCCGTATTCATTGTTGTAGATCAAGCCCCACATGCGGGCGCTCACGACGGTCGTTAAGGCCCAGGGGATCAGGATGATCGCCCTTATCATCGCCCGCCCAACAAAAGCCCGGTTCATTACCAGGGCAAAGGCCATTCCCAATATAAATTCGAGTGCCACCGAGATAATGGCGAACTGGGTCGTAAAGAAAATCGCCGACCAGATACGTCCTTCGCTGTCGGTGAAGATATTGGCATAGTTTTCCAGCCCAACAAACGGCTCACCCAAACCGGGCCGTTTTAGCTTCATGGTGTGCAAGCTGAACCAGAAGGCTGTCCCAATCGGGTAGAAAACGATTACGGTCAGCAAAATAATGGCAGGCGCAACCATCATATAAGCCAGTCGGGTACGCGCCGACATGTAAAACCAGGGCCGTTTATTTATTAAGGGGGTATCCAACGCCTTTATATCAAGTGACTTTCCCTGTTGCATGCTTATTACCTCCCGAAAGTGGTCAGCCGCCAGCTAATTGCTGACCGCTTTTAGATCACAAACTGGCTCAAATATTTACGTCCAAAGACCAACCCGCGCTGGACTTTCTCGACATCGCCTTCCCAAACCGGGTCTTCATGCTCGATAGTCAAAGCCAGCACTTTATCGGCTAAATTCAGTTCGTAGAGCGCCCCGACGAATTTGCCCCAATCAACCTGCCCAAGCCCCGGCAACCGATAACGCCACCAGCCCTCGCCCAAAATGCCAACTTCGGCCAACTTTTCGCTCAGTATCTCGACATCTTTGGCCTGTACACGCATGACCCTCGGCGCAAAACGGTGTAGCGCCTCCATGTAATCAATTCCCAGCCATTTCAGGTGCGATGGGTCGAAATTCAAGCCGAGCCGTTCGCCGTGCGGGTCAAGCGCCTCGAACAAGATGGCCCAATTCTCCGGCGAGTAGGCGACATTCAGACCGCCCGGCCATTCGTAGAGCATCGGGCAATTCTCGATAGCAATTTTAATATTATGCTCCGCCGCAAAAGCCAAAAGTTCGGGCCAGACTTTCTTTGCCAGTTCGATATTAGCGTCTACCGGCAGGCTCGGATCGCGCCCGATAAAGGTGCTAACCACCGGCACCTCCAGGGCCGCTGCCGCCACGATCATAGCCTTCAGACGATGCTGACTGGCCTCGCGTTTGGCCCGGTCGCCGTGCAGATGATGCCCGCCCCACATAATATCGGTAATAACAAGACCCCGGTCGGCGACCGCCTGCCGCACCCAGGCCGCTTCATCGCGGTCTTCGGCGATTTTGTGCAAATCAACCTTGAGGGTAGTTGGTGCGGCGTGCAGTTCTAAGGCCCCAAACCCATTCGCAGCCGCCCAATCAAGCTGCTCCTCAAAGCTCAACTGCGGCAAACAAGCATTCACAAAGCCTATCTTTAGCAACCCTTCGCCTCCTCGAACATAACACCCCGCGAAATTTAACAGGGATAGACAGGATTTACGATTTACGATTGTAACTATTCAGCCTGCCTCAACCGTGTCATTCTGAGCGAAGCGAAGAATCTAGATTCTTCGCTTCGCTCAGAATGACACGGCTGAATAGTTACTTACGATTTACGATTTACGATTTACGATTTACGATTTACGATTTACGATTTACGATTTACGATTTACGATTACAATACATGCTTCGCGCTTACTTCTCTTCTGCATTTCTATTCTGCATTCTGCATTCTGACTTCTGCATTTTTCATCCCTTCTACCAGCCTGATCGTTTCGGATAGGGCCGTGATGATGCGACGGTACTGCTCCACATCGGATTGGGTAAGGGTGCGGCCTTTGCGATCCTTGAGCCATTTGTAGCTCACCTGGTAGCTGCCCTGCCGAAAAGCCCAGACTTCCGGTCTGATCCCCTCAAAATACTGAGTCTGATTGATCCAGACGCGCCCGCTATTTGCCAGTCCCTCATACTTGACCATCTCTACAAGATTAGTACCGGAAACCGGGAAGCTAACGATAGGCGAAGCAAGCCGCTGGCCCAGATGTAGAGCAAGCAGTTCATCGCCGATTTCGCCAAGCTCTCGAAAGTGCGGCAAGCTTGAGGGAAGCGGCAGACGCGGGAAATCCAGCTTCAAAAATTCGGCGTAACGCTGGCGATAGGTCGGCTTATGCAAGATAGCGTAGATATAGTTTAAGATATCTTTCGGCCCAAAAGTCGTCTGCAAATCGCCCTGCCCATCGGCTACAAACGTTAGCCCTAGCCGCGCCGAACATTGTGCGATAAACCGCTCGTCCAGGTTCGGAAGGCGACCATGATCTGAATAGAGATAGAGCGGAAAGAGATAGTTGATCTCCGCCGTCTTGTTCGAGATATAGGCCGACTCGATTATCCTATCCGCCGCCCCAACCAGTGCCCACTCGCCCCCCACCGATTGTTGTCGAGCGCAGACCAACCCGACGTTCTCGTTTTGCATGTGACGCATGATCTGATCGCGCACCCGCCAGACCACCGCACGATGATACAAAATCCGGCGCGTATCGAACGGGCGATAAAGAATATCGGTCAAACCGCACTCCCAATTTTTAACGGCTTGCAACTGTCGTCGGGCCGCGCTTACCCGCCAGGAATAGTTTTCGGAAAGCGCCAAACGTTCTTGCACCGTCGCATCGTCTAGCTGTGGGTCGAGAAAAGTCGCTATGCGAGCCTTGAGCGGCCCATCCTCGAAGTCGATCACAAAGCGGTCGCGGGCAGTCAGCACCCCCGTCGTATGCAACGGCATAATATCGGTCAGCCGCCAGCCCTGAGCATATTCCTGGCTGTGCTGGCGATTTTGCGGCACAAACAGGTAATAGGGCGATTGGGGCGCGAGTGGTTGCCATTCGGTTGTGGCAAGTTCGTGCTGGCCCAACCAATCGTATTTGCCACCCCCGACCATCCGCTTGCCCCATAGCTCAGAATGATAGACCCTGGCATCAATCTTAGCCGTCCCCGACCGCTTGACGAAAATACCAATGGCGACCCCCTGCTGAATGTCAAAAACATTCTCGTCGGGCGACCCGTCCGGGCTGCGCTCCCGCTTTTTGGCGTTACCGTGCAAGTCTAACAAGTAAATCTGGTCAAAAGTCTGCATCAGGCTTTGGCGCATCCCGCGAAAGGTCGGGTTATCCAGATAGCCGTGATTGGAGATAAAGGCCAAAATGCCCGACCCGACCCGTTCGATAGCCTGTTGCCCGAAGCGAATAAATTTTACGTAGTCGTCTTGTAGCCAATGTTTGCGCTCGTGGAGCGGTTGACCGTCCACCGTTTTGTAATCATTCACCAGCGTCGCACCCAGACCGGCCATATTTGCCGAAACGCCGGAGTAAGGCGGGTTGCCGACGATAACGAGCGGCCCACCTTGCCCACTGCTGAAACCGGCTTCCAGCACGTTAGCCGGATAAATATTGAGCCGCGCCCCGGCCTGAAAAGTATAGCCGCCCTGAGCCAGTTGCAAACCGAGCGTCAGGTGAGCTATCGCGCAGGGAGCCAGTAATACCTCAAAACCACTTAGGCGTGGCAACAAATCGCGGGATATGTATCTTAGCCACGCTGTCTGTTCGTCCTGGAAGGCCGCCTGAACGTGGTCGATCACGCCGCTAAGGAACGCGCCGGTCCCAACCGCCGGGTCTAGCACCTGCACCCCATCGCCCAGACCACCTGCTAACCCAAACTCACGCTTGAGCAAGCTATCGACGCTCCGCACGATATAAGAAACGACTGGCCCCGGCGTATAATAAACCCCCCGTGCCTGCCGTAACTCAGGGTTGTAAACCGCTAGAAAATCTTCGTAAAAGCGCACCAACCCAGTCGGGCTGCTTTCAATCTCGGTGAGGGCGACCCCGTTGAGCCATTCGGCGAGACTATCCAACGCCCCCGCCACCCGCCAATCCAGCCTGTCCCCGCCGATATAGCCAAAAATTTCGGTCAATACGGGACTGGTTAGCGGCAACCTATCCACAACCTCAAAACGATCAAGGGTCGTATCAGGCCAAATGCTCCGCGCCGCAAAGAACCCATAACAAACCACCTGAGCATACAAATCGGCAGATTGCTCAAAGCTCAATGCGGGTTGGGTCGGAGCGTGCAAGACCCGCCACCGTACATGCAAGGGGCCGTCCGTGCCTTCGTCTTGAAATGCCTCGTTCAGGGCCACCCGCAGCAAGTGGGCATGCTCAGCCAGCCCTACCGCCAGTGCTTTCTGGCTCAATAACGCTCGTTCCTTGCTATTAACTTGTTGCTCAAGCAACACCATTCAGTTCTACCAAACTTAAACTATAAACCACTACTTTTAGCTACTTCCAATTATTTCCAGTCATCCAGAGCCACTGGCAGCCCGCTTTTCAACGACTCGGCAGCCGCCTGGCACAGATAGACCGCCCGCCGCCCGTCCAGGCCGGACAAAATGGAAGGCTGACCCCGCACGGCGGCGACAAAGGCTTCGATCTCAAGATGCAAATCGAAGGCATGGCCGGTTTGTTGGCTGATTTCGATCTCTTGCGGGGCAGCGTCTCCAAAGCGGAGCAAGGTCAGGTGGGCTACCGGGTCGGGGCTACGGTCGGTCGCGGCGCTCCAACTGCCCTCTAAAGTTCCTTCACTACCGGTAAAACGGATTTGCAATCGAAAATGAAAGGAAGCGACCGTCCGGGTGATATTCACATAACTGCCATCCTCGAACGAAAGCAGAGCCGAGAAATTCTCGTGCCAGACCACCTTTTCAGGCTGTCCAGCGCTGGAGGCTGCGTACAACCGGGTCGGCTTCTGGGCCATATACCAGACCATCAGGTCGAAGTAATGGATCGGCTCTTCCAAAAGCCAATCGCCGACCTGGGATGGGTCGCGCCGCCACCCACCCGACCCACTGCTATAAGGATAGCGCCGCAAATCGACCGAACCAAAGCAAGGTTGACCAATAGCGCCCTGGGCGAGCAACGCTTTAAAGTGGTTCCAAAGGGTAAATACGCGCATTTCGTGACCGGGAAAGAGGGTCAACCCTTTCTCGGCAGCCAGCCCAATCAACTCATCGCACTCTTGCCGGGTGAAAGACATTGGCTTTTCGACCAACACATGCTTCCCGGCATTCAGGGCTTGCTTTGCCATCCGATAATGTAAGCCGTTTGGGGAAGCCAGCACCACCGCTTCGATTTCGGGCCGGGTCAGGAAAGTAGCGTAATCCGTATCGCAGGGCAAGCCCCAGCTTTCGGTCGCTTTCGTAGCGCTCTCGACGCTATTGGCACACAAGGCCAGCAGTTGCGCTCCTTCGGCCCGCCGGATAGCCGCAACGTGTTGTTGCCCCCAACGACCGACCCCCACCAATCCGATTTTTACGCTTAAATCTTCCACAATTAAAGGCTTTCTATAGTATCAATAATTGCTTGTTTCCAATCCTGATGGAGCCAAATCGGGATTAGAAATCCCTCCCACAACTCAGTACCTACCATCCTGTCACCCTGAGCCGCAGCGAAGGGTCTAGATTCTTCGGCGGGGAACTGTCTTTGGCAAAATTCAGGTCATCCCCCGCCTCAGAATGACACAGGTGTGCAGTTACAATCGTAAATCGTAAATCGTAAATATCCCGTTAATCCTAGCTGTCCCTGTTAATTAATCCTCACCGTTTCGCCGCTCTCAATCGCTTCGAGAGCCGCCAGAGAGAGGGCGAGAGCGGCGCGACCTTCGCGACCAGCGGCTAGAGGCTGTCCACCCTGGGTGATGATCTGGGCCAGGGTGGTGATCTCGTCCTGCCAGAAGACGGCATTGTTGTTGAGGGCTTCCTCGATCAGTTCTTTTCCGTCCGGGCCGAGCGCATGCAAGGTCAATTTGTGGCGGACGTTACCCAGGGCGATCCCGTTCGGCCCGGCCAAGCGGTCGGCTTCAAGAATACCGAGGCTCAGGCCACGTGGTAGGCCCCAACTGGTGCTAAGCTGCCCGACATCGCCACTGGCATAGCGCACAATCACGCCCGCCGTATCAATCGCCAGTTCGCGTAACTGGGCCACTTCCGGCTTACCGGTGGCGAAGGTCGCTCCGTACCCGGCAACCGAGACTGGCTGACTATTGAAAAGCAGGCTCCACAGATCGAAATGGTGACACCAATAATCGACCAATGGCCCGCCGTTAATCCCCTTGTGGTGCATCACGATTTTCGGGCGGATTTCCATAAAATCCTCGGCGGCATAGAAAAGCGGCCCGCCAAATTTCCCACTTTCGACCCAGCTTTTTAGCTTCTGCACACCTGGCGAATAGCGCAGCATAAACCCGACTGCCAGCACGACCCCCTGCTTTTGGGCCGCTTCGATGACTGTATCGGCCTGTTCTAAGGTCAGGGCCAATGGCTTCTCGATCAGGACGTGTGCGCCGTACTCGATAGCGGTCAGGCCGACCTCGGCGTGAAAGGCAGTCGGCACACAGACCGAAACCACATCGGGCCGCACCTGAGCAATTGCGGTGTGGTAATCGCTAAAAAGGGCGCTACTATTCAGCTTGAACATATCGCGGGCGACTTCCAAACGGGCGGGCGCATCATCGACGATAGCGACCAGTTCTCCCTCGATTGCACCCCCGGTAGTGACCGCCAACTGCTGCCAACCCTGAGCGTGCCGCAACCCCATATCCCCCGCCCCTACGACTGCCACTTTCAAACGACGTGCTGCCATAACGCCAAGCGTCCTTTCTGTGCTATTGCTTAAAAGCGATCCAACCGCCCAGCAAAAACCCATTGTAAAAGCGGCTAACTTTCTCAAAACCGGCCGCTTCCAGTAGCTCGATAATACGCGGCTCCGGCACAAAATACATCGTCTTTAAGACCACATTTTGAGTGTTAGACCTGACCCACTCCGGCGACAACCCGGCAATTTCCTGGTACTTTTCCATACCCGCCAGCAGCACCTTAAAATCTGCTGTACTCGTATCACCGTGCATATCGACCAGGATAAAACAGCCGCCCGGTTTAAGACGCACCGCCACGCTTTGCAGCAAAGCCAGTTTGGAACCATCATCGGGCAAGAAATGATTGACCATTACACAGGTAGCCCCATCATACTCGGTGATGGCGGGCAGTTGGTGGGTAAAGCCCTGATGCAAACTGACCCGCTCGGTCAGCCCCTCAGCCTGCAACTTGCGGCGGGCTATCTCCAACATATTCTGAGAAGGGTCAACCCCTAGCAAGCTCCAATGTGGGTTGGCTTTGCCAAAAGTAACCAACTCTTTGCCCGAACCGGCCCCCACTACCAGCAACTTGCTTTCTTTGTCACCCAATTGAGCCTCAAGCAAGGCCCTTATCATCACAAACAGACCATCATAATTAGGCTGTAGCTGCTGGATTAGCTGGTCATAATCGGCGACCGGCACCGGCGGACGTTTATCAAAATCAGAGTGTTTTTCGTCCACAAGTTTACCCCTTGATTGCCCCACTGGTTAGGCCCGAAATGATCCGGCGCTGGAATAAGATCACCAGCACCACCAATGGAACGGTCACAATTACGGCCCCGGCACTGATGTCACCCCAGGGTACGCTGTTTTCGGTTGCGCCTGAAAAGCTGTAAATCGCGACCGGCGCGGTCTTATTCGTACTCATAAAAGTCCGCGCAAACAGAAATTCGTTCCAGGCATTGATAAAGATTAAAATCCCTGCCGTCGCCACCCCAGGGGTCGCCAATGGCATAATGACATTCCAGAAGGCCCGAAAAGGGGTTGCGCCATCCACCTCGGCGGCTTCTTCCAGTTCTGCCGGTAAATCTTTGAAGAAGGCTGCCAGCAACCAGACCGTCAATGGCAAGTTAAAACAAATGTAAGGCAAGAGCAAGGCCGGAAGCTGATTGATGAGCTTGAGTTCGGTAAAGAACAGATAGAGCGGCGCAATAATGGCGATACCGGGGAACATCGAGACTGCCAGTACCAGACCCAGCAAAAAGTTGCGGCCCGGAAACTGAACCCGCCCCAGCGAGTACCCAGCAAAAACCCCGACCACCAAACAGGCGATGGTCGCACCGGAAGCGGCTAAAAAGCTGTTCCAGATATTCTCCCCGAAGGCCTGGGCCTGAAAGACGTTGGTATAGTTGTCAAAAGTGATCGGGATCGGTAGCAAATCTGGGTCGCGTTTAAAAAGATTTTGTGACTGCTTGAGCGATGTCACCAGCAGCCACAAAAACGGCGACAAGCAGAAAACTATAATCAGGGCCAGCAAAAGGCCAAACGACCATTGCCGTATACTCTTGCGAAAGTTAAACGGCTGACGAACCTTCGCCGCCCCCAAACTGCTAACTGCCATAATATCCTCCTGAAGCGATGAGGGATAAGGGACACAGGGTGAAAACCCACCGCATCCCTTAACTTTGGGGTGAAAAAACCCTTTCGTACAAAACCAGGGCCGCCCCACCGATAATTCCGATGTCTTCGCCCAAACTGGTCGGGAGCAAGGTCGGCATGCCACCGGGCGCACCACTGGAAGCTTCGACTATCGAACGCACTCTTTCCAATAAAGGCAACCGACCGTCCAACAATGGCCCCGCCAGTACCAGTGTCTCCGGGTTGATGACTTTTGCCATCGCCCCAACCACCATACCGAGATACATCCCCGCCCGCGAGACCAACCCGGTCGCCGCTTCGTCGCCAGCCTCGACTGCCTCGATTAGGGCCGTCAGGTCGATAGGGCCGGGATACTGGGCCAGAAAAGAAGATTCCAATTGACGAGCCTGACGTACCAGCCCAGTTTCGCTGGCAACCGTCTCAAGACAGCCCCGCCCGCCGCAGTAACACGGCTCGCCATCCGGCACGACTTTGATATGACCGATCTCTCCGGCTGCCCCGGCGCTCCCCCGATAAGGTTGTCCGTCGATCACAATCCCGCCCCCGATCCCGGCCCCGATGTAGACCAGCGCCAGGTTTGCGGCCCGATGTGGGAGATCCCGCCCAAAAAGATGCTCCCCCAGCGCCATCGCCCGCGCATTATTATCGACCCGCACCGGCAAGCCCAATCTGCGCTCAAGCTCGGCCCGGATCGGTATATCACGCCAATGCAGGCTCAAGGCACTTAAATTGATCCCCAGTTCGTGTTCGACTAGCCCGACCGCCCCCACTCCGACCCCCAGCAAATCCTGAGTACGTTGTCCACGCTCCGCCAGCAGTTGCAAAGCAGCCTGGGCAATCTCGTCCAGCGCTTTTTCGGCATCCTCCGAGGGCGAACCCAGTCGGATTTTAGCCCGCACCTGCCCCTTGACATCGACCAGCCCAACCCGCATGGCCCTCGGTGCGATATGCACCCCCAGCGCCAACCCCGAATCGGAATTGAGATCAAGCAGGGTCGAGCGTCGTCCGGCCCGTCCAGGGTCGTCCTCACTCTCCTGTCCGCCCGCCTCGATCAAGCGCCCTTCGTGCAGCAGTTGGGCCGTCAAGATGGTCAGGGCTGCCGGACTAAGCCTGGTCAGCCGTGAAAGGGCCAACCGCGAAAGTGGCCCTTGTTGCAAAATCAGCCGCAACAGCAAGGCCCGGTTATAATGCTTACCGGCACTATGGTTCCGCCCGATCAAGGACTGCGGGCTGACCGCCGTACCCGTAGAAGGTCGCAGTGAAGGCTTTATTCCATTCTCGGTCGTTCTGGTCAAGCAAACCGCCTCTTATTGTTGACTTATTAGCTAGATTAAGTCAATAAACCTTTTTTGTCAAGCCTTTTGTAACTACTCACACCGGGCGACCCCTATGTGGTCGCCCCTGCCCGAAATCGGTTGTAGGGTGCGACCCTGTGTGGTCGCCCAAAATGGGTAAGCTGAGTAGTTACAACCTTTTTGCAAAGGACGACAGTCTTCACCGACAGATCAAAACCGCGCTATAACTTAACTACTTCCAGCCCGATCAGATCGGCCCAGGCTGCCATCCCAGCCTGAACTTCTTTCCCACCGTAGGCCATGACCATGTGATGCTCGAACCCGCCATAAATAATTTTGTCGAGCAAAGCCTGAGAACCGCCTTCCGGCACGACTTCCGCCGTATTGCCCTGGAACAAAAGCGGCGAATCGAGGGCCTGCCCCCGACCCAGTAACAAACGGTAGCGGCCCTGGCTAAAACTAAGCCGAGCCAATACGACCGGGCCGGGCTTGAGCGGGAACAAAGCAGTCAGGGCCATCTTGCGGTTGGCATGAACACCGGCTTTTCTTTCGGCAGGGTCTGCCGCCAGCGAATAGGCCGCATTGCCGCAGTGCCAGAGTGTAATCGAGTTGCGCTGACGGTCGGTCGCCACCAGATCGGCTAAAAAGGGTGGCTGTCCGCTAAAGTGGCGCAGGGCCAACATCGTAACCGCGCCGTGTACATCCGCTTCACAGGCCGCGATCAACCCGTTTTCGGCCAACGAAGCCAAGACTCCACAGGCCGCGCTGCTATGCTCCACGAAAAATTCGGGCCAGCACTTGACTGCCAGCGCGGTCAAATTGTCACGCTCGACCAGTTCCGAGAGGGCGCGGTAGCTTCCGGCAGCGTTGCAGATTTCGGCCTCGTTCAACTCGTCTAGCCCCTTGAGATAACGGCCCAACCATTCGCGCACCTCACCAACCCGTCCGGCATTAACTTCTTCCTCGGCCTGCTTGAAAACGTGGCTCAAACTATAGGTCTGGATTTGCGGCCCGATCTCCTTCCAGAGCTTCAACTCGTCGAAGCCGCTGGGGTAAAAACCGGGTGGGCGGGTTCCGACCAACCCAATCCGGGCCTGCCGCAAACGTCGGTTCAGGTCTAAGGCCCCTACTTGCGCCGCCAGATCATCTAGCAATTCTGGCTGACCGGGACTGCCATAAACATAGCGAAACTTCTTGCCGACCGAAGTAAGGGTATAAGCCGCCAGATTTACCCCGCAGAGCGAATTCAGCCGCAACCGCCCGCCTTGCTCCGGTTCCGGCACGGCCCACAACAAAAGCGGGAGCGTTGTACCATCCTGCTCATCGATAAAGGCCGTCAGCATCGAAGCATCCGTAAAAGTCGCCAGCAAAATAACCAACAACTCGGCCCCGCCCTCGCCTAACCGATTACGCGCTGTCCGCGCCATCTCCGCATCGGTCACAAGCTCGCCCGCCGACACCAGCGCCACCCCCGGCAATTCGCTCAAAGCGGTTGCCGCCGTCCCATACACCCGCCGGGCCTCCTCCATATCAAACTGCACCCGACCAAATCCAACCAAACCTATTTTTACCAGCGTGTCTGCCATAATAATTCCTTGAAAATAGATATTAGATATTAGACATCAGAAAATAGATATCAGAAATTAGAGACTAGCTATCTGTCTTCCCCTTCATCCCTCATCCCTCATCCCTCATCCTTGCCCCTTCCACTCTTCTGGGCGGGGCGGGGCGGGCGGGGCGGGCTGGATTAGAGGTAAGGCGTAATCACGGAAAGCGGCCCAATCTGGCGTACTATCCGACCCGATCCACTCGGCAGGAAAGAGTCGTTCGTGGCCTGCGACTGCTTCTAACGCTACTGGCTCCAAACTCATCGTGTAAGGCTGTTCCGGCTTTGAAGTGCGGGTGATCCCGACCATTTGCGCGTCCAGCCCTTCCAGAGCAAACTCGACCCCGGCCCGCCCGACTTCATAGGCCACTTGCCGGTCTAACTCCGCAACGCAAGCCGCCCCGCGCTGGAGCGTACCAGGTCGGTCGAACCGAGCTTTCAAGCCCAGCTTTTCACTCACAAGACTGCACAGATAGGGCGCGGCCCCGCCGGTAAAGCCAAAGAGCGCCCGACCTTCCCGGTCACGGGGTAGCCCGCCCATTTCGGCTACAAATTGCCCTTCCCGGTCGCGGATACCCTCGGCGATTACAACCAGCACGACCCCTTCCCGGTCGTAAATCCGGGCGACGGCTTGCAAAAAGTGGTCGATTTCAAAGGGTATTTCGGGCAGGTAGATCAGGTGGGGTGGGTCGGTCGGACGGACACGGGCCAGACTGGTCGAAGCCGCCAGCCAACCGGCGTGACGGCCCATCGCCTCGATAATTTTGACATTATCAAAGCCGCGCATTCCGGTCAGGTCAAGGGCAGCATCGCGGGCAGTCCAGGCCAACCAACGGGCCGCACTGGGAAAGCCCGGTGCGAAATCCGTCCCGATCAGATCGTTATCGACTGTTTTGGGAATACCTAGACAGACCAAATCCAGCCCGGCAGTTTTCGCCCGACGCGAGAGTTCGCGGGGGGTACGCATCGAGCCGTTGCCGCCGATATAGAGAAAATAACCTATCTGGTGGGTGCGGATGAAATCGAGCAGAGAGGCGTAATGTTGTTCGCCCAACGGAAAACGGCAGGAGCCAAGCGCGGTGCCGTTGCTATGGCGCAAAGCTTCAAGCTGCGAGGCGTTCAACCCGCTTAGCTCAAAAGGGGTACGCCCGGCGAACAGCCCTTCCAGCCCACCGTTCAGGCCGATAATCTTATCGACGCGCCCCGATTGTTGGGCCGCCTCGACAATACCAGCCAGACTACTATTTATAACGGCAGTCGGCCCGCCTGATTGTGCGACCAGCAAATTGGCTACTGACTTCATCGTCAAAACCTTGTTATAAGCTTTCAATGCTAAAAATTGCTGTAGCAAACAGCCCTGGATTTACAGTAAGACCATTGAGAGAATTGTTTTAGTAAGTGAAATAATTATAACCGATAATTAGAAGCTGTCAAGATATTTGGGGGGTTTCTTAAAAAAAGACCTTTCGCTCGTACCCTAGCGCAAATTGCAGAAGTATTGAGCGGCTTTTGGTAGAGGCAACCGTTGTGACGGTTGCCCCAGGTAATTTTCAGGCCTGTTACTTCACTTACCAGGCATAAGCTTCGGGAGCCTGACCGCCCGGCCCAGGAAAGATTTTATCAAGTTTAGCCCGAATTTCTTCCGTCACCTTAATATCAAGCGTATGTAGAGAACTATCGAGTTGAGCAATAGAACGTGGCCCAATGATCGGGGCGGTGACAATTGGATTAGAGAGTAGCCAGGCCAGCGCAACATCCGCCGGTTCTTCGCCTAGTTCCGCGCAATAGGTCTCATAGGCTTGCAATTTTTCCCGGTTCTTCTCAATCATTTGCTGCATACGAGGTTCGGCACGGCGACCCTCCTTAGCAGTATCAGCCTTTTTTAGTATTCCACCCAGTAACCCGCCGCCCAGGGGACTCCAGGGAATTACTCCAAGCCCATAAGCTTCACAGGCGGGCAAAACTTCAAGCTCAACTGTCCTGGCATTGAGGTTATAGAGACTCTGCTCGGCGACCAAACCCAGAAAATGCCGACTCTTGGCAATTTCATTGGCGCGGGTCAGCTGCCAGCCCGCAAAGTTACTACTCCCAACATAGATTACCTTGCCCTCCCGCACCAACTGCTCCATTGCCTGCCAGATTTCTTCCCAGGGCGTTTGACGATCAATATGATGCATTTGATATAAATCTATATGATCGGTCTTCAGACGGCGGAGACTATCCTCACAGGCCCGCCGAATGTTCAAGGCCGAGAGTTTGGATTGATTGGGCCATTCACCCATGTTGCCATATACTTTGGTCGCCAGAACGACTTTTTCACGCCGCCCACCACCCTGAGCAAGCCAGCGTCCGATGATTTGCTCGGTAATGCCCTCTCCGACTTTACCGCCATAAACATTGGCGGTATCGAAGAAATTTATACCGTGTTCCAAAGCCCGATCCATAATACGGAAGCTCTCTTCTTCATTGGTCTGAGTACCGAAATTCATGGTTCCCAGGCAGAGGCGGCTGACACTTAAGCCCGTTCGTCCCAGATGTGTGTATTGCATAATCTATTCTTCTCGCTTTCCATTTATCGAAATATTGTACTTTCTAAATAAGCTCCACAATGCTAAAAATAGCTACGCCTCGGAATTATACCCCAATCTAATATATGACTTTCGCTTACGAACCGCCGTCAAACCTATTTTTTGATAATTAGGTTGATATTTAGGTTCACAAGCGAAAGTCGTTTATCACTTAGTAGAAGTATAGAAACTCTCGCGCGTACCAGGTTCCTTGAATGTCCCCATTATATGCAGACGGGTTTGGCCGTTGAAGACGTTAGAGGCAATTTTGGCACTGGCGTTGGCCTGATCGCGTCGGATCGGTACCTGGAAATTACCGAAAGTCTGACCCCGGTCGCTGGAACTGGCAACCAGCACCCCGGAATCAGGGCCACCGCTAATTCCACCAACCACCCAGACCCGATTGTCCGGCGTAACCGTCACATCCGCGCCGGTTGTACTCTTAAATTTGCTACTTTTGGCTATACCGTAAATATCATAGGCCATACGCTGCCAGCCTTTGCCGGGCGCATAACGCACCAGTCCTACCGAAACGCCATCATTATGGGCGTTTACACTGCTAAAGGCCCCGTAAGCGTAGCCGTCCGCTCCACAGGCGATCCCCAGCAAGCCCCGGAAGGTATAATCTAGCCCGGCTGAGTCGGTCAATCTGGTGAGACCGGTCCATTTGCCGTTGATCCGGCTGATCGCTACCAAATCTTTTCGCCAGTAACCTATCATATGGACATTTTCATCGCCATCAATGCAGATGTGCGGCTGAATCTCACCCTGAGTATCTTCCGGCCCGGCGACAGTAATAGCACCGGTCAAGCTGGCTCCGCCGTTGGTCGATTCGGCAAAACCCCAGCTAGGCCGACCACCATTAAAAGTTTTGACCTGCCCGGTAATAAAAAGCTTGCCCGTTTTGGGTGAAACGACCAGATCGGGCAGGTCGAATTCGCCTGGCCCACCGGCAGCCCGGTAAAGATCGCTCAGATTTACCCCTTTTTGGAACGAGCCATCCGGGTTCATTTTACGCATGTAGGCCAGATAGGGAACCGGCCCATTGAAGAAGCGCCAGACGATATAGCCAGTTCCATCCGGGCCAAAGGCCAGGTTCGCGCGTTTACTGCCATTGGAAGAAGCATCGTTGATGTTGGTAAAGTTGTTGGGGTCTTTCGAGTTGGTCAAGAGCAAGCGATCCGGCGCACCCGACTCGCCGACGATAAAGGCCGTCCCATCGGTCGGACGTACTTTCATGGCCGGGCCAAACAAAACTGTTTGGGAAGGCACCAATCTGGTAGCATTGTTCCAGGCCGGAACTGCTGGCAGTGGTAGCACGTTAGAGAGCGTGGGAGTGGGTGGAACCGGCGTAGGAGTCGGTTTGGGGGCGGTCACTTCGGTACGCCACTGGTAATAATGCTGCCCAACGTTGCCCATCTCGACCTTAAACGCTTCCGGGTTGGCCGGGGTATAAGTCAAGACCCGCCGCTCGAAAGCCTGTACCAGGACATCCTGGGTCTTGCCCGCGACCACCGACTTCGACCAAAACGGCTCGGTCAGGGGCAGGCCCACCACCTGCAACCAATCAAAACCTTTATCAGTTACGAATGCGCCATTTTTATAGACCACCCCGTTTTGGTTTAGAAAGTTCCAGAAAACATCGGCGATGTTATGGTTGAGGGTTTTATCGAAATAACTGTTTTTGACGTTGTACTGAGTTCCCAAATCGGCGCTGGCTCCCGTCGTTCCGTCTCGTGCAATCGTCGCTGTAACGGTCTGCCCGGTCCGGTCGGTCGCTTTGTTCTCATCCAGGTTGATAGTGGCGACCTTGCGGAAAGAGAAATAAGTCGGGTTAGGCACGTTGCCAACCTGATCGCCTGCGATGTTGATGGTGGTGCTAGGATTGTAGCCCTGGAAATCATTATCGCCCAATTGTAATAGGCCGGTAATAAGTTCTTTTGCCAATAGCCCGTTGGTGACAGGGCGACCTTCGGTCTGTTCCATCCGGGTCTTATCGAAGTACTGAACCTTACGGCTATTGCCCTGGGTATATGGCTCAGTCAGTACTTCGCTGACGGTCGGCCCCCAGGTAAAGCTACGACTGGTCTTGCCATCGGCGACCGGCTTGTCCGAATAATCCCACAACTGCTGGAACTGAGGCAGTCCGATAGCCGGAGCGGCCCCGGCAAAATCCACACTGAGCAAGCCCAGCAACATTATAGCTACCATGAGCGAAGTCAAACCTAGCCCAACTTTGCTGGTAGCAAGATCGCGTCGAGCGATCATATTTTGGGTCTTCATGAAAAGAATAGTCTCCTAACTCAACATTTTAATTCAGCACTGGCTCAACAGTTTCTTTACCGTTGGGGTTGGCAGTCGCCCGTTTGAGCTTCGAGCCGTGTACCTTAAAATCGGTTACTTCATCTACTCGCAACGACATTATCCTTGAGATGCTTTCCGGCCCCATCGAAACGCCATAGATCGTCCGAGCGGCCTCTATCGTCCCGCGATTGTGGGTAATAACAATAAACTGGGTCTTGGGGGCTAACGTGCGTAGAGTTTCACAAAAACGACCGATATTCGATTCGTCCAGGGCGGCATCCACCTCGTCCAGCACACAGAACGGGGACGGATTGACTTCGAGCAAGGCGAAAAGCAACGCAACTGCCGTTAGAGCGCGTTCGCCACCACTCAGCAGGGCCAGGTTTTGCTGACGCTTGCCGGGGGGCTGGGCCAAAATTTCAATCCCGGTCTGGGCCAGATTATCAGGATTGGTTAGCACCAGTTTAGCGGTTCCGCCGTTGAACAGCAACCCGAAGAAACGCTTGAACTGGTCGGCGACCTTCTCAAAGGTCTCGGCAAACCGGGCCTGGGTAACTTCATCCAGGTTTTTTATCAAGCCCCGCAAAGTACGAGTAGTTTCTTCCAGGTCGTTTAATTGCCCGGTCAGAAATTCATAACGCTGTCTGGTTTCTTTGTACTCTTGCATCGCCAACGGATTGACCGCCCCGATCCGGCGCAACCGACCGCGCAACTGTTCGATCCGCTCGGCCAATTGCACCGCCTCGCGGTCGGTCAAGGCCAACAATTCCTCCCACTCCGCCGGGTCTATCGCATCGCTACCAACTATATCTTCCTCGACGGTGCCGTCCAACCGCAAAGCCGGAGCCAGATCGTCGGCAGCCCGCACCCGCAAAGTCTCAATCTCGCCCGTTATGCGTTGGGTTTCGAGCGCGGCCCGCCCGTGTGCGCCTTCCAGCGTCAAGAGTTCGCTACTAACCTCGCCCCAACCGCGTTCCTGATCGGTCAGCTTTTGTTCCAGTTGGCCTAGTTCTGCTTCCAACGGTGTGATCTCCGAACGCAAAGCTTCAAGTCGAAGTGAGACTTGCTGCATCTCGGTTTGGGTCTCGGCCAGTGCGGTTTGTAACTGCTGCACCTGCCCATCTAACTCGTTCAAACGGCCCTTACGGGCGGTGGTTTGCTGGGTCAGGCGGGTCTGTTCGCCTCGTGCCAGATCAAGACTTTGCTGGCTGTTTTTGAGACGCTGGACGGCAAGGGCGGCGGCGGTTCGCATTGCAGCCAGTTTCTCGCGCTCGTCGTTGGCGGTAGCGGCGGCTAAGCGGGTGGCTCGTTCGAGTTGAGCCAGGGTCGCCATCGCTTGAAGATGGAGTTGGGTCGTTTCCTGGTGTTCGTGATCCAATTGGGCGGCCCGGTCGGTTAGCCCAACGATCTCCTGCGCCAGGTTCTGGTTATTTTCCTCCCGAACTTTGAGTTCGTGTGAAAGTTTATCAAATTCGGTACGGAGCGCAGTTTGCTTTTCGCGGGCCTGTTGTTGCTGTTTGTTGAGGCTATGGGTCTCGCGTTCCAGGTCGGCAATTTGCTGGCGGTTGGCGGCAGCCCGGCCTTGAGCCTGGGAAAGGGCCGCGGCTTCCTGGGTGATCTGCTTTTCCAGTAGGCCGATTTCGAGTGGCAATTCGCGCAACTCTCGTTCGCGCATCAACACGCTACCCTCGGCCCGGTCTTTTTCCTTGCCGGACGCGCCACCCGTGACTGCTCCACTGCTCCGCAAGATTTCACCGCTCAGGGTAACTACCGTCCAGCCTCCACTCAACTCGCGCAAAGCCACCCGACCAACAGCCAATTCTTCGACCACCAACACCCGACCGAGCAACTGATCGTAAATTGGGCGGTAACGTGGCTCGAAAGTGATAAGATCGCTGGCAATGCCGCGCACTCCTTCCATTTGGGCCACGCTGCGGGGCAGGTTGCCTGCCGGGGCCGCACGTAAATTATCGAGTGGTAAAAAGGTCGCCCGACCTGCGCCCGCCGACTTCAAGAGGCCAATCGCACGCTCGGCATCCTCAAAATGCTCAACTACCACGTCTTGCAGGTGCATACCGAGAGCCACCTCAACCGCCACTTCCAGGTCGGCTGGCGCTTGCAGCAAATTCGCCACAAGACCCAGCACTCCCTTGAGGCGCGGCTGATTGCCGCCTGCCGCTTGCATGACGGTACGCACCCCACCGTGCAAGCCGGTAAAACTGCTCTGAAGACGCTGCAAAAGTTCCAGCCGTGACCGGGCCGAATCCAGTTTGGAACGGGCTTCGCGGACGGCTTCCTCGCTACGGCGAATATCACTGGCGGCAGCCGAATTCTCGGCCTCAAGTTGCTGTCGGCGGTCGCTCAACTGCCGGGCCTGTTCATCCAGCCCGGCCAACGTTCCAAGCACGACCGCAATTTCTTCTTCGATCTCAGATTGCCGGGTCGTCAGGGTCGTGCGGTTCTGTAAATACTGCTCCTGCTGGCGGGCGAGTTGGGCCTGTCGCTCGACCAGTTGCGCCCGACGCTGCTTGACGCTCTCGATCCGATTGACCTGTCGGCTGACTTCTTGCCGTTGCTTTTCCTGGTTGTCTTCGGCCTGCCGTATCTGGGTGGTGTGGGTCTTTAGGACGGCTTCCTGCTCGGCAAGGCGGGTCGTTTCGCTGCCCTGCTCGGCTAAGATGGCAGCGTGTTCGTGTTCCAGTTCGGTCAGACGTTTGCGGTTACTTTCCAAACCGACTTCCAAATTTACCAGTTCTTGGGCCTGACCCTCGCGCTGGCGGGTCAGGCCGTTCAAACGTTCGCGGTCAACCGCAATTTGTTGCTGCAACTGCTGGGCGCGGTTATGTAACTGGCTGCTGGCCTGATGACGTTCGCCCAACCGGGTGCGCCGCTCATTCTGGACGGTGCGGGCGGCTTCGATCCCCTGTTGCAAGCTTTCGAGCCGGGTTTTGCCCGCTTCAAGGGCGGCGCGGGCGGCGCTCTCCTGCTGGCGGGCCGAGTCCAGGGCAGCCTGAAATTTGCGCCAACGGTCGCCATAGTAGCGCTTGAGCAAAACCTGTAGCTCTTCTTGCAAAGTGTAATAATCTTCGGCTTGACGAGCGTGCCGTTCCAAACCCTTGAGGCGAGGCTCGATTTCCGCCACCATAATGTTGATCTGTTGGGCGTTGGCTTCCTGTTTGGATAGACTATTTTCGGCTTCGGCTTTTTTCAAATTGTAGAGGCCGATGCTGGCGGCATCCTCGAACAGGCCGCGCCTTTCTTCCGGCTTCTGGCTAAGCGCGGCATCTACCATGCCCTGGGTAATCACGGTATAGGTCTGGGAGAGTGGCATAGTCGCCTCGGTGATGTCCTTGAGGCGTACCCGGCTTTTGTTGATATAATATTCGTTTTCGCCGGTACGGTAGGCCCGCCGAGTAACCGTTACTTCATTAAAATCGAGCGGCAGCTTGTGGTCGGTATTATCAAAGGTGATACTGGCCTCGGCGTAGCCCATAGCAGGCTTGAGGGCGCTCCCCGCAAAAATTACATCCTCGGTTTTACGACCACGCAGCACCGAATAACGCTGCTCCCCCAATACCCACCGGATTGCATCGGCAATATTGCTCTTGCCGCTCCCGTTCGGGCCGACAATAGCCGTAATGCCGGTATCGTATAAAAATTCGGTCTTTTGGGCAAAAGTTTTGAACCCCTGTACCTGGAGACGTTTAAGATACATTTATTTCAAGTCTTTCAAGAAAATCTAACTATAACCAAAATAAAAGTGTAACTTCTCGGATTATAGGCACAACCACTACCCTTTATTCTTTTGGGCCATCTATAACGGCAAAGATTGAGAAGTTAATTAAAATTGTAACTACTCAGAGCGGGCGACCACAAGGGTCGCCCCAACAACGAATTTTGGGTAGGGGCGACCCTTGTGGTCGCCCAAAGTAGTAGGCAAGCTGAGAAGTTAATTAAAATTAGCCTAAACTGGCCTTAAATGCCGCCACTACCTTTGGGTCGAACTGGGTTCCAGCCTGTTTGGTAATAAAGACCAATGCTTCGGCCCCCGACACGCTCACCCGGTAAAAGCGCGAGGCGGTCAGCGCATCGTAAGCTTTGCAGACCGCGATTATTCGAGCGCCAAGCGGGATAGCTTCGCCCTGCTGCTGGCCTGGAAAGCCGTAGGTCCCGGCGTACCATTCGTTCTGACTGGCGATAATCGCGCTCACCGTCTCCATCTGATAGACGTTGCTAAATATTTTGGCTCCGGTCAGGATGCTCTGGCGCATTACTTCCAATTCGTCGTCGGTCAACCGGGCCGGTTTGTTCAAGATGGCTTCGGGGACGCTGATCGCGCCATAATCGTAGAACAGCCCGGCCAGCCGTACCATTTCTATATCTTCGGTGGATAATCCCAACTGGCGGGCCGTTTCAACTGCGTACTGGCTCATCCGACGACCACGCTCCAAAAGAACCGGCGACCGAGCCATCAGTACGTTGCTCAGAGCCTCAATAAAGGTCTGGCGCAGCTGTTTGTTTTCAGCTTTAAGTCGGGCCTCACTCTCTTTAAGTAGCTGGATTTGCGCGTCATACTCGTTTTGGGACACTCGATAACCTCCTCATTGGAGCGTAATACAAATGTAAGCAGGACGATATTATTTGAGTTTTAATAAAATCTCTAATCAAATAGACATAGCTGGAGTCGCAAAAGTAGAAAAAGCGTACTAGCTGGATTTTACCATTCTGGCCCTTGCTTTGCAAATTCAGGGTTGGCAACGTCATAACCCAGATAAACACAGATGGGACGGATGAACACCGATGATTCTAAATTAAGAAGCTTGGTAGCTCAAGCACAGGGATTCTAAATTAGGACTTTCGCTTGGCACAATCGCTCTGAGTTCATGGTTTGCTTTTAAGGCTAACTTTATAGGCTCAAAGCGAAAGTCGTGTAAATAAAGAAATTTGGTAGCTCGGTAGTAGAGCGGTGTGGGTGGGTTTAAGGCTATTTGTTCCAACTAAGTAGAAAATCGATAGGTATTCGCATAAATAAAGTACAGATAGCTAGATAAAACTAAATCATAGATTACTTTGACTTGACTTACCCTTAGATTGAGCCTAGCTGTTCGAAAAATTGGTAGCCGAGTAGTAAAAAGCGGGGGCGAAACCGCTTTGACTAGACTTAGCCCACCGTCAACAACCGCCCGCTAAAGCAAGGCGGCTTGCACCTCTTTATCTGTAGTACCCAAAGCAACCCTAGCGCAAGGTTGAAGGCAATATCTTGAGTTGGGAACGGTACTTGGCGACCGTCCGGCGGGCTACGTGAAAGCCCTGCTCAGCTAACCGCTCCACGATCACCTGATCGGTCAAACGGCTGTTGCCTTTATTTTTCTCACCTTCCAAAATCTCTTTGATAACATCTTTGATGCTGAGGGAGGCTGTAAAGAAATCACTAAATGGAACGACTTTACGATTAGGTAGCATCACATATTTACCGGCAGTCGCCCGGCTGACCGTACTTTCGTGCAAACCAAGATAACTTGCCAGGGTCGAACGGGTCAACGGGCGTAGATCACGCACCCCATTTTTTAAGAAATCTTTTTGGGTTTCGACCAGTGCCTGGGTTATTCGCAAAATAGTTTCGCGTCGTTGGTTAATATTCGACATAAAGAGTTTAGCCCGATTGACATAGCGGCGCACGTGTTCGCGGTCTTCCTCGCTGCCTTCGGCTTCGGTCTGGGCAAAGGAAGTTGCCAGGTTCATATAGAGTGGGTTCAATTTAAGGAAGAAGCGCTTGGACTCGATAACCTCCACCACGAATTCACCTTCACGCTCGCTAATAATCACATCGGGCAACACATGAGCGGTACGCACCCCACCGTAATGCACCCCAGTAAGTTCGCCAACCTGCCCGGAGGTAGGAAAGGGATTGAGGTTTTTCTTTATAAACTCGCGGGCCTGATTTACTTCATCAGTAGAAATTCCCATTTGTTGAGCCATATAGGTATATTTGTGCAAACCCAGCGCCTCAAAATATTTTTCTAGTATTATACGAACATTCGGGGCTTCAACGCCTTGCTCTTCCAGAAAGGATAACTGAAGTAGTAAACATTCTTGAAGATTACGCGCTCCCACCCCGGCAGGCGCGATCTGCTGCAACTCGCGCAAAATCCGCACTACTCTTTCTTCATCGGTCCCAAAAGCCTCGGCAACCGAGTCAAGCGGCGTGGAAAGATAACCACGCTCGTCCAAACTGCCGACCAAGAATTCAGCCATAGGAATATCATCTTCGGGCAACGTTACCGACAGATCAGCCAGGATGCGTTCGTTCAGAGGCATTTCGGCGGCGACCAGCGTTAACGGGTCGAATTCTTCATCGGCTCCATAACCGCTACTGCTACTGCCCGACCAGCTTTCCGCCTGATTATAATAATCATTACTGTAGTCGTCTGAGGTGGACTTATTGATGCCGAACCCATAGTCGTCACTTTTTTTATGATCCAATTTGTCATTCAAGCAGCGTGGACAGCTAGAACCCCGGTAGGCTCCCCCACAAGTCGGGCAAAGACGGCGCTCGTCCATTTCGAGGGCCGGATTGGACTCCAACTCCTGCCGAATTTCCTCTTGCAGTTCAGCGCTACTAAGTTGTAAAATTTCATTTAGAATAATCAAGCTAGGGCTTACCCTGACTTGTTGTTCCTGAGTTACTCCAAAAGATAACTCCACTTTGCTTATCTCCTTTTTATACTAAGTCTGAAAGGTCTTTATTCTTTTAATTAACTGTTGTAATAAGCTAGACAGACACCCGATTCCAACGGCTTTTGTTAGCAGGCTAAACCAGCTTCTTTTGTTTTTAGCCCAATTCGATTTAGCCCCTACTTCGGTCTAACGACTTTAGGTTAAGCATTGTTATCTTTAGTATGGCTAATTATACTTGGTTGAGACTAACTTTTTCAATTTTGACAAAGCAGCCCGCCTAAAGTGCTATTAGCACAAAGCGTGCCATCAAAAATATACGATACTGACAACGAATCGGCTTTTTTTAGCTTTGAAACAGGCTCTGAACGCGGTCAAATCGAGGTAAATCGCGGGTTAGTAAGTAAGCCGAAGCTAAAATATGGTAAAATACTCAGGTGGTATAGAGCGACATTAATGGACGAAATAGGAGAAAATTAGTGGGAGAGATTAAAAAGCATATCCTTATCGCCGATGACGAGCCGGATATACTGGAACTACTCTCAAGTTGGTTCGAGGATGCTGGGTATGAGGTAAGTCAGGCCAAAGATGGCACACAGGCTCTGCAAAAAATCCAACAATTAAAGACCGAACTTGGTTTGATTTTACTGGATGTCCAGATGCCAGGAATGGATGGTTTAGCTACGTTAAAGCAGCTTAAAGACACCCATAAAGACTTTGATATACCGATTATTGTTATGACCGCTTTCGGTACTGGCAGCCTGGCAATCAAAGCGATGCAACAAGGCGCTTACGACTATATCACCAAACCTTTTGATGACTTACAGGCGCTATTGCATCGAGTAGAGCAGGTTTTCGAGTATCGTCGATTGTCGGACGAAGTTACCGAACTCAAAAGCAAACTGACCACTGGGGAGAAGATTATCGGTAATAGCCCCGTAATGCAAGAGGTTTATAAGTCGATTGGTAAAGTAGCCAACAGCAATGCTACCGTCTTGATTACGGGTGAAACCGGAACTGGCAAGGAATTGATTGCCAATGTCATTCATTCGACTTCACGCTATGCACGGGGGCCGTTTGTGGCAATCAACTGTGGAGCTTTGCCCGAAACGCTGCTGGAAAGCGAACTTTTCGGGTACGAAGCGGGAGCCTTTACTGGGGCGACCAAACTTCGCAAAGGCCGCTTTGAAATGGCCGAAAAAGGGACTATTTTCCTGGACGAAATAGGCGAGTGTAGTCCTAGCACTCAGAGCAAGCTTTTGCGGGTTTTGCAGGAGCGCGTGGTAGACCGCCTGGGCGGGACGCTACCGATCAAAATTGATGTGCGCCTGGTGGCAGCTACTAACCGCAATTTGGAAGAGGAAGCCGCCGCCGGAAAATTCCGCTCCGACCTGTTCTTCCGGCTGAATGTTATCTCTATTCATATGCCGCCACTGCGCGAACGCAAAGACGATATTCCACTATTGGCCGAACATTTCCTGGATAAGCACCGCTATACCCCCAGTAGTCCGGCAGCCCGTCTTAGTGTAGACGCAATCCAGGCTTTGCAAGAGCATAATTGGCCGGGAAACGTGCGCGAATTGGAGAACGTGATCCAGCGGGCCGTCGTAAATGCGCGGGGTGGGGTTATTACTACCCAAAACCTGACCCTTTCTTCTCGGCCCGAACGTGAAAGTACCACCACTCTTTATATCAATCAATTGGTCAAAGATCGTACTCCGCTCTCCCAGGCTCTCTCCACTTTCGAGCGGGCCATGCTTTTGGAAGGCTTAAACCAGGCCGCTACGCCAGAAGAAGCCGCCGACTTGTTGGGGCTGAATCTGACTGACCTGCACGACCGATTAAGCAAATACAACCTGCGATAAGTATTGGCCTTAGCCAGCTTTTCGAGCCTATTTACCACTGCGGGTAGATAGGCTTTTTTAGCGCTGAGTAGTTACTCCAAATCGAGTAGCAAGCAAAAATTAAAATCCTGAGCAGAGTGACCCGCCAATTTCCCCGATTATTAATTATCGGTGCGCTATTTTGGCACGTAACTTGCTTTTCTTATTTGCGAGGTAATAGGTACCTTAAAACCTATCCAGTAGTAATAGGGCAGAAGATGCCCTACCGAATGATAGCTGTTGGATCAGGCTCAGATTGTGAATAGTGGATCGCCGGTCGGAAACAATTGCTCGAATGTTTAGCATCTAGCCCACTGGAACCGGCAATCTAAAGATATAGTAATAAGGAGATTTAAAATGGCAGACTCCAAGACCATTTTGCAGAAGTACGTAAGCGACATGCTTTCGCTTGAAAGCCACATTTTTCAGGCCATTGACAAGCAGGTTAAAGAGAACAAGGACGATACGCAAGTAAATAGCAAGTTTGAAGGATACGCCCGGACGATGGAAAACCACGTCAGCCAGCTAAAATCGCGCCTGGAACAATTGGGTGGCGCGGTCAATAGCCCGATCAAAGAGGGGGTGGCGGCTTTCATGGGGGTAGCGGCAGGCGTGATTGACAAATTCCGCTCCGAGGAAGTGTCCAAAAATTTCCGGGATGATTTTACGGCCCTGAACCTGAGCCTGATCTCTTATCAGATGCTCCACACGACGGCCCTGGCGCTGAATGACAAAGACACCGCCGACCTCGCGGCCCGCAACATGAAGGATAACGCCGATTTCGTAATGGAGATTCAGCGGTTGGTTCCGGCTATCGTAGTGCGTGACCTCAAGCAAAACCACGAAGTTAAGGTGGACGAGACCGCAACCTCCAAATCCGAAGAAGTAATTTCCGGCCTTTGGAAGTAAGTCGGTTCGGTCTAGTCGTAGGCAGTTTTGGTAAAAATAGACTGCCATTGGCTTAACCACCGCAAATAAGGCTTTAGAATGTAACGCAAAGGGCGACCATTTAGGTCGCCCTATTTTGGTTCTATAAGGGACTCAAAAATAATAAAACATCCCGGTAGGGGCAACCCTGGGTGGTTGCCCGTGACCACCCCGCTGGGTCTCTGAGGGCAACCACCCAGGGTTGCCCCTACATTGGGACGATTATTTTTATGTGCTTCCCTAACCAAAAGAAAAACAACTCGCCGAGTAATTCCCTACAATGAATGACCCGCTAAAAGATGATCTAATTGTGGGACATTGCTCCGCCAATGGATGGTTAAAACGCCTTTTGACTAAAGCTGGTGGCTTTCGGGTTGGAGGGTTAGTTCGCCCAGCACCCCCTGATCGGACTGGCTGGCAACATAAAGTACGGCGTTGGCGGCATCGCTAAGGCTCAGCATTTTGTCGCGCTGCACTCGCATCCCGTCAATGTTGTCCCAGAAGCTCGAATCGACCCCGCCCAGATGCAGCAAAGTAAACTTTACGCCGAACCGCTTGAGATCGAGCGCCATTGCTTTGGTCATGCCAGTGACGGCCCATTTGCTGGCACAGTAGCCCGCCGCGTTCATCATAGCGGCTTTGCCCATGATACCAGGAATATTGATAATATGGCCTTTTTTAGCCTCGGCCATCTTAGCACCGACCGCCTGGCACATCAAAAAAGTCCCTTTGGCGTTGACCGCCATCATCCGGTCGAAATCGGCCTCACTCAAGTCGAGGGTTGGGCGGATCACCCCTACCCCCGCCGAATTAACCAGCAAATCAATTTTCCCAAAAGCTTCCAGGGCCAACTCTACCAGATGATCGACCTCGGCTTTACGGGTAACGTCGGTCGGAACGGTTATGACCCGCGTCCCGTTCTGGCTCAACTCACTTTCCAATGCTTCCAGGTCGCCAACCGTCCGGCTTGCCAGCACCAACTCGGCTCCTTCTGCTGCAAAAAGCCGAGCCGAAGCCCGCCCAATGCCGCGTCCGGCCCCCGTAATCAACACAACCTTACCTTCAAACGCTTTCATCTTTCGCTTTCTCTATTATATGATAAATATAACCGTTACTCAGACCTGGTAAGAATCCCTAGCCCTACTAAAGCTATAGCGGGATTGAACTCCTCCCTGCCTAAACCAGGATTACATAGTTGCTAATAAAATAAAAATAACTACTCAGACCTGACAAATCGATTGAACTGAGATTCTTCGGCGGAGAGTTATCTTTGGCAAAAATCCAGGTGATCGCCCGCCTCAGAATGACAATGGTGAGTAGTTACAAATAAAAATGGTAAAGAGGCACGCTCTCTACCAGTTATTATGGTTATTATAGAACTTACTCAAGATTTACGCTTGTAGAATAGAGCGCTTTTCACAAAGAACCCGCTATTCTATATTCTATAGCAACTTGCAGAGTTATGAAACCATTCCAGATCATTTAAAATATATATTGGAAAATTTCTCTGCGAAAATTTTCTAATATATACGCACTCCCCGCTTTAGGGAGTAGCACAACCGGGCTAGTTTGCAAAACTGACGCGCACCCAATAAACAATTAGGTATTGAAAAGTGTTCTAAAGTGTATTAAAATCTGAACGGGTGTTCTGTAGGTGACTTGCGAAAGAAGTAGGAGGTATCATTATGGGTGATGACCAACTGGAAAAATCGAAAGTTAGCGGCGAGCATTCTTTGTTAAGCCTGCTGGTAGGCGAATGGGAAGGTATAACCCGTACCTGGTTTGAACCGGATAAACTCGTGGATGAAGCTCCCAATCAAGCCACTATGCAGCTAATTTTAGATGGCCGCTTTTTGGTTCACGATTACCGAAGTAGCCTGGAGGGCAAAGCTTTCGAGGGCAAGGCTATTTACGGCTATGATATTGGCACCGGGAAATTTCAATGTGCCTGGGTAGATAGTTTTCATACTGGGACACTTATCATGTTTTCACAAGGTAGCCAGACCGAAAAAGGTTTCTCGGTTTTAGGCAGTTGGCAGGCCGGCGACCAAACTGTATGGGGTTGGCGTACCGAATTGCAAATCAAAGACAAAGATACCATCATTATTACTGCTTACATCATCACTCCCGCAGGAGAAGAGTCTAAGGGAGTGGAGACGGTTTATACCCGAAAACAGTAATCCCTTTGTAACTATTCACCCAGCCTCAACCCTGTCATTCTGAGCGAAGCGAAGAATCTGGATTCTTCGCTTCGCTCAGAATGACAGGAGTGAATAGTTGCAATCGGTTTGTCTTAGCCAAAGTTATTGCGCTTATAGCCGTTGATAAAAGCCACCGGGGGCAGTTCGCGTTGAGGAACGGCGGGCGGCTCAAGTTTGAGCGAGTAAACTCCTTCGCGCTTCTGAACCGTCTTGACCACCGGATTAAAAGCGGACAGTAAGTGGTTCTGATTGCGTTCTTCGGCCCGGCGCAGCAACACCGACAAGACATCCGCCGTGATACGTTGAGGCGAAGGCCAGTCGGTCGCCAGCGGCTGTAGGCCCAGGTCTACCTGGGTAATACTCATTAGACCGCCACGCACGACGGTATCGACCAACAGGCCGGTCATAAAGGCCGGGCCAGTAAGCAGCGGCATACGTTCGAGAAGATCACGGCGGGCCGCTCCGACCGTGCAAAGCGGGTTAATGACCCCGGCCAATTGCGGGAAGAAACCACCCAATATCGGGCGCAAACTCAGTTCGACCAGATCGCTATAAACCGGCGCAGTGTCCGAACCTTGCTCGTCGGCCCCGGAGTAAAACCCGGTTGCCAGTTGAAATTCGGGATAGTTCAAAAGTGGCCCAATCAGACCATAGATCAGTCGCGCCTCAAAGCCGCTCATAGTCGGGTCGCCCCAAACTACAATATCACCCCGCGTCTGATGCAAAGCGTGCCAGAGGGCCTCACCCGGCCCATAAGCTTGTTCAGCTTTAGTCTGGTTGATCGGCAGGCTCGGCGCAAGATAGATAATTTCATCCCTCTCCTGAGAGAGGCTTTCGTCGGAGCGAGGCAGGTTAGAACCGCTAAAGCTATGGAAGGCCGCTATCTCGGCCTCGTCCAGATCAACGTTAGGAGCGCAAACCACAATTTCGTCGATCAAGGCGCAATCGCGCATCAGAGCGTACCGCGCCCGACGTACCATTTCAGCCAGGGCGACCGGCTTGGTCTTGCCATAGACCGGCCAGACCAGACTAATGCTCAGGTTGTTACGCTCTTTGAGCAAGGTCAGGCTGCTCATCGAGCGGAATTCGCGATAATGAAAAGTGTTTTCGGCAAACCAACGGTCAACTAATTCTTCCAAAGCCGGTTCGCGGGGAGGTGGGGCCGCTTTCGTGCCTGCTACTGGAATGCGGTTCAACTCGAAAGGACGGCGCGTCTTTACTACCAAAATAGGACAGGTCGTTTCTGCCGCGATCCGCTCGGCCACCTTGCCCGAATTAAGTGGCTCACTCTGACCGGCTTTGCGCTCTTTAATATCGCTGGCCCCCAGAATAATCAAATCGTGATAGCGGGCCTCGCGCACGATCCCCGTCACCGGTTGACCATTGACCGTAACTAGACGCGCTCCCGGTGGCAACTCCGCCAGCAGATGCTGGAGCGCCGAGAGTGGTTCGTCCTGGTTATCAATGGGCGAGGTTGAGCCGTAAAAAGTAGAATAGGTCGGGGGTTGATTAGACAACAAAGAATTGGATAGACTGTGCAGAACGGTGATACTGGCCTGCCATTCTTCGGCCAGGTTAGAAGCCAGCGTCATCGCCAGCGTACTATAGCTACCGCCCCGCATCGGCAAAAGAATATGCTTTATATCGGGTAAAGTGTTATTGAGACGAGCCAAAACTACATCGCAAGGTGGGTCGGCCAAAAGCGCATCAATCGTCTCGCCATAGATTTTGCCGGGAGTGTGGGTGCTGCCCTTCCAATGGAGCAAAAGCAAATCGCCTTGTTCGTCCTTGACCTGATCGGCGATGCCCTGCCAGACTTCACGGGCCACCCTTACTTCGGTCTGGACTTCCAACCGTTCGTCGAGGCCCCCATTTTGGGGGATATAGCGCAACAGAGTACGGTAAGCCCGCACCAACGAAGCGCCCTGGCTGAGAGGAGTTTCTTCGGGAACCTCAACCACCCCCAGCACCACGATCCGAATATGCCGGTTTTCGCCTTCCAGCTTGGCACCCGCCAGGGCTGCCGCCAGCTTGACCAGCCCTTCGGCTAGATTGGGGTTGAGAATAGGGACTACTACACAGTAGTCCGGGCCGGCCACTCGCCCGGTCGAATGTTTGTCGTGCAATGGTGTAAACGCGCTCAGATTATCCCTCGTGCTTCATCGAAAATAAAGTCGTTCAACGTTGAACCGGCCCCGGCTTGTATTGCGCCAAATCTTCCGCTCATCAAGCTTTGTCTTGCTTCTAGCTTGAAGTGGGTCATTACTAATAAACCCTCTTTTGATGATAAACCAGCCCTGTAGTCCTGTCAATTGGGATTGTATTAGAACTCGCGGATACGTGGTACGTAGAAGATAATCAGCCCCAACAAAATGCTAAACACGCCGGTATTGAGTAACATAGAAAAAGGCGCTCCAAACAACTCGGCTACCGTCCCACTCTGCAAATTGCCGATAGGCATCAGACCCATTGTACACAACGTCCAAATACTGATGATCCGTCCCCGCATTTCGTCGGGAACACTGGTCTGTATAATAGTATTAAGAGTGGCATTGGAAATTACCATCGCGCCACCGCAAAAGGCCAGTATCACGACCGTCAGCACGAAATTCCCCGACAGACCTAGCCCGACCATCCCAACAATATTAACCAACATTCCGATCAGCATAAACCGACTGCGCTTCTTGACCTCGCCACTGGCCTGAGCCACCAGAAAGGCCCCGGTCAGCGCCCCTACTCCAACCGCAGATAACAAAATACCGTAGTAATCCGGCCCTAGCTTGAAAACATTTCTGACAAAGACCGGCAGCAAAGTCAGGTAAGGGATCACAAAAATGCTCATGGCCGAGGCAATTGCCAGCAGAGCCAACATTTCGCGGTTTTGTCGCAAATAGCCAAAACTCTCGCGGATTTCGAGTAGAGCCGACCGCTTTTCAAGCTGGGGCGCGACCTTCGGGATTCTTACCAGCATCAGGGCCACGATAACTGCCAAAAAACTGAGCGAATTGAAGAAAAAACAGGCCGCTACCCCAAAAGCCGAAACCAGCAACCCGCCGATGCTAGGGCCGATAATACGGGTCAGGTTGAACTGCATCGAGTTCATGGCGATAGCGTTCATCAAATCATCTTTGCCGACCAGATCGAGCATAATCGTCTGGTAAGCCGGACTATTAAAAGCCTGGACGACCCCAATACCCAGGGCAATCGCCAGCACCAGCCAGACATTAATAATATTGAAAAAGGTCAAAATCGCCATTGCCAGAACCAGCAAAGCCATCAGGTTTTGTGTTACCAGCAAAACCGTCTTGCGCGAGTTGCGGTCGGCGATCACGCCCCCGAATAGGCTTAAGACCAGCATGGGCGAATTGGCAATAAAATTGACCAGCCCCAGCATAAAGGGCGAGCCGGTCAGCGATAGCACTAGCCAATTCTGCCCGACAGTTTGCATCCAGTTTCCCAAATTTGAAACGCAAGCCCCAAACCAGAACAAACGATAATTTCGATAGCGAAACGCGCTAAAAACACTACTACGCTCAATCTTAGGGGCAGGCAAGGGCGTAACCACCACCTGCTCGGTTTGTCTTAGCGTGGGGTTTAGAGCAAAGGAATTACCAGCCGGAGCCTCAAAATCCGGGCTGGGTATATTATCAGTCACTTGTAAATCCTCATTTTCGTAAATAAAACTTCCCCGGTAAATTTTGAACAATCCAGGAAACTCAAATACAAGTAGGTGCATAATATAAGCCAAAAATACTCGATTAGTCCAAAGATTGTAAAAAATTTAGCAATCTCTCAGGTTTATAAGTTACTACAATTTTAACAGCCCTATCCCAAATCGGACAGGGCCATAAGACTTATTTTTGAGGCGGCTCTTGAGGTTAAAAAGTGGTTGGGAATTTTGCCAGTTGCGCCGGGCTTAGATAATCTTCTAGCTTGAGACGGGCCATTACTTCATCTGGTACGCGGCTGACTGTACCACTCGCATCCGGCTTGAGGGTCGCATCAATGCCGCCCTTGCCACTCAAACCGCTGGCGGCTTCCGGCAACGAAGGATCGAGGGCCGAACCGGTAATCCGCTCTACCACAATCAGGTCGCGGGGCCACTGGGAGCGGGTAGCGATAGCCCACCAGACCTGCGTCTCGTCAAAGATGTCGATGTCGGCATCCACCACAAAAACGTGCTTGACCCGCCGGAAAGCTAACGCCGCCATAATCACATCGCGGGCTACTCCTGGCTTGGTACCAGCAGCCAGTTGAATATAAGCGTGGAACCGCCGCCCCGAAATCGGCACATGCACATTTTGAACATCTGGCGCGATCTGTTTGACGATCTGATAAATCTTGGCTTCAAGGGCCATGTTGTCGGCTACCAGCATATCGGGCAAGCCACTGGCGTAATCGTGATAAATGGCATCGTGACGATGAGTGACAGTTGTCACCTCGAACAGGGGGGCCTTCTTTACGTCGCCCGTAAAGCCGGTAAACTCCCCAAAGGGGCCTTCTGGCTCAGTGGTCGCCCCTACATAGCCTTCCAGCACAATCTCGGCCTCGGCAGGCACTAACAGCCGTTCTCCAAAATTCTCGCTGGCAACCAACCGTAAGGGCTGACCCAGAAAGGAACCAACCGAAGGCCAATGGCTTTCCGGGTAGCCCAACTTGGCTTGCGACCCCAACACCACCGCCGGATGATGACCGATCCAGACTGCAATTGGTGCTTTCTCGCCCCGTTGCCAGAATTTTTGCATATTGCGATAATTGTGCGACCCAGGGTAGGGGAAAATGCCGGTCTGCCGTTCGGCTTTGACCCAGCAGCGTTGAATAGCGGTATTATCCTCGCCTGTATCGGGGTCGTAGGTCGTCACGTGAGCGGCAGTCAGGTAGGGGCCAGCATCCCGCTCGTGTTGCCAGACCACTGGAAATTCTAACAGGTTGATCTGAGCGCCATTTAGCACGACTTCTTTGACCGCCGCTTCGTCTCGGCTTACGATTACCGGCAGAATGGGACGGGCCGCAAGACGGGCATACTCGACCGCCGCCCGGCGTGGCTCACCCAGACCGAGGGCCGTCGCGCATAATTCGCGGCTGGCGGCCAGGTTCGTCACCAACCGAAAGCGACTTTCGCTACCATCTATCAGGCGCGGACGGTGGGCGATAATCAGAGGATGCCGCCCAACCTTCCATAGTTTATGCTGAAGGGCGGTTAGCTCAAACCGACAGCTAATCGGCTGCTCAATATCAAAAAAGTAATCTGGTCGGCTTTCGCGCCACTGAGCCAGAAAAGTCCGTAAATCGGGATAAGGAGTTGGCATTACTTCCTCTACTTTGACAAATTTAATGCTTAAAATGGGGGGAATCAGCAGATGGAACCTGTAGTGGCGGGACATCCCCTCACCGTGCTAAACGAATGTCTATCTCGCGTTCGACGTATTTCCATTCTTCAGTAGTACGTAACCATGCAGTTAGCTCTTCAAACAAATCAGAGTGTTCAGGCGCGTACTCGAACCAGGTTAAAAAATCGAACTGCTCCCCCAGTTCCCGACTTTGATAGAGGCGGCGGGATATAGCGGGAAGATATTTGAGGCTGGAACTGATATGATGGGAGGACTCCTCGAAAATGGCTCGGCGCTCATCCTGGGTCAGGTTCCACCAGGCATCTGATTTTCGGACCGGAATCAAAGCGGCGCGGGTGGCTCCGGCCCGATCCAACCCCTCCTGAGACGCGACAAGTGTTTTATGCTCATGCCGTTCGACGTAACGCACATGACCGTTAGTTCCGTGTAGTATCCAAGCTGCCTCAGAAGTTTGTGATCTTGGCACAAGCTCCTGGAATACTGCGAGGCGAGCAACCTGTATAAGGGTTGGGCCGCTAACGGCATTAAGGCCTATCACCTGCCATTGTCCCTGCTCCCCTCCTACGAAACTTACCGGAATTATTGCAGCCATATTTTGCTCCTTAAGTAAGACCGACAATTCACAAGATTTGTACTCTACTGTCTAGTTGAGCAGCTAAATTATTTAGGGCAAAGTTTTATTACGTAAAACCTCAATAAGTATAACATAGGAAACTATATCGATTAGGCTCAAAAGGTCAGTTAGGTGAACGAGATTTACTCGTCCGCCCGCCCGAAACCTTAACGGTCGAGCTAAGCGCGGCTGGTCCCTGAGTACTCGATACCGCCCGCAGAATTTCTTAGCTGACCGAAGTATATTTACAACTACTCCCCGATTTGTTTAGTTCTGTTTGTTTTCAAGGGCTGACCTGAATTTGAGGGGTTAGCGGCACAGGCTATGCAATAAAAGTTCTACAGGAATTCAATTACTTTGACAAATTTAATGCTTAAAATGGGGGAGATTAACAGATGGAACCTGTAGTGGCGGGACACCCGCTCCATCCGGCGCTTGTTACACTACCAGTCGGACTTTTTCCGGCCAGTTACGCGCTGGACATACTGGCAATGACCACTGGCAACGAAAAATTGGCTCAGGCCGCCTATTACAATATGGTAATTGGTTGTGTCGGGGCGCTTCCGGCGGCTCTGGCTGGCTTTTTAGACTACCGCCAGATGGATCAAAAAGACCCGGCTCAAAACACAGCTAAAACTCATGGCTGGCTAAATGCCGGGCTGATCGGGCTTTACGGGCTGAACTTGTTGGTGCGCCGTAAGAACAAACGCAGCTTCCTGGGCTTTTTGCTCTCGACCATCGGCACCGCCGGACTACTGGTGTCGGGCTATCTGGGTGGAGAACTGGCCTATGGGCGAGGCTGGCGAGTACGTGCCGCCGAGCGGTTCGAGTTGGAATGGCAAAAGCAGCACAAAACTGGCCCCTTCGCCGAGGGCGATCACTCCAACAAAACCACCGAGGAAGAGTTCCCGCCCCAGGTTATCAAGGCTTTCCGCGAACTCAAAAGCGGACAGGCGGTCTTTGATGAGATCAAAAATAGTGAGCCAGTCGATGAAAGCCAATCCCGCAACGGCCTAAACACTTTTAAGACCCAAAAGCAGTCTCGCGCTCAGTCGCCCGCTACCTCCGAAGAAAAGCCGGAAGCGGCGCAGGCGGCTAACGGGGCTGACCAAGAGGCCCGAATTCGAAAATCGGCTCCCGACAACAAGCCAAGCCAGGCCGAAGGCGAACGCGATATGGATGTCGCCCGTCAGTCCGGCCCGGTTGATCTGCCAAGTCAGGCTGAAGGCGACCGGGATACTATCGAAGCTGACCTTAATAGCTTGCATCAGCCCAACCAGCGGCCCCAGGCTTTGGGCTAATTCAGCCAGAGCGGTTGGTTTTCAAAGTGGAGATTATTGACTTGCAGCCAGTGGCGCGGGTTGTCTTTGGGCCATCCCCGAGTCAGCCCGACACTCAAAATGATTGGCGTACCGCTTTCGCACCAGGCGACAGCCTGCTCAAAAGCGGTACGGTTAATCCTAGTTTGATCGGCTTCGTAAAATCGCAAATCGGTAATGGCGAGGCTCAAATCAAACTGACCATCGTTCAAGCTGATCCGAGGACGGTCACGGTTGTCGATAAGGGCAGTCGAGAGGCGCGGCGGTTGAACCAGCCGTAAACAACCAAGTGAAGCTTGACCCGTCCCTAACTCTACGATTGCGCTTGTACCATTTTGTTTTAATTGCGGACCGAAAATATTACCCAAAGTCGGTTGAGCCAGTCTATCAAGTATTTGCCAGAATTCTTTGGGTGTAACTTGAGGCTGGCGGCGGATTTTGCGTGGCTCAAACCGGACATCTTCGACTTCTGGTGGCTTCCCCACCGCCTGCACCCAACCCAAATCAAGCGAATGTCCCAGGCCAAAATAACCGCCCTGATTAGCTAAATAAGCGGTAGTCAGGTTAGTGTTGAAAAGTACCGGCCGGATGTGGCGGTTGGTAGCCGGGTCTACCCCGGCCACGCAAATATGGGTTGCATCTATCCGAGTGAGATGGTTGACGATAATCTTCATTGATTTGTCCTGGTGTAAGACTAAAGATGCGTTATGTTGATCTGGCCCCAGTGCTGCTGTAAATATTCGGCGACCAACCGCCGGTGACAATGTTCGGCAGTCGCTTCGCTGCAAAGCATTGCGGTCGGCGTTTCAAACAAATGACGGTCGAGCTTTTCCTCAATTTTGCGCTCGGTCATCAAACCCAGAAAAGCTTTTTCGTAAGCCTGCCAGCTTCCCTTATTTTTCTTGTAATCGTCCAGCATTTCCTGGGTCGGCGTAAGGGCTAGTTCGTGCCGATAGTGCGCTCCACAAATTTCGTGCAGGAAATAGGCCAGGTCGTCCCGTTTGGTGAAACCGGCTAATTGGGAAGAGTTATTGAGCCGAATATCGAGCAACTGCTTGATCCCGGCCTGTTTTAAGGTGTCAAAGAACTGGGAGGCGGTTTTTTTGGTGAAACCGACCGTATAGATTTCCATGCCGTAACTTCCTCGTCGGCAAACAGGGCGAGTTGCCCGTTGTCGGCGGTCTGCTTTTGACCGAGCAAATCGGCCTCGTTTTGTACCGAACCATCCGCCCGGATATGCTGCACTTCAATTCCGCGTCCGGTCAGTACCCGGCTTATCAACAAATGACGGTGGCAGCCAAGTGGGTTTTCCTCGCTGCACATGATAGCGACTCGGAATTTTTCCAACCCTTTTTCGAGCCGGGCCACCCCCTCCTCGAAAAAATCGGCTTCGGCAACCCTGGCATAAATAACCCGGTTCGTGGCATCATAATATTCGGGGCCGTCGGGTCGTCCACCTAATTCTTTGCCCATAAAGAGATATTTCAGGCCGTGTTTGGTTATAGCCGTCTTGAGTTCGGCGGCACTAAAGTGAGGCGTATATTTGGAATAGGGCCGCGAACGCACATCGACCAGCACTTCGATCTGGTGAGTATCGAGCAGCCCTAAAAAAGTTTCGAGCGAATGGTTGGAGTGACCGATAGAATATACGGCAAGCGGTTTTGGGTCGCTATCTAGTTGGGCTTGAGTGTTCATAGGTGGTCTTCAACCATTCAGCCGTTTTAATACTTGGCCCCTTTTCGCAGAGCGTCAATCGCATTGTAAGCACTTAGCAAGATCAGGATGGCCGAGGCTATCAGAGCGATAATCACGCCAAAACCGAGGCCATACCCATCGCCCGGCGCTACATCTTGCACCAATACGATTATCAGAGTAAAGAGGCCGATCAAAGCTTGCCCGACCGCCAGCGAAATCGAGTCGCGGCTAAGTCCAACAAAACCCATTACAACCGAGGCCAGGGCTGCCCCAAATACCAGCCAGCCGTTCCCACTACCCTCAATTCCCATTTCGCTATAATTGTTGGGGCCAGTCGCCCAGGGCAAAAAGCCGCTAATTGCCAGTACGACCCCGACTGCCAGCGCGGCCCATTCGAGTGGCGGAGCCTTAGAGGGTTCGGGCATCAAGGCTTGGATCAAAGAAGGTTTGGCAGCCTGGGGCATCGCGGCGGCCCCACCCGGTGGTGGTGGCATAGCGGGTTGGCCCTGGGGCCGGGGTGGTTGACCCTGCGGCGGTTGTGGTCCTTGCGGTGTAGTCATTGTTTTACTCCTCATATGGGAAGCAACGCTTCCTCCCACAAGTAATCTTGGCTAATCTCTTTCGCGTACTACCGGCAAACCAGCGTAAACCCAGCCACCCATTCCGCTTGCCAGATTGTAAATCCGGCTATACCCGGCGATAGCGGCAATTTCGGAGGCTGCCGCACTACGCTGACCGACGGCGCATACAAATAGCACCGGCTCATCTTTGGCAAGTTCTAGTTCAGCCAGGCTCCGAGCAAAGCTATACAACCCGTCGATGGGAACCAAAATAGCCTCCTCGATATGACCGCTCTTATATTCGTAAGGCTGGCGGACATCGATCACCTTGAGTTCGCCACGCTCGATCAAGGGGGCGGCATCTTCGGCTTCTATCGAAATAAAAGGCTCTTGCTCCATCACTTTACCTGTCCTGGTCTTTGCAAAACCCAAAATTCTTTGCTACGCCAATATATTAGCATTTTGCGGCCTCTAAGACAAGTTTTAACCCAACAAAAGGCGGGAAGGACAAACTTCGGCAAGCTGGCAAACTCCACAACGGGGCTTACGGGCCTCACAAGTCTGCCGCCCGTGCCAGATCAGCCGATGCGACAGATTTGTCCATTCCTCACGGGGGGCCAGCACCATCAGATCGCGCTCAATCTTAACCGGGTCGGTATTGGAAGATAGGCCCAACCGCCCGACTAGCCGCGTAACGTGGGTATCAACGGCGATGCCCTCGTTGATACCGTAGGCGTTACCCAGCACTACGCTGGCCGTCTTGCGGGCTACACCGGGCAGTTTGAGCAATTCTGGCATAGTCGGAGGGACTTGCCCGCCGTACTGCTCGACAATCAGCCTGGACGCGCCTAGCAAGCTACGGGCCTTATTGTGATAGAAGCCAGTCTTATAGATCAGTTTTTCGAGTTCTTCCTGCTCGGCCTGGGCCATTGCGTAAGGGTCGGGGTAGCGGGCAAACAAAGCGGGGGTAATCTTGTTGACCTGCACATCGGTACATTGGGCCGACAAAATTGTAGCAATCAAAAGCTGAAAGGGGTTCTCAAAGTCCAGCCCGCAACGCGGTTCTGGATAGAGCGCCACCAGTCGGGGATAGACGCAGGCAAACTGCGCGGCAAAGTCGAGTGGGGTTATCTCTTCGGGGCTACCCATTGGGATTAAACCTCGTACACTTCCCGCCAGATCGCAAAACCCTCCATAAAAGCGGGCAACCCTGCCGGAGGCAAGCACATCTCAATCACTTCCAGTACTTCTTTTTTGGTCGCCCCCAACCGCTTTGCGAGGGCGATATGGGTTCTGATATGGTCGGGCAAGCTTCGCACCGCCACCAAAATACCAATCAGGATTAGCTCTTTGGTCTTTTTGTCGGAAGTGGTATTGGGGTTCAGGTAGGCCGATTGCAAAAGCGAGTTAAAGCTTTTCAAAAAGCCAAAGTCTTCTTCCGCCAACACCTTATGCAGGTCGAGAATATAGCCGCGCTCGGCCTCCATCTGCTCCAAATAGGCCCGTCGTTCCTGGTTTAACGCTTCGTCTTCGCTCATCAAATCACCTCAGAGTTATAAGAAATGCAAAAGTCAGAATGCAGAATATTAAATCTGCACCTACCATCGTAAATCGCGGCCTCGCCCCCCCTCTGGGGGTAAATCGTAAATCTATCTACTTGACCTCAAACTGAACAATCGCCCGACGGCGGGTCTCCTGCCCGACTATCGTGATGGTCCAAAGGCCAGGGGTCATATCTTTGGCAGTAAAATCGATAGAAATAACCCCTTGCTCGTTAGCCCGTTTGTTACCCAGATCGATAATTTTGCCATTACCCGGCCCACTCAGCCAGGCGGCAGTTCGCTCAATCTCCTTAAATTCGTCGGCCCGGAAGACAAACGGTTGACCGAGCGATCCTTGTTCGGGCGTAACGGTCGCGAGGCGAAAGAGCGGATAACGAGCGACGGTATAATCGCCGAAGGTCTTAACCTCGCGGTAGTTGCGGCTAAAGAAATTTGTTGCACCCCCCGCCGAATCGAGATGAACCCAAACATGGGGCGCGTCGCCCTGCTCGTTTTGGGTCAGCCTGCCAAGCAGGTCGGGGTCGGCCTGGGGTTCAAAACCGTCCGGGTGATTGGTCAAGACCCGTAAGGCGTAATAAGCACGGGTGAAATCGGCGGCCTGGGGGCCATTAGAGAGCGGTAGATGTAAAAAAACCTTCTCATCCGGCTTCAAGTAACCCTCTTTCCAAAGGTCACCCAGCCAATTTGCGGTCTGCCGGGTCGCCCCATCTGGAAAATCTACCGAGTGACCGAGGGTCGTAGTCGCCAGCGAAAGGGCCAGCAGCGCGTACAACCCGGCAGCACTCCACCGCCAGACCGGGCGCGACTGTTGCCAGACCAGTTGGAACAGGTAAACGACGACCGGCAAAAGCAAAAGCAGATTCGAGACCGGGTAACGACGGCTACCGGGCGCAATATTGTTGTAGGGTAAGGTGGTCAGGATAAAAAGAGCAAATTCGCCCCAAATCAGCCCCAAATAAGGGCGGGCCGCCCGTACCGGTCGCCAGATAAGCCAGACCGACCCGACCAACGCCGGAAGACTCAGTTGATAGAGCAGTTCCCAAAAGATTTGGGGGTAGTAGAACAACCGACCCACCAGACCGACACTGTTATTTTGGGTTCCGTAAAGCTGGGCATTGATCTCGCTGGTCTTTTTGGCAAAACCAAGTGGCGAATGTAAGGTCGGGTCGAGCCAACTCATAAGCATCCAGACAGCGATAAAAGCAAAAGCCGGGAGCAAGGCCAGTCCGGTTTGTAGCCAAGCCCATCGAGTGACTTCCTTGCGCCGTCGCCAGACCAAAAACAACACAATCAGGGCGTATAGGGCACTATAGAACCAGGCTTCGTAGCGCACCATCGTGGCCCCCAAAAAGCCCAGACTTGCCAGAGGTAACCAAATCAGACGCGGACGATCTTCGGTCAGCCAGCGACAGAAAAAAACCACACCCAGGCTTAAAAAGAAGTGAGTCAGGCTTTCGCTCATCCCGCTCAGGCCAAACCAGATTTCCCACGGAAAGAGCGCCGCCAAGAGCGCCGTCGCGTAGCCATTAAGCCGCCCGAACAAAGTGCGTCCGATAAAGAAAAAATTAATAGTTGTGCCTATCGAACAGAGTAGATTGACCGCGCGGGGTAGCCGGAGCAGGTCAGGCCAAAAATTAAATAGCCAACCGTTGATCCAGAATTGCAAAGGCAACCAGGCATCCACTTCGAGCTTTTTTTGTCCGGTATGCAATTGCCAGGCAAAGACCGAGCGAGTAAAACCGTCCGCATCATATTCCAAATAGCCACTGCGCCAGAGCGTCAACGATAAGCCCAGCTTGAGCGCGATTATAGCCCCTAGAAAGGGAATAATGTAGAAAAGTTCGTTACGCCCTCCGCCCAGCAAAGCTCCCTGCTCGAATGGCTTTGGTTCGGTCGGCGAAACCGTTAGCACCTTCAAAAACTACCACCTCAACCTCTTAAATTCAGCCTCAACTTCGGTGTAAGTATAACGCTCTATCACCTGGTTAAGTTGCGGCTTATCATATCACAAATAGGCTGGGGTGTCAGGCGCTCGAAAGAGACTAGAGATTAGAAATTAGATGTCAGATATTAGCAAAAACAGAATACGATTTGCACTTATCTTATCCTCAAGCTATTTATAGGGTCGGGCCAACTACTTTATGATGGCCCTAAGCTTGTTAGACCAAAGGTTTGCCGGTATCGAGATAATAAGTATTGTCATATTTACTGGTGTGAAATTTGTTGACCTCGCGTAAGCGTTCCAAAATAACGATAAGTTCATTACTGGCTTCTGCCAGAATATCGACTTCTTCCAGACTAATTTCCCCCAAACGTTGTGATAGTTCTAGCAAGCTGCTCAAGGTCGTAAGTGGCTGGCTGGCATCGTGGAGCAACCGAGCGATAGTAGCTCGCATCGCCTGCTCCTGGTCAAGTTGTTTGGCTTTTAGGCGATAACGGCTGCTCTGCTCAAGAAACTGACCAATAAACAAAGTCAGATAGGCGGGTGTAGGGGACACTACCGGGAAAAGTTGGCGACCTTCGCGCACCTGGGCCAGGCGGTCTGGACGGTAACGGGCCAGCACTTCTTCCAACAAATCAAGACTTCGAGTAATCACGGCTGGCTCAAAAGTAATGATAGTATCAAATAGGCGGTCGGCTTCGCGCTCAGTCGGTTCCAACCGATCTAACCCACACAACAACACACTAAAATCTTTGGTCAAGACGATTAAAAACCACTCCTGACGCAAAGCATCATCTGGAGTTAGCCGAACCACCACCATATCTATCTCCTGCCCATCCTTTTCATTCTGGGCCTGGGTTACAGGCCCAGAAAAAACACATAGCGAATGGGTCAGCTCTGCCAGTTCACGATAGCGTTGAATTTCTTCTTGCCAGTATTTGCTCTGCTGAAAGCCGGTAAAAACCATTGCCGGTAAGCGGTTTTTTAACACGGTCGCTTCTAAAAAATGGCTTAATTCTACCAGCGAGGCTTTGGTCAAACATGCGAGTGGTAGATTAGGCCCGTATTCCTTTTGCAGTAATCTAAAAAGCGAGACTTGTAGAGGCTCTTCTGAAGATGGAGAATTCAACTCTGGTATGGAAGCATCATTATTATTGTCGCTCATTTCTTCCCCTTTTAACTTTTCACACAAAAAACCTGTGGATCACATATTAGAGTACTCTCAATTACAAGTCTGAGAATATTATAAACATATTTTGGAGTAAGTTTGATGAAGAATGAAGGCTAAAACAACTCACTATACCAAAAGACCTTATGATAGAAGTTGACTATCAAATATTTTGACGGTGGTTTTTTGGAAAAGTCACCCAATATCCATAGATTATAACACTTAGATCGGTTTTGACAAATAAAAGACCACTTGGGCTGAGCGTCAGAATTTTGCATGAATTCAAACAGTACTATCATAAGAGTATGAAAACCTCGCGCCAGACCACTCAAAAAATATATTCAGAAAATTCCCGCAGAAAATTTTTCTAATATATAACCACCTCCTCGGTTTTGGGTATGGTACAACCTAGCTAGTTTGCAAAAATGACGCACGCCCGACCAGTTGCACCAACCCATGATATAATTGGGATCGCCCGTATTAAGACGGTGTGAAATAGAACTAAAGCGAGAAGATGACAAATTCCCTTGAAGTAGCCTCGGTTCGGGTCGCGGCGATTATCCCGACCCACGACCGGCTGAGCGATTTGCTGGAATGTTTGAAAACGGTCTGCGATCAGGCCGGGATTACGGTACAGCCGATAGTAGTCAACGACGGGTCGCCGCCCGGAACGGTCGAGCAATTGCGCCAGGCTTACCCCCAAATCGAGATTATCGAAGGGGACGGTAATTTGTGGTGGGCGGCTGCGCTCAATCTAGGTATCCAGGCGGGCTTGAAGGCCGGATACGATTATTTACTTTTGCTAAACGACGATAACACGCTTGGCTCTAACGCTGTCCGTACTTTACTGGATTACGCCGAGGCTCATACCAATACGATAGTTGGTTCGTTGGTGCTGATCCGGGGGGTAAGTCAGGTTAGCGATGTAGGGGTTACGGTCGGCTGGTGGCGGGCCGGGCCATATCTAAAAGATTTCCGCAAGGAATACCGAGGGCAGTATAAGGAACCACTTCCGGCGGACGCACTGGGTGGGCAGGGCGTTTTGGTACCGAGAGCAGTCTTTGAAAAGATTGGGATTTTGAACAGCCAGGATTTCCCGCAGTACTTTGGTGATACCGATTTTTATTTGCGGGCGCGGGCCGCCGGATTTTCGGTGATAGTCCAGCCAGCCAGTATCGTTTGGAACCGACCGCCTAATCGGGCAAAGGCAGTCCGCCCGGCTAATCTGCGCGAAGCTTTCGACCGGCTGGTAAAACTGTATAGCTGGGTCGGCTCACCTTATAACATCAGGCCGAACCTGAAGTTTTTGGTGCGCCACTGTCCTTTTTATATGTTGCCGGTAGCGCTTACTTATCGGTTTGCCAGCAGCGTGCGGTACTTTTATCTAAAGAATCTAAGCGGCTGATGTATAATTTTTGTACTTACTTTGACCAAAATTATCTGGTGCGCGGTCTGACGCTCTACCACTCGCTAAAGGCTCAGACCGACTCGTTTGTACTATGGACGCTCTGTCTGGACGATTTTACTTATCGGCTGCTCAAAAAGCTAAACCTGCCGCACCTGCGCCCGGTGGCTCTGGCGGAACTAGAAGTCAGCGACCCCGCTTTGTTCCAGGCAAAAGCAAGTCGTAGCCGGGTGGAATATTATTTTACCTGCTCCCCGGTCTGGCCGCTTTATCTTTTGAACCATTTTCCCGAAATCGACCTGATTACCTACCTGGATGCCGACCTCTATTTCTATTCCGACCCAGCCCCGATTTTTGAAGAGCTAGGCCAAAATTCTATACTTATCATCGCGCACCGCTTTCCCGCACAGTTGCGTTACATGGAAAGTCATGGTATTTACAATGTGGGGTTGGTCAGCTTTCGGAACGACCGGGCAGGTCGGCAAGCTTTGGAATGGTGGCGCGAACGCTGTCTGGAATGGTGTTTCGACCGGGCCGAGGACGGCAAGTATGGAGACCAGAAATATCTGGACGACTGGCCTAGCCGGTTTCAAGCGGTCGTAGCGCTTCAGTACAAGGGGGCGAACCTGGCTCCCTGGAATTGGCTAAATTACAAAATTTCGGTTGTGGACGACGCGGCTGTAATAGACGGTCAGCCGTTGATCTTCTACCATTTTCACAACCTGAAGCTGTTTAATGATTGGCTGTTCGACCCTGGCGTGATAGACTATGGGCCGATGCCTCTGACGCTGCGGCGCTGGCTCTACCAGCCCTATCTGCTGGCCCTCAAGCAGACCGCCGCCGAGATAAAAGCCTTGACCGGCGAAAAGGTTAGCCCCGGCTCGACCAGTTTGCGTTACAATGCTATTCGACGGCTGGTCAAGCGACTGCTTCAGCGCCAGTTGATGCTTTCGGTAAATTGGCGGCGCTGGCCCAAATCCAAAACTATGAAAGTAAGACCTGATGAACGAGCCGAACAACCCTGAGCTTAGGCTCGACCCACATCTACCGATAACCTATATCCGACCGACCAAAGGCTGGGCCGCGCTCAATCTGGGCGATTTGTGGCGCTACCGAGAACTGCTCTTGATATTGGCCCAACGTGACGTAAAACTGCGCTACAAACAGACCGTTCTAGGTGTGATTTGGGTCATCTTGCAACCACTTTTAGCCGCCTTTATTTTCGCGGTGATTTTCGGTCGCTTCGCCAATTTGCCAAGCGACGGATTTCCCTATCTGCTCTTTACTTATGCCGGTTTGTTGGTCTGGAATTATTTTTCGGAGTCGGTCGGGCGGGCCGGGCCGAGCTTGCTCGATCAATCCCGTTTGATTACCAAAGTTTATTTCCCCCGCCTGTTGATCCCGCTTTCAAGTACGGTAGGAGTGCTGGTTGATCTAACGGTGGCTTTAGTAGTAATCCTGGGGATGCTGTTCTTTTTTGCGGTTGCCCCAACCTGGCAATTGCTGACCCTACCACTCTGGTTGTTGCTGGTGACAGTTGTAGCAGCCGGGGTCGGGCTGTGGCTTTCGGCCCTGAGCGTCTATTATCGAGACTTTATTTTTGCCGTGCCGTTCGTGCTACAGGTCGGGTTGTACGCTTCGCCAGTGGTTTATTCCGCCAGTTTAGTGCCGGAAAAGCTGCGCGGGCTGTATGCGCTCAATCCGCTGGTGGGTGCTATCGAGGGAGTACGCTGGGCCGTGCTGGGTCGGAGCATCATCACCTGGGAGATGACGGCAGTTTCAGCCGGTATAGCGCTCTTGACCTTTCTGAGCGGCCTATTTTTCTTCCGGCGGGTGGAACGCACCTTCGCCGACGTGATTTAGCCATGAGTTATAGCGTTATTCAAGCCGAAAACCTGGGCAAGAGCTACAAGCTGGTACGCCAGATACAACCGGGCAAAGGTTACAAAACCCTTCAAGAGGACTTGCGGTCGGCATTGCGCTGGCCCCTGGCCCGCTTGCGTGGGGAAGCCAACCATAAAAAAGAGACCTTTTGGGCCTTGAAGGATGTTTCTTTCGAGGTCAAACAGGGCGAAGTGCTGGGCATCATCGGGCGCAACGGGGCCGGAAAATCAACCCTGCTCAAGTTGCTGGCCCGCATAACCGAGCCAAGCGCAGGGCAGGCCCGGTTGGTCGGGCGGGTCGGCTCGTTGTTGGAAGTCGGAACCGGCTTTCATCCTGAACTGACCGGACGTGAAAACATCTATCTCAACGGTGCGATTTTGGGTATGTCGCGTCAGGAAATCCGGCGCAAGTTTGACGAAATCGTCGATTTCGCCGAGGTTGAGCAATTTCTGGATACACCAGTCAAACGCTACAGCAGTGGCATGTATGTTCGGTTGGCTTTTGCAGTGGCGGCCCATCTGGAGCCGGAAATCTTGATCGTAGACGAAGTATTGGCGGTGGGCGACTCGCGCTTTCAGGAGAAATGTCTGGGCAAGATGAGCAGCGTAGCCCACGAAGGGCGCACCATCCTGTTCGTCAGCCACAGCATGGCGGCGGTTCAGCAGTTGTGCAGCACCGGGATCGTCCTTGACCGGGGTCGGGTCGTCTTTAACGGCCCAGTCGAACAAGCTATCGCCAAATACACCGAACGTAACACCGGCCTAGTACAAGGCATCGATCTTGCCGACCGCCCCGACCGCAAAGGCAGTCAGGCCCTCCGCTTTACCAGCGTCAGCCTCCACGACGAGCAGGATCGACCGATAGAACGAGTTTTGTCTGGTCAGGATTTACGGCTTCGTTTTTATTATGACTCGGACAAGGCTTATGACAAGGCCCTGGTCAATTTAGCTTTTAATATTTATTCTCCACAAGGGGTTTTACTCACTAATCTAAATACAAAAGATGTTGCCCAAAGTTATTTGCCGATAGGTCGCAAGGGTTATTTCGAGTGCCAGTGGCCCCGGTTTAATCTGCGCTCAGGAGTATATACCTGCACTTTGTTTTGCGAGCTTAACGGCTCGATTGTAGATTGGATACAATCGGCTTTTCAGCTTCATGTAGAAGATGGCGATTTCTTCAATACCGGTTCATTGGTAGAGCGCGTACAGGGTGACGTGTTGGTTGCTTACGATTGGTATAGCCGAATAGGGTGAAAAGTAAAATGTTGAGCATATGGTGAATAAAATAATTTCGATTTTGCGCTCCTGGCCTGGAATATTACGCTTTGGGTTCTCAATTCTAAGGGAAACCTCTCAGCGCAAATATATTCTCAGATGGTTAGAGTCTATGCGAAAAGATTACCTGCTAGAAAAACCATCGCCCTGGATTAGCTTTGAGGCACTCGATTTTGTTCAGGGCTATTTAAAAGAGCGGCGCGATTTACGAATCTTCGAATATGGTAGCGGTGGATCTACTTTGTTCTGGCTTAACTTGGAAATAGATAATTGTGTTTCAATAGAACATGATCCCGACTGGTTTGATGTAATACGTAAGCGGGCAACCATTTACCAGAACAAAGCTTTAGACTATCGACTGGTTTTGCCGGAGCTAATAGCAGGTAATCTTGATGCTAACGATCCAGCTAATCCTGAGTTTTACCTCTCAACTGCCCCGATCTTTGCCAACCATAGTTTCTATCGTTATGCAACCCAAATAGACGAATTCCCAGATGCCTATTTTGACCTGATCCTGGTCGATGGACGGTCGCGACCCGCCTGTCTTGTACACAGTGTACCAAAAGTTAAGCCCGGTGGTATAATAATCCTGGATAACGCTGATCGCGACTATTATACTGCTCAAACTGCTATCTATTTAGAAAATTTCGAACACAAAATTTTTAACGGAGTAGCACCTACCCTCAGAGTAAAACTGAGGACAGATGTTTATATTAAAAAGTCAAAAGAATAACACTACCTTTATACTTTGAGTTCAGAAATGTCGGTTTGCGGATAAGCTACACTATCTACTAGAACTTATGCTATTGGGGCAAATTGTAAATTGTTCTTGCATTACAAGACAAAGAAACCTATAATCTAGCGAGTGTGCTAATCTCTTTTAACATCTGCAACTTTTTAAGCTTTTTGTTGGCTGACTTAAATTCTAAAGACAAGACCAAGTTTATGAAGAAAACTGGACTTTTTTAAGTTCGTCTCGTTGAATAACCACTCTCAAGGTAATAAGTCGTAGTTGGAACAGTTTAGTAAAAGAGGGATGTATGTCTGTGAATGTTTTTACAAAGATAGTTAACAAAATACAATACTTGGCTAATACTTCACGAGGTTCTTACGCACTAGGCCAACTTGATCTAAAGCTAAAACCTTATCTCAATTTTACAGACGGTTTTTTTATTGAGGTTGGTGCGAATGATGGTGTGACTCAAAGTAATACCTTTTATTTTGAAAAAAACCAGGGCTGGAAAGGACTTTTGATCGAACCTGTACCCGAACTAGCAGCTAAATGTAAGCTTAATAGACCAAAATGTATTGTAGAAAATTGCGCTTTAGTATCTTTTGATTATAACGAGCCTACTGTTGCGATGCGTTATTCTAATCTTATGTCACTTGTTAAAGGTGCAATGAAATCTCAGCAAGAAGAAGACCAGCATATTAAAATAGGAAGTGAAATTCAAAACATTACCAGTTACGAGCTTACTGTACCGGCCCGTACTCTTAGTTCCATTCTGGATCAACATTCTATATCCAAAATAGATTTTTTATCGCTAGATGTAGAAGGATTTGAGCTTCAAGTGTTAAAGGGTATTGATTATAATAAACACAAGCCCAATTGGATATTAGTTGAAGCACGTTACAAAGAAGAAATAGACTCGTATTTAAAGGCTTTCTACAATCCAGTTGCACAATTATCTCATCATGATGTTTTATATAAGTCTAAACTTCCTCAATAACCACTTGTAAAAAATCTTTTAATATTGTATAGTATTAATGTTAGTTAGCATATTGTTATAAATTCGCTTTCTCTACTTAATCTTCTTTATGGATTAGAAAGCTTATTTTTGTGCTTTTCCAGGTACTCCAATTTTCTCCGGCTACTTTATAGCTTTTTACAGATTAACAAATAGAAGAAAGTTGCTACAACACACAAGATAAAGAGCCATACGATCATGAGCGGAAGTTTCCAGCAAGACGAACTTTCTCAGTTACGTGCGATGTTTGTTCAACAACAGGCTGAATTAGCTGCCTTACACAAAAAAATAGGCCAGCTAGAGACAGCCCAGGTAAAGGCTGAACGCCCCCAGGCTGCAACCAGCGAGGTGAGCCGCCGTCGCATGCTCAAGAGATTGGGAGCAGCGGCCAGCGGAGTGGCAATGCTGGGCGTAGCTAGTACGGCAGGAGTTCAGGCTGCAACCAGTGACAATCTGATAATAGGCCAATCCAACCAACCAACCAACCCTGCCGATACAACCTCTTTGAGCAATCCCTCTAGCACCGTACTTAGTCCAAGCCTCTTTCGGGTAGACAACGGAACCGGTAGCCCACCGCTTCTTTCGCCCCCGCCTGACCGCCCTACTGCTGTTGTTAAAGCCGGGGTAGTTGGAACTATTACCGGAGCTAATGGCGGTCAAACCGATACTTCTATTTTTAAGGTAGGTGTCTTTGGTGTAAACGACCAATTTGGGGCTGGAGTATACGGCTTTTCTACCAATGGTGATGGTGTGCTAGGATGGAGCATTGGTGGGCAGCAATATGGAGTACATGGAGATAGCGTAAACTATATTGGCGGCGGGTTTTCAGGTGGTATCGCCCCCTTGTTTCTCGACCCTTCTAACAGTCCAAATGCTCCTACTGTTAACACCCATCGAACTGGGGAGCTTTATGTAGACTCGAATGGTGCCATTTTTTATTGTGTTGCCCCTGGCACTCCTGGTACCTGGCGCAAATTGGCTGGTAAGATCGTAGTAGGTCCTGAAAATTACTTTTCGGTAGGCACTCTGCACCTCTTACCAACTATTGACCGCTTTGGCGATAGCCGGGCTGGTACTCTGCGTGGAACCCCCACCACTGGCCCTTACACCACCGGGAATTCGGCGGTTTTTAGTCTGATTGGTATAGCCGGTGAGGGCGGTCGTACTATACCTGATAAAACTGTAGCAGTGGTGGGGAATATAACGGTACTGGGTAATAGTGGGAACGGAAATGTTAAAGTTTTGCCGGGCGATGCTGCTACGAATTTAGGAACACCAACCGTCTACTATAATGGTGGGCTTAAAACTGCCAACGCTTTCCATTGTTTGCTAGATGCTACTGGACACATTAAAATTGTGGTCTCCGGTGGCGGAAGTGTGGATGTATTAATCGATATAGCAGGTTATTATCTGTAGTTTTTGAAATAAAAAGGGTCTGGACTCTTTCGAGAGTCCAGACCCTTTTTGTAATAGCTTAAATCTTTTTGAAGCGGACTTCCAGCACCCCGTTACGATACTGTTGAGCGAAGGAGTTCGGCTCAACCGGGGCGGGCAGTAAGCATTCTTTGGTATAAGATTGGCCTTCTGTATCGGTCGCGGTTAGGGTAGCAATATCATGGTCGAGCCAGACCCGGATCGAGTTTGCTACCAGACCGGGATGTTCCGCCACCAGCACAACCTCACCCGACGATGGCTCATCAAAGACATCAAGTTGCAATTCCCGTTTGGGCGTAGTGGCCTCGGCGACTTCGGCAGGCGATTCGCTCGCAACGGCGGCCTGGTTATAACCAGGCTTGGAGGTCGCATCTTCCGCCACATATTGCTCAGGCCGGATCGAAGTTGAAGACTGGCTTTGCCGCTCGATCAAGGTTCGCAAGCGATTGCCCTGTTCACGCAAAACCTCCCAATATTGGCGTAAGGTCGTCTCAAGGTTCGTCCGAAAGGGTGAAGCTTGTAGCCGGGCGATTTGCACCCGCAAAGTTTCCTCGATCCCGCTCTGTTTGAGGCGGGTTACTACACCCTCGGCAAAACTGGATTGGATTAGCTGACCATCGCTACCCTGGCGTGGAGCAGTCCCTCGCTCGATTTCTTCCATTATCGCCAACGCTTTGTTTACATCCTGCAAAGTCTGCTTGACCTCGTTAAGCAGAATCGAAGCCAGGATCGAACCAAGCGAAAGCAAGGTGGCAGGTCGGGCGGGCGGCAAGTCATCATACAAATCAGCCTGTTCCAATTCAGGTTCTTCCACCACAATCTTCTCCGCCTTCATCTGATTATCCAAGTCCGTCCCTCCATTTTAACAACCGGCCAACCTCAACCCCGGCCAAAATGTCCGTCGCAGGTAGTTCCCGCTTTTGTCAACCGTTCCCTAAATTCTCTACGCAAAACGAGCCGATTTGTTTTGCTTTTGGGTCGCGGATTTAGCAATTAACAACCAATATGAGCGGCCTGAGCAATCCGAACCAGTTCGGGTGAAGCGGTTGGTACGCCCAGCAGTTCAAAGCGGGCGGGTTGATCTTCTTTGGGCGGAACATAAGCTGTATCAGCTATTTTGGTAAACCCGGCCCGCAATATCGACCGAGCCGAAGTAAGATTACCCGGTTCGGTGCCGATCCAGGCTCGTTCCAGATGTTGGGTTGCCAGGTCGGAGAGGATAAAGCGCAATAAGGCCGGATAATAACCCCTACCACGATATTCAGGTACAGTAGCAAAATCGTACAGATAAGCATTGGAAGGTGGCGGCTCGAAAGCACAACCGGTCGTGCCAAGTGGCTCGGCACTGAGGGCGACCCAACCATAAGTTACAATTATACCGCCCGGTAATTCCCCGATGTAAGCTTCCCGACCTGCCACAAGCCGGCGGGCCGCATCGTGCGGTTCGTAAATTCCAGCTTTTTCCATTGCGGATTGGATTGCACTAGCCTCTTCCGAGTGTATCTGACGGAAGATTAACTGCTCTTTGGTCAACTGTTCCGGCCACTCGGAAGGGAGAGCTGCTAACTCAAAAACGGAGAGCGTTCCATAATGCGCCGATTGGGGTTGGGAGTGCGGCTGATTTGAAGAAGACTGCACAGTCCGCACTTTCTCCTCTATATTCATACTATACTAACCTTTTCTCAGTAACTTAAACTTGTTAATTGTAAATATTTTTTATTTCGGGCTTCAAAAGAATAAATTATGGCAAGAGGCTAGACCTTGAGGTCAAACAAAAATCGACCCTCAAGTTCATATTTACCCCTGGCCTATTTATTTCGCTTAAAGTCCATTACTGCTTTATCGAGCCGAAATAAGTATCGAACAGGTTTCAGCCCGTTGCAAATGTTTGCAAAACAAATATTACGCTAAACCTGCTTTCAGTGCAAATCGAAACAGTTTTTGGCTTGCTCGCTTCGGTTGTCGCAAGATTTTTAGAGGCTTACCAAATTGCAAATTCCGTATTACATTAGTTGGCTTTTTAAAACGTAGTGTAGTATAATGCATTAAATTTATTTAAGGTATTTAGGAAACTACTCATTACTGGCTTATCATATTCATTTATTAATAAAAATTATTTAATAAATGAGTTAATTAGGACTAATAAGAACAGTCTAAACTAAGTTGGTAAAGCTTTGTATCTAGCAAAGGAGCTAAGATATGTTACATCTCAGATCTATCCCTCAACGTGGAGAAATCACTTCATCAGGCGCTAGTGTGGCCTGGCAAAAGGCTGTTTTAGCCGGGTTATTAGCGTTGGGATTGTTGCTGGCCTTGACCCTCGCCCGACCTGTCCAGGCCAGCAGTTACGTTGTGAATACACTTGACGACCTGGACGACGGCACTTGCGATGTTACACATTGCTCGTTGCGCGAGGCAATCAAGGCTGCCAATCTTAATCCAGGGCCAGATACGATCACTTTCGTGGTGAACGGCACTATTGCGCCTACTAGCGCCCTCCCAGCCTTGAACGACGCAAGCGGCGGAACCACTATCGATGCCGCCGACCGCAACTTCGGCCTGATCCTCAACGGTGTGAATATCGGGGCCGCGAATGGCTTGCAGTTGAGCGGTAACGGTAACACAGTACGCGGTTTGGTCGTCAACGGCTTCGCTCTGTTTGGGAGCGCCGGTATTTATATCACCGGGAACAGCAATATTCTGGAAGGCAACCGCGTCGGTACGACTGCCGACGGGCTAAGTGTCCAGGGCAACGGCTATGGCATTTACCTGACTGGCACCGCCGCCAGCAATCTGATTGGCGGAACGACGGCGGGCAAAGGCAACCTGATCTCCGGCAATCTGGATACCGGCGTGATTTTCTTCAACGCCACTGGTGGTGGCAATCAAGTATTGGGCAACCTGATCGGCCCGGACAGCACTGGCAACCGGGTAATAAGCGGCTCAAATCAGCAAAAGTATGGCATCGCCCTAAACGGCACTTCCGCCAATATTACGATTGGTGGATCGGCGGTGGGCGCTCGGAATATCATTTCGGGCAACACCGATTCGGGTCTGTTTTTCTCCTTTGTAACGGGTAGCGGCAATATAGTCACGGGTAATTTTATCGGCCCGGACAGCACCGGCAATAATCAGATCGCCAATGCCACCACCGGTGCTACCAACCCGCAGCTTTTCGGTATCCAGGTCAAACAGAGCATTTCCAACCTGACTATCGGCGGAACGGCGGCAGGCGCAGGCAACTTGATTTCAGGCAACCGCGACTCGAATATACTTTTCGATAGCGTAGCCGGAATGGGTAATCAGGTGGTCGGGAATATCATCGGGGCGAACAGCACCGGAACCGCCGCCCTCGGTATTGTTCTAGCCAACTATGGCGTGCGTTTTTATGGCAATAGCTCGAATATAATGGTCGGTGGGACGACGGCAGGTGCGGGTAATATTATCGCCTTCAACGGGCAGGATGGTATTAGCGGGGTAGACCCGGCCAGTGGAACCGGCAATACTTTTCGCCGCAACCTTATCTTCAACAACGGTAGTGGGCCGGGTGATGCTGGTATCGACATTGCCGTAAACGGGATTAGTTCCAACGATAACTGCGACCCGGACGGTGGCTTCAACAACGGCCAGAATTATCCGGCCTTTAGCAGCATAATATATAATGGCAGTTCGACCATTATCACCGGCACCCTCAACAGTACCGCCAACAAGACTTATCAGCTTGAGTTTTTTAGTAGTGTCGCCCGCGACTCCCAGGGTAATGTGCAGGGCCAGACTTTCCTGGGTACCCCCAACAGCGTTTCTAATGGAGCTAGTCTGAACGGGAGCGAGGTCGAAGTTACTACCGATGGCACTTGTAGCACCAACTTTAGCGTAACTTATAATAGTGATCTGCGCAGCAAGTTTTTGAATGTTACCGCTACTCGGCTTGATACGGGCGATACTTCCGAATTTGCGGTTGGCTTTCGGGTCAACGCGGCACCTGTTATCACCATTACAGGAAGCGTAACAACCTATGGCGTGGAGGCCACCGCCCAGGTCGCCACCCTTAGCGATGACTATACCCCGTTAGGAAGTTTGACGGTCGGTCTAACTGGCACACCAACCGGCATGACCCTGATCTACACCAATACGAACGGTTCGCTGATCGTTACGGCATCGGCGGATTGCACCTTAATACCGGGAACCTACCCGATTACGCTAACCGTCACCGACAGTGATGGGGCTTCGACCATCGCCACTTTTAACGTCATCCGCAAACCGCATACGCTCGTCACCAGTACCGTTGATGATGGGGCCGGTAGCGGGTCGGTCGGCACCTGCGGCACGCTTTCCTACGCCCTAACCCAGGCCGTCGGAGCCAGCCCACCCGTTACGATCACGATAGACCTGACTGGCTCGACCCATATCGACATCAATGGCCCGTTACCACCGGTCCCGGCTAACACTTATATTGATGCCGGTTGCAATTTGGTGGGAGGTCGGGGCCAACCGACTATCGAACTACGGGCCGCACTAGGCGTAACCGGGGTTGGCCTGAGCCTGAGCAGCAGCAGCGTTATTACCGGGGTTGCCATCACCGGCTTTAGCGGTTATGCGATTGATCTGACCGGCAGCAATAACCGGGTAGCCTGTAGCTGGTTAGGAGTGATTGTGGATGACGGTGTAACCGCCCGACCAAATGGTGGCGGTATCCGGATCGGGACCGGTGCGAATAACAACGAGTTGGGCCTGACCGGGGATGTCACAAGCGGCAACCTGATTAGCGGTAACACGGGAACCGGGGTGCTGGTAACAGGCGGGACTAACAACCGCATGGTCTACAACTGGATCGGTCTTGACAAAAACGGGGCAGCCCTCCGCAATGGCGCAGGCGGGTTAAAAGTTACCTCACCTGGACAGGTCAAGCTCGGTTTGGGCAATCGACTCAGAGAATAAGGTTGGTGAAATCAGCAAAAATGCGTATAGTACAAAAGAGTACACTTGTGCTATAATTATTTTATGCTAGAAATCAACCAACAAACCGCCCGGCGTTATGTGCTGGGACAACAAGGAGTCTGGCCCGGACGACGCTGGAGTGGACTGTCTGGCGTGGAAAACGCGATCCACGCGGCAGGCGCAATTCAGGTCGATACAATCAGTGTGGTGGCTCGCAACCACCACCTGGCCCTCTGGAGTCGGGTGCTGGACTACCAACCGGATTGGCTCGATCAGGTGCTTTATATCGAGCGGAAATTCTTCGAGTACGGCGGAATAATGTTTATCTACCCGCTCGACGAATTGCCCTACTGGTGGCCCGTGATGCGCCGCAGTCGGCCCTGGTTTGAAAATGCGCTACGCACTATGCCCGAAGTGATCGAGCATGTGCGCGAACGGATCGCCAGCGAAGGCCCCCAGGCTTCACGTGATTTCAAAGACCGGGTGCGTATCTCAGGGGGCTTTAATACCATCAAGGATACCAGCCACGCCCTCGAATATTTGTGGCGGAGCGGTCAGTTGATGGTGCATTCGCGGCGCGGTTTTGATCGGGTCTTCGATCTGACCGAACGGTTGCTAGGCAAGCATCATCTTCAACTAGCGCCAGTTAGTTTGCAAGAGGCCGAAGACTTTTTTATCGACAAGATTTTGGGTGACCTGGCGGTAGCCTCTGCAACCGAGTTGTCCCGCCGGGTCTCGTGTATAACGACTCTTACCGAAGGGCCGGGCGAGATTAATCGTCGTCTTAAAAAAATGTTGGCAGATGGCACGATTAGCCAAATAAAATTAGAAGACCGCAAGGAAATCCTCTATTATCGAACCGCCGATACCCCCTTGCTCGAACAACTAAGCAGAGGTGAAGCTCCAGCAACCTGGCAACCATTGTCTGCCACGACCGAAACCGAGGTAAATCTGCTGGCTCCCCTCGATAATATTATTTGGGACAAAGCGCGAGTTAAAAGCTTATTTGAATTCGATTACCTGCGCGAATTTTACAAACCGACCGAACAGCGGCGCTGGGGTTATTACACGATGCCAATCCTCTACGGCGATCAACTGGTCGCTCGGATTGATCCTAAGCTTGACCGTAAAAGCGGTCATCTGCGGTTGCAAGGCTTCTGGTTAGATTATCCAGCCCTGGCGGAAGACCCCGCTTTTGGGCAAGCTCTGGCGACAGGCTTGGAACGGTTCGCTCGTTTTCATGCCGCGACCAGCTTCGATTTTAGCGCAATCAGCTACCCTGTCTTACAAACAGCAGTCTCCCAACGGCTGGGAGATTTAGCCCCTATAGGAAGTCCCTAACGCGGTTACAAAAGTGCTTGCAACACGGCGTAACCGAAACCTGTTAACTACTCTGGAACACCCCGACAGGCAAAGCCGAGGCTGCCAGATTGCTGGTCTTGCTTAAATATGGCCCATTGCCAGTCTGGATAAGCTTTGTTTCATAAATTCAGGCTGCTAGAGTGCGCTTGATTATCTCGATTACTTTGGCGGCAAGCGCTTTGAAATAGGGGTCAAAGTCGTCGGCAGCGACCCCTATGCTAGGCTGATGCACCCAGTTTGATTTGAGGCGGTAAGCTTCGGCGGGTGGCGCTCCCAGCCATTCGCTCAATTCATCGCCCCAGCCGACCGGGAAGTGTAGTCGTACTCCTTCGGGCCGGACATCGGTTTTGACCAGGGTTTTGTTAGGGCTGGCCTGGGGCGCAATCTTCGCCAGATAGACCTCCTCTGTAACGGTCGGCTCGAAGCTCATCGCCAGCTTTTGGGCCGCGTCCGGTATCTCTTTTTTGACTTCTTCCTCAAACCAATAGTACAACTCTTTGCTAGTCATCGTTTGTTTCCTTTAGAATTAACAGGGATAAACAGGATTCATAGTTATCAGGTATCAGGTGTCAGGTATTAGCTGTTTACCTGACACCTATAGCACAAAGCAAAGCAATTGAGCGATGCAATTGTCTGTAGGAGCGAGCTTCTGCTCGCGATTGACGCGGCAGCTGGGTGGTCAATCGCGAGCAGAAGCTCGCTCCTACAAGGGTTCAATAACTCTGCAACTTGCTATAAATACCTGATAACTAATACCAAGTCCGGTTAGGTAGATGTCATTCTGAACGAAGTGAAGAATCTTTTTCCTGTACCTGGCTCTAGCCCACGAACCGAGACCCTTCACTTCGTTCAGGGTGACATGAGTTTACTACTTAGCAGGACTTGGTATAATACCTGACACCTGCCTTTACTTCAAGGTCGTGAAAGGCAGCGTCACATAGAAAGTAGTACCCTGGCCTGCTCCGGCACTTTCGGCCCGGATACGCCCGTTTAGGGCTTCGACCATCATTCGGCAAATGTAGAGACCCAGGCCAGTTCCGCCAAACCCACTTTGTTCGGCTTGCTCGGTACGATAGAAGCGGCTAAACAAATTTGAAAGCTTTTCCGGGTCGATACCCATGCCTTGATCCTGAATCGATAGCAAAGCATAAGCAGGGTTGGCAGGGTCGGCGGTTACTTTAACATGAATTTCACCACCGTGATCCGAGTATTTCACCGCGTTCGAGATCAAATTCATCAAGACTTGATCGAAGCGTTCCTGATCGATCAGCACTTTGGGAATGGTACGGTCGAGTTCCAGGTTAAAGTAAAGCCGTTCGGGGGCGGCAGGGTCAGCTTCCCAATCAATCTGGCTGGGCATCGTTTCGATGATATAGCGACAGGCATTGCGGACGAGGGGAGCTAGATTGTAAGGGTGTAAATCAAGCCGCAGCCGACCACTTTCCAGACGAGCCATATCCAGCAAGTCACTGACCAACCGACTTAAACGTTCGGTATGGCGTAGAATGACCTGTAAACTGCGCCGCACCCCTTCCAACGCTTTTGGGCTATCGAGGCTCAGATTTTCCTGAGCTTGCTCGGCATAACCAGTGATCGCTGCTAAAGGGGCGCGAATATCGTGCGAAACCAGCGAAAGAAAACCATCCCGCATCTGTTCGACCGCTCGTAAAGCGGTCACATCGTGGAAAACGATTACGGCCTGGACTACTTCACCTTGAGTATTGGTAAGCGGCGCACCGGCAAAAGTGAGACTGCGAAGATGCCCGTCGTGACCTTTGACCAACAACTCAAAGCTACTAAATCGTTCGCCACGCATGGCGCGATAATCGGGCCATTCTTCGCGACGAAGCGGGCGGGCCGCTGGGGGCAATTCAGAGCGTTCGTAAAACGACCGAGCGCCTGGGACTGGCAAGTGCATTTCGTAGGCAGTTGGATCACTTAGTTCAGCCTGAGTAGGGGTATGTTCGCCCCAGCCCAGTAAACGCAACCCTTCCGGGTTAATCTGAAACTCGATCTGACCCTCACCTTTGCGTAAGATCAGCAACCCTTCGTTTAGTCCGAAAAAAACCGCTTCTAGTTCCTGATTACGGCGGATCGACTGATTAGTCTGCTGGTCAAACTGCTTGAATAGATAGGCATTTTTTATCGCCACACTCAAGTGAGCGCCCAGATTTTCCAGCAACCGTAGGTCGGATTCACCTACCCTCGATTCGTTCACCTCAATCCCGATTATACCCAACAGTTCAGCTTTGTACATGAGTGGCACGTAAACGCCACCCGTGAGCGGTGTATGATAAACAAAATCGGGGTCAAGTGCGGCATTGCGAACTAACTGAGCCTGACCAGTACGCAAAACCCGCCCGCAAATGCCAACGTTCTCGTCCAGTTCGGTCATATAGCTCTCATAGCCGCTTTTTGCCTTGATCCGTATCCGCCCATCTTCGTCTTTAAGATAGATGAAGATATAGCGATAGCCAAATTTGTCGGCTAACTGAGTTATAAATGCCTCACAGATAGCCGGAAGTTCGAGATTACGGTTGACCAAAGTGGCAGCCTGATTGAGCAATTCCAACTCGCGTTCGGAACGGCGGGTATCTTCCAGCATACGATTGAGCGAAATGACCGAAGCGGCCTGGGTCGCAAATTGATCCAGCAAAGCGGCATCCTGCTCAGTAAAAGTGCGTTCCGCCCGATAAGACATCAGGCTAAGGATACCGATTACCTGTTGGTTCCAAATGACCGGCGCACCTAGAATCGCTTTGAAAACAGCTTCAACCCCAAATTTGGTGGAACGACCTTCCCAGGTGTTGTAATCATCGACATAGAAAAGCTGTCCGGTCTCGACTACCCTACCAGCTAACCCTTCGCCAAATTTCAAGCGCACCCCGGTCATATTGTGGGCTGGGTTCAGATCGATAAAACATTCTACTTCTTTGTGTTCATAATCCGCTAGATAAAAAGTACCCCCCTCAGCATTTAGCAAAGTCATAGCCCGCCGGACTGTAATTTCCAGCATCAAGCGCAAATCGGGTTGTCGAATAAGTTCATCCCGGTTAGCGTTAAGGGTTTCGAGTTGGCGTAGTTTATTTTGAGTTTCCCCGAACCTCCGAGCATTTGCCAGCGCCGTCCCAAAAATCGCCAAAGCCTCGCGCAATTCCTCACTAATAGCCCCTTCGGTTAAGTCTTGCACTTCTACTTCAAGCACCGCGCCGAAACTGGTTTCGTCCGGGCCAAATAAGGGATAAGCTAATTTTGATAAGTGGATTGAATGACTGGCGGAGGGCAAAGGTACAAAAAGCTGATCCGAATTGAGATAAGTTGGTAGCCGACGCGAATAGGCCAGGTTGAGCAATTCGTTTTCAGTTAGGTTCACAAAAGGCGCGTCCCAATCGGGGACTGCCGAGCTAAAATCAAAGCTACGTCCAGCGGTGGGGAAGAAAAAGCGCTTTACAAGGTGGGTGGGAGTCTGGTATTGCTCGAATAGTCCTAATCGTAAATTAACTCCGCTCCGAAGCTCTGGTTGGAAGAAAGATTGGAGGCATGGCAAAGCAAAAGCTAATAGCTGATCCATTTCAAGAAAAGCGATTACTTTTTGAGTAAAATTTGTAAAATCGGTTGGCCTAAACCCGATCAACTACACGACGCTCCATCCCTGTGGTGTTCAATTAAATCTTAGCTTTATCTACCTAAAAATAGTAATTGCCGAAACCTAATTTAGCATAATCGTACTTATTTCCCGTTATTTTTGGTATCCTTATCGGTCAGATTCAAATTCAAACCATACGGGTCTATATCCAAAAAAGAAGCCGAACTTGGTTCAGCAGGCCGCGTAACAAACCCTGGACGTGACCCTGGCGACCCAAAACGCGATGCGATATGATCGAAAGGATCGTCCGATACGACCGGGGGTGGTACGGTCGCCCCCCACTCGGATTGATTATTTACAAGCGCAGGCGGTGCAACGTTCCAGCCAACTGTTTCCGGCTTTAAGGGTATCCGACGAGGGGCCATTGGCGGTGGCACTGCCGATAGGTGGGCCGGATTGGAATTGGAAACTGAATTGGAAACTGAATTGGAAGCTGCATTGTAATAACCGGAAGACACAAAAGAGGCTGGCGCGGTGGCAAACGGGTTGGTCGCAACCAGATGGGCGCGATTAATCGCTTCCAGATAGGCGGCACTATGGTCATCTTCAGCCTCGCCATAGCGCTCACTTTTCTTTTTACGCCGGACGACCACCAGGGTCGCTACCGACACTAGCGCCAGCACTCCGACCAACCCGACCAATGCGATCACCCACCAATCATTACCACTATCCTTTTTCTGACCTCCAACCGATTTGGCCTTCATATCGGCCTCGGTGGGTTGGCTAGGAACCGGCCCCCGTAATCGGGCCTGGGGCATGGTAGCCTGTCCACCTGCCAGGACTTTGGTTTTCCAGAGGTCTTCCATTTGGGTCATATCCACCCCAAAAACGGCCTTCATTGCGCCATCCATATCGTTACGCCGCAACTGGTCGAGCAAATTGCTCCAAACTTCGTTACCATAAGCATTGATCAGAAAAGTGACGATACTGCGTCCCTGGGCATAGGCAAGCCGGGCCGATTCGCTATCACTGGGCCAGCGATTGTTGAGCTTGCTCAGCGGGATAAGCGAATTGGTCTGATAGGCCCGCCGCACCAGATCGTCATATTCTTTTATATCGATCACGTTCTGGTTATAGACCGCCAACCCTTCGTTAAGCCAAAGCGGAGACGAACCACGCAAAAACTGGTAAAGCGCGGCGTGCGATAGCTCGTGAGGAATACCTTCCCCAATAAAGATGCTGGAATTGTAATCTTGAGGAGCAATTGCCACAATTTCAACCCCACCATAGCGGCTAAACCCACCACTCCAGGATGGCACTTCTGGAAAAGCCGAGTGATAGGCTGTAGAACTGCCGTAAATCGTAATATAAATCTGGTCGGTAGGGTCGAAATTAAAGCGACGTTTGTAGGTCGCCAGGGTATCAGCAGCTAATTGGTACATCAAACTGCCATAACCACCGTCCCCATTATACCAGCGGACTGTAACCTGGGGGCCTTCGCGCTGATACCAGGTGGCGCGGGTGTCCTCGTATACGACGGTCTGAGCTTCGGTTTGAGCCTGGACCCGACCATCCCCAAGCGTCCAGCTATAGATCAAGGACATACCGGTTGCCAGCGAATCGGCTTCATCACTAAGGCTATAGCTACCGGCCCCTTTGGAGAGGTTTACATCGTAGATTTCTTCCCGCCCACGCTTACCAAATTTAACTTTTAAGCGGGCCTTTGTAATTTCGCCACCACCGTTAACAACGGCGCTTATCCGAAAATCGACCCCAACTCGGTAGGCAACTTTGGCGGTGCTTTGTAGCACCTGCACCTGCCCGGCCTGTTCGACCGGGGCCGCCCCCACCGGGAGCGGAGCTATCCAGACCATTAGTATTATGACAAGTAAGAACAAAGCCGGTAGCCCGGCACGACGACCATAGGTAGAGAGTATAGAACGTTTTAAGTGCATTAGTACCTCGATCCGAGCTTTGTAGGCTAGGTGAAAATCACAAGGGTTGAATAAAATGCTGGTTTTTTTCCTGATGATTAAAATTAAAGTATTTAAGAAATTTTGCTATCGCTCATCAAAAATTATGACACGCTAACAAAGGCTTGTCAATAGAAAAATCCTGTTTTGGAGGGCCGATAGTAGGCCAGACTATAAGAAGTCCAGATTGTCCATTTTAGCCCAGGAAAGGGCCAGGGGAGCCAGAAATGGCCCATCTAGTTTATACTCGTACCGAGCCGAAACCCAAAACCAAACGGCATACTCCAGACGAGCTTGCCCGTACAAATCGGGAAAGCGGGCCTGAAGGTCGGGACGCTGCGCGTAGATTAGGGCCGCATAATTACTGATGATCGGCAGGTGTGTACCATTATAAGGGTCTGCCGTGGCCGGTCGGTTGGCCCATTCGATAAAGCTCTCCCGCACCAAACGCATTTCGGCCTGATCGAGCGCATGATCTACCTGGGTGTACTGTAAGAACCAGCGTATATAATCAAGACGATCCGACCCGTAAAGATCGGGGAAATTCTGTTGCTGGTCAGGACGAAGCCGATAGATCCATTGGGCCAGGTTGGAAATCAAAGGCAGTTCGCCCCATTGGTAAGTTTCTTTATCAGCGGGGGTATTGGCCCAGACTAGCCAGCTTTCCCGCATTGGCGTGAGCAAGGCTTCCTCTACGCCGTAAGATTGGGACGAGTAACGCAAGAACCAGTCGGCGTAGTCGGCTCGATTTGACCCGGCTAAATCGGAGTAAAGCGTCTGAAGGTGGGGCTGTGAGCGATAGAAGCGGGCGGCATAGTTGGTGATAAGCGGCGCTTGATCGGGCAGGTTGTCCGCCGGGAGATTGGCCCAGGCCAACCAACTTGCTCGCACTGGAGCCAGAAAACTCTGCTCCAACTGGTAAGGTTCGCTGGCGTAACGTAAAAACCATTCGATAACATCCAAACGATGCTGCCCATAAAGATCGGGATAGAGTTCTTGCAAGCCAGGGTGATGCCGGTGGAGGTAGGCCGCCAGATTGGTAATCAAAGGTTGACCTGAGTACCGGACCGGGTCGTTCTCGGCGGGCGCGTTGAGCCAGCCAAAAAATGAGTCAGCGGCAGCGGTACGACTAATTGGCAACCAGCGACCACTCTCGGACGATGCAATTGAGAAAAAGAGCTTGATCGCAATCGTGGGGATCGGTGCGCCATTGTCAAAGTGACGGGTCTGGCTAAAAGGGTTTTGGTAGCTACTCGGTTTAACCGGGCGGGTCATAAAAGGGTCGTGCGGGTCCAGATTATAGCCCAGTGCCTTGAATATTGTGGGATAAGGCTCCACTTTCTCGAAGATTTCTACTAATTGGGGCGACAAAATATCCTTCCAGCCGCCAATCCCACCCTTGCGGAAGAATTTTGCTTGCGGGTCATACAAGTTGCGGAGCATCTTAATATCACATTCGGCGATGGCGCGTTCGATCCGGTCGAGCGAGACTGGGCAAATCTGAGCGGTAAGCTGTTGGAGGGTCGCAACTGGGTCGCACCATAAATCCTCATAGCGCACTATCTTCGAGTAGCCGGTTCGTAGCCACATTAATGATATGCCCAGTTCAAAAAAGAAAAAGTTGTGCAAAAACTCGTCCAGGTTTTTGTTCAGGCCAGTTTTAGCATCTTCGTCTCGTATTTGGGACAATAGGCGTTCGACTTCTTCAAAGAATGTTGGGGTGCCGCTATTGTTTCGGACATAGTTATAGAGCGAAACCAGCACGTCGCAAGGATGCCGGACAGTAGTAATAAGCATTACCTGGTTTTGTTTGGCCCACTCTATAAGTTCTGGCTGAGGTGAATAGTGCTGGTGTCCGATCCAGCGTTCGCCATAAGTATCCACCTCGGTGGCCTGGAATTGCATACTCAGATTGCAGATCGGCAAATTATAAATAGTCGATAAAAGCTGTTTGAGCCAGGTATTACCGGTCTTGGAGGTACTAACTACTACAATTTTAAGGTGTTGCAAATCGAAAGTATTGGCTACTACCGAATTTGAAGCAGCGCTAAGTTTGCTACTAATAGCCGTTGTCATTAGCAGATTTTCCTCTTTACTAAGCCAATATCTACTTCCCGAATAGCTCTATAGCATATGGCTAACCGATATTTTTGATAATGTGAATTATAACACAGTCTGGGCTAATTTAACCAAGAAATTGGTGTGAGTGAGGATTTGGGGTAAAATTTGTTTGTGGATTTGGAGATATGGGTGGTGCGCCTGACAATTAACATTTCGCTTTACCTAAAATGTGTAAATTAGTACTAGCTTTTTTGTGCTGCCTCTAATAAAGTAGCAGTGTAAATATGCAATTAACTATCTAGGGGTCAATATGCCGTGTCTCAAGCTAAGAAAACGAAATGCGCTCGGTCTGGCTGCAAGCAATTTGCAATGCTGGATAGCACTTTTTGTCATGGTCATAATCCCCATGTCACGAATAGAAATGGGTCGGTTCTGGCTGGCAATAATAATACCGTCCGGCCTGGGCCTTATACCAAGTCCGGTAAAGTAGAGTAGTAGAGAATTTATTCTCTTTCCTTTTGCAAAAGGCTAAAGAGAATAAATTCTCTACTACAAATCTTGCCTACTTATTAGGACCTGGTATTACAGCAAGTATCTAACCCCGGATGAAAAGCAAGCTCTTGAGGGAGCGTCAGAGCTATTGTCGGTAAGTAAGCGAATAGGTGCTATCTGTAAAATTTAGGCCATCCAAGTGGGCTATCAAATCAGCGTCTTGCGCCATTGTCGCTTCGACAATAGCGATCACCCGGTCGATCCGGTCGGCGTGGTGGGGGTATTTCTCGCGGGCTTTTAGGCAATCGATCAAAAATTCAGTACAGCTGTGCTGCCTGCTTTTTAAAGTTTCCCTCAATAGTAAGACTGAATTGGTCGTAGTGCTAAGTGTTTTCATGACGTAACCTCATCTGGTAGGTTTAGGGTAAGTATTTGATTGTGCAATCCACATTCTTGAACTGTTAAAATATTTTAGCAGAGTAACATTACACTATTATGAAGTTTTAGTTAACTTTTTTTAAGATAGCATTATTTTTGGCTAATACATTCGCAACCCCCCGTTGATATTGATGGTCTCGCCCGTAATAAAAGCCGCCAGATCGGAAGCCAAAAACAGTACCGCCGTCGCTACGTCCGGTGACTGTCCTTCTCGTCCCAAAGGGGTATTTTTGACGGTAGCCAGCCGCGAGTCTGGGCTGGTAAAATTATCCTGAAAGGCGGTGTTTATCAAACCCGGCGCGACGCAGTTAACCGTAATACCCTGGTCGGCGACCTCTTTCGCCAGCGCTTTGGTGAGCGATATTATGGCAGCTTTGGAGGCAGCATAAGCGCCCGCCCCATAACCGCCCCCTTCGTGCGCCGCCATCGACGACATATTTATTATGCGGCCCCAACCCCGCCCCTTCATAAGCGGAAGGGCGGCCTTGCTACACAAAAAAGTGCTTTTGAGATTGATGTCCATCACCTCATCCCAGAGGGTTTCGGACATATCGGCCAGTTGGCAACGCTCGATTAGCCCGCCCGCATTGTTAACCAAAATATCGAGCCGCCCGGTTTTGGCCTCAACCTCGCCCATCAACCGCTCAACTTCCGCCGCTTTCGACACATCCGCCTTTACCACTAAGCCGCGCCCGCCCTGCTGCTCGATCTGGCTCAAGGTTTCGTGTGCGCCACCCTCATTGTGTCGGTAGTTGAGAACTACAAACGCACCAGTCCGGGCCAATTCAACCGCGACGGCTGCACCAATCCCGGCCCCGGCCCCAGTCACCAGGGCCGTCTTACCGCTCAAATCTATCGTTAGCATTTTGTTTTCTCCAGGCTGTGAAATGTTATAGCAAAATGCAAAGATATTGAACCCATGACAAATAATCGTTTAGCTGAAGGGCTGTACATTTGCTATCAGAGGGTATTATATTCCAAAAGGGCTAAGGAGAACAATTAAAAAAGTAAATGTGGAAAGAAAGGACAAGGCCCGGTGAAATTGGGGAACGCCGGGCCTCGCTGCTTGAGGAGGATGAGTGGTTGAACCAACAGACCACGCTTTCATTTAACCAGATTGCAAAGCCATAAACAACGGCAAAGCGCACAAAAAAAAGCCTTGCTGTTGTTACAAAAATAACAATTACTTGTCTCACAAATATCTTTTACCGAAATAGCGTGCTTTAAGTCATTGCAACGAGCTTGCTCTGGTATTATGATAGAAGGCCACCTTAAAGTAGGTCTAGCCCGCCCAGGTAAGGCCATGATTTTTAAGGGAATGAGTTGTGCAAGGAAAGATCGTCAGGGATTTTAACTAAAATATCGGTCAAAGCTAACTAAAAGCCAGACTCAGGTGTAGTTATATGCAGTACAATCTCTTTGCACCAAAAATCCCGGGGCGAAGGGATAGCATTCCAAACAAGGGTTTGGATTTAGAAACTGGAAAGAGAGCCAAACATTGAAAGAAAATTATTCAGACAAAGAACTCAAGTTAGAAGATCTGGCTGAAATGGAACCTACTTCTAACGGGCTTAATGCCAACCACAAGAACGGGCAGAGCCATCATTCTAAGGTTAGTCACCCCGGTTTTTCCCGGCAGGTTACGGAGGAAAAAGAGGCCACCACTGCCGAAGGCCAGCTTGCAAATCAGAAGGTCGAAGGGTTGCTACACGATCTCCTGACCCAATTGGGCGAAAACCCCGACCGCGATGGACTGAAAGACACGCCCCAACGAGTACGCCGCAGTCTGACTTTTTTGACCGATGGCTACGGCAAAGATGTCCACGAAGTACTCGGTAATGCCGTCTTTGAAGAGAGCTATGATGAGGTAGTACTGGTGCGGGACATTGAAATGTATAGCATGTGCGAACATCATATGTTACCGTTTTATGGTAAATGCCACATCGCTTACATTCCCAATGGCAAAATCGTCGGCCTCTCGAAGCTACCGCGCATTGTAGATGTTTTTAGCCGCCGTTTACAGGTGCAAGAACGGCTGACCACCCAGATCGCGCATGCTCTGGACGACCTGCTCCATCCGGCAGGCGTAGCAGTCGTAACCGAAGCTTACCATTTGTGTATGATGATGCGGGGCGTACAAAAGCAAAACTCCAGCACAGTCGCCAGTTGTATGCTTGGCGCGTTTCGTGAAGACAACAAAACCCGCCAGGAGTTCTTAAACTTGATCCATACCACTAAGAACAACTAGCCGTCCAGATATTTCCTGGCGCATTTTATAAGGCCATCCATGGGCGGAGCAATGTCTAACAAAGGCCGAGGTATTTTGTTGGATATGGCTCCACCAATGGATCGTGGCTCCGCAACTTTCCCACCCTTTAAGCTGAGGTGCTTTTGGAGATTTCGGGCAGAGTTGGTTTAGTTGGAAGGTCGGTGCTGCTAACCGGGACCGGGGCAGTCTCAACCGTCTTTGTCTCGGCTTCACTCTCGGTCGTGCTTTGAATAGTATCGAAAATTACCTGAATGGTGGCGGCAATTGGTACTGCCAGCAAAGCACCAGCAATCCCGGCCAGGGCTGAACCGACCAAAATTCCGACGATAACGGTCAGAGGGGTGACCCCAACCGCACTATTCATTATGCGCGGAACGAGTATATTTCCCTCAATAAGTTGAATTACCACGATATAGACGAGTACGACAAGCGCCAGCACCGGGTCCTGAGTTAGAGCCACCAAAACTGCCGGTGCGCCCCCGATATATGGCCCTACCAACGGGATAAGTTCGGTGATAGCGGCAAAAACGGCTAATACTAAGGCATATTTCAAACCCATGATGGCATAGCCAAGCCCCGCCAGTACGCCAATAAAGAGCATCAAAAACAGTTGACCACGCGCCCAGGCTCCCAACTTGCTTTCAATGTTCTGCCAGAGTAACCGGGCATTCGAGCGCTGGTCATCGGGAACCAACGAAAAGGCAAAACGTTTAACAAAGGTGCGTTCGGTCAGCCAGTAGAAGGCTATGACAAAGACCGTTACGAATGAGAAGATCACTTCCAACACCGTCAAACCTATGGTTAAGGTTTCCGCGTTAAACTTAAAATTCCGGCTTAGATCATAGATGGCATCATAACCCTGGCTGGCTGCATTTCTCACGAATGAATTGTCTATACGCGAGATGGTGGTCTGGGTTCCGGCCCGATCAGCAAAAGAGGCCAGCAACCGGTTGCCTTCCTCAATCAAGGGTGGTATGGAGAGAAAAAGCAGTAGACCGATCAGGGCCATAATAAAAGTGTAAACTATCAAAATTCCAGTGCTACGATTAAACGGCCCCTTGCGTAAGCGGTTGACGAGCGGTTCGATCCCGGTTGCCAATAAAATGCTTAGAAAGACCAGGAAAAGCACATTGCGGATCAGCCACAAAAATATAAAGCCAAGTACTACAAGTATAGCCGTGGCGGTCCAAATTGCTATTTTTCGAGCGGTGATCGTTTGCGGTTGCATTTATTCTTCTTTCGCTACCGATACTTTGACATTCCGAATTTTTTTTGCAAATACATATTAATGCAAATAGTATGCCACGATTAGGATAAACCGGGGTTTTAGGCTTAACGATGGCATAAATTTTGCTACAACTGTTTCCAGGGAAAAGTACTTATAGTTTGTTATCAATAATGCTTGAGAGGCTGGTGTGTGATGGAATCGGACAAAAAAATCCTGGTGATAGAAGATGACGTAGACATAGGTGGTATTCTGGTTGATGTATTTACGGATGTAGGTTATGATGCTGTTTGGGTAGAAAGTGCCTCGGAAGCCCTGGAATATTTGAAAAACGATGGCTTTGATCTGGTTACGTTGGACTTGAGGTTGCCTGACATGAGTGGTAACGATCTGTTGCGGGAGCTCTCGTTGCGGGCCTTCTTCTACCCGGTAGTGGTAATTTCAGCCAGCCTTGAAAATCTCAAACCCCATCCTTTGATTAGAGCGACATTATCAAAACCCTTTGATGTTAAGAAACTCTTGAGCATCGTGGAGCAAAATGTTTAGACTTGTCTGGTGATTACACACAGCTTTCTTTTTGACCTCAACCATCAGTGCTAATCAGGGCAGACTTTGAACCTGATTTTGAGATGTGTGTAATCACCAGTTAGACTTGTATCTTGAGCCAAAACAAAGTAAAATATCGCAAAAACCATCAGCTGGTTTCAAAAGAATTTTAGAAAATGTAGGGGCAATCACGATAGGGTAAATAAGGTCTAAGGGGTCTCTAAGCCCGACCCCACTGCCCGCTCCTAACAAGTATAGGCCGGACGATCTATAGCTGATCGATCTAGAAAAGTGAGTCTGACGGGATGCAAAAACAAGAAGCCCTGCTCGAGAGTGATGAGCTTTTTCATCTAATGGCCGATACTGCGCCGGTTTTAATCTGGATGGCCGGTACGGATGGCCTCTGCACCTATTTTAATCAGCCCTGGCTGGAATTTACAGGTCGGAGCCTGCGCGAAGAGGTGGGCAACGGTTGGGCCGAAGGGGTTCACCCCGATGATTTGCCAACCTGTATGGCTACATATCTTGCCGCCCTAGAAGCTCGCCAGAAATTTAGGATGGAATATCGGCTTCGACGCGCCGACGGTGAATACCGTTGGATTTTGGACACCGGGGTACCCCGTTACGCGGTGGACAGCATTTTCACTGGATATATCGGCTCGTGTATAGATATAACCGAGCGCAAACAAGCGGAAGAACTTTTGCGTCGGCAAGAGCAACAATTCAAAGCACTGGTCGAAAACTCACCCGATACGGTTGTGCGGTTAGACCGAAATTACTGCCATCTTTATGCCAACCCGGCCGCCCTCAAAGACACCGGAATCCCGGCGGAAAGCATCATCGGTAAAAACTCAGCCGAATTAGGTATACCCGAAGAGCAGTTTAGCGGTTGGGAAAAAGCGGTTAAACAAGTATTTGAAACCAAGCAGGCAACAAGCTACGAAACTTCTTACGAAACCCCAACTGGATTGAAATGTTTTCACGTTCGGCTAGTTCCCGAATTTTCCGAAGATGGCTCGGTTATCAGCGTGCTGGGGATTGGCCGGGATATTACCGATATTGTTAAAGTTCGAGCCGAACTAGCCGTCCGAACCAAACAACAGGCCGTCATCACCAACTTGGGGTTGATGGCCCTGGCTGAAAATGACATTCCCGAACTAATGCAAAAAGCGGTTAACCTGATAGCCCAGACCCTTGAGCTGGATTATTGCTCGGCGACCGAGCTTTTGTCGGATCGTAAAGCCGTTTTAATTCAGGCTGGCTATGGTTGGGAGGAAGGGATTATCGGTCGCACCCGCGTCGCAGTTGAACCAGGTTCGTGGGCGGAAAGCTCTTTGCACGCCCAGGAGCCTATCGTTATCGCTAACTGGACTACCGAAAAGCGTTATCCCTATCCTATTTTAATGTCCAGTCACAAGATTCAAAGTAGCTTATCGGTCAAAATTGAAGGAACGCAACGTCGATCTTATGGCACTCTAGTAGGTCATTCGACCGCTTTACGATCCTTTACTCAGGATGATGTCAACTTTTTTCAGGCGGCTACCAATGTCCTTTCGGCAGCGATCCAGCGCAGACAGGCTGAAACCTTTTTACAAAAGAGTGAGGAGCGCTTCCGGCTATTCCAGGAATTGACCCCCGATAATTTTGTAGTTTTAAACTGTATCAGAGATGCTGACAATAAGATTATAGATTTTACCTGGGATTATGTTAACCCGGTAGCCGAAAAAATGATTGGTCATAAAGCCGAAGATTTAATTGGCAAGCGAGTTCTGGAAATTTTCCCTACTACTAAAACCAGTGGTCTATTCGATATTTATGTGGGTGTGGTCGAAACCGGCAATCCCTACGAAACCGAAACTCAGTATGTCGGAGAGGGCATCGATGGTTGGTTTCGCAATGTAATTATCAAGCTGGGCGATGGAGTGGCGGTTACATCGGTCGATATTACCCACACTAAGCAAACTGAACTAGAACATCTTAGTTTGCTAGAACGAGAACGAGCCTCCCGGCAAGAGGCTGAGGAAGCCCAGGAACGACTGGCTTTTCTAGTCGAAGCCTCGAATGCACTCAATTCTTCTTTGGACTATAAGGAAACGCTCCAAAAGTTGGCCCAGGTGCTAGTACCTCGTCTGTCCGACTGGTGTAGCGTGCATGTCGCTGATGAGCAAGGAATACCCAATCAAGTAGCCCTGGCACACGTAGACCCCCTCAAGATCGAGTGGGCGCTCAACTTGCAAAAAGACCTGGAAGAACGTTATCCCTACGATCCTGATAGTCCGGCAGGCTTACCAAATGTGATCCGAACCGGAAAGTCCGAATTGTACCCGGATATTCCAGACGAGCTACTGGTTGCAGTAGCCGTAGATGAAGAACAACTAAAATTGTTGCGGGAAATCGGCTATAGTTCGCTCATGATTGTACCGTTGATCGCACGTGGTCGGGTGCTAGGTGCGATCCAATTTGTAGCGACTGAGTCGGGCTACCATTACGATAATGAAGATTTGGAGTTTGCCAAAGAATTAGCCCAAAGAGCCGCCATCGCTGTCGATAACGCTTCGCTTTATCAGGAAAGTCAGCAGGCCATCGAGTCTCAAAAAGAGGTGAACTATCTTAAAGACCTTTTTGTTTCGATAGCCAGCCACGAATTGCGTACTCCGCTGACCTCGATCCGGGGTTATGCCCAAATGCTAGAACGCAGCCTGGAACGGCAAGTCTTAATTGATGCCGATAGCGAAGTTCAAAAGAAAACCAAAGAGAAAAACCAACGCTCGGTCGAAAATGTTATTCGCCAGACCGACCGAATGAACGATCTTATCAAGCAGCTATTAGATTTCTCTCGCTTGCAAAGCTATCAATTCGATCTAAACTACAACCCAGCGGTAAATCTGATCGAGTTGGCTCAACGAGTACTTGAGCAGCAAAAAGCCAGCCGCCCCAGCCATGCTTTGCAGATACAACCTAAGCTCGAAGCAGCGAATGGCTCGTGGGATGAGGCTCGACTTGAGCAGGTCTTGAACAATCTGGTCAGTAATGCAATCAAGTATAGCCCTGCTGGCACCTCGGTCACAGTTGGGATAGAAGCCGGTTCTACCGAACATCACTCCGGCGAAATCGTGGTCTGGGTAAAAGATCAGGGGGTAGGCATCAGCCCCGAAGATCAATCTCAGGTTTTCGACCGCTTCTACCGCGCCCGTTCTGGAAAACAAAAAGGGGTTGATGGCCTGGGTCTGGGCTTGTATATCAGCCACGAAATCGTGCTTAAACACGGTGGTCGAATGTGGCTCGAAAGCGAGCCTGGAGAGGGCAGCACTTTTTATTTTTCCCTACCTCTAATACCAAGTCCGGTTAGGTAGATGTCATTCTGAACGAAGTGAAGAATCTTTTTCCTGTACCTGGCTCTAGCCCACGAACCCAGACCCTTCACTTCGTTCAGGGTGACATGAGTTTACTACTTAGCAGGACTTGGTATA
>JBBQWM010000025.1:0-92191 GCA_038210655.1 Chloroflexia bacterium
GAAGGGTTAAGTCCAGCAGAATTAGCTGGCGCTGAACTGGACGGGCGGCCCTGGTTACAATTCGTGATGATTAAATTGTCAAAGGTGCAATGGTTAAAACCGTTGTCGCTAATGTTTACACAAACTTAGGTGACTGTGTGAGCGAAAACATACGTAATTTAGATTAAACTTGATAGAATAAAATATATTCTTACATATGCATAGAGCGATGTTTTTAAATTAAAAACCACTGCTGTTTATATGGGTTATAAAGTCTAGCGGGGGAGATAGGATGCGCCTTTTTTGTCGCCGATCCGGAGCAGGTGGCCTTTATCGACCAGGGCCAGCAAATCGAGGCGGGCGGTTTCGTCGGTGATGTCGGGGTTGACGGCCCGGTAATCGCGGTTGGTAAGGCGACCTCGTTCGCGGGCGTAGAGCAGGCCACGTGCTTGTCGCTCGTTCAGGCCGGTTTGGAGTAGGGCGAAATACTCGGCCCGGTTCGCGTCGGTAATTTCAAAGGTAGGTGCAGAGGCTTCGGTGGAAGCGTGATTGGTGTTACCGTTGCGGAGCGGGTTGTCGGCGGTCGGTTCAGGCACAGGCACCGGGCGGGCGGGCAGGGTAGCCACAAAAGCCGAGTCGTCGGCAACGAAACTGGGCGGAGGACTACCGATTTCGGCTAACGCCCGTCGCATCCGGCGAATACCCGTCCCCATTTCTTCGACCAAGCGCAATTCGTACATCAACCGGGCCAAAAGAGGGTTGCGGCTATAGCGTTTCTGGCCCAGGTTTTCGAGCGTGACCGGCCCGGCCAACCCGCCAGGGCTTTCTACTTCCAACCTATCATCGAACATTCGCAAAGTTACTTTTTGGCCGCTAATCGAATAATCGCGGTGGGCCAAGGCGTTGGTGATCGCTTCACGGACGGCGATCAGGGGGTATTCGGGCATATCTTCACGATAAAGGCTGTCGATCCGGGCCGGGATGTGCATGTTGCCGGTCACAAAACGGGCGGCGTTCTCAATAATTTTGTCGAGCGTACCAAAGACCTCTTTGCGGTCAACGATCAGGCCGTCTACATCATTACCCCGGAAATGGGCCAGTTTGACGCTGGTTTGGGGCAGATATTTTTGGGGCTGTTTGCCAAACAACAAAAGCGCCGCTATGGTTGGGCGAAGGGTGGAACCTTCACCTGCCAACGGGCGTACTAAACCAAGTGCTGCTAACCGATCTTCGGGCTGATCTCCGGCTTCGCTTCGGTCATCCGAAGCTTCGTCCAGGGTAGCCAGATAGGTTGTCACTTTTTCGGCATCCAGGTCGGCAAAAGTCGCCGCACTAAGCGGTTGACTCTCGACTGACCCGATACCTTCTTCAGTTTTCAGGCGGGTCCCTTTTTTATCAGCCATGCGCGAGCTACAAATTTTCAGGTGAGTTAAATTGATTGCTTCCCCAACCAGTTGTGTTAACAGTATATGCCAAATTGGGCTAGACGACAAGTAGCAAAAAAGTCGTGAAATTTACGATTTACCCCAAAAGGTTCCGTCCATTGGCCGCGCAAGGGCTTACAAGGGATCAGGGATGAAGGATGAGGGATGAAGGGAACATCCATTGGCAGAGCCATGTCCCACAAGGCTCCGCCCATAGATCGTTCCCTGGCTTTCAATCGTAACTCGCGGTCTCGCCCCTCAGGTGATAAATCGTAAATCGTAAATCCCTAGAGCCAGCCTTTAGCACCCATAATCTGATTGCCCAATAAGCCCATCAACACTTCGTATTTTGTTCCGGCGTTTTCGGGGTGGAACTCGAAACGATTGCGCTCGAAGTACTGGACAACATAGGTTTTGCCGTCCGAGGGATTGACTTCCTGAAATTCTTCGCTGATCGGGAAGCCGTAGAGCGAGAGGCCGCCGTTCTTTTCCCAATAGGCTTTGAACGCCCCACGCAGAGTATGACCGACTTCCGGGTAGAAGTTGACCGCCGGTTGGTTCGGGTTGGCGACCGATACAAAGGGTACTTCTTTCTCGCGACCCTGCGTCACCTGCCGACCGAGCAGACCGAGCAGCACTTCGTACTGGGTTCCAGCCAATTCCGGGTGATACTCAAAGCGGTTGCGCTCGAAGTATTGGACGGTATAGCTTTTGCCCGGTTCGCTGGGCGACGGCTCGTCAAATTCTTCGGTCCAGGGGTAGCCGAACTGGGCCAGCCCGCCGTATTTCTCCCAGTATTTTTTGAATACGCCTTGCAAAATATGCCCGGTCTGTTGGTAGTAGACCCGGTAACTGCTGTCCGGCCCTGGACGCACTACCGGGCGGGTCGGGACGATCAAATTCTTGATGACCGGCCAAAATTCGGCCCCTTCGTGACCCAACCGCCAGGCGGCAAAGCCGCGCACCTGCTGGCGTTTCATCAAATCGAATTTAGCCGTCAGTGATCGGGCGTTCTCGAACCAAACCTTGTGTTTGTCGCCATCTTTGGTGTAATCCAGATAGGGGGTTTGGGTCGTCAGATCATAGCCAAAAGTGCCGTTGGTATCCTTTTGGATTTGCATCGTCTCATCGAAGCTGTGCGAGACGGCCCGCACACTCTTATCGGTCTGTCGTTTGGTGATGTTCCAGTCGTAGCCATAGAATGGCACACCGAGCAGCACTTTGTTGGCCCCAAAACGTGGTACAGCGTAATTCATCACCCGCTCTTGCCAGTCTACTGGCGCAACCGGCCCGGCTTCCCCACCCGAATAGGAATAATCGTAGGTCATGACCGTCACGAGATCGACGAAAGGAGCCAGCGCGGTATAGTTGTAGGCGGCGGAGAATTGGCTGGTCGAGGTCGGGGTGCGCGATACGACCGCCATTGTGGTCAGCTTGCCTTTGGGGTGCAGCCTGTTGTACAGGTCGCGCATGAAATTGGTCAGGAGCGTCTCGCTGGCAGCATTGAGGTCTTCAAAATCGACCTGATAGCCATCGTAATTATTATCGTAGACCTGTCGCTCGATAGTATCCAGCACGCTCTTGACCTTTGCTGGATCGGAAAGCAACTGGTTAAAATCGGTCGTGGTCGGGTCGTTCTGGATCATCGGGATCACCTTGATCCCTTTGGCGCGGGCAAAATTGGTTACGTCCGGCCGGTTGCTGCCGCTAATACTGCCGTCGCGGGCCAGTCGATAGAAATTGGGCGAGATAATGTCGATATTACTCGCGTTGGCCTGAAGCGCATCATAGGATTTGCCACTAACATAGTACATCCAGCGGATCGGGATCGGTGGAGCGGCCTCGGCGGGCGCTTGCTCCCAACTGCCAATCAATAAGGTCGCCGCTAGTAACGAGATAAGGCTCAGTAATTTTATCCGTAAAGTCATTGTTTTCCTTGAAAAGATGTTAGAAATTAGAGATTAGACATTAGACATCAGAAGGCAGCTTTTCGCAACTTTCATTTTCTAACATCCAATTCCTAGCATCCAACATCCAATATCTAACATCTGATTTCTAATTTCTAATCTCTAATCTCTAATATCTCTCTTACCATACTTAACACGTCGCCGGACGGCCCAATCGGTCAGGAAGGTCGGTAGGAGATGATAGAGTATGACATCCTGGCGACTGGCCCGGTCTATCATATAACGAACTTTGGGCCGTCTGGTTGTGGCAGCTTTGAGGATAATTTTGGCGACGGTTTCAGGAGTGCTATTGGGGGTAAAGCTGGTGTAGTTTTCCAGAATGGGGCGCAGACCGGGATAACGCGAGTCTGGCCCGCCAAATTTTTCGGGCATGACGGTGTTGGCGGTCTTTGAGAAATTGGTCAGGATACTGCCCGGCTCGATCAAAATGACCCGCAAGCCCCAGGGCGCAAGCTCCATCCGCAAGGCATCACTCAGCCCTTCGATGGCGTATTTGCTGGCGGAATAAATTCCCCAACCTGGGGTCGAAACTCGTCCCATCATCGAGCTAAGGTTGATGATTCGGCCCCGTCGCGTCCGCAAGAGCGGCAACGCCGCCCGCGTCACATTTAGCAGCCCGAAGAAGTTTACGTCGAACTGGCGGCGGGCTTCCTGATCGCTGATCTCCTCGACCGGGCCGAGCAGGGCGTATCCGGCGTTGTTGACCAGCAGGTCTAGCCCGCCTTCTGCCGCTTCGATCTCGCCTAGCACGCTGGCAATCGAGGCGGGGTCGGTCACGTCCAGATAGAAGTCGCGCAGCTTTCCGCCTGCCGCCCGCAAGCTTGCGGCCTGCTCTGCCAGTCGAGCCTGATCTTTGTCGGTGGCGTAGACCACAAAGCCCTGCCGGGCGAATAGCCGGGCCGTCTCTAGGCCGATCCCACCGGCGGCCCCGGTGATTAGGACGGAGGGGAGGGATGAGGGATGAGGGATGAGGGATGAAGGTTTCATTTGGTTAGTCGTCCGCCGATAGGCCCAACTCTTTGAGGCGGGCGGTCAGGCGTTCGGCTCGCAGGCGTTCGGCTTCGGCTTGTTGTTCGGCCTGCTGGCGTTGCAGGCGTTCGGCTTCAGTCTGCTGCTCGGCCTGACGAGCCTGTTGTTCTGCCAACTCACGTTGGGCTTGCTCAGCCTGAGCGCGTTGTTCGGCTAGTGTTCGTTGGGCTTGCTCAGCCTGAGCGCGTTGCTCGGCGGCTTCGCGTTGCGCTTGTTCAGCCTGGGCGCGTTGTTCTGCCAACTCACGTTGCACCTGTTCAACCTGAGCGCGTTGCTCGGCGGCTTCGCGTTGCGCTTGTTCAGCTTGGGCGCGTTGCTCGGCTAATTCACGCTGCATTTGTTCAGTTTGAGCGCGTTGCTCGGCTAAGGCGCGTTGCGCTTGTTCAGCTTGAGCGCGTTGTTCGGCTAGTTCGCGTTGGGCTTGTTCGGCTTGAGCGCGTTGCTCGGCTAGGGCGCGTTGCATCCTTTCGGCCTCGGCCAGGCGTTCGGCTACCTCGCGGCGGGTGCGTTCGCGGTCGGCGATCCGTTCGGCTACTTCGCGTTGCTCGAATAATTCGAGGTAGGTCGCCAGAGGCCGTCCGTCCGGGCCATAAACCCGCCAATCTTCTTCGGCACTTTCGCCTGGCTCGAAGCGCACTCCCAAACGCGGGCTGACCCAGCCTTCCAGATCGATAATCCGTTCCAGCCGTTCGCCCTGCCGTTGCCAGCCTTGCAACCGATGCTTGTAAGGGTCATACAGATAATATTCTTCTACTCCGTACTGCTCGTAAAAGTCGCGCTTGCGGTTCATTTCGGGGAGGCTGTTGCTGGGTGAGAGTACTTCAAAGACGATTTGCGGGGGGATATTCCCTTCTTCCCATTGGGCGTAGATGCCCCGGTCGCCTTTCGGTCGCCCGAAGATGACCATCGCGTCGGGGGCGGTCACGATTTCGGGATGACCTTCGACCGGGTACCAGAACAAATTGCCCGCCCCGAAAACCTGGGGGTCGCCCTTGAATATCGCATCCAGACCGCCTTGCAACGTCACGATCCAGCGAAATTGGATTGTATTATCGGCCATCGGTTGCTCATCGCTTTCGGGATAAATTACTGCCGCCTTTTTAGAGTGCGAGATACTCATACTTCACCTGCTTTCCAACTCCGGCCCGGCCCATCCTCCGCCCGATTATAACACAAGAGGGAAGGGATGAAGGATGAGGGATGAGGGATGAAAAATGCAGAATGCAAGGATGCTTACAATCGTAAATCCCCCTTCATCCCTCATCCCTCATCCCTCATCCCTTCTTCCATCTCCGCTACCCGCTGCTCGGCTATCGCGGCCCATTGCTTGCTTTGGACGGCCCGGAAGAGTTGGGCCGCTTTTTTTACATCTTCGATCCCCTCCGCCCGCTCACCAAGTTCAAACCGGGCCTGACCAAGATCAACCAAAGTGTTTGCCAGACCCAGTGGGTCTTGTTCAGCTATGAACAGTGGTAAAGACTGCTCATAGAAGGCTTTGGCTTGGTTCCAATTTTTCTGGGTTATAAACATATCACCAAGACTAACATAAACATTGGCTTGACCGAGGCGGTCTTGTTCTATCTGGTAGAGAGGTAGGGCGGCATCGTAGTGAGCGCGGGCTTGCTCGACATTGCCCAAGCGACTTTCGAGATCGCCTAGACTTTGAAGGGTGTTGGCTTGACCGAGGCGGTTGCCGGTCGCGGCCTGGGCCGCGACCGCTTCCGGCAGATAGGCTTTGAGCAAATCCGGGTTGCCTCGTATCAAAAGAAAGTTAGCGACGGGATCGAGCAGGCGGGCAAAGAGGCCCGGTTCGGTTGTCCGGCCCCATTCGAGGGCGGCCATCCAGTTGGGCTGGTGCAAGTCGAGCAAAGCATAATTCTGCGGGCTAGAGCTTACGGCTTGCCAGGCCAGGGCGACGTAGTATTCGGCGTGGGCGTGGCAGGCCGGGTCCAGTTCGGTCTGTTGGCGGGCCAGACCTCTGGCATAGGTTCGCAACAGGGGGTGCAGGCGGTACCAGTCCGGGCCGCTTTCGGGAGCCTCTTGCAGCAAAGAAAGCAGCCGTAGCCTATCGCAAATATCCTCGACCTGCTCGACCTCGACCTGCCAGAGGGCCGCCAGCAAGGGAGCATCGAAAGGCTGATCGTAGGCCAACGCCCCCAGTGCCCGGAAATATTTTTGCTCGTCGGATTTGAGTTCGGCATAGCTATAGGAAAGGGCCAGACTAAGATTTTCTTCCGGCTTCTCACCCGGTTCAAGCTTGAGGGCCGCGAAGTCGTCCCCGGCAGGCAATCTTTGCTGATAGAGAGCGACGCTATCGATCAGGCTGCGGGGCCGTCTGGCCTCGGACTTGTTGCGGATCAGGCTGGCTGCCAATTTGAGGGCCAGAGCGTGACCGCCTAGCGCGTCGCTCAAATCGCCCAGCAGGGTCGGGTCGGCCCCCGGCAAATATTGCTGCAAAAAAGCCCGCCCCTCAGTCTGGTTCAACTGCTTGAGTTCGAGCTTGCCGACCCCAAATCGGTTTGCCAGGTCTTCGGAGCGGGTGGTGAGCAGGATCGTGGCCTCCCTGGGGCAAGCCTCGCGCAAGAGGCGGATGGTATCCAGCCCACTATCCCAGGCATCGTCCAGCACGACCAGCGTGCGGTTGTTGGGCTGGCAATCTTTACATTCCTCGTTAATCAGCTTTTCGAGCCGAGCCTTGATGTGGCGGGCCAACTGGCGCAAATCTTCTTGATTGTAGGTAAAGCCGGGTTCGGCATAGGAAGCCCAACCTGAAAGCAACCGGATCGGGTTCGGTTGGCGGGTCACATCGGCCCACAGGACGGCCCGAAAGACTTTCTCATCATAGAAAAGGTCGTTCGCCAGTTGCTGGGCCAGAGTGGTCTTGCCGATCCCGCCCAGCCCATGCACGGCGGTAATCGCAACGGTCTGCCCGGCCTTGAGGCGTTCTTTAAGCTCGCTCATCGGCCCGTCGCGTCCGCCAAAAAAGTCGGGCGGGTAGGGTGGAACTGGGCAGATAGGCCGGGTGATCGGGTTGCCCCGGTTGTCGGTGTAATAAACATCCCGGACTGTACCGCCTAATATATTGACCCCGCCGGAGTTGTTGATATTGCCCTGATTGTGGGTTCCGCCCGACCCTGCCGATTGATCGCCCTGTGGTTCAGTCATAAATGATGCTACCTTTCACGGAGTATCGCAGCTTGAAATGTAACTGTAGATTGGTAGCTATATTTTAACCCAAAACGCCCAAATAATAAACCACCAAATAAACCTCCCCAACCCTCAACCCCCCACACACAAACCTCACCTCACCCAAATTTCAGTCCTCAGTCCTCAGTCCTCAGTCCTCAGTTCTCAGTCCTCTTTTCCGTCCTAATCAGCCGTTTGCGATGCTTCTGCCGATATTCGGGGATTTCGAGCATAGGAGGGCGTTCGCGGTCTTCGATATGGCGAACATCGAGGCGCAAACCCTGTTCGCCCAGCGCGATCAGCTTCATGGTGCGGTTGACATCTTCGGTCAGGCGCAGCTTTTCGCGTTCTTCCAACCGCTTGATAACGACCTGGGTGATCGCAAAGGCCATCTGGCTGAGTGCGCCAAGTTCCTGATTGCGGTGCTGACGTTCGCGCAAATTGACCTGACCGAGGGCGCTCAGGCCAAAGCGTTCCAACACATCGATCAGGTGGCCGGTCTCGACCCCATAGCCGGTAAAGAAGGGCAACTGTTCGAGGCAACTGCGCCGCCCGGCATACTCGCCCGCCAAAGGCTGGATCATCCCGCTCAGTTCGGGGAAGAACAGGTTAAAGAGGGGCCGGATCGTCAGTTCGGTGACGCGCCCGCCGCCGGTTTCGTAGACCTTATCCCCGACCATGATCGGGCGACGATAATAACCCTTGACGTATTGGATACGCGGCTCTTTCAAGAGCGGCCCGACCAGCCCATAAATAAAGCGCGGGTCAACGTTCTTTATATCGGTATCGATCCAGCAAATAATATCGCCTTTCAGGGCGTAGAGGCTTTTCCAGAGCGCCTCGCCCTTGCCGCGTCGTTGCCCGCTACTCTTCAAGATTTCCTGGTGAATCTGGACTGGGACACCCAATTCTTTGGCGATCTCCACCGTGCGGTCGGTGCTGGCACTATCGATTAGCACAATTTCATCCAGCAAGGGATATTTATCGAAAAGCTCGGCCTTGATAACCGAAATAACGTTACCGACCGTCGCCTCCTCATTCAAAGCGGGCAGACCGAGGCTGATCGTCAGGCCCTGGCTTTTCTTGCTGGCAATTAGCCGCTCAATATCGTGGAACTCCTCCGAATCAAAGGTATTTTCGGCAAACCATTTATCGACCAGATTCGAGATATAATCCTCGCTCGACATCCGGGCCTGAGCCTGCTGCTTGCGACGCTGGAGGCGGGCGAAGTAAAAGTCACGTGGAGCGCCAGTCCGCACGATAATCACGCCTGGCCCGCTTTTGGGTTGTTCGGCTTCGGCGACGCTCACCTTGCGACGGGGGCCAACCGTTTCCAGCACTGCTTTGGCGACCGGCCCGAAAGGGTCTTGCAACAAAGCTTCGGCCCGCGTCGCCCCAATATTCATCGACGCGCCCAGCAGCACCAAATTGTAACCTTCCTGGGACTCGTGGACAATTGCGTCCTGGGCGCTGTTGGCAATGACTTGCCGTCGCCGGACGCGCTGGCGTTGCTCGGTCGTCATACCGCGCAACAGATCGGTATAAGCCGAGTCGTCGCCACTATCGTCCAGACCGTCGCCATCGCTATCGGCCCGCACGACGTGCAGCAAGGTTACTTCACCGTCGGTCTGCTGGGCCACTCCACTGGCAAGCCGCAAAGCTAACTCGGCAAACGGGCCACCGCGCACCGCCAGCAGCAACCGCATTTTCGGCTCGATCTCCACCCCCGGCCCAATCACCGCCATATCGCAGAGCGGGCGGCGCAAAATCTCATCCATCGCCGACTGAAATTCACCGGTGCCAGGGTCGAAACCGGGTTCCGGGCCGTCAAACCAACGCGCCTCCAAAAGGGCCAAATCTATCTGCGCTTCCAGAATAGCGTCGTTTAATTCTTGCCCTAGTTCTTTGGCGGCGCATACTCGCACGCTGGTCTTGACTTCCAGGCTGCTCGGTTGGCTGTCCCGCTCGGCGGCAGTCGCCATCTGGTCGAGCAAGGTACGTAAATTCTGGGCTGGTAGCGCCCCTTCGCTCAGCGATTGACCCTCCCGCACCGGGATCAACCCCAACACCGTCAGGGTGATCGCCTCTTGCGCTTGCGCCAGCACCCGACCCGCCCGGATCAAGCGCATCACTTCGGCACGGTCGGCCTCACTTGGTTCCGTCCGCTCTTCTAATGCCAATAAAACCCGATACGACCGCGCTCCTTCTACTGCCATTAGTTTCTCCTTATTGGGGGTTGGGGAAAGAATGAGGGATGAAGGATGAGGGATGAAAAGGATTTACGATTTACAATCGTAGATGTTATATTCTGAATTCTGCATTCTGAATTCTGCATTTCTTCATCCCTCCCCCTCATCCCTCCCCCTCAACCAGTGGTCTGATTTGTTTTTCAAAAATACTTTCCCAGGTAAAGTTGGTAAGCACCGTATGTCGCAGGCGGTGCTGCAAATTCTGTTCTAGTGTTTCCTGAATTTGCCGGGCGATCACCGCCGGATGATCGTTCGGCGTAAAGTAATAGGGCGTTTCGCCTGCCACCTCCACAAAAGGCTCCAGGCGGGTGCAGAAAATTGGCAATCGCACCAGGCCAGCCTCCAAAATGGGAATACCAAAGCCTTCCTGGGTCGAGGGGAAAAAGAGCGCGTCGGCACAGCGATAAAGATCGGCAATGACTTCATCGGAGACGGTGCGAGGTCGTCCCGCTTCGTCCTGCCAGCACTCCATCAAAAAGACGACTTCGTCTTCTACTTTTAATTTGGTTCGCAGGGCCAGTAATTCGCGCACATATTCGTCGTTCTTGGGGTTATGTGGCCCCGGCGGGCCGGTCACGACCATCCGCACCGCCTGGCCCTGCTGTTTTAGCTCGGCGGCGACCTCTATCGCCAGTTCGATATTCTTGCGGCGAGTAATCCGGGCCGGGAGCAACAAAAATAAATTGCCCGCTTGCAAAGCCTGATCTAGCCCGGCCCTCGCTAGTACTGCTTGCGTTTCTTCGCCCAGCTTCAAAAATTCGGTGAAGGCGACCCCGTTCGGTACAACTGGAATTTCGGAAGGGGAAAGAGGTGGTTGGAAAGTCGCGGCGATTTCGTGCTGACGTTGGGGCGAAATCGCTACATAGGTAACGTTGGGTGAGGTAGTTCGCAATAAATCCCAGGGTGGCCCGGCGTGTAGCACCGCCGCATATAGCTCGTTAGTCCAGGCCAAATCGTGACACCAGGCGATAAATTTCACTTCGGTTAGTTCACTCGCTAATCTTAACAGGGCGGCAGTCAACGGGAGATTTTTATGGAGGGTCAGGGCGTTATGAACGATACAAGCGTCATATCCCCAAAGCAAATCTTTTAATCGCTGGTATATTTGATCTTCAAGCTGGCTAAAATCGGCGGGGACGCTGCCTCTATCCAGTTCGTGATTGATCGCCAGCAGCCGTTCGAGTTTACTATCTAAGAGCGGTTCAATAATGGTCTGGATACGGACTGGATCAGATTGGGGGGCCGGGCCACGTCCGGCAATAATCCCGACCTGATAGCCTGCCGCCGCGAACAGTCGGGCCTGAGCCGCCATTACCGACTCGACCCCGCCTACGACCGGCGGGCAGGTATAATGAAGCATCGCAATCCGACCTGGTTGGGACTGTTCTACTGGCATATTCTCCTCTGAGTTAATTCAAAATTGAGCAAGTATAACAAAAGCGGGTAAACCAAAATGACTTACCCGCTTTTGCATTATTTCTTATCTGAGAAAAACCGACGCACCGGCCCGACTAACTACTGAGCGCCACCCATCCCCATCCGGGATTTGAGGGCTTTGAGTTCGTCGTCCATCGTGTCGCCTGCTTCCAACTGCCTCAACTCGTCGTCGATGCCGTTAGGGGCGCTGTTCAACTCCATCTCAGCGGCAGCTTTAGCCTCGCGCTGGCGGATCGCCGCATCGATCCGACCTAGGTCGGTGCTACGGTCCTGAGCATTGAGGGAAGCCATTTGCTTAGACATCCCTTCCATCGCCTTCGCCTGACGATAGCGAGCAATCATTACATCCCGGTTGCGGGCCGCTTCGTCGCGTTTTTGCATCAACAAAGTCAACTGGCTTCGCAGCTTTGTAACCATTGCATGTTGCGAGTCATATTGCTGCTGATAAGTGGTGGCAATGCCATCATAATCTTTTTTGCGGCGTAAACATTCGACGGCAAGATCATCTCGACCGGCCTTGATTGCCCGTTGCGCTTTATCTTCCCATTCTTTAGATTGACGCTCCGCCCCAAGTCGTTCCGCTTCCAGCATCTTTTCCTGGGCAATTACGGTTGCGACCTGGCCTTTGGCCTGCTCAATCGCATCGTTCATGTCCCGAATAATCTGGTCGAGCATTTTTTCAGGGTCTTCCGCTTTATCAAGAGCGGAGTTAATATTCGAGCGAAGAATGGTGGAAATTCTATCAAGAATGCCTGGCATTAGTGCCTCCTTACAAATTCCAGGCCGGCCAACCCGCCTGGCTAAAGCTTTTTTAAACACCGGTTTAATTTTTACAAACCGGCAAGTTGCTTTCGTTAAAACCCGTCAATCCGCCACTGGTGGCTAATCCTGCAAAGTCCACCCAACGAATTTATCCTATCATGTTTTCACTTATGAGTCCATACGTTGCGGTCTAATAATAAGTTTCACTTTTTAACTCAAGGGCTTGAGAAGGCAGAAGTTAGAATGCAGAATGTAACATCCCAATCTAGTAGCAATTATCAAACCTTGTTCCTAAAATCTAAAATCTAAAATCTTTCCCCCTTCAATCAGACAGCAACAAGGCTTGAATTGTTTCAAAGACCTGTTCGGGGCTAATGGTGGTCAGGCAGGGGCGGGCGGCGCAACCCAGGCGACTGCCCAAAGTGCGGCCTCGGTAGAGACACGGACGGCAAGGCAAATCCATCTCAGCTTGCACCAACCGCACCCGTCCCTCCTCCGTCCCAAAGGGCGACCACGCGATATGATTGGTCGGGCCAAAGATGACGACCGAGGGCAAGCCTGCCACCCCTGCTAGTTGGGCCAACCCTCCGTCGTTACCGACAAACAGGCGGCAACCTTCTAAAAAGGCCGCTAATTCTTTGGCACTGGTACGGCCTGCCAGGTTCTCGATAGCGTCAGGCTGCTCCGAGAGCGCCCGGATTTGCTCGGTCAGGGCCATTTCAGCGGACGAACCGAGCAAGGCGATCTTTGCGCCGTAGTGTTGGGCCAAACGGTCGGCTAAGCGGGCGTAATATATCGCAGGCCAGCGTCGGGTCAGGGTATAAGTACCGCTTCCCGGCCCTAGCGCGATAATCGGTCGTTGGGTTTGACCAGCTTTCACCTCGTGTAGTAGCTCGGTGGCGCGTTCTCTTTCGCTTAGGCTGATCGCGATTTGCGGGCGCGGGTCGTATTCAAAGCTGGCTCCCGGTTGACGACTGAGCAAGGCTTCGACCAACTGCCGCCAGTAGTCGCGTTCGGTCAGGCCGTCGGCCCCAAAGCCTCGGTCGGGTACGCTTACATTAAGGAAGTGGGCCGCCGGGGTGCGGTTGTCCAGCCCGACCCGCCAGCGTGCGCCGGTCGCGGCAGCCAGCCCCCGATATTTCAAAGTCCCCCAGCGCAAACTCATATGATGGAAGAAGATAACTGCGTCATAACGTCGTAAGCGCAGCCCACCCAGAAAAGCCGCCGCCTGTCCAAGCTTACCGGGCGCAAGGGCGGCGCGTGGGCTATCGAACTGATATTTATCAAAGACCAGCAGTCGGTCGAGATAGGGTAAGCCTTCCAGCCCGACTCGACCAGTGGCGGTGGTTAGCACGTCCAGTTGGGCCGCAGGATAGGCCGTTTTCAGGGCGCGTAAAGCCGGTACGACCAAAAGCGCGTCGCCCAAATCGGCTAACTTGACCGCTAGAATACGGAGGCTTTTTGGCTTCCCCCCTCCTGGGACAAATGATTTTTGATTTTCGATTTTGGCTGGCAGGACAATTTTCCTTTATAGTGGATTGGGCGGCAAGAACCCACGCTTTTGGAATTTTTCCATCTGCCGGTGGAAATAAGTTTCCCCACCGATGTCGAGCATTACTTCTTCGATGTGTGGTAAAGGCGTTTGCCAGAGCCATTCTGCTCGGAGCCAGAAGCCGGGCAGAGCCTGCGAATTGTAGCGTCCTTCACCATCTGGCGTTATTGCTTGATATTGGTTATTTTTGTCTAAACGATAGAAAGTAGCCTGATCGGTGGTCGGGTCTATCAGCCAATACTCCGGGACACCACCTTCGGCATATTCGGCGAACTTGGTTTGACGGTCGCGTTCAACGCTTTCGGGCGAGATAATTTCAACTGCTAAATCGGCTGGCCCTTGTAGATAAGTAGTTTGGATTTGGGCCATCCTAGTTTTTGCCACGAAAAGCAAATCAGGCTCCCGACCCGACCCGGTTTCACCGGGTAATTTCATTTGAAAACCGGCTGAAAGCACGATACCCAAATCATAAGCCTCGACAAAAAGGCGGATCGCAGTCTCCAAAAAACCTTTAATATTCTGATGTTTATAACTGGCTGGGCTTGGCATCACAATTTCTCCATCGACCCATTCGGCGTGGGTATCCTCTTCGGCCCATTCCAAAAACTGCTCGTAGCTAATTCTGCCCATTGGCAAGGGCTTCTCCGGCAAATTTGCTAACCTATTTGGACTTGGTTGCACCTTCGTCTCGGCCATCTTATAAACTCCTCTAAAATTAACAGGGATGTACAGGATTAACAGGATTAAAAATAGGCTGCCGTACTCTGTGGTGAGAGGCTAATTTTATTGGCACACCTGCATCCCATGTTCACTGTCTCCTTTGACCAGACTACCAAAATATTTCGGCTTTATGTTCACAACTATAGCAGCTTGATTGACAGAGGGCAACCCGGATCAGCCCTGATTTGCTTTCGAGGTGTCTACTTTGGAGCGGACTTGCTTGAGGCAGTTGCTCAGGGCGGTATAGGATAATTCGAGTTTGGTATGAATGGCGAGCCAGTCCGGTTCGACTGCGAGACCCTTTTCGCGGGCTTGCACCAGTGTGTCGGACAAAATCATGGCTTGGGCGCGATGACGAGCATAATCAGCAAGTTCTTCGATGGGGATATAATAGAGGGCGGCACAAAGATCGGCAAGCGAATGTTCCAGCTTTGCGGTCTGACCGGGGCCGAAATCGTGACGATGGATGATCCACCATTCCAATTCGAGATCAGCCACCAGTTCGGGGTTCCAGCGGGCATCCAAATGGCGGTAGGCTGAACGATAAAAAGGAACCAGCCAGCCTAGCGCTTTGCGGTAATCTTCGCGCCCCCGTCCGCGTTTGAAGACGAAAGCGGCCCGCGTCAGCCGATAGGCGTTGTAGAGCGCCATAGGCAGGCTAAAGGTCAACTGCTCTTGCAAGAGTCGCACCGATAGCCGGAATAGGGCCAGCACCCGGCGGTCGTAATAGGCTCGCCACATCGCGGTTTCGGTTGCGGCCAATTGGGTTGGGTCAAAGTCATAAATGCGCGTTTGCTTCATAATCTAACCATGGGTTGGTAATTGAGGTATCACCTATACAAAGCTACTCGGATTATACTCAACTTGATTTTAGATCGCAAGAAATTTAAGCCACGGTAGCCACTTTTGCTTGACGCTGATTCAGGGGGATACCTTCACCCGCCAGAGGCTGACAATTTGGGCAGTACCAGGTCATACGCCGACCGGCCCCCTGGCGCACCATTTCGATAGGGATCTGGCAGATATAGCAGGATTTGGTACGGCGACGATAGACATAACCCAGGTTGTTGCCATGAATAATTTCGGGTAATAATTCGGGTGGCAAGAAAGCCTGATTAAAACCACCCAACTCGTAAGAGCGTTGGATCAGCAACAAACTGTAACGGATCAATTGCTCGAACTCGAAAGGCGAGAGGCTCCCGGCAGACCGTAACGGGTGCAGTCCGGCCTGAAAGAGTATTTCCGATTTTAGAATATTGCCAATACCGGCCACGATAAACTGATCCATAATCGCTTCGCCCAGTTCGCGCTGGTGGTTTTCGGGTAGTTGTAGTCGTCGCCAAACTTCGTCCGGCTCAAAATCGGGCGCAAGCAAGTCCGGCCCCATCTGGCTGGTTTTGTGCTGCGGTAGCTGACCGGGCGCGATCAGTTCGCAAACCGGCGCATTAAACAGGACGGCTACCGAAACTGGAGTTTCCAGGACAAGTCGCGCCAGGCGATCCTCTTTCTCCCAGATTTCTCCCGGCTTGTAAGTGTGCCAGCTACCCCACATCAGCATATGACTATAGATCGAGTAGCCGTTGGAAAGATCGATAAACAAATTCTTGCCATGACTGCGGACGGCTACCACGCTTTGATCTTTGATATAGGCCGCCCAGTTTTCGAGCCGGGCCTTTTTGTAGCGCGACCGAACGGCAGTAATAGACTGACCGTCCAGGGCAGTACGCAATCGGTCGCCCATATTTTTGATACTTGGTCCCTCTGGCATATTACAATTCTTTCTATAAAACAGATATTAGAAATCAGATGACAGAAATTAGATAATATTGGTACAAGGCGATCATACAATCACTAGACGATCTACCTACAGCTAGAAATTTGTTATAGCATCTATAGCTATAGCTGATTTCAGTTATAAGCTAAGCAAAAACAAGGCCACCTTCGGAATACGCCAGGGCGATACTGTAGGAGCGGGCTTCCGCCCGCGATACTTCCGCCCGCGATACTTCCGCCCGCGATGCTTCCTCCTGCGATGCGTGACCTCAACCCAGGTGCTTGATCGCGGGCGGAAGCCCGCTCCTACAGAATTTGGTATCGCCCTTCGGAATACGCAGGGCTTATGCGTTTACCTCAATCTTACTTTGAGCCTAATAATTTAGGAGTGAGGCTAAAAAGCCCATCAAAAGACTTTTGACTTTGGCCTAAACGCATAAGCCCTGCGGAATACGCTTGCTGGGTAGCATAATTTTCAAGATGCTGCTATGATAGGGCTAACCAAAACTGTTCAGAAATACTAGAGGAAGTGAAAAAGGATTCTAGAGAGGAGCGTCACAATGGCATCATCCTTTCGGGCTTATGTAGTCAACAAAACCCCAGAGGCGTTTGAAAAAGGTATGAAAGAAGTCACCCTGGACGATCTGCCACCCGGCGAAGTGCTAATCCGTGTGGCCTATTCCGGCGTAAATTACAAAGATGGGCTTGCCACACTCCCGAACGGGGGGGTGGTACGCAAATATCCGCTTATACCGGGTATCGACCTTTCCGGGTCGGTCGTCGAATCGAGTGACGAGCGGTTCAAGGCAGGCGATGAAGTACTGGTTACCAGCTACGACCTGGGCGTATCGCATTCGGGCGGGTTTAGCGAATATGCCCGGGTGCCTGCTGCCTGGGTAGTACCCTTACCGCGTGGGTTGAATCTAAAGGAAGCGATGATACTGGGGACGGCTGGTTTTACGGCGGCTTTATCGATCCATCGGCTCGAACTAAATGGCCTTACACCTGCCAGTGGCCCGGTATTGGTGACGGGTGCGACCGGTGGGGTTGGCAGTATGTCGGTTTGTATGCTTGCCAATCTGGGTTATACCGTAGCGGTCAGTACTGGCAAGGAGACCGAACACGAATATTTGCGGAACCTGGGCGCAAGCGAGATATTGAGCCGGGCCGAAGTTTCAGCCGAAACTGGCAAGCCGCTCGAAAAGGAGCGCTGGGGCGGTTCTATCGACTCAGTGGGCGGCAGTACATTGGCCTATTTGACCCGCACCACCAAAACCGACTGCTCGATTGCGGCTTGTGGTGTGACCGGGGGCAACCCGCTTAACACCACCGTTTTCCCCTTTATCCTGCGGGGGGTGAGCATTCTCGGTATCAATACGGCGACTACGCCGATGGAATTGCGGAGTGGTTTGTGGGAACGGTTGGCGACCGATCTCAAGCCGCGCGACCTCGACCTTATCTCGACCCGTGAAGCTGGTCTGGACGACTTGCCAGAAATTACGTCTACAATTTTGAAGGGTGGCGTAAAGGGTCGTGTGCTTATCAAACCCTAAAATAAGCCGATAAAGATGGGTCTAGGCGATAGACCCATTTTGTACCCCAGTTTTAGTAAAGACTGAACCAACTGTTCAGACTCAAAAACATCCATTGGCAAGGAATAGAAAGGAAATCCTATGTCTGATACCCACAATTTGGCTGGGTTACTTCGTTGGCGCTGTATTGGGCCGTTCCGAGGTGGTCGCGTCGTAGCGGTCGCCGGGAGTTATGACGATCCCAACACTTTTTATTTTGGTGGAGCATGCGGAGGGGTTTGGAAAACCACCGATGCCGGGAATTATTGGCAATCTATTTCGGATGGTTATTTTACGACCTCGGCGGTTGGCGCTCTAGCGGTCGCACCCTCTGACTCGAACGTCATTTATGCCGGAACGGGCGAAACGACGATTCGGATTGATGTCTCACACGGCGATGGGGTCTACAAAAGTACCGATGCCGGTCGTACCTGGGCTAATGTCGGATTGCGCGAGACCCGCTTTATCGGCAAAATCCGAGTTCATCCCGAAAACCCGCAAATAGTCTGGGTGGCGGCGCTTGGTCATGCTTTTGGCCCAAACAAAGAGCGTGGCGTATTCAAGAGCGAAGATGGTGGCAAAAGCTGGAAGCAGACCCTTTTTGTCAGCGAAAAGGCTGGAGCGGTCGATTTGAGCGTGGATGCAACCAACCCCCGTATTCTCTATGCGACCATTTGGGAAGCCTACCGCAGTTTCTCGCAGATCAATAGCGGTGGGCCGGACAGTGGCCTCTGGAAAAGTACCGACGGTGGTGAGACCTGGACGAATATCAGTACCCGGCAAGGTCTGCCCAAAGGTATTTTGGGTAAAATCGCGGTAGCCGCTTCGCCTGCCAAAGCCGGGCGGGTTTGGGCCTTAATCGAACACGCTACCGAAGGCGGCCTTTATCGCTCCGACGATTCTGGCACGATTTGGGAAAGGGTCAGCGACAATCAAAACCTGGTTTCGCGGGCCTGGTACTATGTCCACCTGACCGCCGACTCCCAGGATGGCGATAGTGTTTTCGTCAATAACTTAAAGCTCTACAAAAGCAGCGATGGTGGTAAGACTTTCGCCGAAATACCGACCCCACACGGTGATAATCACGATTTGTGGATTGACCCGCGCAACAATCGGCGGATGATCCAGGGCAACGACGGTGGTGCGAATATTTCGCTTAACGGTGGTTTTAGCTTTTCGTCGATCTATAATCAGCCGACCGCCCAGTTTTACCATTTGGCAACCGACAATCAGGAGCCGTACACGGTCTTTGGAACCCAGCAGGATAATTCGAGTATTGCGGTACCGAGCCGCAGCAGCCATACCGTTATCACCTGGGCCGATTGCTATATTGCCGGAACGGGCGAGAGCGGTTATATTGCGGTGCGGCCCGACGACCCGAATATTGTCTATGTTGGAGCGGTCGGTTCCTCGCCGGGCGGTGGCAACTCTCTGCAACGCTACGACCATCGCACCAAACAAATCAGGCTGATAACCACCTGGCCGGAAGTGATGAGCGGCTATGGGGCGGGCGAACACAAATATCGTTTTGCCTGGACTTACCCGATTGTGATTTCGCCGCACGACCCCAACACGCTCTATATCGGCGGCAATTTGGTTTTCAAGAGTACTGGCGAGGGTCAAAGCTGGCAGCCGATCAGCCCGGACTTGACCCGCGCCGACCCGGAGACCCTCAAACCGACCGGCGGGCCGATCAACCGCGACTCGATTGGAGCCGAGGTTTACGCGACGGTCTTTGCTTTGGCCGAGTCGCCGCTCGAAAAAGGCTTGCTGTGGGCCGGTTCGGATGATGGGCTATTGCATATTAGCCGGGATGGGGGGGCGAATTGGCAAAATATCACGCCAAAAGACCTGCCGGATTGGACGCTGATTAGCGGCATCGAGCCTTCGCCGTTCGACCCTGGCACGGCTTATGTGGCCGGTACCCGCTATAAGCTCGATGACTATCGGCCCTATCTGTATATCACCCGTGATTACGGTGAAAGTTGGCAGTCGATCAATAACGGTATTTCCGAAAGTGATTTTACTCGCGTAATACGAACCGACCCGACTCGTCAGGGCTTGCTTTACGCCGGAACCGAGACGGGGGTGTATGTGTCGTTCGATGATGGCGCAAACTGGCAGCCCTTCCAGCTAAATTTGCCGGTCTCGCCGGTTCACGAATTGTTGGTCAAAGGCTCCGATTTGATCGCCGGTACGCACGGTCGGTCGATCTGGATTCTGGACGATCTGACTCCTTTGCGCGAATTGGCTGCTGGTCAGCCAGAAGGCCCAGTCTACCTTTTTGCGCCACGCGATACCTCTCGCGTGTTACCGGGGATCGATTGGAGCGAGCCGACCGCAGGCAGTACCAACTATATCAACAGTCGTGGCGGCGGCTATCTTTCGACTACCACCCCCGATGGCGAGAAGGTACGCACCCTGCTTGATGTTGGTGAGAACCCACCTGCCGGGGTGATTGTCACTTACAAATTGACGACTGCACCCACCGAGCCGATCAAGCTCACTTTCCGCGACGCACAAGGCCGCGAAATAAACTCTTTCACCAGTCGCAAGGCCGATGACCCGGCTATCGCGAAGGAGCGACGAGTTCCGGCCCAACCCGGTTGGAATCGCTTTGTCTGGAATATGCAGCACACCCGCGTGACCAAAATCGAGGGAAGCGACCCGGTGGCGGAGGCGACCATCGAGGGGCCATTTGTCGCACCCGGTAGCTATACGGTGACTCTCAAGGCCGGGGAGGTCGAATTGACCCAGCCTTTTAACATCGTTAAGCCCTCGAATTTGCCCGCAACGCAAGCCGATCTGGATGCTCAGTACGATTTGGTGTTGCGTATTCACAATCAGCTAGACCGCACGGCTAAGACGATCAACCGAATGCGCGATCTGCGCGGACAGCTTGACGGTTGGGCCAAACGTGCCGCCGGTCGTGAAGGTGGGGCGCAAGTAGCCGAGGCTGCCAAAGCTTTGAGTGCCAAAGCGTTGGAGGTTGAAAAGACTTTGCAAATACCCGATTTGCGTCCGGGTATGGCCGACAACATCAACCAGGGAGTCAGGCTATTTGCCAAGTTAGAGGAGTTACCGCCAGTCATAGCATTGGGCGACTATCGTCCAACGGATGTAGCGGAAGTGGTCTTCGCCAGCTTGAAAGAGCGGATCGAAACCCAGATTGCCCGCTTCGAGACTTTAGTAAGCGACGATCTGGCAGCTTTTAACAAGTTGGTGGCTGGGGCCGGACTTGGCCCAGTCCTAGCCTAGCCTACAGCAAACTACAAAGACATTGAATTGGTAGGGGCGACCCTGGTGGTCGCTCTCGGAGACCTGGCACGATCTTCACGGGCGACCACCAGGGTCGCCCCTACCAAAATCGGACCAGTAATTCTGCAACTTGCTATAATTCAGCGTCTGTGTAGCTGAATCATCTACACGTTCAGTTCAATAGCAATTTGATAAGCGGTAGTTTCAAGCTGTTAACCTGCTATTGACCCCCCTCCACCTCTTTTTTGACTTTCCCTTGCTATACTTTTTATGACGGCAAAACCAATCCATAATTGGACTGGTTGGCTTAGGGTGGATGCTTCATGTTCACTGTTTCAAATAAAAGAAGCGAAAGAGTTGTATGACGGCCTTGTGTGAAAGGATTATATTTTATGAAAACCTCAAAAATAATTAATGTGCTGGTTGCCCTGATTGGGATATTAGCGGCGGTGGCGGCAGGCGCGGGCGTTCTATTGCAGGGTAGCGGGACGCACTTTGACTTCAAAACGGTGCGCGGTCAAACTGTCAGTATGCAGGGCGACGGCCTTTACAAATTTGACTCGACCTCGATTGCGATCCAGGGGATTGCCCAGGACTTTGTTACTTTGGTGGTTGGTTTGCCTCTTCTAGTTATTTCACTAATGCTGTTCCAGAAAAAATTGTTGCGTGGTAAGCTTTTGCTCTCCGGGACGCTGGCCTACTTTCTCTATACCTATACTTCCTATTCGGTCGGCTCGGCCTATAACAGCCTGTTTTTAGTGTACGTGACGCTATTTTCGTTGAGCTTGTTTGCCTTTATCCTTACCCTGATGTCCATCGACGTTAAGACTTTACCGTTGCATTTCACAAGCAAGTTGCCGAGAAAATCAATCTCAACCTTTCTTTTCGTAATGGCTTCGTTTTTAGTGCTGGCCTGGTTGGGACGGATTGTCCCGGCGCTGCTGGATAACGGCGTACCGACTGGCTTAGAGAGTTCAACGACCCTCTTTATCCAATTCTTAGACCTGGGAGTAATCGTACCGTTTGGGTTCGTAGCCGGTTTTTTGCTTCTCAAAAAGAACGCCTGGGGTTATCTACTTTCGTCTGTAATCCTGTTTAAGCTGCTCATAATGGGAACCTGTGTTAGCACTATGGGGATCGTGCAATTGGTGGCCGGTTTCGAAGTATCGATAGTGGAGCTACTTATATTTCCGATTATAACTGTGATCGGTCTGGTTATGACCTTTATGCTCTTCAAAAACATCTCGGAGCAGCCACTTCAACTGGAAGAGCTAAGTTATAACGAGGTTCCAGCAGTAGCGACATCTGATCTAGCTGAAACTCGAAAAGAGCTAGTCGGGAGGTTATAATACCAGGTCCTAATAAGCAGGCAAGATTTGTAGTAGAGAATTTATTCTCTTTAGCCTTTTGCAAAAGGAAAGAGAATAAATTCTCTACTACCCTACTTTACCAGACTTGGCATAAGACCTTTTACGATTGGTGAAACTCTAACAAAGACGCGAACTGCTCTTTACTAACGCTACGGTGAGCCTGAACCAGACGACGACGGCGCAAGGTATCGGGTAGGGCCAGCAACCCATCAAGCTGACCCTTGAGCCGGGCGCGTTCGGTTGGTAGCCGGATTAGCCGTAGCGATTTGAGGGCATAGCCGAGTTGGGCCAGGGCGATACCCGGCAAGTTTGGCAAGAGCAGTTCGCGTGGCAAGTTCTTGAGGGCGACCACGATAAAGTTGCGCCCGTTGTGATAGCTTGCCAGCGTGCCGCCACCCGTCGCGCTCAACCGATGGTAAACGATGGCGGCAGGTTGGTAGAGACAGCGCCAGTTGCGTAATCGCAAGCGCAAATTCAAATCGACATCCTCGCAGTACATCACCAGACTTTCGTCAAAGACCTTGCCGTCCGGGTTATCGGCCCGCACCTCGTCGAGGACGGCCCGACGATAGGCGGCAGCACAGCCACACGCTCCAAAAACCTCCTCCGGCAAATCGTATTGCCCCCGGTCTTCCTGCCAGACCCCTCGGTTGCCCGGTATGCCATTGGCCCGATAATAATCTCCCGTAGTGTGAAAAACGTTGCGTCGGTCGTAGAGCATAATGCGACTGGCGACACTGCTTATTTCGGGACGGTCGCGTAAGCTGCGGTCGATAGCCGCCAGCCAATCAGGGTCAGCCTCGGCATCGTTGTTAAACAAGACCAAAATGTCGCCCTGGGCCGCATCCAGCCCATCGTTGCAGGCTTTGGCGAAACCGCCGTTTGTCTGCCGCACGATTAGCCTGACCCAGGGGTATTGCTCCTGCACCAGCCCGACCGAACCGTCGCTACTGGCATCGTCCACTACAATTGTTTCCAACGGTGTCAAGCTCTGGGCCTTGATCGAATCGAGGCAACCCGTCAGAAAGCGAGTGCCGTTATAATTGGGAATGATTACTGAGTAGGTCACAAAGTTCTACTTTCCTGATAGGTAAATACAATATCGTAGATCAAAGGTTATCAGTTAGATTATAACTTGCCTGTTTGCTAAATTTGTTCTACAATCTATTATAAACAACAAAAACCGTTATATCAAATTGTCTGAGCAGCTATGACTACATCTTTAATCCAACCTGGACTTTTTGGTCTGGTTAATACAAACCGTGATTTTACCAGAAAAGCCGAATGGGGAAAGAATAAGTTTAATAACTCCTTTCCTGTAACCTTCGCTTGTTATATGGGCTATAACAAACTGGAACCTGTTTATTTGTGTTTGGACAATAATCTGAATGTGGTTCATAAAAGTATAACAATCGAAACCTTATTTGGCTTGAAAGAGTTGTCTTCTAACCTGCGGTTCAATTTTGAGGCAGATTACAATCCTCACACTCGATTAGCCATCGGTGGGCTTCCTAGAATTGATTTGGTTACGGTCAATTCACAGACGACGCAAAGCCTTAGAGCCTTAGAAATAAAATTGACTACTTTGCCCGATAATCAAACTTGTAAACTTAGGGAAGATCAGTATGGAAGTGAAATTGTGGTCAGGCCGGATACTATTGTCTATCTCGGTTTGAATATTTGTGCCACTTATGCTAATGATAAAAAAAGGCTTCTAGAGTTGCTTGAGCCAGTTTGTAGCCAGATTAAAGATTGGGCTGATGCTTTACAGGTTAAGCCATTATTAGAACAATTTGTTAGGGTTTTGGATAAGTTATTGCTGGAAAAATTAGATTACCAACTACCATTGCTCATGCAGCCGATTTGGAAAACAGAAGGAAAATCGGGAATATTAGCCGATCACTGTTTAGACTTATTTATTTGGAGTGACTTTGGTCTTACAAGATTGTTTATAGACGCGGCACGACAGTTCTCTTCAAAGCTTATTTCAAGACAGGCGCGTGCCGTATTCTGGTTAGCAAAAATGTTGTACGATTTTGCCAGGGATGGGCGGTTTGCCCCACAAGAAATAACCGAAAAATTGGTTTACGGCCCTAGAAATGACAAAGCTTTTTCGATTACAGGTACTCTGACCCATCGTTATATGACGAGTACATCATTGACACAACCTAGAGTGCCTAAAGAAGCTATTAGAGAAATCATTTTAGGTGATGGACAGAATTTCCTGAGTCCAGAAAGACGCTTAGATGCCATAATCGTAAATACACCGGGACTTTTTAATCGATAAAAGCTAAAGATAAGAATTAAGAATGAGAATAATCGATCTGTTTTGTGGTTGCGGTGGTATGTCAAAAGGGTTTCAAAATGCAGGCTATGAGTTAAGGGCTGCCTTTGATAATTGGAACCCTGCTATTAAAGTTTACAAAAAAAATTTCCCGGATCATCCTATTATCAATTACGACCTGGGAAGTTTTAGCCTTGATAATGATAAATCGATATTTGGTAAGTTCGCGCCCGAAATGATTATAGGTAGCCCACCTTGCCAGGACTTTTCTTCGGCTGGAAAACGTGACGAGTCGCTTGGCAGGGCTGATTTGACTGACTCGTTTGCTTTGATAGTAAAAACGGTCAGGCCAAAATGGTTTGTTATGGAAAATGTAGACCGAGCCGCCGGAAGTCAAGCCTACGCCAATGCTTATCAAGTTCTTAAAAATGCTGGCTATGGTTTGACCCAAACGATCCTCGATGCAAGCCTTTGTGGAGTACCCCAGGCCAGAAAACGACTTTTTTTAATTGGAGAATTAGAAGGTAGTGCTAATGCTATACAGCCTTACTTGCAGAAAAACTTATCCTCAAAACCCATGACGGTGAGAGATTATTTAGGCCAGAGTTTGGGTATAGAACATTACTATCGACACCCTAGAAGTTATTTAAGGCGCGGTATATTTAGTATTGATGAGCCTAGTCCAACCATTCGAGGGGTAAATCGTCCGCTTCCGGCAGGCTATCCCGGACATTCTGGCGATAGTGTAACCCGTAACCCGAGTGTAAGACCTTTAACCACAAAGGAACGCAGTCTTATTCAAACTTTCCCACCAGACTTTATCTTTGAAGGAACTAAGGCTGATGTGGAACAAATGATAGGCAATGCTGTTCCAGTTAAACTGGCAGAATATGTTGCCAGTTGTATTCTTGAATACGTGGCTAAGGGGCCAATAAGTGTAGCTCCTGCTCAGGATATAGCAGTATTCAAACAACTAACTCTTCAATTCTTCGCTGATGTAACTCGCTAGGGCCGTCTGCCAGGGGTGCAAGCGGATACCAAGATTTTGGGCGGCGGCGAAGTTGTGCAGGGCGCTTTGATAGAGGGGCGGGGTCGGTCGCGGGAAATCGGCCAATTTTACCCGACTCATCTGCACTTTATCGCGGCCTCCAAGCCGGAAGATTTCGGCAGCGAAATCATAACGGCTGGTTGAGCCTTCGTTCATCAGGTGATAGAGGCCATAGGCTTCGGTCTGGACCAGTTCGAGAATAGCAGCAGCCAGGTCGGGGGCATAGGTCGGATTGCTGATCTCATCATCGACGACCGAAACGGCTCCCCGCTCATCACCTAGTTGAAGCATCCGCCTCACGAAATTGAGCTTGCCTTCGGTCGGACGCGGGCCAAAGACCCAACTCGTCCGCACGATATAATAACGTTGGAGCAGCGTTTTGACATACTCTTCGCCCGCCAACTTGCTCCGCCCGTAGATGCTTTCGGGATTGACGGTATCATACTCGTAATAGGGCGTGGGCTTGCGACCATCGAAAACACAGTTGGTGCTGACGTAAAGTAGGGTTGCGCCAACCTGAGAGGCGGCCAGGGCCAGGTTCTGGGTTCCCAGGGCGTTAATCCGATAAGCCGTTTCCGGGTCGGTTTCGCATTGATCTACATAAGTGTAGGCGGCAGGGTGCAACACAATTTCCGGCTGGAAGCTACCCACGAAGCGGCGCACCTTTACCCGGTCGGTGATGTCGGCGTTTTGGCTGGTCATTACCGCGACCTGATGCCGCCCTTCGGCTTCCAGCAACTTGACCAGGGCGCTCCCGACCTGCCCGTTGGTTCCAGTCACAATTACCCGCATATAACCTCCTCGACTTCCAGCACTCGTTTCTGACATTCTAGGCATACGCCCGCCGGATTGATCGCCTGTCGATAGCGGCTAACCGCTTCCTCTTCGTTAAACGTCCCTTCGAGTTGAGGCTCGTAGATGCGCTCGGCCATCAAATCGGTCTGGGGGATTTTCAGGCCACACCCGACACAAGGGGCTGCTTCTACTAACCCTTCCACCAGCAGGCCGGTCGCTTCGGGTTGGGTCGAGGCGGCGTTAAAAGTCAGCCGTATCGCAGAGGTCGGACAAGACGACTCGCACAAACCGCAGTAAATGCAAGCCGCCAGATTAAACCGACGTAGATAGCCCTCGCCCTGATCGACGGTCGTGACTGCTTCGGTCGGGCAGCTATAAACGCACAGCCCGCAGCCTGTACAGCGGTCGGGCGTAAAGTGCAATCCGTTGCGACCGGCGACCGGGTAGATCAGGTTCGTAAAATCGCGGGTAGCAGCCTGATCTGGGTTGATCGTCTGCCGAGCGCGAGATAGCACCAGGGCGGTGCTTTCCTGTACGCCGGTTCCGGCTGGTAACACCGGCAAAGCTTTGCCCAACCGGGGCAATTCCACCCGGTTAGAGCGAAAGATGTTTTGCCAGAGTAGCCGTCCAACCGAAAGATGGGTCCAGACCACTGCCATTCCGTAGATTAAAAGACCTGCCGCTAGTACTAGCAGCGCCCAGGCCGGTATGCCGTTGTTGATTAAATCAGTCATAATTTCAGATTTTGACCGCAAAAGCGACGATTACCAGCAAAAGTAGCGCCGCCGGATTTGCATAGCGTAAATAAAAATTCAAAGCATCCCGCAATCGTATCTGGCTAAACAAAACATCCACGATACCGACCACCCCCAACGCGAACAGGACCGCCGGAATAAATGTCAGTGGATTGACGTGGGCGAAGGGTACAAACAGGCTGGCGAATAGTAGCGCAAATGCCAACCGTTCGGCCCACTGGACGAGCCAGAATAGACCGAGTGGCGGGCCACCCAAATCGGTCAGTACGCCTTCCAAAGCCTCGCCATTGGAAGCTGCCAACGGGCGTAACCGCAAGATGACCGGCAAACACAGCAAGAACAGCAGACCACATAACGCTTTCACCCCCAGCATGGCCGGGCTATCCGCCGCCGCAACCGTCTTCAGGTCGAGCGAACCACCTGCCAGGGCTGGGCCGTATAGGGCTATGGCGTAAGGCAGCCCGCAGGCAACCAACAACTGGAAGATGCGCGACCCGGCTAACTGCCCGTAAACCGACCCGCCCACCGACCCGACCAGGGCCGCACCAAAAGCCGGAACCAAAAACAGCAGGCTTACCCCCATCAAGTCCGCCCCTAGCGGTCGTAGCAACGCTTTATCGTCCGAGGGCAAGAAGGGCCATAAATTGCCCGGCACAGGTAAGAGCGCCGCCCCTAACGACAGGGCCAGCAGTCCAAAAACCGGGATTGCATAGAGTGCTAACCGGTTGCCTTCCTGTCTGACCGCCGCCAGTTCCAGACCCTCGAGGTCGTCTTCGGGTGGTTCGGCTCCTGCCGGAACCGGCGTAACCTGGCCCAACCGGGTCCGAAAATCGTGCCAGGGTTGGAACCAGCCTGAACCGTCCCGCCCTTCGACACGGGCCGCAAACCGGCGGCGCAGCCCTTCTATCAAGCACCCAACCACAATCAAAAAGAGGAAGCCGGGATAAACTAAGGCCGCAAATGCGGCTCGAAGCAGAATTTCTACCGATGACAAATTGCTAAAAGTCCATTTTGATCTGATAATTCTAAGATTTCACAAGCGGCCCGTTGCCGCTTCGACTGTGTCAGTCTAGCATACCGACTTAGGAGCGTCAAACCTACGCAAAATCATCCTCGTCCGCGAAAGCTTCTTCGTCAGCGCTAAACTCTTCCTGGCTGACCTGACTGACCCGTAGTTCGGCTTTATCTAGCAAACTCTCGCAATGCTGGGAAAGTAGCATGCCTTCCTCGTAAAGGGCCAGCGAGTCTTCCAGGCTCAAATTGCCCTTTTCGAGCTTCCCGGCCATTTCGTTCAACCGCTCGTAGGCTTCCTCGAAACTGAGTTGGGCGATGCCCGCTTCGTCCAACCGGCCTTTAGTTTTCACCTTAATATCCTCCTCAAGAATTAACAGGGATGTACAGGATTAACAGGATAAAATCATTCCAGGCGAATTGATTATATCATTGGACTCTACCGCGTCCCGTCTATAGCCTCTCCCTTTTATTCGCTAGTCTAGCACCCAATTTTAGCACATCTGAGCCGAAAATTCAGAGCGCTTTAGAAATTCTCTCTTATAGGGTACAATATTAATCGGTAGAGTTTGCAAGGCAAAGCTCTATCCGTTTTACGGGCTGCCACTAAAGCATTTAACAGGAGGACCACCATGTTAGATAAAAGTAAGCCGGAACAACTGGAAAAGATCACCCTGAATTTGCCAACCTCAGTTTTGAAGTTACTGGATAGTCTATCGACGGAGCAACCGTCGGATCGCAGTGCGAGGCTAGAGCGGCTAATTTGCGAAATGGTTCAGGAGCGCTTTGAAACCGAAATGCGCGAGGGCTATCTTGCTAACGCGGAAGAGGATCGACAAATAGCCGAAGAACTCTTTCCACTTGCGTTTGAAAATTGGCCTGAAGTAGATCATATGAGGGTAGACAAAGTCTTGAAAGCCAGACTCGGTTTTAGACAATTTTAGCCAATGGTAGCAGTCCAAATTCGGTACAGCAATGAGACCTGTTACATAATAGGCGAGTTTTGGGAGATCGTTGACCGTCTCAAGGCTAACCAGGCTCGCTTTCGGTTTCGGGCCAGGCGTTGGCGTTGGCCGGATAGTCGGGTCGCGCTCGAAAGCACGATGCAGCCCTACCCAGTGCTGGACGTTAGTTTCGGGGAGGCCCAGCAACTACAACTGGCCTACGACCGCCTTCATATTGCACCCACCCAGCAATGGATCAGGACGCAGCGCCACTCGGTGCAACTTGCGGTCGAATGGTGGGAGGCAACCCGCCTAAAAACTACCCCCAAAAGTCAAAAAGAATTTGCTACCCTTCAGGAACGCGCTACCGTTGCCCTTGCTTCTATAGACCTTACGCCCACCGAGCTAGATCGACAGCAAGTGACGGCGCTCCAACAAATGCGCCGCCTGATCGAAAAATATGAGGACCGTATCGTCAAGTGGGTCGGGGAGCGCACCAAGACCCGCCGACGAGAGCAAGTGCTGGCCCGTTTTGAGGCCGAAATGGGCCTGAGCCAGGCGAATTTGTTGGAAGTGGAAATCGAGCGGGGTGCAGCACGTCAAGCTCTTTACGAAGAACTGGGCGGGTTGGAATGGACTCCGCCAGAAATTAGCGAACTGAAGGCCGCCGCCCGCCTGCTGCTCAAGGAACATAAGAAAGCGCAAAAGAAGGCTGTTTAGTTCTTTGTAACCTTTATTGCTTGATCTTAAGGAAAACTGAACAATCAAGCTTTGTGATGGTTTTCAAAGGTAGTATAATGGGGTAGGATAAAGACAGCTTACAAAATTAGACGGCTGCAACAAATCAGGGGTGCATAATGGCAAATTCTACGGCTTTAGATCGGTCAAAAAAAGTTACAATCAGTTTACCGGCCTCTCTTTTAGAGATTATAGATAATCTCGCTCAGGAACGTAAGGAGAGCCGTAGCGTTATTATAGCTGAAATGGTGCGTAAGATAGCTGATGAAGAGTTTGAGGCAGAAATGCGTGAAGGCTATCTTGCTAATGCTGAATTTGCCAAACAGTTAGCGGAAGAAGATATGGAGGCCGGTAATGAGAACTGGCCTGAATGGGTGGATACTTCTCATAAAAGCTAAGGATATAGGCTTGTGGCAACGTTCGAGATAAGACGCGGTGACATTTTCATTGTGGATTTTAGTACTTCCCAAGGCTTTGAGATAAAAGGAAAACGGCCTGCTCTGGTCATCCAAAATGATATTATGAATCCACCCATTGGCAAATTGAAACCTGATAAGATGCTTTAAGTAGATAAAGCCCTGAGAATTAGTCTGGCGTTGTAAACCTTGATGATTTGTTACGGTAAAAAGTTTTGAGTCTGGCTTAAGGGCTTGACGCTAGGCTCACTATCATATAGACTCCGGGTTGTGCCTCTGAAAGTGGCGCAACTTTTTATTTCTTTACAAAAGAGCGTTTTAGAAAAGGGTGAGATACTTTCGCCTGGAAAGAATGTTGTAGCATGGAAATCGAAGGCAGCCAGCGCGAGATAGATAGGCACGTCGGGACTAATGGGCATCGGTCGGACTTAGCCGGGGTCGAAACGGCTAGAAACAAAGCCCGCACAGACGAGATTTTTTTATCGGTGGTCATCCCCGCCTATAACGAGGAACGTCGCCTCCCTGCGACCCTCGGCACTGCTTTAGAATGGCTGGATCGTCAGCCCTACCGGTCGGAAATGCTGGTGGTAGACGATGGAAGCGAAGACGGAACCGTGCAGGTCATCGACCAGACCCTCAAAGAGCGGGGCGATCAGGAAAATAGCGCCTGCCAGTTGCAATTGGTTGCCAACGAACACCGGGGCAAGGGCTTCGCAGTCCGCACCGGGATGCTACGCGGTCAGGGTAAGTATATCCTTTTCTCGGACGCGGATTTTTCGACCCCACTTGGCGACGTGGAAAAGCTGCTGGTATGGCTCGAACAGGGCTACGATGTGGCAATCGGTAGCCGCGAAGGTCAGGATGCGCGGCGCTACGATGAACCGTTCTATCGGCACTTGATGGGCCGGGTTTTTAACTTGCTGGTGCGGGTCATGACTTTTACCCGCTTCCAGGATACCCAGTGCGGCTTTAAGGCTTTTACTCGCGCCTCAGCCCACGATTTATTCAAAGGGGTTCAGCTTTATGGCGAAGGTAGCCGCACAGTAAAGGGCGCAATGGTGACGGGTTTTGACGTGGAGATTCTCTTTTTGGCCCGCAAGAAAGGCTACCGGGTGCGCGAAGTCCCGGTGCAGTGGTATCATGTCGCCGGTAGCAAAGTCAACCCGGTCAAAGACTCGCTCAGGATGATCCGGGATGTGGTAAAAGTACGGCTCAACGACCTGCTTGGTGTGTACAAGGTTAAAGAGGGTGACGTGAGACACAGATGAACACGGATGAACAATGCAGAATTAAGAATGATGAATGCAGAATAATAAATGCAAAATAAATGCAAAATAGCATCAAGCGCGAAGCATGTATTGTAATCTGAAATCTAAAATAACTACTCAGGCCGGGCGACCACATAGGGTCGCCCCCCTACGATAGATTTTGGGTGGGGGCGACCCTATGTGGTCGCCCAAAGGGTTAGGCTGAGTAGTTACTTACGATTTACGATTGTGGGTGCAGATGTTCTATTCTGCATTCTGCCTTCTGACTTCTGCATTGTTCATCCATGTTCATCCGTCCTATCTGTGTTCATCTGTGTTATCTCTCCCCTCCTCCTCCTCACCTCTTCCCGACCCGGCATACCCGTCGCACCCGGTCGTTCTATACTACAGGCCGCCGCCGCATTAGCAAAGCGGGCCGCTTCGATTGGGTCAGCGCTAGAACCTAGTTGGAGCAAGAAAGCCGCCGCAAAAACATCTCCCGCGCCGGTCGGGTCAATCTCTTGCGCCGGATAAGCCGGAACTTGCCTCATCTGCCCATTGTAATAGAGTTTGCAACCCCTCGGCCCTTGTGTACAGACTACCAATCGGCACAGCCGAACAAATTCCGCCAGCATCGCCTGACCTGCCGGGCCACGTGGCAAATCTTCCTCGCTCAAAATCAAAGCTGCCACCTGTGGCAACAACTCTGCCGCATTTGCCCACTCTACTGCCCGCACCTGCCCGGTTTCGCCACTCCACTCCCGCATAAAGCCCTGTGGCGTAACCCCAATCAACGCCCCTGGAAATAACTTAACCAGACCTGGCCCGCACTCTTGTGCCACCGGCCCAAGATGAACAATCTCGACCCGTCCGCGCTGCCATTCTTCCGGCACATCACCCGGCCCAATAACTGGCGCGACCGCCCGCACATACTGCACCCGGCCTTCCGGTCGGTAAACATTCTCGAAAATAGTAGCCACTGCCGTCTGTGGCCCTCGGATGTCAATATCTTTGTACAAAGCCAACTCGCGCACCACTGCCGGAGCCGCCGTCACAATCCCAACCTTTGCGCCCAAATTACGAGCCGCCAAAGCCGCAAACGTCACCGTCCCGCCCGGCCTAAAACTGCCGTCAGGTAACAAATCTTTTGTAATATGGCCTATTGCAATGTAGTTTGGTGTCATTTGATTTGTAATCAGAGGAATGAATATAATGGAAATAAAATTGAGGTCTAAAGGGCGACCATAAAAGCCGCCCTCTTGCGTCAGGCTCTACTTCGGGAAGATCGTCACCTTGCGCTCTTCCCCTTCGCCAAAGCTCTCGCTGCGGATATAAGGGTGATCAAGTAGCGCAATATGTACCAAACGGCGCTCGTGGGCGGGCATCGGTTCGAGCGTGATCGGCTGTCGGGTCGCCATCACCTGATCGGCCATGCGGTGCGCCAGATTAATCAAGTTCGCTTTACGGCGGGTGCGATAGCCCTCCACATCAAGCATAACCTTGCCCCAGGTGCGGGTCTTTTTGTTCATTATCAGGTTGAACATATACTGCAAATCGGTTAGCGCCTCGCCCCGTCGCCCGATCAGCATCCCCAGATCGTTGCCGAGCAGATTGATCGTCACGACCGGCGATTGGGTATCTTCCTCGCCGTTCTCATCCGGTTCAGGCGGCAAAAACTCAACCTGCGGTCGGGCTGTAATCCGCATCCGGCGCAACAAATTGGTTATCACATCGCGGCCCAGGTCGGCCAATTCATTCGGAGCGAAAGCCCGCGCCCTGGGAGCCTGTTCCATTGGCGTACTTGGCGGTATCATAATCGGGGGCATCGCTGGCTGTCCCATCGGCATCGGCTGTCCCATCGGCGGGATTGGCTGACGCTGGGCCGGGATCGGTTGGCCCATCACAGGCTGACCGGGATAATACGGTTGGGGTGGAACCGTCGGGCGTAACCCTGGCTGCCGAACTGTAACCCGCACCAGCGCATCTTCGGCTCCCGCCCCCAACACCCCTGGCTTACCCGGTTCCAGCACTTCCACATCCACTTCTTCATAGCTGCGGCCTAGCCGCGACAATGCAATCCGCACGGCCTCATCTACAGTACGAGCCTGTACCTCAACATTTTGCATAGGTAATTCTGTCTCCTCCTAAATGGTAGGGCCGGTGTAGTAAATTGGCCCCCCTAACCTGTTGATTGAGGGCGGGTGGGACAATAATTAAATCCCGCCCCGACAATCCAAACCACTATCCCCTAAAACTACTTCTTCTTACTGCGGTTATTCGTACTGGTAGTATTGGTACTGCTGGTAGTATTGGTTGTGCCATTCCCCGGCACTCCCCCACTCTTTTTTGGTGGTCGCCGATTTAGATTCTGGTAGGCCTGCCGAATGGCTTCCTCCTGGTTGGCGGCTCTGGTCTCACTCTTAACCGGTGTAATACTTTCGACTGACTTCTTGATCGAGCCGGAAGTCCGTAGCGTATCGCTGGCCCCGTTCGATTTGCGGCCAAAATTATTCTTTGGGGCGCTCTCTTCGCTTTCGACCCGCTCTACCACTACTTTATCGCTACCAGCATCTGCCGACGTATTCTCTTTAGAACCCTGCTCAGCTTTGACCCGTTCCTGGTTCTCCATCAACCGTTGCATCAAGCCCGGCTTGGCCGGCTTGCCGGTATCAGCCCGTTTTTTAAGCTCAACCTTCGGCAGTTCCTTGACCGGCAAAAATCCCAAACCCGGTAGATCGGTAAGCGACGCAAAACCTGTAATAAAGTACTGCTGAACAGTGCTGAAAATACTGGTTGCAACCCAGTATAACACTGGGCCAGCCGGGAAATTAAGCGCCGTAAAGCCAAAGATAAGTGGCATCCACTGCATAATCCCATTAATCCGGCGGGTTTGCTCATCGTGTCCGCCCCCTTTGGGGATCGCCATCTTCTGAGTCATAAACTGGAAGATAACCATCAAAACCGGTAGCACAAAAGTTGGGTCGGGCCGGGTCAAAAGCGGAACCCACAAAAAGCCCTTATCATCCAAAATAGTTGATGGGTTCGGGATAAACTGGTTCCACGACCGCTGCACCAGTTGTAAGGCCGGGTCGCCCAGCGAACGAGTCACTGCGCCGTAAACCGCGAAGAAGATCGGAATCTGAATCACAATTGGCAAACAACCTGCCGCCGGGTTGACGCTATACTCGCTATAAAGCGCCATAATCTCAGCCTGTTTCTTCTGGCTCTTCTCAGGAGCCAGCCGTTCCCCGGCTTTGGTCTTATAGCGTTCGTTGATCTCCTTGATGTAGGGCTGCAACTGTTGCATTGCCCGCGAACTACGCACTGCTTTGAGGGTCAGAGGCAGTAACATCAAGCGGATGGCAACCGTAAAAAGAATAATACCGATTGCGATATTACCGCCGAGAGCCAGAAACTTGATTACCTCAGCTAATCCGGCTACTATAGAACTCCAAATATCGGCCACTAAATACTGCCTCCTTATATTAGCTATCAGCCCTCAACTTACACTTATCAGCCTGGCTTTCTCTACCAAACAAACTAATAACCTGACTGCTAATTGTCGCTGATAACCGATTACTGTCCTTATGGAACCGGGTCAAAACCACCAGGATGGAACGGTTGACACTTTGCTATTCGTCTAGCCGCCATCCAGCCCCCCTTAAACGCTCCGTACTTCTGAATTGCCTCGTAACCATAATGAGAGCAAGTCGGATAGAAACGACAAGTGTTGGGAGCCATCACAGACAACAAACGACCAAATGTCCATTGATACAACTTTATTATACCAAGAAAAAGGTATTTCATCACCTTTTGCGCTTTCCGCTTCGAGATCATCTTACAACACAAATAACTACGGATAAATACAGCTATTGTTACGTTATAGCGAACCTATTCTTGCCCAACGCCCCAACCATCCGGAACCACACCTCTTATAGCCTATCCGAAAAATCAATTTGTAAAACACCACTCCGCCAACTGACGGAACCCGGTCAGACATTGCTCCGCCAATCTACGGCCCCTTCATGCCTATACGACATTGCCCCGCCAATGGATTTTCCGTATAGGCCCTTATTCTAAATCATCCGTGTTCCTCCGTCTTATCTGTGTTACCCGTCCCCCGCCTCACCCTTATGTGGGCGCTGGTTAACCTGGGCCGGAACAGACTCGATCAGTTTAGCTCTCCGCAGCAAATTCTCGACCGCCGCATCAATCGCCCAGAAATCGGTTTCCTCAGTCAGACTGTTACGCCCAATCCAAACCAAATCAAAGCCCTTTTTCAGTCCGGCATGGCGCACCCGCACCGCCTCGCGTAGCCTTCGCTTGAGCAGATTGCGCGTATGGGCTTTACCCAACCTTTTGCCGGTCGAAAAGCCACACCGGGTTACTTCCAATCGATTTGGCGTAGCTGCCAGCACCAAAAGTGGATGCGCCCACGACTTGCCCCGACCCCGCACTTGCTGGAACTGGTAGCCTTTAGTCAGCCTGTAACTCTTTTTCATCCAGAATATTATATACCAGACGGCTAGAATTAGAAACGCCTGAAAACGCTTAATTAGCCAGGATTAATCTATACAGCAAAAAAGCGAGCAGTTGGCCCGCTTTTTTTAGATATCAGCTATTAGACATCAGATTTCAGTTTAGAGCTTATCCCAGTAGTCGCTTTCTCCTACAAGGGCCATCTTTATAATCGCCCCCTACTACGATAGGTTCTTAACAAGCAGAAAAAGCTAACACCTGGTACCTTAATATCTAATATCTAATACCTAATCTCTCTTTAACGCGGCTCACGATGCTCGTGGCTCACTGTCAGCTTCCAGCGGCCTTTGGCGCGGCGCGATGTCACTACCGCCCGCCCATGCCGGTCGGACATGCGGGAAAGGAAGCCGTGTTTGCGGCGGCGCGGAATCCGCTTAGGTTGCCAGGTTCGTTTGGTCATTGCGCTGAACTCACCCCCACTTCAGTCTTTTTTCTTTATAATCCTAAGAATATCAATGCCAGCCGATCTAGGGCTGGCAGGCAAAAGCCTAATTTACTTTAGCCGCAAGATTATACCGGGTTTGGGCTTCACAGTCAAATTGGTAGAGACGCAGCCTATCCATTTCGGCAAATCCATAAGATTTAACATTAACCCTTGCAGTCTGAGCGGAAAGAGGTATTCTTGAATTAATCAAACTCTTATTTTTCAAAGTTGAAATAGAAGGAGGCCGTATATGCCAGAATTTACCTCTTGGTTGGTCAACACCGATTGGGGAACGCCTTTGCTGTGGCTGGCGCTGGGCCTGTTGATTACGTTCTTATTACTCGCAGCCTTCCTGACCTGGCTCGAATCTTTCCGTCAGATGATCCAGGCCGAAGATGAAGCCAAAACCAGCGTCACTTTAGCCGATCTCAAAGCGGCGCTCTCGCCCACTAAAACTCGTTTTCGCCATCATCGCGGCTGGCACACCCATCACTATAGCTAAAATTTAGCTAATAGCTGACCCTTCTTAACGCGGTACGCTAATCTTATCGCCCTCATTCAGGCCGCTAATAATTTCGCTCTGGTCGGGATTGGTCAATCCAGTCTCGACCGGGGTCTTTTCGAGCGCCCCGTCCGACCGTAGGCGGGTCGCGTACTTTCGTAAGCCAATCGTCTCCAGAGCGCGGTTCGGAACCAATAATACATTCGTATGTGATAAACTGGTAATGGTCAAATTTGCCGCCATCCCCGGACGCAGATAAACCTCAGTCGGCTTGTTAAAGCTAATCGTAGTCGGATAAATCGTGCTACCCTGGCGTTGCCCCGGCGACGGTGAGACCAATGCTACCCGCCCCTCAAAGCTCTTGCCTGGAAAAGCATCCAGGCTAAATTGAACGCTTTGTCCCACCGCCACATTTGCCACGTCTATTTCGTCTACCTCGGCCCGTACCTGGAAGCGGTTTAGATCAGCGATAGTGGCTACGGGCTGCCCGAAATTAATATTATCCCCCTCACTGACATCCACCGTCAAAATCGTCCCCTCAAAAGGGGCATACAGCCGGGCCGCTTCCAAATTGGCCCGCGCATTCGCCAGTGGTGCATCCGCCAGTTCCGACTGACGGGCAGCGGCATATAGTTCGGAAACAGAGGGCGTGTTTTGGGCTTTTTCGGCCTGAGCGCTCAAATTAAAGCGGGCTACATCGCGTTGGGCCTGGGCTTGGGCCAGTTGCTTTTCAAGCTGAGTGGTATCCAACTCCATCAAGAGCGTCCCGGCTGGCACAAAATCGCCCGGTTTGACATACACCCGCCGTAGGCTATCACTGGCCCGAAAGGTCAATCTAGTCTGGCGCACCGGTTCAAGCTTGCCGGTCGTCCGCACTACCGCGCTAATATTACCCCGTCGCAAAGTAAAAGTGGCCCCTTCACCAGGCTTGTTATCGCTCAACAAAGCACTGCTGCCCAGCACCACCCCCGCCACGACCAAAATTATAATTACCGGCCCAATCAATCGCCGTCCAAGCTTACCTATACCCTGCTTATCATTGCTACCCAAGTTGGCTAATCCTCAATTGTGGGACACCGCTCTGTCGGTGGATTTATCGCAGACCACCGCTTGCTCATATCATTATCAAACCTATTCAAACAAAGTTCTGACTGCCAATTTGAAATTCGGGAGTACCGTTCCGCCATCTAGTTGGTCTTGTGCAGTTAAAAAATTGGGATAACTTTCCTCGGCTCGGTAAACCACCACAAATCTTTCCAACATGTGAATTGACCAAATTAGTTTTACCCCGGCCTGTTGATAGGCTTGCAGCTTTTCAAAACGGCGTTCATCGGTGTCACTGGGCGAGTTGATTTCCACCACTAAATCGGGAGCTACCGGGATTGGCCCTTCAAATTCGGCAGGGCCGTGGCCCTTCAATACGAAACACACATCCGGTTTGGGAAAAGTCTTACCTTCCGGCTGGCCCAGCGTAGTAGAACCGCCTGTGTAGACCGTACCCAGGCGCTTTTCGCCCGCTGCCGCTCCCCCAAACACATTAAGCGCGGTCGCTACCCTGGTTGCTATATCAGCGTGTTTGCCACTGGTCACTCCTTGCCGCACCAACTGCCCTCCAATTAGCTCGTATTCGTCTTTATCCGACAGGTCGAGCGCCAAAAACTGCTCAACTGTGTAGAGCTTTTCACTAATTTCAACACTCATCCTACATGCTACCTCTCAAATTTAACAGCTTGTCTCTTTGAACTGATTGACAAATGCGTTAATGACCTTTTTCCAATACCTTCTTATAGATATTATACACCTGTCCAAAGACGATAGGCCAGGTATAGCGGGCCAGCACCTTCTCGCGTCCGGCTTGTCCCATCCGCTCCGCCAAAGCCCGGTCTTGCAATAATAGCTTGATGTCGGCGGCCAGTTGATCGACCGCCCCAAACTCGACCAGCAAGCCATCTACCTCGTGACTGATAACGGCAGGCACCCCGCCCGCCCGTACCCCGATTACCGGCTTGCCGCAGACCCATGCTTCCAGATAGACGATCCCAAAGCTGTCGGTGCGCGAGGCCATTACAAACAGATCGCCCGCCGCAAACAGGTCGCGCTTTTCTTCTGGCGAGATAAAGCCAAGCAAGCGAATATGCACCTTGTCTGGTTCCGGCAATTCATCATAAAAACGCTGAAAATGGCTCATGATCGGCCCGGCAATCACCAGCGTCGCCTCGAAGCCCGCCTTCCAGAGCCGTTGCATAGCCTGAACCAGATGATGCGTCCCCTTGTCATAAGCGGCCGTCCCCTGAAAGAAGACCACTGGCCCCTCGATTTGATGCTTTCGCCGGAAGCCTGCCCCGTTGCCTCCCTCGATCTCGCTCGGCTCTAGCCCGACCCCGACGATGTGCATCTTATCGCCCGGCACGCCCTTTTCCAATAAATAGTCGCGCTCCAGGCTGGTCATTGTCAAGACCGCATCGGCCTGTTTCATCCAATTCAATTGGTGACGCATCGTATAAAAGCGGCGGACGGCAGGGTTGGATGGTTCGCCCAGGTGGACAAAAGGGGTCAGTACGAAAGCAGCATCCTGGCGGCGGGCGTAATTATAAGCCGTTCTTATCAGGCTATCGAGTGGCGCATTAGCCGCATGCACCAGGTCAAATTTCAAATCATCCCGCTTGAGAGCCTGCCCCAGGCTCGGCACAAGCGGCGTAAACCGGCAAAGCTGGTTCAAAAGTGGCAAGGCCACTTTATCGGGAACCGGCCCTTCGCTCACTATCGAAAGAATCCGGCGCATCCCTGGATAGAAAAGCGGTGAAATAATCGGGAACCGCTGCACTGGGAACCGCCGGATTGTCACTTGATTGAGTTTGTCGCGGGGCTGGTCGATAGTCCGCTTCTTCGCGCTCCAAAAATGTTCTAAATCCCAGGCGTTGGTAGTATAGACCGCCACTTGTGAAGCGGGTTCCGCCGCCGCTAACCGTTCGGCTAACTGCTGCATATAATATTCGGAGCCACCAATATAAGGGTAATAGCGCGGATTGACGTGCAGATAATTGTGGGAGGGGGGCGCGGTCAGGCCGGGCCGTTCTTCGCCAGCGAGGGTCGTCGTCATTGCAGTAGCAAGCTCGGCTCGGTCGCCTGTTCACGGCTGGCCCAGCGCCGTAGTCCGTTCATTCTCGCCTCTACCAATGGATAGAGCGTCCAGACTGCCCCAACCGCAAACAGCCCGCCGGTCAAAAAGCGGAGTTCCCAATTGCTTTCGCGCCAGCCGAAAAGCTGAGTCAGGCTATCGACCCCAATCGGCACACAGAAAAATACCACGAATTGCCACATCTTGAGCGGCTCGACCTTCGTGCGCCGCACAAAATAAAAAACCAGCCCGGTCAAAAGCAGCCCGCCATAGATCGCCGTACAACGCTGGCATAGGCACATCTGCTTGTCGCCAATAAAAAAAGAATGGTGGGGATTTTGAACGCAGACGTAATGGAACAGGCCAAACACCACGTTAGCCGGGCCATCCCAGCCCGCCAGCGCCATCACAGGAACCCCGAAAGCCGCTATGAGACATATCCCATTGACCAGATTGAGGATAAAAAGCCAGTGTGCGCCTACAAACTGCCAGAAGCCAAAATAACTTCTCAGCGCCCGGCGCGACAAATTCTGCCGCCAGGGTGCAATCTCGCGTATCTCATAAGCCAACGCCAGCGGGTCGGGCTTTGGCTTGTCCTGTTCGGTTGTAGTATTATTCTGCAACATCTTAGTACGACCTTAACAACTCTTAAAACTTCTCATTTTGCTTACAAAGCCCACGCGAATAGCGGAAAACTAACGTCTAAACTCTAATTTCTGATCTCTAATATCTAATCTCTATTTCCCCGCCAGCTTCCAGGTCTCCTGCAACTTGCCTTCCATCTCATCGAAAGTCATGGCGTTGATGTGGAACGCGCCGATTTTGCCGTTCTTATCGATAAAATAGCTCTCCGGGAAGCCGGTCACGCGAAAGCCCCCAGCAACATCCCCGGTCTTGTCCAGCAACACCGGCATCGTCAGGCTGTTAGTCTTAAAGTAACTTTTGACCCCATCGTCACCCTCGCGCTGGTTCACCGCCAGCACGACGACGTTGTCATTCTTATACTTCTGGTAAATCCGTTGCATAGCGGGCATTTCTTCCCGGCACGGGTCGCACCAGGTCGCCCAGAAATTGACGAAAACGGTCTTGCCACGCAGTTTGCTCAGTTGCACCGGGTCGCCACCCAGTTGGGCCAGCAAGAAATCGGGGGCCGGGTCGCCCACTTTCAACCGCTCTTTAGGGGCCGCCCCAATTAGTCCGGCCTCCCCGGTCACTCCATCCACCTTAATCGTGTCCGGCCCCTTCAGGGCGACCGAAAGCATTATAAAACACAACACGATAAAGATAATCCCAAAGATGCTACCGACCGCAAAGCGTATCAACCGGGCGGCAGGACTATCGGGCCGAGCTTTATTACTGCTTCTACCTTCTACGGGAGTCTTATTTGCGATTGCCATCTCTTGTATTAATTATCCTGATAATCTAACCGACTGCTAAACCTCACCTCAACCAGAGTGTAGCATCTTTGCCTCAGCCCCGCAAGATGACAGGATTAGAAGGCCATTAGGATCAAATCTACTCTGGAACCTCCTCACCTCTCTTTAGTACGCCCTCACTCCACCGTTGGATTTACCGCACCCTGTTTCTTAGACTATCTAGCCCCTTGCAAATCAATCAAGCTATCCGATTGTCTGTAGGAGCGAGCTTCCGCTCGCGATTGAACACCCAGTCGTATCTTCCAATCGCGAGCAGAAGCTCACTCCTACAGGGGTCACTATCTTTTATCCTGCTATAGTTAAGCGCAACACTGTATTTCTTTTTTGTTGCGGTATAATATTTACGTATCGGCAAAGCGTTGTACTTAGTCGTACTTATAGGAAGGAATTTTTGTAATGTTTCAAATAAAAGTCTATCGGTATTTGAGTTTATTGCTAATTGTGTTAACCCTGACGGCCTGTGGCGCGGATACCTCCGTTCCAGTCACCTCCACGACTGCTGCGCTGCCGCCTTCGATCACGCCACCCACCACCGTCGCGTCCACTACCTCCGTACCCGCCACTACTGCGCCCATCCCAACCCAGCCTATCCCGACTGTAACCCCTATTCCGGCTACTACCGCCGCCTCCGGCCCTATTGCCCAACTTTCGGTTGCCCCTACCCGACCGCCGACTGCCGCGCCCGTCGTCGAACCGGCCCAGGCTCAGGCTATCCGCAAAACCAATTGGCCCGATGCCATCAAAAAAGACCCGGCCCTCCAAATCGACCCGACCTTGAGCAATGCTCAGGGGCCTTATGTTACGGTCAAAGGGAACCAAAATATTGGTGGTTATGCCGTCTTCGAGCCGATTAGCTATGTCGATATGGATGGCGATGGCATCGAGGAAGCCGCTATAATGTTGGCTTCGGGTGGGACGGCAGGCGTAACGAGCTTTGTGGTCTACAAACAGTCCAGCCCTGCCCCGCGCCTGACTACCTGGGGCCAGGGCTACAAATTGCGCTTACTGGTCGAACAAGGCAAGCTGGTCGCCGCTAACGCCCTCTACGCTGGTTGGGAGCCAAATTGCTGCCCCAGCGGGATCGGCTACACTAGCTATATCCTCAAAGATAACAAACTCGGCCTGGCTGCCGAACGTAGCGAAGGTCTCAAGGAAGCCTTAGAGCCAACCGTCTCCCACTTCTACGACTTGCTCAATGCCCGCAAGTTTGATGAGGCTTACAAGCTCCTATCCGATTCCTATCAGGCCGCTAACCCTTACCCCGAATGGGTTAAAGGCTTCGCTGCTACACGCAAAATCGACGCGGTTGTCAAAGAAGAAACCACTACGCCCAACACCGTCCGGGTCAACCTGACTGCAACCGACTCGACCAGTGGTGGAAGCCAGACGACCCGCCGTTTTAACGGAACCTGGAAATTACAGTGGAATGGCGGGCTACCCGGTTGGACTTTGAATAGCCCTGCTATTCAGGAAGATACCGCCGCACCCAAAGCGACCGTAACGGCTCTTTTCAAGCCCATACTGACCGAACTCAAGGCCAAAACCAGCGTTCCGATCTTGCTGCCCACCGATTTCGGCCCTGACGACGGCAAAGTTCCCCTCTATGCCAGCCTCGGCAAAGCCGATAAGACTGGCTACATTATAGATGTAAGCTTTACCGCCGATTGTCAGGGAGCCAACGCCTGCCGCTCCGGGGGGGTCTACGCCCAGGTCGTCGCCTCCAATATCCCCGCCCCGACCGGCAAGTCCGTCGCCCTGTCCAATGGTCTAACCGGCTACTATACCGACATCACCTGCGGGGCCAGTTGCGGCGAAGCCACCCTTAGCTGGCGGCAAGCCAACGTCCTCTACACCATCGGCAGCAAAACCGCCAACCAGGACAGCCTGATAAAAATGGCAAACTCCGCCATCACCAACGGGACGGTTTAAATGCAGAAAGCAGAATAGAGAATGCAGCATACAGAATACATAATACCTACACTCAAGATTTCTCTGTATTTTAATTCTGCCTTCTGCATTCTTAATTCTGCCTTTCCTCAAAGTTCTTTGTTAAAGAAGGCGATGGCCCGTGCCGCATATTCTGCCGGGCGGGAACGATAAGCCAGAGCGTGTCCGGCGTTTGGAACTAGCCAGGTCTCGACCACGTTTGAGCCACCCGCCTGCACCAGTACTGCCAGGTTCCAGGGCGGCACCGTCGTATCGTTCGCCCCGTGAACCAAAAAAAGCCGCCGGTCGTGCAAGCGGGATAACGCTTCGCTCGGCCTGACCTCTTTGGAGGATACGCCCATCAGGGCCTGTCCTGCCACCTCTAGCCCCGGAACCAGCAGCCCTGGAAACCCCGCCAGACTCGACTCGAATTGGCTGTTCAAATCGGCGTAACCGCTGTCGAGCAGTGCCACCCGCATTTCGCGCCCCTGCACGTCGTCCATCGCCAGCAGCGTAGTAGCCGCACCCATCGACCAACCCCAGATACCAATGTGTTGCGGCTCAAACCCGGCCTGCCGCAGATAGCCCCAGGCCCCCAGCACATCCTTGCGTTCCTCTTGCCCAAACGAGGTAATAAACCCGTCCGACCGACCATGCCCACGCAAATCAAAAGTTAGCACGTTGTATCCAGCCCGGTGTAAATCTGCCGCAAATCGCAAGGTATAAACCTCGCGGTCGGCCCGGTTCGAGCCGTGACCGTGTACCATAATAATTGCTTTTTCGCTTTTGGCAGGTATAAACCAGCCCCGCAAAGTAATATTATCGCTCAGTCCATTAAAACTGACTTCCCGATAATCCAAACCATAGCTGGTCGGTGTTTCCGACCCTAAGCCCCGCTCCCAACTCATAAAAACGACCAGACAGCCGACCACCGATAGCAAGCCATACAAAAACAGACCGACCAGTAAGGCCCGTCTCAAACGACGAAAGAAAATCGGCGCGTGTTTGGGTGAAAAATCAGTTCCGAGGCGTACAGAAAATACCCGCAAAGGGAGAGATTGACGCATATCAGGACGTTGCTCCTTTGTTAGTCAGACGTTAGCTAGAACGTTATAAAGGCGTGGTTATATTCTAAAATTAGTCCCAGACCCTCCGCAGCTTAACAGACTCCTTTGCCAATTGCAAAGGGTTTAAATTTAATTAAAATACCCGTTAAATCTATTCAAGTATCTATTAGAAAAATTCCCACCGAAAAAATTTCTACCCTATATCCACCCCTTAGTATAGAGTATGGCCCAGCCTGGCTAGTTTGCAAAAAATGACGCATATCCCAACTCAAGTTTGATATTGACAGCACCTCAACCCAAACCTATAATAAGACAACGTAAATGCGAACAGTTGTAGATTTCGTTTTCTAGTTATCTATTCCACTAATGGAGCCTCCTAGCCGCCTGGCCGGGTTTGAGGGAAGAGAGGATGTGCGCTTATGGCGATGAAACTTGTGGTTGCCATCGTCCAAAACGAGGATGCCGACGACCTGATTGATGCTTTGACTGCCGCTCATTACGGTGCGACCCGGCTTGCCAGCACCGGCGGCTTTTTGCGGCAGGGCAATACTACCATTATTGTTGGCGTTCCCGACGAGGCGGTTCAAAACGTCCTGAACATTGTCGCGACCCGCCCCCAGGGTTCTCGTCGGCAGAACATCACCAACCCTTTCCCGGATAACACCAACATCCCATCCAAAAAGGACAAAGAGAAGGCCGCCAATCCTCTCGAACAAGTGATTGCCCAGGTTACTGCCGGGTCAACCACTACCGGTCGGGCCACCGTCTTTGTCCTCAATCTTGACCGCTACGAGCGCGTTTAATATTTTCCGGCCCGGATTTGGTAGGGGCGATCTTTATGATCGCCCGGTTTGGAGCTTTAGGTAATCATAAAGATCGCCTCAATTGGCCCTATTTATTTGGTCGCATAGCCGATATAGACCAGCGAGTCGTCTTTGCCAAGCTTGAACCCGCCCGGCGCACCTTGTTGCGATAGCACGTTCAGCCTGGCAATCGCTTTGGGTTGGAGGTTCATAAAGCCAATTTGATGTTTATGGGTCAGGCCGTAGCACCCGCCGGATTTCACCAAACCAGCTATCCATATTCGGTCCGGCGTGTTCGAGCATATCAAAGGCGTAGACCACCTCGAAACTATCATTAATATAAAGAGTATCCCAAATCGTCGCCTTGCTGTCTCACAAAGCTAAAGGAACAAATATAGCGGGTGTAAAGCTAGTTGAGCTTTACTATAGAAAATTGCACAATAATTGAACTCTTATAGGAGCGAGCTTCTGCTCGCGATTGAGGATAAGGCTGGCTGTTCAATCGCGAGCAGAAGCTCGCTCCTACAGATAAGTGGTTAGCTCAATTGCACGATAGGGAGAATTTAGCGGCTAACGCTGTTCAGTAGGGGTTAAAGAGGGGGGATTATCTTCGGCTTCGGCTTCGGTAGCCGCTACCTCATCTTCAGCGAAATTATCGTCCCCGTCTAGCGGGAAAGTCGCCGCCGGATCGATTTTGAACCAGAGCGTAAAAGTCGTTCCCTCTCCCACCACGCTCTGCAAACTGATCCGCCCGCCGTGCGCCTCAACAATATGCTTGACAATCGCCAGACCGAGGCCGCTCCCACCCCCCGTGCTGGCCCCTCGGCTACGCGCTTTGTCTACCCGGTAAAAGCGGTCGAAGATCAAGGGTTGATCTTTCTCGGAAATACCCGGCCCATTGTCCGCCACCACAATCCGCGCCCATTGTTTACCCCGGATTAGCGAAATCGTAATTTCGCCTTCCTCCGGAGTGTATTTGATCGCGTTATCGACCAGATTTAGAATAGCCCGCTTAAGGCGGTCGGGGTCGCCCTCAATAGTAACCGGGTCGAAATGACCCATTTTGAGCCGTTGGTGGCGCTGGTCAGCCAGCACCCGGGTTTCTTTGAAAACTTCCAGCACCACATCATCAAGTTGCAGGGGCTGAAGGTTGATGGTTTGACGGGCATCGGCCTGGGCCAGCAGCAGCAAATCCTGGACAAGCCGTTGCATCCGGGCGCTTTCGCGCTCGATAGCCTGAAGCGATTCGGTCTGATTCTGCGGGTCAGGATTGCGCTTCAGCAAATCAATGTTCCCCCGGATCACGGTCAGTGGAGTACGTAGTTCGTGGGACGAGTCGGCGATAAATTGTTTTTGAGCCTTGAAAATCTTTTCGAGCCGGTCAAGCATCGCATTAAAAGCCCGTCCCAGCCGAGCCACCTCGTCATTTGCTTCGGGATTGGTCTCGATTCGTTCGGTCAAGTCGTTATTAACCCCAATTCGGTAGGCCGCCGCCGTAATAGTTTCGAGTGGTAAAAGCATGCGCCGAGTGAACCACCACCCGAACACCGTCAACAAGATAATGGCAATCAGGGCCGATCCAGCAAAAGGTGTTACCAAGCCACTCCCAATCGTATCAAATTCCTGTAGGCTACGCACCACCTGCACATAGCCCCGGTTCTCGACCCTGTCGAGCGGCACCGTGTATACTCGCGCCCGCTCTCCACTTACCAGCTTGATATACCCGTAGCCCTTGCCTTCCTGAAGGCGTTGAGCCAACTCTTGCTGGGTCTGTGGTTTCGACATTACTTTGAGGTCGGGCAATCGCCGTATGACCTGCCCCTGTTTATCAACCAATTGCAAATAGGTCAGCGCCGCCGCCAGGTCTGTCGGTTCGGACATATTGTCGGGCCGGACGACTGCACCAGGGGTCGGTCGGGTATTCACATCGGAGCCGCCATAAGTGCGGGCAAAGTTATCCAAATCCTGACTGCTAAATCCGCTATTAGCAAAAAAGGCGCGGGCTTGCTCGGCTCTTTGAGAAAGATCGTTATCGGTTTCGGCTTCCAAACTTTGAATTACCGAACGGTAAACCACTACACTAAGCACAGCCAACACTAAAATAACTACTCCCGAAAAAATCAGGGCAAAGCGTACTCGTATTGAAGCTGAACTAAAAGAACGTGACATATATCTTAGCTATCAGGTATGCTTTCAGGTTGTACAAAGGTCAATTGAGTAAAAGCTGATACCTGCTCGATTTGGTTTGTGTTTACCTCTAATATTTAATCGCTAACCCCAATTGGTTCCGGCTCACGCAAAACATAGCCAACCCCGCGCACCGTATGGATCAACTTCGGACGGTTGCCTACTTCCAACTTGCTCCGCAAGTAGCGCACGTAGACCTCGATTATATTCGACTCACCGCCAAAATCATAACCCCAGACCTTATCATAGATAAATTCCCGGTTCAAAACCTGCCGGGGATGCTGGAGAAAGAGCATCAAAAGCTCAAATTCTTTGCTGGTCAATTCGACCAACTGCCCGCCGCGCCGTACTTCGTGGGTAGCGCTATTAAGCGTCAGGTCGGAGAACTGAAGCAATTGGACTTCTCCCGGCATCTTGCGCCGCAAATGCGCCCGGACACGGGCCAGCAACTCATCAAAATCGAAGGGCTTAACCACGTAATCATCCGCCCCGGCATCCAACCCGGCAATTTTATCGGTCACGGCATCTTTGGCCGTCAACATAAGGACAGGCGTGTCGCGTAGCTTTCGCATCTCGCGGGCGACTTCCAGCCCATCCATGCCCGGCATCATCACATCGAGCAGCACTAGATCGGGAGCGCTCTCTCGGAAGCGGGACAGGGCCTTCTCGCCATCCTGAGCGCTTTCCACTTCGTATCCCTCGAATTTTAAGCCCCGACTTAGCAAATCGAGTATCTCGGTGTCATCGTCAACCACAAGTATACGCATTTTTTTACCAATCCTGTTTTATTTTAAGCGACCAGCACTCAGCTTTGGGCCGGGCCGCTTCGCTAATTTCTTCTTTATATTAAAGGGTATGTCAAACCGGCGTTTTAATACGACCACTTGTTATACGCTTGTAAGGCTAATCTAGTTTCGTCTTTTTGTTAGGGATTGCACAAATGCAAATACTTCTTAAACTATAGCAAATTGTACAGAGCTTGAATCGGTCGCCCCTACCAAGAACTGGTCAATAGTTCTGCAATTTGCTATAGGCTGTCTACTGGGGAGGCCAGATCACCCGCCAGCCGACCTCTTGCTGCAACAAAACCATTGACTCGTAGAGCGAGAGCTTTTGGCCGTTTTGGAGGGTAACTTCTAGTTGGTAGGCAACGCTGGCCCGCTTGCCCACGATATTCGGTTCCAGCACACGCACGATCTCGGTCTTGGTAATACCGGCCTCCTGACGGGCGCGGGTCAAGCGGTCGGTGTATTGGCTGCGACTGACTTTTAGCTGTGAGTCGGCGGTCAGCAGATCATAGGCCGGAGAATAGCTGGCATCGCGCATATTGCCCAAATAACGGCGGGCCACATCCGCCGGGGGCAAGCTATCGGCACAAGCCGTCAAGAGCAGGGGTAGTCCAAGACAAATAACCACAATAACCGAAAATTTAATCTTAGAGAACGCAGACCAACGCAGCAGATTTTTTATCATATTTTGTGATTATTTAGCCCTGGACTTCGCTCGTCCGAGGTTGCTCCGGGGCCTGATCGGGCGGATGAGCTATATCGGTTGGAGGTTGGTCGGGTATAGTGGTTTCGGGCGTGAGCGGGGGCAACTCGCTCTCGGTTCCGGCTTCCGGTTGCAGCAGGCTGGCTTCGGCTATGGTGCTATCGGACGTTTCGATAGGGATGGCGACTGCCAGGGCCGGGGTCAGGGTTTTTCGGCGGCGTGGTTTGACCAGCTTAGTTACGCCACGCAACGGATTGAAACCGGGTCGCCTCGGTAAAGGCTTGACTGCACCCACGCCCAGCAGCAAAAAGAACACCTCAAGACCGGTGTATACCAGCAAATAGCCCTGCCAGAGGGTAATTTGGTTGGGCAGCACTGGCAACCTCGAAATGCGATAGACCTGATCGGCGGTCGTGCCGGGTGCGAAAGTGGTTGTAGCAAAATAGCGGTTCGGGTCGCCCCAGAAAAGCCGACTGTTGGGGAAATACTGAAGGTCTTCTTCCCGATTACCCCGATAAGGTGCATTGGGAGCCAGCACCGACCCCAGCGCCGCAAACGGATTAAACACCAGCATGCGCTTGGAGAAATCATAGGTTGGGTCGATCTGCGGTGGAGTCCGATTGAGCGAGCGGGACGTATCATTGTTGATAGTGGTAACGATACTGTTACTAACAATCGGAACCCCCAGTAGTAACAAAAGCGCTAGACTGTAAGTAACAATAATTGCTAGACTGGTGCGCCGGAAAAGGGCCGAGAAAAACAGGCTCATCGTTCCCAACACAACCGTCAACATCAAAATGATGGCAAACCCGGCCAGCAAATTCTCAAGATTTACCCCCCCAAAGATAAAGACGATACAGGCGACTGGAAAAGCCGCCACCACCATCAGCATCAAATAGCTAAGGGTCGAGAATAGTTTGCCGTAGACCAGCGACCGCCCTCGCACCGGCGTAACCAGCAACATATCATAGGTGCGTTCTTCCATTTCCCGGCTGATAAGCCCCCCGCAAACGGTCGGAGTGATAATCGACATCACGACTATCAGGTAAGCAAAGATGGCGATAAAAATATCCTGCCCGGTCTCAAAATTACGGGTGGGGCCATAATTACCAGTGGTAAAGCTGCCACCATAATTATAGGTAGCGCTGGCCCCCTTGCGAATATAAACCACAAAGACTACCAGGGCCAACAACGCTAGATAAACCCCAAAGAGCGCAAAAGTACGCCCCCCTCGCATCCGGGCTTTCATCTCGCGCAACGCCACCGGGTTTAGCGGTCTAAAATAAAGACGGGCCATACTTACCTCGTGGGCTTATAATTAATCTCGCAAAAATAGTTCTTCTAATAAAGCGGTACTCTGCCCGTATTGGGCGACCTTAATCCCCGCTCCGGTTATCGTACTCAGGAATTCAGCACTGATCTGATCGTCACCGTCCAGCAAGGCTTCGATATTCAGGCCCGCTTCGTCCAACCGCAAACTACCCTTGACCGTTTGCGGGAAAGCCTCCGCCAGTTTGACCGCTCGTTTGAGGTCGTCCTGGCTCAATACGCGCATACTTACGCCGCGTCGTGGCAAGTGTTCGATCTGGTTAATAACCTTCTCGGTTGGGCCATAATTGACCAACTTACCGAGCGCCATCAGGCCCAGCATATCACACATCAACTGAATTTCACTCAAAACATGGCTGCTGATAATAATAGTCTTACCCATGCGGCTTAGTTCGCGGAGTAGTTCGCGCAATTCGATCCGGGCGCGAGGGTCAAGCCCGCTGGCCGGTTCATCCAATAGTAGCACCTTTGGGTCGTGTACCAACGTATGAGCCAGGCACAACCGTTGCCGCATCCCCCGCGAGAGCGTTCGCAAGTTCTCCTTGCGATATTCGCTCAAGTCTACCAGTTCGAGCAGTTCGCGTACCAGACGATTGCGGCGCTTCCCCTGCACCCCGTAGCAGGCCGCGAAAAATTCAAGATACTCGCTAACCTGCATATCCTCGTACAATCCGTAATTGTCCGGCATAAAGCCAATCAGATGGCGCACCGCCTGAGGCTGTTTGCGTACCGACTGCCCTGCAATATAGGCATCGCCTTTGTCGGGTGAAATTAGAGTCGCCAAAATACGCAGCACCGTCGTCTTACCGGCCCCATTCGGCCCGATCAAGCCCAAAATTTGCCCTTGCGGAACCGCCAACGTCAATTCTTCCAGGGCCGGTCGCCGCTGATCGGGGTAACGCTTGAACAAACCCCGCACGTCGATCATATTATAAACATCAGGGTTAGTCATAGTTTCGGCTGGGGTTGCCGTCTCGATAGCTTCGGTCATAGTTATCAGCCTTAAAATGGCAAAAGAGTTTGGATTTTTGCGCTTTTCCAGTTAAAAGCGGTTCTAAGCATAGCACAACTTAGCCTATCTTTTCAAGATAGCCGCGACCTGCTCAGGGCTTATGCGTTTAAGTCAAAATCAAAAGTCTTTTGATAGACTTTTTAGCCTCACTCCTAAATTATTAGGCTCAAAGCAAGATTGAGGTAAACGCATAAGCCCTGCGACCTGCTTTAGGGCTGTTGCAAGAATTGTCATTCTGAGCGTAGCGAAGAATCTCCGAGATTCTTCGCTACGCTCAGAATGACACAGGTAGAGGCGTTCTTGCAACAGCCCTACGACCTGCTTGCCAAATGCAAGATTAGTATTTTTCTTTGTCATCCAAACCGATGTTTAACAGATAATTAACATTGACATGTTATACTCTTCTTCATAATGAGTGAAGCTAGAAAGCCTTTGAGGAAGTAAAAGAATTGAAACAAGCAGACCAATTACAATATTCTCGGTCTCCTTTAACCGAGGCTGTGTTAGAAATAAAAACCAAACACTCAAAACCAACATTAGAAGACTCGTTTTATTGGACATATAGAACCTCTACCTTACCCAATCGATGAGGATGAATAGCCACTGTGTCAACGCCGGAGTCTTTTTGGGTCGAAGTAAATGATGAGTCTCTTATGCAGGGAGATTATTTGCCGGAATGTAAAGTGCCTATAATCCCGGCAGATTTTGGTTTCCAAGAAGAGGAGATAATCGAAATTGGTTTGCTTGATTTAATCATAATGACCCAAAGTTGTGATCTGGAAAATGGCAAAGTAAAGATGGTTACACTTGTTCCTATCTTTAAAATAGCTGTATTTGAAACATACAATCCTGCTTTTGCCAAAAAGGGGTAGGTGGAATGAGGTTCGGGCCAAAAAGCACGAAGGTCTTCATCTACTCTCATCTCCAGTCAACCCGGAAGATGGTAGGAGTGCTCTAGTCGTCGATTTCAGAGAAACTTACAACTTACCGTATGCCTATGTTAAAAAATATGCTGATACCTTAAAACCAAGATGGCGGCTCAAATCCCCTTATTTAGAAGAATATTCTCATAGGTTTGGTAACTTTTATTCACGAGTTGCTACCCCTACGCGCGTACCGGATATACCATAATGTTCTATACTTCTCTTTACCCAACTTTTTCCAAGCCAAAACCGTCCCCTTTAGCTCAGGCAAAATAATTGTTATATTATGTTATTAGAATGGGCCTTCAGCTATTTTACCGTCCCATATTTTACGGCAATAATCTCCGCCATGATGCTGATAGCGATCTCGGCGGGTTCGCGTGCGCCGATCTGAAACCCAATCGGCCCGTGTATGCGGGCGATTTGTTCCTCCGAGTAACCTTCACTGCGGAGCCGTTCGTTACGGTTGGCAGTCGTCGTTTTGCTACCAATCGCCCCGATGTAGCGGGCCAGACTGGGCAGGCTGACTTCTAGGGCCGGGCCATCAAATTTCTCATCGTGGGTCAAAATCACAATATAGGTATTGCCGTCGATCTTGACATTATGTTCAACAATCTCGTCCGGCCAGGCTTCGATCAGTTCGTCCGCCTCCGGGAAGCGTTCTTTGGTCAGGAATTTTTGCCGACCATCGATCACTCGCGTCCGAAACCCGGCCTCTTTCGCCATCTTGACCAACGGGATCGCAATATGCACCGCCCCAAAGACCATCAAAGTCGGCGGCGGTGGAAAGACATCCACAAAGACTTCGTAAGCCCCGGCACTGGTCTCGACCGGGAAAGTCTTAGACCCCGTGCGCTCCATCAGGCCGACCGCCTGGGTTATCGCCCCCTGATCGAGGTCAGCCGCGCCCAGTGTCCCCTCGCTGCGCCCATCCGGGTAGACCAACATCTCCGCCCCGATCTCGACCCCTTCCGGCGCATGCACCACGATAACCCGCGCCAGCATCTCTTCGCGTTCAATATTCTCTTTTATTTTTTGGTAATTTGACATAAGATACCCCGTTCGGGATTGCTAATTTTTTGTTATTATCCATTGGCAGAGCAATGTCCCACAAAGTGAAAATCATTCTAAGGTTTGAATGTAGACCTCAATCCCGCCGCCACAGGCCAGACCGATGTCCCAGGCGGTCGCTTTGCTGATGCCATACTTAACCAGCCGAGGCTTGCCAGTACGCAGCACTTTTTGGGCTTCCTCGAAGACGGCCCCTTCCACACAACCGCCACTGACCGAGCCAACCAGCTTGCCACTTTTGGTTACAGCCATTTTCGCACCCTCAAAACGGGGGGCCGGGCCGGTCGTCTTTACAACCGTCGCCAGGGCAATCTCCTCGCCGTTGGCTCGCCATTCTTCAATTGTCGGTAGTACATCTTGCATAATAGTTCACCTCATTAATAGTTCTAAATTAGACCCGCCTTACGGATTTGTAAGAACGATTTGTAGTTCTCCTCTAGCTCTTGAAGAGAATAAAGATCAACCATGCTTGAACAGTTGTTGTTTGCGTTCGGCCCGGTTGGTATCGTTGATATTCGCCAGCAACTCGCCTAGCTGTTCGAGACTGCGAAAGTTGTGCGCCGGTAAAAAATCGTCAACATAGTCGAGGGCCGCCTGGATACCGATGGTTAGAGGCTGATAATCGGGCAAACCCAAAAGTGGGTTCAACCAAATTAGCCGGAACGACAGCCGTTGCAGTCGGGCCATCTCTCGCCGCAAGGTATCGACACTTCCTCTATCCCAGCCGTCGCTAATGATTATCACGACCGCCCCGTGACCCATCACCCGCCGCGCCCATTTCAAGTTGAAAGTTTCGAGTGACTCGCCGATCTTGGTTCCGCCCGACCAGTCTTTAACGATCTTCGAGACGTGCAGTAGGGCTTCATCTACATTACGGTTTTTCAATTCGTGCGTGATACGGGTCAGCCGTGTGCCGAATACAAAGGTCTCGACATAGCGCAGGCCATTCTCCATGGAGTGCATAAATTGAAGCAGCAACCGCGAGTACAAGTCCATCGAGCCAGAAATATCGCAGATCAGCACCAGCGGACGCGGCTTCATCTTGCGTTTACGCCAGGATAACTCGATAGGTACACCGCCGTACTTGAGGCTCTTCCGCACCACCCGCCGCGCATCCAACCGCCGTCCGTGCCGGGATGGTTGCAACCGACGACTCTTGTGATAGGGTAGCGACCAGCGCAATTCCGACATCAGCCGTTTGGCTTCATCAAGCTCATCAGTCGTAAAATCCTGAAAATCTTTGCTTCGGAAGACTTCCGACGCGCTATAGGTTTGCTGCTTATCGGCCTCGCTATCGTCACCCTCGCTATCCTCGTCGCCATCCCCCTCGGCCAGCTTTTTGCTCAGGTCGGTTTCCGGCTCCATCGCCTGGTCAGGCTGTTTGGCATCCTGGTCATGATCGATAGGTGGGGGAGGCTTGGCGGACGGCTGATCCGGCTTTTTACCGCTCCAGTTTTCGGGTGGCAAATCGCCCAGCGGTTTATTCAGGTCGCGATCTTCCGGGGTAGGCCAGCGTCGCCAGAACATCTGAAAGACATATTCAAAGATCGGGTCTTCCTCGTTCCGCCGCAACATAATCGCCTTTGCCGCATCGTGAAAATCTTCCTTGCGGTTCAGCCCGATAAATTCCAGGCTACGCAACAAATCAATCGTGCGAGTCGGGTTAGCATCCAGCCCCATCTCGCGCAAGATACGGCTGAACAACATCAAATTATGAAAAAGATGACCGTGTCCCCGGTTCTCATAGCGGGAACGTAACTCCCGCACTTCATTATTTAGCATTTATCGTCCTATCTAGGTTGTGACGGCGGTTGTAGGATTCAACTTTAGGATTATAGGTAGATTCGGGGATCACATCCCCATCTTCTTTGGCAGTATTCAGCCACAGCTTTTTAGCTACCAGTTCTTCGTGTACTGTCTCTTCTATCACAGAATATAATATAGCATTATTTACGCACCTTGTCAGTAACCTGATAACTGGTATAGGCCGGGTTAAAAAGCATCGAGAGCTTCGATTTCGGCCTGAAGATTGCGACGGGCTTGCGGCTCGGCCTTCTCAAACATTGCAGGAGTAAAGAAAAGGCGGGCGCGTTGCAAGAATTTTTGCAAAACTTGTTTGCGGCCTGCCCGATATTCGAGATCGGGAACCCAGCCGTATTCTTGCCGGATCGCCTGAGCATACTGCTGGTAGCGATTTGGTTCGGTTCCCAAAATCGAAAGGTCGGCATCCAGCAAAATTTGCGCGTCAGAGTCGCCCCGCTCGGCCTGATGACTTTTGGTGCAGAGAATCAGGCGGCAAGTAGCTTCGATAATATCGGCGGGGATTGCCAAAGAGCGCAAAACGTCCTCAGCATATTGGGCGCTACGTTCTTCGTTATCTTTGGCCCGGCTATCATAAATTACATCATGAAACCAGGCCGCAAATTTTACCGCCGCCGGGTTTTGCAGTGGCCCCGGCATGTTGTCAATAGTGGTCAACACCTGCCCAATATGTTCGAGCGTGTGATAATAGCGGCCCGGTTCACAATAGGCGGCGGCGATCCCAGTAAAAGTAGCCTCGGCCTGCCCTTCTTTTACCCCGAAGCTAGACAGCAGAACCTGCCATTCTAAATTCAATTCTTGCATAATTTCCCTCCCAGCCTATCATACCATTTGGTATCTGATGAGGGATGAGGGATGAAGGATGAGGAATGAAAGGGGACTAAGGACTGAGTAGTCCAATTGTATGACATGGCTCTGCCAATGGACGACCCCCTTCATCCCTTATCCTACAATCCATCGCGGGCAGAAGCCCGCTCCTACAATTTAGCCTTCATCCCTCTTTATTCTGCATTCTGCATTCTGACTTCTGCATTTCTTCATCCCTTGTTTGTCCCTTGACCCGGCGGCGGGTTTGGTGTATCCTTTGGCTGAAAAGAAAAGATAAAGCGTAAGGCGAGATTTGCAGTCTGGGCCAGAAGTTTTCAGAGAGTTGTCGGCAGGTGTGAGACAACCTTCCCCCAAACTGTTCCACTCGTTTGCTGCCCCGACTAAACGGTCTAAGCCGGAGTAACTGTGGGCCGGGTCTTCCCGTTAGCGAAGGCGAGTAGAGGTTATTATAAAAAAGCCTTCTACCGCAAGAGGTTGCGCAGGTGAGTGCGTAGCGAACAAAGGTGGCAACACGAGGTCGGCTGTCGGGCCGCTCGTCCTTTGAAAAGTTCAAAGGCGGGCGGCTTTTGGTTTTTATAGGTGTCAGGTTTTGGCTGATACCTGATTAAAGGAGCGATTATGTTAGACCTGCGGTTTATCCGGGAGAACCCGGACAAGGTACGCTGGGCGATCCAGGTAAAGCGGATCAATCTCGATCTGGATACATTGCTGGCTGCCGATCAAAATGTGGTCAAGCTCAAACGTGAGATACAGGTGTTGAACGAAGAGAAAAACGCTAACTCGAAGCGGATGGGCAAGGCTACCCCCGAAGAACGGCCCCAGATTATCGAGCGGGGTAGACAGATCGGCGACGAACTCAAATTTTTGGAACCGACTTTGCGCGAGGCCGAGGACAGTTTGCGCTTGCTGCTCTTGGAAGTGCCAAATATCCCGGACGACGATGTGCCAATCGGGGACGACGAGAGTGGTAATGTCGAGGTGGAACGCTGGGGCGAGTTGCCGCAATTCGATTTTACGCCACTCGATCACGTTCAAATTTTGGAAAATCATAATTGGGCCGAATTCGAGCGAGCCTCCAAAGTGTCGGGCAGCCGCAGCTACATTCTCAAAAATGAGATGGCGATTTTAGAATACGCCCTGCATCGTTTCGCAATGGATCGGCTGATCGAGAAGGGCTTTACGGTGATGAGCGTGCCATCGGTGGCGCGGGAATTTGCTTTCGAGGGGACGGGGCACTTTCCTGCCGGGCGCGATCAGGTTTATTACCTGCCTGCCGACGACTTATATTTGTCAGGGACGGCGGAAGTGCCGCTCAATGCGCTACATAGCGGAGAAATTTTGAACGAAAGCGATTTGCCGTTTACCTATGCGGCCCTTTCGCCCTGTTTCCGGCGTGAGGCGGGAAGTGGTGGTCGGGATGTGCGCGGTCTGATCCGGGTACACCAGTTTACCAAAGTTGAGCAGTATATTTTGTGTCGCAACGACCGGGCGGAAGCGGCAATCTGGCATACCACTATTTTGGGCAACGCTAAAGAGCTTTTGCAAGCCCTCGAAATTCCCTATCGAGTAGTGGAGGTCTGCACCGGCGATATGGGGGCAGGCAAGCTCAAGATGCACGACATTGAAAGCTGGGTTCCAAGCGAACAGAAATACCGCGAGACCCATTCCTGCTCGTCCCTGGGCGATTGGCAGGCCCGACGAGCCAATTTGCGCTACCGGGATAGCGATGGCAAAGTCCAGTTTTGCTATACGCTCAACAACACGGCTATCGCTACGCCGCGTATTCTGGTTCCCTTTTTGGAAAACCATCAACAAGCCGACGGCTCGGTGCGGGTTCCAGTCGCTTTGCAGCCTTATCTTGGAGCTAAAACAAAGTTGGGTTAGGCATCGCTCAAGAATCGTCCCAATTACTCCAAAGATCAGCTAACGTTGGCACGAGTGATGCACTATTAAGAAAGCGAGGGCAACCAAATACATTGCCCTCGTTGAAACCACTTAAAAACCTCTAAGAAAACCTCTTTAAATGGAGCAAACGTCTAGCGTGTTGCTCTTACACTTCAAGATAGATTACAAGGCTGGGTACTCCGAAAGCTACCCGGCTTTTTTTTGCCTGCGATTTGGCTTAAGCTTGAATTTGAAGGCGCTGGGCCAGTTGGCTTTCGAGGGCCAGAGCGGTCGGGGTTTCCAGTGGGCGCGGTAAATAAAAGGCCCGCCAGCCCAAAGCGCGGTTGAGGCGTGGTCGGGTCGAGGCTGGAGCGGGCAGCAACCAGTAACCACCGGCCACCGGCAAATAGGCCCGGAACTCCTGCCATTCGCGGCGGTCGTTCCAAAAACCGCGCACTACCACCAACCCCTCGTCGGAGACCCGGTATTGTCGGGGTAAAAAGTAGGGCAGCAGGGCCAGCGCCACCGGTACACCCAGCACTAGCGCGGTCGCGGTCGGCAGACTGACCAGCAGCACTCCCCCGATTAGCCCCAGCAACAGCACAACCGCGCCTGCCCGTAGCCAGGCCCGCTGCCCATCCTCCCGCAAGGGCCAGCGTTGCCATTTCAAGATTGCTTTAGCCGGTTCGGTCATAGCGTGTCGGCGGTATCCATAATTATTGTGACCGGGCCATCGTTGAGGATTTCAACCAGCATCTCGGCCCCAAACCGTCCGGTCTCGACCGACAGCCCACTCTTTCTCAACTGGGCTACAAAATATTCGACCAGCGGAGCGGCGATTTCGGGCAGTGCCGCCTGGGTAAAGCCGGGCCGCCGCCCCCGGCGAGTATCGGCATACAGCGTAAATTGCGAGATAACCAGCAGTTCGGCGCGGGGGTCAAGATCAAGCGCCGACAGATTCATTTTGCCTTCGCCATCCTCGAAGACCCGCAAGTTGGCAATCTTCCCGACCAGATAATCGGCCTCCTTTTGACCGTCACCCTGCCCGACCCCCAGCAGCACCACAAATCCCGGCCCGCACTGCCCGATAATTTCGCCTGCGACCGTCACGCTTCCGCGCTTGACCCGCTGTATCACTGCCCGCATAATTTCTCCTATAAAATTAATAGGGATAAACAGGATTGACAGGATTAAATTAAATTGCGCAACCCTGCTGAAGTGGTTAGAGTTTCCATTCAGGTCCAGCCAGTCTGCTTTCTAAAATGGCACGCTAAAAACCCTTTAGAGCGGTATTATACAGCAAGTGGCAAAGACATCGGACTTGGTAGGGGTCCCCCTACCAAAGAACGGGCCAGTAATTCTCTAATTTGCTCTAGCACAGTCGAATAGGCTAAAATCACAAATCCCTCCTTACCAATCAAGCTTGGCACAGGCTGTGCTGTTGTAGCTGACGTTAACAGCGAGGTTAGCTATTTTCTCATTGGAGCGATTACGGGATGAAGATGACGGAGTATTTGTAGATAGGTCAACCAGGTAGATAGGTAAAACAAAAGCTAATCTAAAAAGCTAATCTGCTTGAATATCGAAGGAGCTTAATAAAAATGATTACAACTATGCCCAACAATAGAGGGCTATTGTGGTTGGGTGCGCGGCCTGAAAAACAAGGGGTGGGTTTTCGGGTCTGGGCTTTGGCGGTGGAGCAGTTGGAAGTAGTAATAGTTGAGGCTCTTAGCCAGGCCGAAATAAGACCAGGGGAACTGGATAAAAAGGTTAAAGAAGTAGCCAGTTATAGGCTTAACAAAGACGAAGATGGTTATTTTTCCGGCTGGGTTGAAGAATTGCAAGCCGGTGCGTTATATCTCTACCGGCTTGATGGCGATAAATTGCGACCCGACCCAGCCAGTCGCTACCAACCTCTCGGAGTACACGGCCCCAGCCAAGTAATAGCGGCGGGCGATAGCTTTGGGTGGCACGATCAGGCTTGGTCGGGCCTGCCTCTGGAAGAAACCATTATTTATGAGGTGCATATCGGTACGGCTACCCCGGAAGGCACTTTTGAAGCTTTTATCCCCAGGCTTGATTATCTCAAGTCGCTGGGGGTGACGGCGATTGAGCTTATGCCGGTAAACGACTTTCCGGGCAAGCATAATTGGGGTTACGATGGCGTATGCTTGTTCGCTGCCGCTCGCGCTTATGGTGGGCCGGAAGGCTTACGCGAGCTGATCGATGCCGCTCACAGCAGAGGTCTGGCTATTATTCAGGACGTGGTGTACAACCACCTGGGGCCGGACGGTAACTACCTGCGCGATTTCAGCCCAAGTTACTTTACCGACGAGAAGAAAACCCCCTGGGGCGATGCGCTCAACTTTGAACTGACTCCGGTGCGCCAATTCTTTGTGGCGAACGCACTTTACTGGACACACGAATTTCACCTGGATGGCTTACGCTTTGATGCTACCCACACCATTTTAGACCAGGATAACCTACCCGACCACCCTCATTTCCTCAAGGAATTGGTCGCCACCGTCCGGGCTTCCCTTCCAGGTGGTCGAAACTTTGTGATGTTTGCCGAGGACGAGCGCAACGAAGTAAATTTAGTCCAATCTGTAGAAGAGGGTGGAGTAGGGCTGGATGGCATTTGGGCCGACGATTTTCACCATCAACTACGCTCGGCTCTAGCCGGAGATAACGAAGGTTACTACGCCGATTTTACCGGCAGCCCCATCGATCTGGCCCAGACATTAGCTCAAGGCTGGTTTTATATCGGTCAGCTTTCTCAATTTTCAGGCCAGCCGCGTGGGACGCACACCCATCAAATCGACCCGGCCCATTTCGTCTATTGTATCCAGAACCACGACCAGATCGGCAATCGGCCCATCGGTGATAGGCTTCACGACAATATTGAGACGGAAGCTTATCGGGCGGCCTCGGCTCTACTCTTGCTCAGTCCGGCTACTCCCTTGCTGTTTCAGGGTCAAGAATGGGCCGCCAGCACTCCTTTTCTCTTCTTTACCGATCACAACCCCGACCTGGGTAAGCTCGTGACCGAAGGTCGGCGGGCCGAATTTGCCCACTTTTCTGGCTTCGGCGGGCCGGACATCCCCGACCCGCAGGCCGACAGCACCTTTGATAGGTCTAAACTTAATTGGGCTGAACTAGAAGAACCCGGCCACGCCCAAATTCTGACTCTCTACCGTGATCTGCTACAGCTACGCCGAGACGTAAAACATTTTACCTCCCGGCAGGGTAGTCGCGGATTTTTTCATAGTGCTACAGTAGACCGGGATGCTATTGCGTTGCGCTATGGTAACGCCGAGTCGGAGGCTACGCTGGGCAACCCGGTCGCCCTTGACCAGGAACTGCTGGTTATCACCAATTTACAGGGCAATTTAAAGCTGGCCTTGACCGAGTCCAACCTGACCAGACCGCCCCAGGGTTACATCTGGCAATTACTGCTTAGCACGGACGACCCGCGTTATGGCGGCAATCAGCCCGAACACGATAATTTGCAGACAGCTATAGGTCAGGGCCAGATCGAAGCCAGTGGCCCTATCACACTGGTTTTGCGGGCAGTCCAGAAGCCTATCTAATTTCATAATTACGCGGGCAGGGCGACCACCCAGGGTCGCACCCTACAACGGATTTTGATTTTGGTAGGGTGCGACCCTGGGTGGTCGTCCAAAGTGGGGGCTGAGTAGTTATGTTCAAAGTTCAAAACTAGCTGGAAAAGTAAGGATCAGCCGAAAATATAATTTATTGGGTGACTGGCAAAGGACTGGCAAGGTTGTCAGATTGCAGGCCAGTCGCTATTAGCCGTTGGCTGGTCGCTTCCCAAAAATCGAGGGTGGGTGGTTCGGTCGGGACGCTAAAGATAGCGGGGTGTCCGACGTGAGCATAGAGCCAGCGCGAGATAATATTGATCTCATCGACCGCTTCCTGCCCAATCACCCGCCCGCCGTGTTTACCCCAACCCGGTTGACTGGCCGCCAGGCTCGCTTCTTGCTCGGCCAGAGCTTGCCAGGTTTCGTAAAGGAGGCGGGCCGTCTCGGTTGGCTCGGCGGTCAATCCAATCCGCAACTGACGGCCCAGCCGACCCCGATAGATACAAAGTAGCTCGATGGCATCTTCCTGGCAGGAAGGTAGACAGACCAGCGCGTGGTTGCCTTCGACCGCCGCCGCCAAAAACTGCTGGCTATTAACGATCTTTTCAACCTGAGCCACTGCGTCGCGCAATTCCGCCGCCTTCTCAAAATTGCGGCCCTGTACCGCCCGATTGAGCCGCGCCCAAAGGGTATCCAGCATGACTTCTTTTTCGCCGCTCAAAAATCCGATAACCTCTTCGATAATTTGCAGATACCCGGTGTGGTCTTCCTCGCCATCTTGCCCAGCGCAAGGGCCAGGGCAGCGACCCATCGAAAGGCGCAGGCAGGGGGGAGCCTGTTTGCGTTTACGTTTACCCGGTTCGGGCGGCTCAAACGAGCGGGTACAAGTGCGTACCGGGAACAACTGCTCGATAATTTCGATAGTGGCATCCACCGCCCGACGACTTTTAAAAGGACCGAAATAACGCGCTCCGTCGTCGGTCACTTCCCGCACACTATAGATGCGCGGAAAACGCTGGCTCAGTTCGATTTTGATAAAAGGATAAGCCTCGTAATTACGTAGCTGCTGGTTGTAGCGCGGTCGGTACTGCTTGATAAGCTTCGACTCCAGCAAAAGCGCTTCCAATTCGCTCCCGGTCACAATGTGGTCGATTTTGGCGATAGCCTCGACCAGCCCATCCATTTTGCGAGTATAGCCGAGCGGTTCGCTGTAGTAAGAAGAGACCCGATCTTTCAAATTCTTGGCCTTGCCGACATAAATCACCAGACCCGTATTATCTTTCATCAGATATACGCCGGGTCGCTGGGGTAGCCCGACCAGATGCTCCTTCGATAGGACATCGCGGGCGTGGGCGGTTGCTCGGTTGGTCAAACTGGCGGCATCATCGCGATACCCCTCGCGCTTGAGCTTGATCCGATCCGGGCGCTCAATCTCGTCCGACTTAACCTCGGTCTCAGAAAAGTTCATCTCAAACATAGTTTGGACTGGAACGGGCTGGGCTGGCCTAGCTTCTTCCTCCAAAGGTTTTAGCACCGGCGCGGTGGTCAGGCGCGAACGACCGGCCCGCAAATCGGATAGGCTGGTATAGCCTTGCTGATTGGCTTTATCGAGCAGGGCCAAAAAAGCGTCCGTCGTGATACTGGCATCCCCGAAAGCGCGGTGGCGGTTCTGGGCCGGTAGGCCGAGCATACTCGCCAGTCGGTCAAGATTGGGCCTGCGTAGGCCAGGGTGCAATCGCACCGCCAGACTGATCGTGTCCACCGTTTCGTGCAGCAAAGGTGGACGGCCCAACCGCCGCAACTCGTAATCCAAAAAGCGAATGTCAAACGGGATATTATGCCCGACAATGATTGCCTCCCCCAAAAATTCCAGCAACTTGTCAGCGAGTTGACCAAAGCCGGGAGCCAGCGAGGTCATACTGTTATTGATGCCGGTAAAGCGGGTGATAAAGTCGGGGATACGCTGGTGGGGGTTGACCAGACTCTCGAAGGTCGCAATACGTTGCCCGCCCCGCACCTTGATCGCCGCCAGTTCGATTACCCGGTTGCGTTGGGGGTGTAACCCGGTCGTTTCGGTATCAATCACGACGTATTCAAGCTCGGCCAGGGCGTGCGAAGGCTCGGTATAGCGGGCCAGACACCATTCGCCGTTGCTCAACCGACGGAAGCGTTGCGGGTCGGCCAGCACGTGCGCCAGAATATTATTCCAGACTTCGGGTTTGCCGCGCACCCCAAAAACCTGCTGCACCAGCACTTCTTCGCGGGCGCGGCCACCGTGTTGTTCTAAATAAAGATGCGCCCGCCGAGCCAGATGTTCGTAGCCCTCGGTCGCCGGTTGGTTGGATTGCTCATTTAACATAGAATCTAAAAATCAGTCGGTAAATATTAAAAACGAATGTTCTTGCCGCATTATATACCGGGCGAACCGTTTGCACAAGCCACCATCGTCTTCGGGCTGCGCCTCAATTTTTGCACGGATTCAAACCGTAAGCACAGGAGATTGTGAAAATCTAGTACCTAGTCCACAATTATTTGCTAATCACTACCGAGGTGCGAAAGCCCAAAATTGATACTCAATCAAATCAGGACTAGATACTAGTTCCAAACCACTCAAACATATATTAGAAAATTTTTCGCAGAAAAATTTTCTAATATATACGCACCTCCCGGTTTCGGGTCTGGCCCAGCTTGGCTAGTTTGCACAAGCCACCGTCGTCTCCGAAGGGCAACTTGTACAACTGGTATAAATTTACTAATAAAAATGCTTTACAAACCCTATCAGATTATATTATAATGAAAAAAGTTTAATGGACTATTGTTTTAGCTTCTAATTACTATATATAATATAAGGGATTCTTACTATGAGTGTTATAAGTATGCCGTCTAGTTCTATTGGTATGTCCGCCTCAAAAAGCGAGAAAATTCGCAAGGCCCGCCTGCTACGAGTTATCTGCCTGATCTCGATAGGGACTCAGCTTGTTACGATGAGCCTTTCGCTGGTTCTAGCTCTTGCAGCGGACACCACCCCCCAGCTCCCCTATTTTACAATGGCCTTTATTGAGCTTGGCCTTACGCTTATCAGCTATCGTCTGGCCCGCCAGGGTAAATATCGGCAGGGAGCCTGGTTCTTGATCGTCCCTGCTTTGTTTATCATTTCAGTCTCGCGGTTGCAAAGTGGTACGAACCTGCCGATAATGGTCTTTTATATGCTTCCGATAGCGATAGCGATAGTTTTATTGGAGTTGCAAGAAACTCTCATAATAACTACCGGCTGTATTCTCTTTACGCTTGGCACTTTTCTAGCCCAGGAAGTTTTCCATTTCTACAAACCCTTAACTAATGCCAACCACGACATTCTGAGTGTGTTTAATGTCTTTGTAGAGGTAGTAATTCTGCCGGTGGTGATTGCATTGTTGATAATTCCGGCCCGCAGCCAGACCCGCACTTTGTTGGCCCAAAACGAACGCCTGGAAGCCGCTCTGCGCGAAATCGAGAACCGCCAGCGTGGCAGCGAACACACCAGTCAGGAAGTGCTGGCGTTGGCGACCGAATTAAAAGTGACTGCCACTCAACAGAGTGCCGGTAGTCATCAGCAAGTCTCGGCTGTCTCGCAAATCAACGCTTCGCTTAACGAATTGTCGGCGACGGCGATCAATATTGCCGATCTGAGTGGGCAGGTTAATGGCGCGGCCCGCCGGATGGCCGCCGATAGCCAGCAGATCGAGGAAACCACCTACCGCTCGGTGGCCCAGAGCGACAAGGGCATCGCTACTACCGAAAATACAGTCCTGATTAGTAGCGATGTAGCCGGACTCTATCAGGAGTTGGTTGAAACCATGGGCGAACTCGACAACAAAAATGCCAACATGCGGCATATCCTGGATTTACTGGCTTCGATTGCCTCGGAAACGCATCTGCTGGCGCTCAATGCCTCCATCGAAGCGGCTGGGGCTGGAGAGTTTGGAGAACGCTTTAGTGTGGTGGCCCAGGAAGTTAAAAACCTCGCGACCCGTTCCGCCGCTGCTAACAAAGAGGTCGTCCAGATCATCCGTGAGATTGAGCAAACTACTCGTCAGGCGGTTGTCTCGGCTAAAAGTGGTTTTGAGAAGGCCGGTGAAATGAGGGAGGCTGCCGGACAGTCGGGCAAGGTTATCGCCGAAATGCGCCAGGTATCCGAGCAATCGCAACAGCAGGCCATCTCAATCAGCCAACTCTCCCAGGAAGTTAGCCGTCTGACCGAGGTTATCAGGGTCGCTACTATTCAGCAACGTAGCGCCAGCCAGCAAGTTCTGGAAGCTCTTGACGGTCTGACGACAGTTGCCCATCAGGGAGCCTCTGGCAGCAGCGTAGTCTCGACCACTGCCGTTAAACTTGAAGAAATGTCCTACAGTTTACGTTTGGCCCTGGCCGCCTGACCAGAAATAAGAAGACCGGGGATTGTGATACATCCCCGGCCTTTTTAATTCCTGCAATTTGTTATAGTATTTGCGACCATCTATTAAGGCGTTTCAGCCGGGCGGGGGCGGGGTTGCCGGAGCAGCCAGAGACTTAGCGCCCATAGCGCAAAAGTTGCCACAAAGCGGTAGCTGCTACCCAGGCGGACCACCCCAACCGCCTCGGTAAAGAAAAAATCGTTGCGCCCACCATAGGCCAGTAACATATAAGCCAGCGCGAACACAATTATAGCCGGGCGCGGCGCACTCTCAGAAAGGGCCGCCGCCAGCGCGACAACCGCGATCAGCCCCGGCACGATGTAATGCAGCCAGCTAAAAGGTGGAACCCAGATCGCTACCAGGGTTAGCGCGGCCAGTTTGAGTTGGTCGCCCAACCAGCCATCGTCGCCTCGCGCCCGCCAGAGTACGAACAGGGTTAGCCCGACTGCCACTAGCACCGCCAGATAACACCAGGGCGTGAGCGCGGTTGGGAAACCCCCCACGAAATCGCCTTTGACCTCGCTCACGCCCAAGCGTCCAGCAAAGCCCCAGACTGACTGGTTGCTGATGCCCAATTCCGGCTCATTGACGCTCCATAAGGCCCGCGTAAAGTAAAACCAAAGGTTATCCCAGCCGACCACTATTACAGTAAGTAGATTGGCGATTACGGCCCCTACCACTAGCCCGGCTAACCCGCGCCACCGTCTTTCGAGTAGGAAGAACGCGCCAGACACGGCAGGCAATAACTTGACCCAGATCGGCAGCGACAGGCTCAACCCGGCCCAGCTATCGCGCTTCTTTTGGACGTAAAAAGCACTCAGGGTCAGCCCGAACAGCAGCAGATTGTTTTGCTGGGCATAGCCGACCGACTCGGCTAACTGCCCAAAATTGAGGACGGCTAAAGCGATTAGCGGCCAAAGGGCCAGCCCACTCCGGTTTCTCCCAAACAGCCCCAAAAATAGCAGAACGGTCGGGATCAACAGTAATTCACTAAAGCCGCGCCAGAGCAACACCGCCAAACCCACGTCCCGTCCGGCAAGGCGGGCTAAAGGCCAGTAGAGAACGGCAAAAGCGGGTGGATTGCGTACCGCCGCCCCCGGTAATTCGGCCATCTCCTTGAGGTTGTAGACCGGTGTAGCATTCTCTTCGTAGTTGAGCAGGCCCAGATAATAGTTGCGGAAGTCGCCGCCCCGATATAAGTTAAGCTCAAAGACCCGCCAATGGCTATAAACAAAGATTATTGCTGATGCAACTAGAATAGCCCACATAAAGACTGGCCCGAACCGAGGTCGCGCTGCCAGATAAATTGCCAGCCCTGCCAACAGCGCCCCACTATAAACAATTAGCGAGATTGAGCCAGGATTGAGCGTACTAAAATCGAGCCGCCCGGCTACCACCTGGGCAAAGGGCATAATAGGCAGGAGCGTCGCGATATAAACGAAAGGCGCGGGTACACCGGGTGCGGCGGTTGTAAACTGTCCCGCCAACCACAACAAAGCCCACAGCGCCACCAGCAGTAGCGTCCAGGGGGTATAAAAAGGCTCTGCTGCTTGCGGCCACCAGAGCAAACTGCCGACCAAGCTAAGCCCGGCGCAACCTTCGCAAAGCAATCGCCAACTAGCCCGCCCACTAAAGAACCCCGCCAGACCCCAGCCACACAGCGCGATCAGGGCCAGCAGACCGGGCCGAGTCAAACTGGCAAGCCAGCCACGCCAGCCAAATGCGCCGTAATCGGGTTCCAGCTTCAGGTTAAAAAAGAGGGCCGAAAGATTGCGTACATCCCCTTTGCCGGGTTGGTAAGTTTCGCTCGACTCAAACCGCAGCGTAAAGCTATCGAGGTGCGGGCGCAAATGAGCGGGCAGTGCGAAAGTAAATTGGTTGCCTTCGTACAACCCTTTTAATTCGTAGCGACCGAGATTAAGGCTATTATTACCGCTCAGACCTGTGACGGTCAGAGTCGTGCCAGGGCGGTCGGGCAGGCGATCAGGGCGTGGCGCGGAAGCCTGCAATGTGGCCTTGAGTGGAACGGAATCGAGCGGCCAGGGTAAATTGACACTGACTATCCGGCCTGTCCAGCGGTAAGTGCTATCGTATCCGGACGCAGGGGATGCGCCGGGTTGCTTCTCCGGGTCGAAAAAGCCCCCTTCTTTGGTCTGGACATAGTTGAGGTCAAGCCGGTCGTCTCCACCAAAGTCGATCACAAACGGGCTACGCACAAAGCCCGCAAACCAGGCCGTCAGCAGCACCAGTCCGGCTATTGCCAGAGGCCGCCAATCGATTCGTTTTATCAGCCTGGGCCGGACTACCCTGTGCGTTTCCGAAACTGATGCGGTCAACCTTACTCCGTTTTGGGGGTTTGTTCAGCCAGCAATTTCTTCAACAATTCCTGGCGCTCTTCCGGGGTTAGCCCACTCAATCGTTCTTCTGGATTTAGCCCACTCAATCGTTCTTCTGGGGTTAGGCCACTCAGTCGCTTTTCGGGTTCTATCGTAGCTAATAACTCACCTATCTCATCCGGCAGAGTTTTCGCCAGACGTGGCAAGGACAGCTTGATTGCGTCGAACCAATCCCGGTCTACTCTGGCCTGCTCTTTGGGACTGAGATGAGATAGGATTTCTATTAGTTCGCGGTTCATGAGTTCTACCTCCTTTGGTCTTAAAGTCTTCAAAGTGTTAAAAATTTCCCATTCACCCTGTCGCGCTATTATTTTAACAAAATTACGCCACTTTTGGCTATCGGCAGGCGCGAAGGCTAACCATTGAAAGTATTTTGGTTCCAACGGTAGGTTCCGGCACACTACCAGCGCAACCTCCTGCAACCCTACCCGGCAGTGCCACAGCCAATCACCTGTTCCTTCGGCCTGAAAGTTATAGCCTTGTTCGCGCATGTATTCGAAGAAATGGCGCGGTTCTCTGGAGCAAACGATCAGGTTTAGAATTTGGCTAATCTGGGTATTAGGATTTTGTAAGTAGATCAGACCAGTCCGAACCTCGTTTTTGATAAACTCGCGCTCGTCAAAGTGATCGTTCTGACTCTTAAACTCTATAACGTTTATGGAGCGAAAAAAGCTGAACAAAGTATTTTCCAGTTGCAATCCTTCCGGCACGACTAGCACTAGATCGGCTCTCAAGGTCTGGGGCAGTTCGGTTTCAACTGCCTGAATGCCCAATTGGTCGGCTATTTGGCGAGTAACATATTTAAAGGTTGGATCGGGTCGGTTTTGCCAATCGGCCTGGGTTGGTGTAAATTTTTCTTCGGGCAACGCCACTTTTTCTAAACTCCCCTTCAGGCCCACTAACATTCAAATCAAGTATGGAACTCCTTCTCATATTGCTGGCCTTATTTCAAAGATATTCCTCTTAGGCTGGGTTTGCGCGAAGGTTATTATACACTAATTCACCGGTCGCCTTGTAACGAAAAAGGCTCCCCATCCTGAATAGGGCGAGGAGCCTGTTATTGCTAAATCTACCCGACTTCTGCTACCTCCAGTTCTGCCTCCGCCACGCTAGGTCGGTTAGCACGGATGAGCCGTGCGTATAATACCAGGGCCGGAGACAATAGCACCCCGGCTACCACGATAGCCGCCCGTGTCGAGAAGGCCGAGCCGATAGCCCCTACGCCAGGGCCACCGGCGATTTGCCCGATAGCATCGGTCTGGCTGTTCATCGAGAGGACGGTCGCCCGCACTTTGGATGGGATGTGCTGGGTTAGCCAGGTCGTATAGAGCGGATACATGATTGAACTCACGATATCCTTACTCCATAAAGCGGCCAGTGCCAGCCAGAACCAACCGGCCAACCCTAGCACGATGATTACAACGATCTGTAGCCCCTGCGTGATTAGCAAAAGCCGCGCAATTGCGGTCGGGTTGGTCATTCGGGCCTCGATCCGGCGCTGCAAAGTCAGCACGATCAGGAAGCCTAGAATCTGATCGCCGATCCCGATGATCCCGAACCAGACCACCGGGCTAAATCCACCTACATCCGGGAAGCTAAAATTGTGTAAGAGATGAGCGTCGCGCAAACGGTCGTAACCCTCGCTGGCTGCGCCCATAAAGAACCCGACCGCCAGGATCGTCCACAAGATCGGTCGCCCCCGTATCACCTTCACCCCGCCCGTAAAGGTCTGGCCCATACTCTGCCACGAATTGCGCTCACCACGTGGGGTCGGTGCGAAACCTTGCTCCGGCATCGCCATCACCGCAAAGCCACCTACCAGCAAATAAAGCACTCCACTTAACAAAATCGGCAAGCTCAACATTAGGCTGGCAAGCCCGACGCTGGCAAGAATACCAAGCAAGCTTGCCACTCGTCCGAATTGCCCGCTTCGTACCATTAGCGCCCCCAGTTGTTCGTCACCAACTTCGTCGGCGATCCAGGCGGTTTCGGCTCCACTGATAAAGGTCGCCCCAACTCCCCAGACCACCTGGGCCAGCAAGATGATCCAGTATTCCGAGGCCAACCCTTGCATTCCAAAGGCGACCCCGGTCAGAAAGATACCGATGATAACCGACATTCGGCGGCTATAGGTATCGGCGACCACCCCGGTCGGCACTTCGCACAAAAAGATTGTTCCTTCGAGTACTGTGCCAACCAATACCAGTTGGAGGGGGTCTAAGCCCACTTTGGTCACATAATAGACCGAACTTACGGTAAAAATCAAGGCGTTGGCAAAAGTTACCACGCTCTGCATAATAATATAAACCGAAGCTGCGCTTAATCGACGCAAAGCTAAACCTGCTTTCTTTATTTAGCGGCATACCTAAAAAGTAGGCCGGGTTAAAATTTTCGGCAGGCTCGTGATGAGAGGACTGAGTAATCTCACCTCAGACGGTAGCTGTTTACGTGTAGGGTCGGGTGGTGGCCCGCAATAAAAGCCGGGATTGAATTAGATGTTCAATCGCGGGCGGAAAGCCAGCCTAAACCTATTCCTACAAAGAGAAATCTTTACAGCCTTGTATTCAATTGGGAAGCGCAAGGGAGGTTTTGTAATCAGCCTGGGAAGAAGGACATAGCATTTTGGCAAAGAGGCGAATTTACGTCGATTTATTACCAAAAACGAACCGGCAGGCCCAAGCCAAATCGCTTGCCTAACACCGGGAATGTTCCAATCAAACCGGCCTTAATATAGCGAACTAAGCTTCACTGAGCAACCCAAATTCCCATTCAAACTGGAATTTAACTCAGTCCTTAGTCCTCAAAAGGGGCCGGATGTAAACCTAACGCTGACAACCTCGCGGCGCGTTAATCACGAGCCTGATAGTAGTCGGGGTAAAAATGATGACTCTCACTGACTGTACTTCCTTTCTTCCAATCTTCGGGCAATCCCGTCTAAAAATTCGGGGCCAGGAGGATATTAGCATATCCTCAGACCCCCGACAATTGGTCTTTAGACTTATGTGTCGAGCAATCATAGCCCTAGACGATAGCCCCTATGCCAGGGCTACCGGCGATCTACCTGACGGCTTCAATCATAAGGTGGATATTAACTTACTGTGAGTGGGCAGCAATCGGGCGAATCTTAAGGAGTTGAATTTAACTTTTCCAACTTTGCCTTAGCAGCTTCAAGTCCAAGATCGGCAGCTTTTTGGAAATCACTCTTCGCTGCTGGCTTATCCCCTTTTAGCTCGTAAATCAGACCCCGATTGTAGTAAGCACTGGCAAGACTAGGTTTGAGCTTGAGAGCCTGGGTATAATCGGCTATCGCCAGTTCATACTGTTTCTGATCATAATAAATATTAGCGCGAACATTGTAATAATCAGCATTCTCAGGATTAAGTTTGAGGGCTTGGTTATAGTCGGCTAAGGCTAAATCATATTTCTTCTGATTATAATAAACACTACCACGAACATCGTAGTAGGCAGCATTGTTAGGGTTAAGTTTGACGACGCTAGTATAATCGCTGATGGCCTTATCGTAGTTTTTGGCAGAATGAAAATTGTTGCCTCGCTCAAAATAGGCATTGATGGTCTGCTCTAAGGCAGGCTGGCGGTGGCTATCTTTTTTCAGAATAGCTTCCCCATAACGAATCGCGTTGTCCCAATCCTTCTGTCTTACCGCTGTATCGAGCAGGGGCTGCAATTCCGAAATATCCAATGGGGTTGGTGTCAAAAAGAAAAAGGTTAACATAGCCAAACCGACTATCAAAGCAATTCCAATTGTCCAGCGCCATGGATGTTTCAATCTAAATTTTTTGGCGGATTTAATATTTTCAATCAGCTTTCGCAACTGCTCAAACTGGTCAAACGACATTCCACCTGGAAAAGGGTAATCATCGGGTGGCATTGGTTTATTCGTCTGATCATTCATCCGGGTTTCGAGTTCGGTAATATCGTTCTTGATTTGCCCAATGTCCTTATTGAGCCGGGTTTGTTCCATTGGATTAGAGGTACAAAGTAAAGTCTGCTCAACCTCTCCAAGCAGTTTGAATGCCTCTTCCAGTAACCTAAGATAACCATTTTGGCGGTCGGTCTCGTTCAACGTTGCAGCTCCTCACAAATAATTTGAATGGGTATATAATATATTAACGCTCATTATGATTTATTTGTCAATAGCACACCCACTCAATTAGAGTTATGGATTTAACTCAAAGTCGAAAATCTTTTGACAGGCTTTTTAGCTTCACTTATAAATTATTAGGCTCAAAGCAAGGTTGAGCTAAACGCATAAACCATGAAGAATGGGAAGGCCGCTTACCGCGTTGTTGAAATTTGGTTAGTATCTAATTGAGGTAGGTTTTCCCCAAGAGCATAAATAAGCCTGTAAGTTGGCTGTGGCAAAACCCTTTGCCACAGCCAACCCACCTATAGCCAGAAGCTTGTCAAAGCCTGCGAATAGGCGAAAACAATAGCCATAAGATGCTTAACAGACCGCCCGAAGCAGCCACTAACAGCGTTAACTGCATCCCCATTAGCCCGCCAAGTAGCCCACCGACCAGCGCCCCCAGCAAGGCCATCCCCCCGGCCCAAACGTGCATAGCGGCATTTGCCCGACCCAACTGCTGATCCGGGATGATAGTCTGACGCAAGCTCCTTTCGTTAATAGCGTAAATCGTCCCGCCTATATCACCCAATTGGGCCACCCCTAGAAAGGCTATCGCAACCAATAACGGCCCTCCCACCTGGGCCAGTGGTATCAGAAAATTCATGCCACAATTAAAAAGCAAAGCTCCGATTAGAGTTCGGCCCGGCCCGAAACGTTGGGTGATTTTCTCGGCTAACAAGGCTCCCGCTAGAGCCGAAATGCCGCCTATCCCAATCAGTATCCCCAAAATGCCCGCCGACAATTTCAGTTCGCGGATGGCATAGAGCGTGTAGAGTGCCGCAAAAAAACTGCCAAAGAAACTGCTCTGCCCGTTGCTCAAAGCAATCGCCCGCAAGATCGGCTGATTGACTACTACGCGCACCCCTTCGAAGGCTTCTCGCGCCATACTCTGAGTTCCCTCCGGCGGTGTAGGACGGGGTTCGGCTTTGCGAATAAGACCCAGACATAGGGCCGATGCCAGGAAGGAGAGCGCATCCAGCATAATCGCAAAGGGGGCCGTAATCAGTTGCACCAGGATACCGCCCAGGGCCGGGCCACCAATTTCGGCTACCGCCGCACTTGCTCCGAGCTTACTATTGCCTTCCAGCAGGTTTTCGCGCTCGATCAGGCTCGGTAAATAAGATTGGTCAGCCAGATCAAAGAAAACGGTAAGCGTGCCAACCAGGATGGCTACAACATAAAGTTGGGACATACTCAACGCCCCAAATACTGCCGCAACCGGGATCGAACCTAGCAAGACCGCTCGCCCCAAGTCGCTTGCAATCATAAGCGGGCGGCAACGCACCCGGTCTACCCAGACCCCGGCTACCAGCCCGATCATAAGTATCGGCGCGACTGCCAGCGCCGCCAGCAAACCGAGTTCGGTCGGACTAGCCGCCAGTACCAAAACTGCCGTCAAGGGTAGGGCTTCCCGGCTAATCTTGGAGCCAAAAGAAGAAATACTCTGCCCGATCCATAGCTTCATAAAATCCGAATGTTGCCATAGCCCGGTAAAGTGGTTACGCATAGGGTTTCACTCCTGAGTTATAATAAATTCATTATTGTCAGTGAAAGTTTAACCCGTTAACAGCAAGCCTAATAAATAGGAAAACCCTTTCTTTGTCCAGATATGGTTTTACACTATTAAGCTCAGGCGCAAGAGAGGTTTCGCGGGCAGCGTTGGGGTATAGTAACAGGCTTGTGTAAAGTAGATCATCTATCTTTACAAAGCAAATCGATAGGCAGAGGCAACCAAATTTGCCCAATACCGGGGCTTCTTATTCAAACCGGCCTTAGAGTACCGAACTAAGCTTCACCGAGCAACCCAGATTTTCGCTCAACCCTGGAATTCAACTCAGTCCTCAGTCCTCACAAGACCGTAGCCAAACCTAACCCTGACAACCTCGCGGCGCGTTATCAACGAGTCTGATAGTGGTAGTCAGGTTAAAGATGACGAGTGCCATAGATGGCTAATGTCCTTTCGTTAAAAAGCTTCAAAAAGAAGCTTAAAAGAAGAAGTTTAAAAGCATCCCCTAAAAAATAGGAGCCAGCAAGATAGTAGCATATCTCCTGGCTCCCGGATATTAGTCTTTAGACGTAGTTTTTAAGGGGTGAGGGATGAAGCTGATTTACGATTGTAACTACTCAGGCTAGGTCACCCTGAGCCGCAGCCCCCAAAGGGGGTGAGGCCACGAAGGGTCTAAGATTCTTCGGCGGGGAACTATCTCCGGCAAAAATCGAGGTAATCTCCCGCCTCAGAATGACATGGCTGAGTAGTTACTTACGATCTACGATTACAGATTACACTACATGCTTCGCTTTGACTTCTCTTCTGCATTCTCTATTCTGCATTCTGCATTCAGACTTCTGCCTTCTTCATCCGTGTTATAACTCCCCTTCATCCTTATTTCGGCGCGAAGGTCGGGCGAATGTAAAGATCGAGACGACTATTGCCGCGCAGGGCGGTCAGGGGCAGGTCTTTGCCGATAACGTTCCCGGTGAGTTGCTGCTGCAACTGGTAGATGCTGGCGACCGGGCGGTTGTTGATCGACAAGACCAAATCGCCCTGGCGTAGTCCGGCTTTAGCTGCCGGGCCGTCCGGTGTGACCTGAAGGACTGCTACGCCGGTTTTGTTGGGCAGGTTAAAGTTGCGGACGACCTGGGGCGGGATCGGTTGCTGCTGGCAGCTAATCCCGACATAGCCGCGCATCACCTTGCCGTTGGTCATCAACTGTCCGGCGACCCACCGGGCGGTATTGACCGGGACAGCAAAGCAAATCCCCTGGGCCATTGCAATAATCGCGGTATTAACCCCGATTACCTGCCCATGACTGCTGACCAGCGGCCCGCCACTATTGCCCGGATTGAGCGCGGCATCGGTCTGGATAATATTCTCGATCATGCGCCCGTTCTGGCTGTTCAGGGTGCGCCCGGTCGCGCTTACCACGCCCGCCGTGACCGTATTTTGCAGACCGTTTGGGTTGCCGATAGCGATTACCATCTGGCCCACCCGTAGCTTATCGCTATCCCCCAGCACGACCTGAGCCATATCGCGGGCCTGTACCCGAATTACTGCCAGGTCGGTATCGGGGTCTTGCCCAACCAGCGAAGCCGAATAATCCGTCCCATCCGAAGTCGTTACCTTAATTTTGGTAGAATCGTTTACAACGTGATTGTTGGTCAAGATATAGCCGTCCGAAGCGATTACAAAGCCGCTGCCTGCCCCTTGCGCCTCAAAAGGATAACCGCCATAACCGCGCCGGGTTTGTCGGCCCATCGGCTTGCTGACCGTAATATTGACGACCGCCGGACTGACCGTCTCGGCTACCCGCACGACCGCCTGACTATAGGCATCCAGAAAATCGGCGGCGGCTTGTGGGCTATCAAAATGGTTGGAAGGCTGCCCGCCAATGCTGGCGCTGCTGTCGTTGGCGACCGAACTGCTGATAAATCTATAATTAGCCTCTGACGAGGACTCAAATGAATTAGTGTCGAACATATTTTAATGACCTTTCTACGGCCCGGTTCTTTCGTTCGTCCAGGCTAAAGGTTGGATAATAATTAGGGCTGGCTTAAAAAGCCGAATTAAATAAGCTTAAAGCCGGTGGGCTGTTACGGGGTTATAGGTTCTGACTGATTAAAGGGTATTCTATCATACGGAATGTTAGAAAAACATTTCAGTTATTCGCTTTCGAGACCAAACCAGCCGAAAATCGTTCGGAAGATTATCCGCATAAGGGTAGTGAGGACTTCAAACGGCCCCCACTTCCAGACTGATGGCCCCCAGATCAAGATCAAGATTACGCCAATACAAAGGGTTGTGCCGTAGGGGATAAAATCGCGCCAGCGTTTGCCGCCAAATAAGAAGAAACCGACCGCTACCAGCCCACCCAAAACTGCCCCCAAAAAGAGAGCCGAAATCGCACGGGGATAACCCAAAACCACCCCAATCAGGATCGCCAGCAATACATCGCCAAAACCGAGCGCCCTTCGGCGGTAGATCGCGTAAGCCACGATATAGATCAGGTAGAAGATGCCGCCATCTAGCAAGGCTCCCATCAGCACGCTACCGATGCCGTCCGGCAAAAGCGGGTTTTCTTTGAATGAGCCGGGGACAAAAGCGATCAACCCCCACGCCAGACAGCCCGTGTAAATCAGGGCAAGTGGTATCCAGCCATAGCGCCAGTTGAACAAGGTTACAATTGCCGTCAGCGCGATACACCCAGCGATTATCAGATAGAAATAAAGCGGGCGGCCCTCGGCCATATCGATAAAGAAAGCTACCCCTAGCCCGAACAGACAACCAGCATAAATCATGATCGGGAAAATCAGGCGGTAACGCCAGTCGATCAGGGCAATCGCCGCCAGCAGAAAAATATAAAAGACGTTAACCAGGTAATAATAAAGGGGTTGGCTCTCATAAATAGGCCAGGCGAAGGCAAAGGCGCAGGCCAGCGCGATTTCGACCAGCGGAAACCGCCAGGGCAGCGCCTTACCACAATGGCGGCAGCGGCCCCGTTGCCATAGGAAACCGACCACCGGCAAATAGTCGCGTAGGGTTAGCTGCTCGCCACTTCGTACACAGCGAAGCGGGCCGAACAGAGGTCGCTCCGGGTCGGGGAAGCGTTCGGCTAAAATGTTTGTGACCCATCCGGCCAGCAGTCCCGCCAGTGCTGCCAGCACATAGGGTACAACTATCACCCGGCGTGTTCCTGCTGACGCTCTGCCAGGGCGGACTGAGCCGCCGCCAGCATCTCCGCGTGTGGGGCCGGCAATCCCGTCCACCACTCGAAGGACAACGCTCCCTGCGAGACCAGCATTGCCAACCCGTCGATGGCGTGAGCGGCTTCGTCACGGACGGCCCTCAGAAAAGGGGTATCGCCGTAGGTCAGATCGAAGAAGATGGTGCGGCGGTCAGCATCGCGGCCTGCCAGGGCATCGGCCTCCACTGGGAAAGGCTGATCGGGTTCCAGCACTCCCTGCGAAGAAGCATTGACGATCAGGGTGCGTGGGTTGCGGTTGTAGGGCCAGGCGGCAGGGTCGAGTGGGGCGGAATACATATGACTCTGCGGAAAATATGGCCCAAGTTGGCTAACCAGTTCGGCAGCGTGTTCCCAAGTACGATTGACGACGGCGATTTCCGCCGCCTGCGAAGAAGCCAGGGCATAGACGACCGCACGGGCCGCCCCACCTGCCCCAATAACCATGGTGCGCTGTTTGGCCGGGTCATAGCCGACCGTCCCTAACGCTTCCAAAAAGCCACCCACATCCGTATTATGGCCCAGCCAACCACCCTGCTCCTCGTCCAGTAAGAGAGTATTGACCGCCCCGGTTGCGTCGGCTTCCTCGCTACGGGCAACCGCTAGTTCCCAGGCCGCTCGTTTGTGCGGCAAGGTCAAGTTCAGGCCCAGAAAATCCTCCCGGCGGGCCTTCTCCAAAAACGTCGTCAGGTCTTGCGGGGCCACTTCCCATTTCTCATAGCGATGCGGTAAGTGGTGGGCTGCAAAAGCCGCATTTTGAAAGTCCGGCGAGATTGTATGCTTGATCGGAAAGCCCAGCAGTCCGACCGGGCGCGGCGAACCATCGGCCCGGTAAAGCCGGACAGCCTGCGCCGAATGATCTTCAGAATTCGTCACCTGGGGTAGCTCCCTTACGATTAACGATTAACGATTAACGATTAACGATTAACGATTAACGATTAACGATTAACGATTAACGATTAACGATTAACGATTAACGATCTACGATTACAGATTACACTACATGCTTCGCTTTGACTTCTCTTCTGCATTTCCTATTCTGCATTCTGCATTCTGACTTCTGCATTGTTCATCCGTGTTATAACTCCCCTTCATCTCTCATCCCTCATCCTTCATCCCTTACTTCATCCCTTATTTCACCTGATACTTTTTAATATTCTGATTATGCTCTTCGAGAGTCTTTGCGAAAGCATGGCTGCCGTCGCGGTCGCCGGTCGCCACAAAAAACAGAAAGTCGGTGCTATAGGGTTCAACTGCCGCCCTGAGCGAGGCCAGACCCGGATTGCAAATTGGGCCGGGCGGTAATCCATTGATTTTGTAGGTATTATAGGGCGACTCGATATTAATGTCCTCTTTGCTCGGTTCAGTCCACCATTTAGCCAAAGCTTTTTCCTGAGTATAGACCACTGTATCCCGCGCCCATTGCGCGGTGGGGTCAGTTTGCAGCTTCATATTGAGCTTGAGCCGGTTATAGAAGACGCTCGAAATCTTGGGCCGTTCGTCCGCCTTAGCCGCTTCACGCTCGATCAGCGAGGCTAGTATAACCGTCTTATAGATACCGTTGAGATCGCGGGATTTATCGCGTAGATTCTTGTCGAACTGATCTCCAAAGCGGCGCAACATCATTTCGACAATCTGACTTTCGGTAAAGTTAGCCGGAATCTTATAGGTATCCGGGAACAAAAAGCCTTCCACCGAAGCCCCGGCTGGCTTGTCATTCAAAAAGCCAAAATCCCAGCTTTCCTCTCGCACGGCCTTGATAAATTTGTTTTTGTCCCAGCCATTATCAGCCAATTGTTGCGCGATCTGCTCCAATCGCCACCCTTCCAGGATTGTTACGTTCCGGTCGTTGAGCCGCACCGAACTAATCGCTTCCAACACTTCGTCCACCGTCATATTGCGGCGCAAAGTGACCGTCCCAGATTGGACTTTAGATTCGACATCCCACAGTTTGGCCCGTACCCGGAAAACAAAAGTATTGCGGATCAACTTTTCTTTATAAAGCGCATCGGTAATTGCGCTAAAAGTATCGCCTTTGGAGATTGAAAACAGATATTGGTCGTCTTTGGTGCTGGGCCTTTGGCCGAGTTCAAAAAAGAAATAAATCGACAAGCCAATCACTACAATGATCCCGACCATCACCAGGCCGAAGAAAATTTTGATAAGCTTGCCAAAAACATTACCTGCCGCTGCGCCTAACTCGGAACCACCTGACCGCATAATTTTACTGCTTTCCCCTTGCCTTATATAGCTTGAAATAGATTGCGGGAGCCTGCCCCCCATCCGGTCAAGCGCCTACTTAAAAAACGCGCTTGCCTCGAACTGGTTACACTCGATTATACCGCATTTTAGCAAAGGGGTCGCAAAAGGGCAAGCCGATCTACCGAATTTGGGGAGTTCGGGTCAGTTGTTCAAATTTCATAACCGTTGGATTGAGCTTTCGTCGAAATAATGGACAGTTAAGAGGTAAATTAGAATATTTTTTTACTGGGCGACTCTTCGTTGAGCCACCACTTCGGCAATCTAGGAGTAATAGGTCTCGGTGTTATTGGATAGCCCTTCGACACCACCCAAAGCAGGGTGAATGTGCTTAAGTTGAATCGCGATCCGGTGAGCTACTATTCGTTCTTGTTCGCGGTAAAGCCGCACGCATTCGGTACAGCGCCAGCTACCATCGTAATAAGCTTGACCGGATTGTCCGCACCGGCAGCGTGGAAACTTGAAGTGCATAGCGTTACTTGAATGATTAGTCATAGGCATGGAAATGTCCCTCCGCTCATTAGTTAGTTGGATTGATACAAAGAGCCTCTGTAGCAAATCGAGACGGCTTTGTAGGATCACCCCTACATTTTAGACAGGCTCTACACAGGACGAACTTCTAATCTTAAATAATTTTAACATCTCAAGCTTACGAAAAAGATTACAATCTGGGCCATTTCCCCAGCATTTTCTAACTCTTTTTGGAACCCATTCCAAAACCTCTTGACAACCAAAACGTTTTGGATAATAATAAAAGCACACCGAAAACGTTTTGGTTACATCCGGCCCAAACCTAAAACGTTTTGGAATAACTGGAGACTGCTACACTACCAACCAATCGAATAGATTAGAAAAGAACCTGAATTATGGGGGTTACGAAGACGTGGCGACCATTTTTGATATAGCTAAACAAGCCGGTGTTTCGATTACAACGGTTTCGCGGGCCTTGAACGGCTACAGTGATGTAAACGAAAAAACCCGGCGGCGGGTAGTGGAAATTGCTGGGAAGCTAAATTACTATCCCAGTGCTGCCGCGCGTAGTTTGCAAGGTAAAAAGACCAACACAATTGCCTTTGCCCCCATCTTGCGTGAATCAGGTGAGCCTGATCCGTTTCTTAAAGAGTTTATTGGGACGATGGCAATTAGCTGCCTGAGCCACGATCTGAGCTTGCTTGTGATGGTTGCCACTTCTACCCAGGACAATTCCGAAACCTACCGCGAATTGGCCGGGAGTGGGCGGGTAGACGGTATTATTTTGGCTGATGTCGAGCCTCAAGACCACCGCGTTGCCATTTTACAAGAATTGGGTATCCCATTTGTAGCTTTTGGTCGCACGACCGATTATGCCTCCTTAGCCTATCCTTTTGTCGATGTGGATGGCGCAGCCGGGATTCAGGAACTGGTCAATTATCTTTACGAGCAGGGCCACCGGCGGATCGCCTATCTAAGTGACCCGGTAAATAGTTCTTGCGTAGTTTACCGTCATAACGGCTACCGCGAGGCGCTTATCCAGCACGGGTTAGAAGAAAACCCCCAACTTTCGATTGGAGACCTGGTACACGAACAGGAAATCAAAACGGCGGTCGCCCGTCTGTTTGAACTACCTTTTGCCGAACAACCAACCGCCATTGTCGCCAGTCACGATAGGCTGGCACTAAATGTGCTATATGCGCTTAGAGAGCGTGGTTTATCGGTTGGGAAAGGATCGGGTCAAATTGCGGTAAGTGGCTTCGACGATTTGCCTTTTGCCGCTTATCTCGATCCGAGTCTGACCACCCTCCGGCAGCCGATGGGCGCAATTTGCACTATTTTGTTGGAAATGTTGGTAGCTGTCCTGAAAAACAAAAGCGAAGTTGAACCCGAAAATCAGCTGCCGGGCCTGAATTGGGTTGGCCCTCAACAAGTTTTGCTCCGACCCGAATTCATCGTCCGTGCTTCGGCTTAGATCTGCTCTACAGCATTTTGCAAAGACATCGAGTACGGGTCAATCTTTGTGCAATTTGCTATAGGCTCTAAGTCTATTAGATCGAACCAGGCTCTTTTGGGCGAAACTCGCATAGATGGCTTACTTAGAGTCTATCCCAATAGGCTGATGGTAGGGGCGACCTTTATGGTCGCCCCATAGCCGTCAACATAAGAATAATATACTATTAATAAATTGTGAGCGTAAAGCAATTGAGTTCAAAGGCTTAAATCAGTAAGTTCTGGTAAGAGACTGAAACAATGTAACGGCATTTAGTTTTGAGCCTGTGCTAGTTATACTCATAATTGGCTTATATTATGTTATTTATAAATTGACGGCTATGGGGCGACCTTTATGGTCGCCCCTACACAGAGCGGTTCTTAGTGACACTTTGAAAGCGAAGGTATAGTAGTGATAGACACTATAACTTTAAAAGACGACTTTACCTTTCTAGTAAGTGATAAAGCTGGGGAAGTGTTGAACGGCCCGCAAGGACACGGGCTTTATTTTCGTGATACCCGCTATCTAAGCTGTCTGGAGTTGTTGGTTAATGGTCAAGCCCCCCAGCAACTCAGCTACAACGCCGATTACAACATCAGTGCGACTTTCCAACTTAGTACTTCGCATGTCATCCAGTTACAGCCGCCGGATGTGGCGGTGACTCCGGCCTGGACAACGGTCTCGCATGCGATAGGGATTGCCCGGCGGCGTTTTATTCGGCGCGGCTTGGTCGAAAGTCTCGAATTTTGCAACTATCATTCGGAGCCATTGAAGATTAATCTGGCTCTGCGGGTCGGAGCCGATTTCGCCGATATTTTCGAGGTGCGTGGTTTCATACGCAAGCTAGACGGTCGGGCCGCCGAGATGGGCGTGGAGAAGGCGGGCCGTCAAGTTAACTTCAAGTCCGTACCGGTCAACCCGGTGCTGTCCCCGCGCTTTCTACACTTTGAGTGCGACCATACGCCAGAACGCTTTGAGTTGCAGGAGATCGTTAGTCCGATCAATGGCCTGATCGTGCCGGAAGTAATATTGTATTACACGCTCGAATTAAACCCCCAGCAACCCTTGACCCTAAGTTTGATGGCCTTGCCCGACCCAGCGGTGGCCCAAAACGAGCAAGGGGGTTTTGCAACCAGTACCGACTTTAAAACCGAGATAACCCATTCGCGACAGGTCTTTACCGATTGGGAACGAGCTTGTACACGAGTTATAACTGGCAATTACACGCTGGACAGGATTTTCCAGATCAGCATGCTCGATTTGCGTTCCCTTATGCAGCAAGAGCCACAGGGCTTGACCGTCACTGCCGGGCTACCCTGGTATTTTACCCTGTTTGGGCGTGATAGCCTGATTACCTCGATCCAGACGCTTGGCCTCAATCCGCAAATTGCGGTAGATAGCTTGCGGGCGCTGGCGGCTTATCAGGCGACCAGTTTTGACGATTGGCGCGACAGTGAACCGGGCAAGATTTTGCACGAACTACGCCGGGGCGATATGACCCTCAGTGGCGAGATGCCCCATAGCCCTTATTACGGTTCGGTCGATAGCACCTTACTTTTTATTTTGTGCTTTGCCGAAACCCTCAAGTGGCTGGACGACCCGGATTTCTTCGCCGAAATGTGGCCTGCGGTTGAAAAGGCCGTGATCTGGGCCGAAAAATATGGCGATCTGGACGGGGATGGCTATATCGAATTCGCCCGGCGTTCGACTCGTGGGATTTTGCATCAGGGCTGGAAAGATAGCGACGAGTCGCTGGGCGGTTTTCCTGGCCCCCGTCCGATAGTTCCGATTGCGCTGGTCGAGGTCCAGGGCTATAACTATGCCGCTAAACTGGCCCTGGCTGAAACCCTCCGGCGCTATGGCGATGACGACCAAAAGCGACTCGCTAACCGCCTCGAACAGGAAGCGGCCCAGCTTAAGATCAATTTCAACCGCGATTTTTGGATGGAAAAAGAAGGCTTTTTGGGTCAGGCCCTCGACGGTAAAAAAAACCTGGTCAAAAACATCAGTTCCAGCCCCGGTCATTGTTTATGGAGCGGTATTGTAGATGAGGCCAAAGCAGCCCGGATGGTGGAACGGTTGATGGAACCGGATATGTTGAGCGGGTGGGGCATTCGGACGATGAGTGAAGCCGACTGGACCTATAACCCGATGAGCTATCACAACGGCAGCATCTGGCCCCACGATAACGCCCTGATAATCGCCGGGTTGCGCCGTTACGGTTTTCACGCCGAGGCATTACGGGCGGCCACCCAGCTTTTAGAGGCGGCAGTTACTTTCGGAGACTACCGCTTGCCGGAGCTTTACTGCGGTTTTCCGCGTAGCGAGGCCGGGCAGCCAGCCCCAGTGGCCTACCCGGTCAGTTGTAGCCCGCAAGCCTGGGCGGCCGGGACCCCCGCCTTACTCTTGCAGACCTTGCTCGGCCTGCAAGCCGATGCCCAGGATAAAACTCTTTCGGTCGATCCGATCTTGTTTGAGGGGATCGATCACCTGACTCTCTACGGTCTACGCATAGGCCGTAGCCGGTTGGATTTATCGTTCAAGCGCGAACCAACCGGCGACATTGTTTTGAACGAGATTGGGAAACCTGGGGGCGAATCAACACGCGCTCAGGAAATTACAGTTAGGTTGCAACGGTCGGTTGGGATTAAAGATGCCCACTTGACCGAGGCAACCTAGAAACACTTTAAGCCTATCTCGCTAGAGGCGGCCTTCACGGTCGTCCGAAGTGGCCCGAACCGGGCGACTCTAAAGGTCGTCCCTACCCATCAACATGGTGAGATAGGCTTTTAGATTTGAACAACCGAACAATTAACAAGGAGGAGGCAAAGATGCCAAGAATGAGACTATCAGGCCAGAAGCGCCTGTTAAGCCGGATAAGCTGGTTGAGCTTGCTGGCTCTAATGACCGGGTTGCTGCTGGCAGCTTGCGGTGATGCGACCAACACTGTTGCGCCTGCCGCTACCACAGCCGCCGCCGCTACGACGGCAGTTGCTGCGGCTACCACCGCTGCTGCGGCAGCTACTACGGCAGCGGCAGGTGCTACCACGGCAGCCGTTGCCGCTACGACCGCCGCCGCTGCCGCTACGACCGCCGCCGCTGGCGGTGATGCGGCTCCTAATACGACCGTTACCGGTAACGTTCGTTTAGCGACCGCCACTTCTTCGCCCGAAGAAGACAAGATCGTCGATCAGCAGGTCGCTAATTTTACGAAGGCTTACCCTAATGTCAAAGTAGCTCGTGAGATCATCGCCAGCGACTATGATACCAAGATTAAGACCTTGATCGCCGGTAACAACGCGCCCGACGTGTTCTATGTCGATAGCTTAATCGCCCCCGACTACATCCAGGGCAAGGTTTTTGAGCCGCTTAACAGCTATGCCGATAAAAATAAGGTCAATATCGGTGATTTCTACCCGGCTCTAATTAAAGCCTATACCGGCCCGGACGGTAAGGTTTATGGGCTACCCAAAGATCACAATACGCTGGCGATGTTCTACAACAAAGAGATGTTCCAGCAGGCTGGTATTACCGCCGCCCCTAAGACCTGGGACGAACTGCGGGCAGCCGCTCAGAAGCTCAAAGACAAGAACCCGGCGGCTGACTTCACCCCGATTGCTGCCGACCCCGACCTGGCTCGTTTGTTGCCCTGGGTTTATCAGGCGGGTGGTGGGATGCTTTCGGACGACCTCAAGTCCTCCAAAGTAACCGAGGCTGGTTTCAAGAAGGGCCTCGATTTCTACTACGGCTTGCGTAAGGATGGCTTCTCGAAGAAGGCCAGCGAAGTCGGTGCAGACTGGGCCGGCGATGCTCTTATCAAGGGTAAAGCCGCTATCGCCTTTGAGGGTGGCTGGCTGATCCCGCCCCTTTCCAAAACGCCTATGAAGGACAAAGTAGGGATTGCGGAACTGCCTAAAGGCGACCAGCAAGCTACGATGGACTTTACAGTCGCTTACGTAATGTCGTCCAAATCGAAGGACAAGGATGCCGCTTTTGCCCTCCTGAGCTTCCTGACCAGTGAGAGCCAGCAGCGTTTGTTGAGCGACACCGGTCTGGCGCTACCTTCGCGCCAATCGCTGACCGCCGCCTTCCTGGAGAAATACCCGGAGCGCAAACCGTTGGTGGATGGCACTAACTATGCCAAACCCTGGCAGTTTGGGGTCGGCTTTGGCGGCTTTGCCGACAAGGTGAACCCGGTTCTGCAAGGGGTTTTCTCCGGCAACAAACAGGCTGATGGTGCGGTCAAAGAGATCGACAGTCTGGTCAAAGAGCGCCTGAGTTAACCAGGGTTGCCTCGCAGTTTCAAGCTTCGGTAAATTTCGGAAGGGTGTTCTGGCTATGCGAAAGCGGCCAGAATGCCCTCTTATCCTACTCCACTGCTCAAAAGTTTAAAGCGTCCTTAAATTGTTTGGACTCGTGTTCGCACAATTATCAAAATATTTAAATTATAGGATAGGATTTGGTTACGTCCGCAAAATTACCGGGTGCTTGACTGACAAGGAAATGTATCGGTAAAGGAGGCCGGTGGATATGGCAAGTACGGTTGACCAGGTAAATGTTGGGGCCAAGCAGATGACGCTGTCCCAACAGAAGAGCCTGGATAAATGGGCCGGTTGGCTCTTTGTAGGGCCTGCCCTACTCTTTTTTGGGGTGTTTACAGTCTTTCCGATCTTGTATGGGACTTTCCTGAGCTTCTTCAAGATCAGCAGTTTTAACATTGACGAGCGGACCTTTGTCGGCCTTGATAATTTTGGCAAGGCAATCAACGATCAGGATTTTCAGACCGCCTTGTTCAATACCGCTCGTTTCTCCTTTTTCGTCGTAACGATCCAGACCGCCTTATCTTTGCTGTTAGCTGTCGCGGTCAACCAGAAGATCAAAGGCCGGACTTTCTTCCGTACTGCCTTTTTCTTCCCGTCGATCAGCAGTTCGGTGGTTATCAGCATCATCTTTTTGTGGGTCTTTAACAAATTTGGCCTGCTCAATTACGCGCTCTCCGCGTTCGGGATTAACGGCCCGACCTGGGTGGATGACCCGAATACTGCCTTGCCCGCCATTATGGGTCTGAACATCTGGACGACTTCCGGCACAATGATGATTCTGTACCTAGCCGCTTTACAGGATATTCCGGCTCACCTTTACGAGGCCGCCGCCGTAGATGGCGCGACTCCCTTCCAGCGCTTCTTCAAGATTACGCTACCTTTGCTGGCTCCTACGACTTTCTTTGTCGTAACGCTCGGTCTGATCGGTACGTTCCAGGTCTTTGACCAGGCGTTCGTAATTTCCAACGGGAGTGGCGGGCCGGAAAAATCGACCCTGACTGCCGTTTTCTATATCTACCAGCAAGCGTTCAAAGAGACCAACCGAATGGGCGTAGCCGCTGCTGCCTCGGTGATCTTGTTTGTGATTATTTTGGGGGTTACGTTGCTCCAGCGCCGTCTGTTTAAAAGCGAGCAGGAATATTAGCAAAGAAAGGAGGTTAGAGTTATGGCTGTTTCAACCAATGTGCCGACTGGCAAGACCCAATCCGCTACCCCGACCGTTCTAGGCGAAAGTTCGCCCTGGGCCAAAATATTGATCAAAGTGGTTTCTTATGCTTTGCTGATCGGTTTTGCGCTCATCGAATTTTTGCCCTTCTTGTGGTCGCTGACCACTTCGTTCAAGACCGAGAACGAGATCAACGCCGGGTTCTCGAAGGGCTTCAATTGGATTCCGCGCGAGTTTACCCTGGTAAACTATACCGACATCTTTACCAAAGTAGAATTCGGCAAGTGGTACTTTAATAGCGCTCTGGTTGGGGTTATCACGACCTTGCTGACGTTGTTTTTCGCGTCCACCTCTGGCTATGCTTTTGCCCGGATTCCTTTTCCAGGCCGCAACCTGATCTTCTGGTTTATCCTGGCGACCATGATGATACCGGGTGTGATTACCTATGTGCCGATTTATATCTTGCTCAAAAACCTGGGCCTGATCGACTCCATTCCGGGTCTTATCATCCCGTTTATGGTGACGGCATTTGGCATCTTCTTGATGCGCCAGTTCTTTCTCGCGATCCCGACCGAACTGGAAGAAGCCGCCCGTGTAGACGGGGCCGGTCGTATCCGAACCTTTGTCCAAATCGTGTTGCCGTTGGCTCGTCCGGCCCTGGCTGCGCTGACCATCTTCACCTTTATGGGACGCTGGAACGACTTCTTGATGCCGTTGATTATTATCAGCAGCCCGGACAAATACACCCTGCCGCTTGGCATGAGTACTTTCCGCAGTCTCTATAAAACCGATTGGGGCTTGCTCATGGGTGGGTCGATCCTGGTCATGATCCCGATTGTGATAATGTTCGTATCCTTCCAGCGGTTCTTTATCGAAGGTATCTCTTATACTGGCCTCAAAGGTTAATAAGATTTCCCTTAGATTGCAAAAAGCCCCCTTTAGAATTATTTTCTAAAGGGGGCTTTTTAGATTAAGAAAACAGCTTTTCGCTTCCCAATAGCCCCAATCGGATTGCGACTGGTTGGTCGAAGGCTACAAAATGCACTTCTAGCCGCGCCCGCTCGAAATATTGGACCTGCTTACCGTTCTCGACAAAGACCCGCGAGATGGGATAGCCGAATACTTCCAAACCGCCACGTGCTTCCCAAAAAGCCGTAAATTGTGGGCTTACCAGATAGCCGGTCTCTTTGAAAAAGCGGTTGCGGTCTTCCGGCTTCAAATCGTTTACTTCGGTTTCGGTTAGCGGCAGGAAAGCTATATCGGCGAAGCGCGTATCGGTCAACTCGCGACCTAATAGCCCCCGCTGGATCGGTTGGGTGGGGGGTTGGGCATTATCGTATTCCAATCGCGCCCGCTCGAAATACTGGTAAATTTTGCTATCGCTTTCGTAGGGGGCGGCGACAGGCTGCCCGATCAATTCCATTCCACTGCCCCGCAACCAGTAGCGGTAAAACTGGGGTGCAATACCGGGCCGCTCCCCTTTGACCGCTCCCTGGTCGGCAGGCCAGACCGACATCGCCATATTTTGAAGATAGCCCCAACTTCGCCGGAAGTCGGCCCAGTTATAATAATCGAAAGTCCCAAAGCCGGGATCAGCTACATAGACTCCATTCTCGTCGTAACCGTAGACCGTCACAGCGTGTTCGTAGGGCATCAGCAAGAAATTCTGCCCGGCAGCATTCGCCTCGAAGGTATTGCTATAACCCATCCCGCCTACAATCCAAACCACCACCGGTCGCCCGTAAGAAAGCTCTTCTTTGATCGAATCCACGCCATCCCAAATCAGCTTGGTATTCAGGCCTTTGGTCGCCAAAAAGCGGGCGATTGGCTCGGCGTAAATCCCGTAATCGTCGGTACCACCCCAGCCGTTGTCGATATTACCCCGAAACCCGATATGGGGGTTTTCGTTTACGCCGATCCCATTGATAAAGTCAGCCTCGCTGATCTGCACCCCCCAGCGTGCGACCGCCGCGCGGGTCGCGGCATACTCGCAACTCAAGTAATGCTGCTGGGCAAAGACTGGCATATCGCCGACTCGCACGGCGGCCTGGGCTGCTCCAGCCTGACTCCCTAGCATCGCTAGTGCCAACCAGCCTCCGATTAAGGCCAGACTTAGCCCGCGCAAGGCTTTATTGGCCCTGCTCACCTTTAGCATAACTTCTCCCTGCTCTTTGAGAACTTTCTAATTACCGATAACCTTCTAAATAAAAGACCCTTATTTTTTACAAGCAACTGAACCTATTCTTGAACCTATTCTATTGTAATGAGATTTGTGAGTTTGGGCAATATTTATTCGTTGTATCTGGATTATGTTTTGGGGTAATTACAAAAAGGGGTGCGCGTCAGATTTTGCACCTGTTCAAACCGTAAAAACGGGCGACTGTGACACTTTGGCCCAAACCACTAAAAAGTATATGTTAGAAAAAATTTCTAACATATACTCAATATGGTTCAAGCTAACGAGCTACCAACTCGTCATCAAAATCGAGATTGCCGGAGCGGAAATTTTCAACGTGCGCTTTGGCCCAGGCATACTTATCACTTAGCGTCCAGTGATCGGCGCTACTATCAAAGAAATAATAGAAGAAAACCTTTAGCTCTTCCGAGCTATAACCCTGGGTCGCCAGGTTGACCACCATTAGACTCTGGCGAAAATGATCGGTATTCCAATAGCTTCGCATCGTTTGTAAAGACTCCCGCGCCTTTCATTTTTCTTAATACCTCAGCCAGATTTCGCAGCTTTTTAGCTTTATATTTCTGGCAAAAATAAACCAAGCGGCACTTGCTTTTAATGCCCTTATTATAGCAAACCGATCCAATAAAAAAAAGCCCTGAACCTACCAAAATTCAGGACTTCCCGTTGCTGCTTGCTGGTAGTTTGGTTAAAGCGTGTAACTCGAATAAACCGTACTGACCCGGCCTGTTTGCAAACAGAATTGATGGCGTGGCACTTGGGCAATATCGGCCCCGTAAACGTGGATCGAGACGGCACAGTCTCCGGTTGGATTGGTAACACTATGAATTTCTTCTTCGGGTGGGAGTAGGTAGCTACAATCGCCAGGTTGCGAGACCATTAGACCGGCTTCCCGTATTCCACCTTCCGGCTTACGCTTGTAAAGCATCTGCTCTTCCAACCCCTGATAGACCCCTACCACCCCCCAGACCCGGTGGTCGTGAACATTGGTCGCTGCGCCGGGGCTAAAAGCCAGCGCCGTCACGCAAAAAGTACCGTTCGGGGCGACATAAAGCGGATATTGCGAATAGGCTCCGTCACGCGGACGCAAATACGCCTGAGGCAACCAACCCGCATCACGTCGGGCCAACAAGTTGCTCAAGCTATTGCTCACCAACTCTACCAATTGCCGCTCACTGTTTACTATTTTAAGATAGCGCTCAACCTCGTCGATGAAGTTGTTGAGCAAAGTTGTGTCATTCTTAATTTGCATCAACATAATTACCACCTACCCATTGCACGATTAGCCCCGATAGGTTTCTTTACTATCCAGAGCATTATACTTAACAAACCTACTCAGGTATTTTCCACCCGTGCGAATAATTGTAAACCATTTTGGTCAAGATTGCTAGACCTAATTATATGTTCTTTATCACAATTTACTAAATTAGAAAGCATTGCCGGAATGCAGGCAAGCAGTCGGCGCTCAAAAATTCTGCATTTGTCGGCTGGTTGTGCTATATTTAATCGAAATTAGCCGGGCCAAAGAAGCGTTGAGGTGCTTAGAATGTCAGAGACAAAGCAAAACTATAAGATAATCTTCCCAGAAGGCTACCTGGCAGAGCCGGAAATCGCCCAAAAAGAGGGGTTGCTTGAGGATGTGATCGTTCGATTCGAGGATGGTAGCCGTTACCGACTACATTTCACCGACTTTTATTTGCTGGCCCAAGAATTTGTCCGCTACACTACGCTTTACAAGCTGGATTGGTTCGCCGAGTTGGGGCTAGTGGTGGTCTCAAAGATAACGCCGGAGATTATCCAGGAAGCGGTCGCGGCTCTGGTAGAACTGAACTATTTCGAGCATTTTATCCCACTTGCTAACAACCAGCGCAAAAAAGGCAAGCTCAAAGAATTACCTCAATTTAACGTTACTTTCCCCGACGGCTTTATATCCCGTGAAAAAGAGGCCGAGCTTAAGTATGAGGGGCTAGTAAAAGACGTTCTTTTGGAAATAGAGGACGGTCGGGCCTACCGGCTCCATTTCGAGGATTTCTTTTCATTTACAAGCCGGTTTGCTTCCGGCGCTCGATTTGGCGAAGTTTATTTTGCCGAACCAATCTTTGTGATCGTCCCGCGCTTGCTCCCAGAAGTGATCTCCAAAGCTATCGCCTGGCTGCTCGAACAGGATTATTTCGAGGGGCTGAAAGGTTAGCGCAATACCAAAAGGTCACTACTAAAGTCAAACAACCTGATCAGGATGGCAGGGCGCTACCAAAGTTCCAATTTCACCTGTAGGAGCGGGCTTCCGCCCGCGATCAAGCGCCTGGGTCGAGGTCGCGCATCGCGGGCGGAAGCCCGCTCCTACAGACTTTGTTATGGCCCTAATCAGGATGGGGCATGGTGAGCGTAAGAAATAAGACAGGCCAAGTTTTGATCTAAACACTTTCGTTTTGTAATGTGAATTGTAACCTTGCTCCCTTATGATATTATTCTCAGCCTGATTAGGATTATCTGGTTGGGTTAGACTCGTTTTGAATTTACCTGGTATAGTTTATGCCTAAGCACGATATAGGGCGACTGCTTGATAAGAGAAATCGTAGGTTATATCGCTTGCAGCTAGTTTTAATCCAGCCCTATGTGATCTCTTTCTTGGATATGGTGGATTTTGTAGAGAAAAGGGGATAGAGATGTATCAATCACAACATCACGAGATGAGGTTAGAAAAGACTTATGCGAGTAGCGCCGAAGAATGGTTCTGCCCTGATTGTGGGCGGCGTTTTTTGATGTACTGGGAGCCAGAATACTCGAAATTAGTCCTCCATCCAGGGGATGTTCACGTTCCCCATAGCGGGAGTAAGGGCGGAGTACGCATTTCCCCGCCCGAAATCGCCTAAAAATAGAGCCTATCTGAAAAGTAGAATAACATCTATAGGCAGAGCAAAGTCCCACAAGCCTGGGTTGTTTGTAAGAAATTGGAGAGTGTCAATAGTTGTGTGTAAATAAGTCAGTCAGTATTTACAATTGGTTATCTCCGATTAAACCGAAAACCGCCCCTCGAACCGAATTGCAAGCTGGTTGAGAATATTAGCCCAATTCGGTGCCGGCATCGTCCACTT